>JAFLCE010000032.1 GCA_017303655.1 Anaerolineae bacterium
CGCCTCCTTTTATTTATACTTTTCCACTTGACCCTTGCCCTTGATGGTTCTACAATTCAACCGTAGGATAAAACGCTTCGCTTCTTGCTTAACTGGAAGTTGATACAGCTTCATCAAGCCTTTTCTTGCTCTGATACTTTTCCCCCAACAGGAGATACAGCATGACCGATTATTTATTTCGTGGTTCGCTCGAAAAATTGGACAAAGATATTTACGAATTGACCCAGCTCGAAGCGGAGCGACAGTATCGCAAGCTCATCATGATTCCCAGCGAATCGACTGCGCCAATGGCAGTGCGTGAAGCGTTGATGTCTGCCTTTCAGAACATTTACGCCGAAGGTTACCCCAGCGAAGAATCGCGCTGGATGAGCGAGGATGAAATTCTCGATCACCCGATGAGGCTTGCCGATTATCGCCGCAACGGTGACCCGCGCTATTACAAAGGCGTGGAATATGCCAACGCCGTGGAAGCGCTCGCCCGCAAACGCGCCGCGCAGGCTTTTGCTGCAAACGGATTTACTGCCAATGATATTTACGTCAACGTGCAGGCGCTCTCGGGCGGACCTGCCAACAATGCGGTCTATCAAGCCTTGTTGAACATCGGCGATACCGTGATGGGACTCGACCTGCTGCATGGCGGTCATCTCTCGCACGGCTCACCGGTCAACCGCAGCGGCAAATGGTTTAAGGCTGTGCATTACTCTGTAGGCGCGGACGAGAAACTCGATTATGAAGCTATTCGTCAGCTTGCATTGGAACATAAACCGAAATTGCTCATCGCCGGTTACTCTTCCTATTCATGGATTCCGGATTGGAAGAAGTTCCGCGAGATCGCCGATGAAGTGGGTGCGTATTTACTGACCGACATCTCCCACATCGGTGGGTTGGTGGCGGCGGGCGTTGTGCCTTCCCCGATTGGTATTGCTGATATTGTCATGTCTACGACTCACAAGAGTCTCGATGGCCCACGCGGGGCGGTGTTGATGACCACCAAAGCCGACATCGCCAAGAAGATCGATAAAGCCGTCTTCCCCGGGGAGCAGGGCGGACCTCACGTGAATGTCTTCGCGGGTTTGGCGTTGACTTTCAAGCTGGCGCAGACCAAGCAGTTCAAGAAACTGCAAGACCAGACCATCAAGAACGCGGTGGCGATGGCAGATCAATTCACCAAGCGCGGACTGCGCGTTCCATTCGGCGGCACGAATAGCCACATGCTGAACGTGGATTGCTCATCCGTCGTCGGTGAGGATGGAACGAAGTTGAGTGGTGACCAAGCGGCTCGCATTCTCGATATTATTGGCGTGGTCGTTAATCGCAACACCATTCCCGGTGATAAGAGCGCGGCGGCGCCTTCGGGCATTCGCCTCGGTACGCCATGGATCACCCAGCGTGGATTCAACGAGAAGCAGTCGCGCCAACTCGCAGACATCATCGCGGATGTGCTGTTGGCATGTGCGCCGCATGCAGTGGATACCGTCCGCAAGGGCAAGCAGCGCCGCGCAAAAGTGGACTTCAAAGCCTTCAACGATGCCAAGTTGAAGATCCGCAAGTTGGCAATGGGCGCAGGCATTGACTTCAAACCGACCAAGACCGGTTACCCGCATTTCTATTACATTGACGATAAAGCCACCACAGGCGTGTACGAACTCAGCGGTCAGCGCATTCGCCAAGTGTTGGATTATGTCGCATCGTCTGACCTTTCGGCGTTGAAGAAGGGCAAGACGCAGGTCACTTCGATTGCGACTCCCAAGGGAGTGGTCAAAGGTTTGTTGAAGAATGTAGATAACACCACCTATCAATTATCCGTTCCCGTGAAAGATGCTTCAGTTGTAGGAACATGGTTGCGCGATCTTTCGGATGGATACACCTCGTTCAATTTGGACGGCTCGAAAGATTTCAGCACCAAGCGTGTGCCGGGTCCGTTCGTGGTGAGTGAAGTGAAGGCGAAACTCGCTGCTACGAATCCGCCGCTTCAGAGTGAGGTCAAGCCTTGGTTTGTAGGCGTCAGCTCAAACGTTAAGGAAGAGGCGCTGCCGCCTTTCGTTTGGAATGAAGCTGAAGGTGAGTTAAAGAAAACAGCGTTGAATCAAACTCATAAGGATCTCGGCGGCAGAATGGTCCCCTTTGCGGGTTGGGAAATGCCGGTGCAGTATACGGGGATTTTTGAGGAGCATCTTGCCACGCGTAATGCGGCGGGACTCTTTGATGTGAGTCACATGGGCGCGTATGACGTGCGCGGCGCGGATGCCGCCTCTTTCCTCGACACGGTCTGCGGCAATGACTGCGGAGGTTTGATGCCGGGTGAGAGTTTGTACACCCACTTCCTGACGCCCGATGGCGATGTGATCGACGATACGTTGGTCTACCGCCGCGGATTTGATAATTTCCTGGTGGTGGTCAACGCGTCGAACGATGACAAAGACCGCACCTGGCTCGAAAGCGTGCGCGATGGCAAAGTGAAAATTGACAACGCTCGTCCGTGGGCGCGCGCGTACGGCTACAACGCGGAGATCCGCAATTTGCGTGACCCGAAATCTGGCAACGACATGCGCGTGGACATTGCTTTGCAGGGACCGAAGTCTCGTGATATTTTGTTGGCGATGGGCGTGGATGATGAAACAAAGCAACGAGTTATGAAGTTGAAGCGCACCGAGTTGTGCGATGCAAACATAGGCGGCTTTGACTTGATCGTTTCGCGCACGGGCTATACCGGTGAGAAGATGGCGTTTGAGTTGTTCGTCCACCCGGATAGTGCCGTGGCATTTTGGAACGGCGTGTTGAAAGCGGGTGAGCCCTTCGGCGTGAAGCCCATCGGCTTGGGCGCGCGTGACTCTTTGAGAACCGAAGCCGGTTTGCCTTTGTATGGTCATGAGATGGGATTAGGTTCTGGCAAAGGCGATGGCTTTGGCTGGGAGTACATGGAACAGCGCGACTTTTCGGGTACCCTCATGCGTGACCTCGGCGTTGCCGAAGGCGGCTTTGGTTCGTATGTGAAGACCTACAAGCCGTGGTTCATCGGTCGCGATGCCTTCGTGGCGCGTGAGAAAGAACGCAAGGGTGTGGTGGTGCGCTTCACCTTCGACGAACAGCGCACGCGCATGGCGCATAACGGTGACCCGGTGCTCAATGCCGACGGAAAACGCATCGGCTTCGTGACCTCCTGCGCCATCGACAGCGCGCGCTTTATTACCGGTCAGGCATACGTGCAGTTAGCGTACGCGAAGGAAGGTACGGTGATCGGGGTCAATCAGGGCGGGAATGTGGAACGTCCGGCAGGAATGGCGAAGGTGGTGAGTCGCTTCGCGAAGTTGTAGGAAGAAAGACGAAAGAGGAAAGATGGGACGGCGTCAGGGGTGGGACGCCGTCTTTTTCTTGTAAATTCATGTATACTTTGGAAGTCGTCGTCTTCTCACCCATAAAAGGGGAGTGTGAAATGAGAATCTTACTTGACACTAATATAATAATTCATCGAGAAGGTAATTATCCATCAAACAAGGATATTGGGATTTTATTTCGATGGATTGATAATCTTCATTACACAAAATGTGTACACCAAGTTACTGTTAACGAAATAAATAAGTTGAAAGCAGGCAATACACGGGAGGTCATGAATATAAAGTTAGATGCTTACAACGTGTTGCAAGTTCAGTCTGCTATGAATTCGCGTGTAAGTAGTGTGAGTCAGACTATTGATGTTACTGATAATGATCGAAACGACTCTTTGCTGTTGAATGAACTCTTTGTTGGAAAAGTAGATGTATTTATTACAGAAGATAAGAAGATTAAGAAAAAAGCCGAATTGCTCAACATAGGAGATAAAGTCTTTACTATTGAAGCATTTCTGGAAAAAGTTATTGCAGAGCATCCTAGCCTGGTCGATTACAAAGTTTTATCTGTTACGACAGACCATTTTGGAAACATTGATTTATCAGATGATTTCTTTGATAGTTTTAAGGTAGATTATCCAGGCTTTGAGGGATGGTTTAATAAAAAGAGCGAAGAAGTAGCTTATATTTATAAATCTGATGGAAAGATATCAGCTTTTCTATACTTGAAAACTGAAGATCAAAACGAGACTTACGAAGATATAGAACCATTATTCAGTAAAAAGAAAAGATTGAAAATAGGGACTTTTAAAGTCGTCTTGAATGGTTATAAACTTGGGGAAAGATTTATAAAAATTATTTTTGATAACGCCATTAAACAAAAGGTTGAAGAAATTTATGTGACAATCTTTAATAAAAGTCTTGAACATCAGCGTCTAATAAGCTTATTAGAAGAATTTGGTTTTATTTATCATGGAATAAAACATAATAAATATGGAGACGAGTCTGTATATATCAGAGATATGACGAAGACTTTTGATGAACAGAACCCGAAATTTACATATCCCTTTTTCAAGGAAAATTCAAAAGCATATATCGTTCCCATTAAGCCGGAATATCATACGAGTTTGCTTCCAGACTCGATTCTAAAAACAGAAAAACCAGCCGATTTTGTTGAGAACGAGTCGTTTCGAAATGCGATAAGTAAGGTTTATATTTCACGGTCTTGGTTTAGAGACCTACATCGCGGAGATACAATTGTTTTTTATCGTACCGGTGGCTACTACCATGCTGTAATTAGCACAATTGGAGTGATCGAAAGTGTTGTTGCCAATATCAAGGATGGGAAACAATTCATTGACTTATGTAGAAAAAGGAGTGTTTTTTCTGATAAAGAGTTGCTTGAATGGTGGGATTACAATCCGCGCAGTAGACCATTTATTGTAAACTTTTTGTATCTTTACTCATTTCCAAAACGACTTACAATGAAGAGGTTGATGGAAATTGGCGTGATTGCCGATATAAGCTCTGCTCCTAGAGGCTTTGAATTGATAAAGCAGGAAAAGTTTGAGCAAATACTAAAGGAGACCCAGACTGATGAAAGCCTTATTGTCCATTAAGCCTGAATTTGCTTCCAAAATTTTTGAGGGTGAAAAAAAATTTGAGTTTCGGAGAAGCATTTTCAAGAAACCAGTGAGAAAAGTTATTGTGTATGCTTCGGCGCCAGTATGTAAAGTAATAGGCGAGTTTGAGATTGAAGAATTAATTTCTGATAATTTGGAGAGCTTGTGGAGGAAAACCAAGAAGCATGCAGGTATTAGTGAAGACTATTTTTACTCTTATTTTTCAGAAAAAGAAAATGGTCATGCCATAAAAATTGGAACTACTAAGAAATACAGGAAACCCTTGTCACTAAAAGAGACATATGGGGTAGTGCCGCCACAATCTTTCCTATATGTTTCGTAAGTATTGGCAATTGACTAAGTTATGGGCATAATCTCACCCTGATAAGCGCCATGATTGGCTTATGTGGGGAAGGCTGCTCTGCTCCATATAGCAAGTGATAGATTATCCAACTGGGTTGGTGAAGGTGGTGAGTCGATTCGTGAAGTTGTAGTTTTTTGGAAATAGGATAACTTACTTCAATCTCACGCTAATAAAAAGGATGGCATTGATTGATGCCATCCTTTTTATTGCGCTAACTAAGGTAGTTTCTACTGTGAACTGTAGGCGACAATACTTAGGATATCGACAGTAAACGAACCTGAATACCAAAAACGAGTATGTAATGTGCCAACGGAAGCATTTGAATTAAGTCCAGGAAAATCAGACAATGGGATGTCAATAGTTTGAACTCCATCCAATCCATTTTGTCCATAGTCTGACAAGCTGATATATTGCCAGCCTGACTGGTCAAATATAATAGCTGACGCGTCGCCTCCGAGAGCATTCAGTCCATGGAGGTTGTAAGTAATTCGCAGCATATCTTTCCCTTGTAGTGCACTGCTGCTAATACTTTGATATAACTCCGCCGCTCCATTGCTACCTGTAAGATGCCAGGATTGAGGTAACAATTCCGTTCCTGTACTGCCAGTTGACGTGGGTTGAGCAGTAACAGTGGCTGTTGGAGTCATGGTTGCAGTGTTGGCACCACTTGTAGCCTGGGTTGGAGTATTTGTTGATACCGCGGTAGGAGTCAATGTTGGCGTTGAAGTTGCCAAAGGAGTGTTAGTCCTTGTAGGTGTACGAGTTGGAGTAGGCGTACGAGTCGGTGTCGGAGTGCGAGTTGGCGTTCTCGTTACGGTTGGTGTGTAAGTTTTAGTTGAAGTTGGGTTAGATTGTGAGCTATATGCGACAATGCTAAGGATATCGACCGTAAATTGACTAGAGTACCAGAAACGGGTATGTAAAGTTCCAACCGAAGAATTGGGGTTTAGTCCAGAAAAATTCGCCAATGGGATGTCAACAGTTTGCACTCCATCCAATCCATTTTGTCCATAATTGGACAAGCTGATGTATTTCCAGCCTGACTGGTCAAATATGATTGCTGACGCGTCACCACTGAGAGCATTCAGTCCATGGAGATTGTAAGTAATACGCAGCATATTTTTCCCTTGCAATGCGGTGCTACTAATACCTTGATACAACTCCGCCGCTCCATTGTTGCCTGTTAAATGCCAGGGTTGAGGCAGCAATTCAGTTCCTGTACTACCAGTTGACGTGGGTTGAGCAGTAGCAGTTTTTGTTGGGGTGTTTGTTAGAGTCAGGGTAGGAGTCAATGTAGGCAGCAGAGTAGCTGTTGCTAGAGGAGTATTTGTCCGTGTAGGTGTGAAGGTTGGGGTGTAGGTAAGCGTATTTGTGGGCACCGAAGTTGCTATAGGTGTGAAAGTCGGTATTGCCGTTGGTGTGTAAGTACTAGTAGCTGTTGGTGTCAGTGTATTAGTAATGGGCACATTGAGTTCTTCAGCTGACGGGTTTACACCATTTTTTACATTACCCCAACTTTTTTGAAAATAGTTGGAAGGAATGATTTGATTAGCAAATCCCGGACCAGACATGGCTAGTTTCCATGGGCCGCAACCAACCCACATATTGCGTGCATCCATCTTATGCCACCCAGCCTTCAAATTCATTGAACCGATGGTTGCCCATCGACCACCGTCATACCCATCGAAACGACCCACTTCAACATCGTCCAAATAGAGGCGGTAACCATCATTAGTATATACACTAAAGGTCCATGTACCGGTTGTTGGGATATAAAGACGACCACGAAACTTATCTGAATCGTCAAAAGAACTGTTAACCCTCGATTGATGGCTTAATGGTGGCTCGCAGACATTATTAAAATCCATGGACTGATTAAATTCCCATGTTCCACCCCACGACTCCCACCACTTGTCACGGTACATATCCACATACCATCCACTGGGCAAGCTGAAAGTTGGCGGAGTGCCCGCGTTTGGGTTTCCATAATATAGATAATAGGATGTATCAGTGCCAGGGTAAATATCTGAGAGCAATTGGAACTCAACATCCCAGCCAGAGGCATAAATACGTTGCACCTCCTGCCATGTGTTTGCCGAAAGACGGCGAACAACACGCAAGTCATTGTGATCCGCGCGCATTTTCCCTTCTGCGACCAGTGTTTCCAAATCCATTCCATCAACTTTAATGACCATTCCAGCTTTTAGATCGTCATTCGTTGTAATTGTTAACGGGCGTCGATATAAATATGCGGTATCCCATGAATATCCCGTTTGGACAGGAAGCCCTGTAAGAGACTGAGGGACCGATGTAGGCTGTTGAGGATCGTACAATGGTGGAGATAAAGTGAAATGTATAGTATCTCCAAATCCGCCCTCGGATCCATGGCTATCCCTTGCTTTAACATGCCACTGATATGTAAAGTACTGCCCCGCAATTGTTGTTGGACGCCAACACGTTCCATTGATCCAACCACTGTTGTCTAAAACCGCACTCTGATAGATTTCAGCATAATATTGAACTGAGTCGCCATCAGGGTCACCAACTGCATCCCAACATAATTCGGGTGCTTGTTGGCTATGGATTTCAGCCCAGTTATTAGGTGTGCGTGGTGTAGGCGCTGATGGGGCATGGTTTGGCATTCCCACATTAACATGGATGATAGCCTGCGGTCCAATATGGTTTCCATTTACCCGCAATTGCCAGACAAGTTGATAATTGCCTGGAGTGTTTGGTGCAGTCATTTGAAAACCAGGGTCTTTATTTACATCAAATGTATAGTTCTGCCCTGTGCCAACATAATTTTTGACTTCTTGAACGGGCCAAGCCCCCATAGTATTACTCGAATCTTCTGGTGTCGCGTGGAGATGATCTCCATCCGCAGGATCAAGATTCCCTGAGGTTACACGGATTGTCACAGACGGATTAAATTTTTCTCCAGGTTGGACACTATGACTGGAAACACTTACCAATTCAATACCATTTTGAGCAGGTGGGGAGGTAGCTGGTGGTTGAGACGAGATTGGATTCAATCTGATAGTAGGAGCTTCAGTAGGGATATCCGCATTGACACTGCAACTACTAGCTGAACCACCATTGTAACCGCTTGCCGATGCCAACAAGCTGCAATTACCGGCTGGCATACTATAGAAGCGATATATTCCGTTATTGTCTGTAGTAGCAGTACCATGACCGAGGAAATCAACAGTTGCACCGATAATGGGAGCGCCTGTTATGTTATTAACCACTGCACCACTGATATCATTTCCGCAAGCATATTTGATAGTCCAATTATCTGGGGATGAAAGAGTAAACCAATGCAGATAACCCCAAGAGCTATGAATCCGTAAATCGATATATGGATCGTCTAGAGAATTAGATGATCCTGCGACATCCTCACTCACTCCCGAGCCTCCTGTTCCTTCATAGACATTTTGTCCATCATAATTAATCTCACGAATCAAACTAACGTAATCTCCCGGCAATTTAACACGCATATAAAAACCGTGTTCAACATAAGGTGGAGGGGGCAGTTCCCACCTTGCTACTCCAGACGCCGGGCACAAAAGCTCACTTGCCAGTGGTTGTGCATGGACAATTGGTAGGGTAGTTGTGCCAAGAGTAGAAAATAGTATCGCGACCAGCATAATCCCATGTAGAAGTTTGTGGGTCAGAAAGACCACGACATCACTTATCATAACTTTTTTACCAGGATTTGATTTATAAGAAGTATTCATGTTGTTTCTCCTTTAAATGTGATGCCTGAACGATGAGTAAAATAGCACCATTTGCATGTTACTCCAATAATTATTTTTGCGATGCAATAACACTGTAAAAGCACTGTATAATCACTGCAATTCATAAATTAGGGTTGCAAAATGAGAATTCTTCCTTTAACTGATGAAGTAAAAACGGAAATCGATGAGGCTTTAACCAATTTGAATTCGCCGTTACAACTTGGTGAATCTAAATTGATTTCGTACAATACTGCTATCAAATATCAACAAGAAAATGTAACGACTTTGCCGTATCAAGCTTTAAAAGCTGTATTAACTGATATCTTAGAAAGATTAGAAATAGAAAACCCAGTCTATGCAGATATTTTAAGGGGCAGATTTTGGGAAGGGTTAAGTCCCAATGATATGATCGTAAAAGAACGTCCAAAGCGATGGGCAGAAAAGACTTTTTATAATTACCAAAGAAAGGCTAAAAACGAGTTCTACTTCCTCTTTTGGCAAAGAGAACAGAGTCTTAGACAGAGTGCCCAGCTAAACTCCTTGGTTAATTCAGAGGAGGCGCGCGAAAATATTAAAAATAAATCAAATCTATCTAGACGATTAATATTTAATTCCCTATGGGCTTATATGTTCCTAGTTGTATTTGCCTTTGCAGTTGCCGCGTTATTTTTTATTGTTTCAAATAACAAGACAAAACCGTCTGAACAAATATTAGTACCTACGTCAACATCTGTAACATTAACACCAATAACATCAGACATTACTTCCACTCCTGTAAATCAAAATACATTTTGCGGTGAAACGGAACAAATCCCATTGGATTTTGGCATTCCCAGATTTGTCAGAAGTCAAGGGATAAGTAATTTTAATATTGAGAACACCCCCGGCATTCTGAGTAATGCTGTTCGTGCATTAGCGATTGACCAAACGGGTCTCTGGATAGGCTACTTTAATTCTGACAAGAGCCTATTAGGTAACATAGGGCATTATGACAAAAAGAGTTTTGCGATTTGTGGAATTTCAAATATTGTTGAAGCTCAAAATATCAACACAATTGCGATAAGCCCATCTGGCAAAATCTGGGTCGGCACCGAAAAAAATGGAGTGCTTTTATTTGATGGACAAAAATGGAATCGCTATACTACACTCGATGGTCTGCCGAGCGATGAAATATTTGCATTGACTGTTGATAGTCAGGATAATTTATGGGTTGGAACCTGGGAAGGTGTAGCTAAGTTTGATGGGGTAAATTGGAGTGTCCCATACCAAGTACAAAACGATACTATATATAACAACCACATAAGCTCAATTGAATTTGATAGCCAACAGAACATCTGGATTGGGCATATACGGGATGGTGTTAGCGAATATCGGCAAGTAGACAGTAAATGGATTTACTACACAACTTTGACCGAGAATGGTTTAGCAGGAGACCAAATCCGAGATATTATGATCCGCCCTAAAAGTGAGGGTCAACTTGAATCAGTCTGGTTTGCGACTGCAGATGGGGGTATCAGCCGTTTTGAGCAAGGAAATTGGACGACTTATCGAACTGAAGATGGTTTGCCCAGCAATGACGTGAGTGCTTTGACATTAGATCGCTATAACCGTATATGGGCAGCTACAGCAAAAGGTGTTGCTTACTTTGATGACAAAATTTGGAAAATCTATCACACTTTACCTGCTACTACGATAGCTATCGGAAGTAGGTGTACAGACGCATCATGTCTTTTTGATGAAGATCACGTTTGGACTGGCACCCTAGAAATGGGGCTTACTCATTCTCGTATCCCATTGCCAGACCCTGTTCTCAAGGTAATGAGTATTTGCTTTGTCACATCACAAAGGGAGCGAATTTGTCCTTCATACTCATTTGATGATTCCTTACCAGTCCCGGTTGTAACGGCTGTATATCCTTCCCCGCTTAAGTCAGATGACACACTGCGATTTGAAATTACTGTCTCGCCCGAAGGAACATATGAACTTCGAGAAGATCGTGGCGATTTCATGTCTAATATGGATGATAATGATTTTAATCTCTTTGGAGCTTGGCCAGTAATCGGTGTAAAAGGAGCTATCGAAACTGGGCAACCATATACCTTTACAGATTACGATAATCCTTTCATGGCGCCATCATTGCCAGAGGGGATTCAAGAAAAACAATTTATTAGTACTTGGCGAATGTGGATGCATACTAGATATGTCGGTCCAGTTATTCAGCTTGTGTTTACTGTAAAAAAATAATTTTCCGATAATAAAAAATACTGTGAATTTATTGATGTGTGTGAAGAACACATTCTGATGAGCGCCGTGATCGGCATGTCCGCTGACCTCTCCCTGATGAGCGTAATAATCGAACAAGTCCGTTTGCCCCTCTCCTAAAGGAGAGGGTATTTTTTTGGTTGCTGTTCTGTGGATGGGCGCTGAGTTTCCAAGTCAATGTTTGGGTGATGGGATGGTTTTAGCTCCTCCCCTTTAGGGGAGGCGGGGGAGAGGTTGTTTTAGCCCCCATATATGGCACAACCCATCACAGTCTTCTTTCGACTATCCTTCGACTATCCTTCGACAGTCCTTCGACTACCTCTCACAAACTACATCTACACCTACCCCCCAGATATGGGGGTGGTTGTAGATTCTCGCCGCAATGTCACCGAATAGAGGGTAGGGAACATCGTACCCAAAGCCAAGCTCAGTGGTAAGCGGGAGGAGAGGTAAAATAATCAAGTTCCCAAACCAACAAACTGGAGACCGCCATGCTGGAATACGTCAACCTTGAACTGGCTTTGTCACAGGAAGAATATAAAAAACGACTGCGACCCTTGCAGCAGCGGCTCTATGAATTGGAGCACGCCGTCTTCGATGCCAAGGTTCCGGTCATCATTGTGTTCGAGGGTTGGGCAGCCACGGGCAAGGGACGGCTGATCAGTCTGCTCGCAGAACGGCTGGACCCACGCGGCTTTCGCGTGGTGCCGATCACACCGCCGCGCACGGCGGAGACGCGTTATCCGTGGATGTGGCGCTTCTGGCAAAAGATTCCCGCCCGCGGGCAAATGGTCGCATTCGATACGTCCTGGTATCGCCGGGTTTTGATCGACCGTTTGAACAAGACCGTCAACAAAAGTGAAATACGTGCTGCCTATCAAGACATTGCCGAATTTGAAGAGATGCTCAGCGCCGATGGAACCGTCATCTTGAAGTTCTGGCTGCACATCAGCGAAGCGGATCAGCATAAGCGCATCAAGAAATTACGCAAAGATAAACTAACCGCCTGGCAAGTGAGCGAAGAAGACCTGCTCCAAAACAAACGCTATGAAAAATACACGAGCTATGTCGAAGATATGATCGCCCGAACCGATTCGCCTCACTCTCCCTGGACCATTGTTGAGTCCGCTGACCGGTATTACATGCGCATCAAAGTTTTTGAAACCATCATCGCCTCGCTCGAAGCCCGTTTAGGGTTGCCCGCTTCAACAGGGTCCAAGTCCAAACGTTCACGCGCAACAAAAGAAATGAAAGGAGCCGTCAATGCTTGAACGACTCGATCTTACATTGGCACTTGAACGCGAAGACTATGACACACAACTCAAGACCTTACAGGCTGAAGTACATGAGCTGGCGTTCGAGGTGTATGCACAGAAGCGACCCGTGGTCATCGTCTATGAAGGCATGGATGCCTCAGGCAAGGGTGGCACCATCAAACGTTTGACTGAACGCATCGATCCCCGCGGATACGTGGTCTGGCCCATTGCAGCTCCCTCTGGCGAAGAGAAAGAGCGTCACTACCTATATCGCTTCTGGCGGCGTTTGCCTGAACAAGGACAGATCGCCATCTTCGACCGCTCCTGGTACGGGCGCGTCTTGGTTGAACGCCTCGAAGGCTATTGCACCGAAGCCGATTGGCGCCGCGCCTATAGCGAGATCAATCAGTTCGAGCGTCAACTCACTGAATCTGGCACGATCGTCTTTAAATTCTGGATGCACATCAGTAAGCAGGAGCAACTGCGCCGCTTCAAAGAGCGCACCCGCACCAATTACAAAACATGGAAGATCACCGATGAAGATTGGCGCAATCGCGGCAAATGGGAAGATTACATCATCGCCGCCGAAGAAATGCTCTTGAAGACCAGCACCCCCGATGCCCCCTGGACGTTAGTGGAAGCCAATGACAAATACTTTGCGCGTATCAAGTCCCTGCGCACAGTCGCTGAGAAATTGCGCCGGGAATTGAAGTGAAAGATCAATAAAACTGGTTAGAAGACATAACTCACCCCGAAATTAAGGTTTCGCGGGTGAGTTTATTTTTAAGAGCAAATGGGACGCTGATTCACGCAGAAAAACGCTGATCTTTTGCTCTTATCAGCGTGGGTCAGCGTTTTCTGCGTCCCAAATTAAATTCGGGGTTAATTATTTTTTTATTTCTGACGTCTGCGAGATTCCATTATGCTGTAGAAAACAAAGATCGTAATTAACATGATCGCCATGAAAACTGTATACCAATTGACGATGCTTGTCTTGAAGTCTGCGGGGTTCATGAAGGCGGCGACAAAGACTAGGCTGTAGGCAATGAAGATGCCTTCAAGGATGGCGCGCCAACCTGTCCAGCGCGGGTCGAGGGAGATCATCACGGCGCTGGTGCCGATCACAGAAAGCCAACCGCATAAGACCCGTGCGGTGAGCGGAGTCAGCTCCCAGGGCCAGATGGGGATGAATAGATTGGGGAATAAGAATCCGCTCGTAACGAGAATCAGGATGAAGGTCCCGATGAGGCGAGTGATCCGTCGTGCCAAGTCTGGAACGATTACATCCGATTCTTCGGGTTCGGGCGATTCGGTACGTCGGTTGTATATCCAAAGCGCTGGGATGAGAAAGGGTGAAACAATATACAGAATCAGCCAGGCAATGAAGGGAGCCGTGCCGAGTGAAAAACGATCCCAATGCAGAAGGGTCGCGATCAACATGGCAGTGGCGAAGACGGCCACCGCAGGGAAAACGGCTTGGACGCGATGCCAGCGTTTGCCGAGGGCGGTCTTGGCGAGGATCCACGCGCCGCCCAAATAGGCTGCCCCGAAGTACATGGAGGACATGTGCGGCTTGATCGCCCAGGCAAACAAGGTGCCTGTCTGGTCGGGTAGGAAGAACAGAATTATAAAAGCAGCGACCAGAAATAAAACTACAACACCTGCAATGGCGCGGGTGAGTGGCAGGATGGCATCGTTCTTCATTTTGTTTTTCCCTTTGCGTTGTTCAACATCCAAATTCCAAGGCTGCCCATGCATGCAAAAAGCAGGAACCAGACCCATGTGCCAATGGCAAAATAATCTACACGATTAACAGTCGCATCGACGATCAACACGCCGAGGATGGGCAGGAAGCCGAGCAGGAGTTGCGCAAGCCCCAGCGTGGTCCATTCCAGTTTGGTGGCACCCTTCGTCAGCACGTACGAGCCGATGGCAGGCGTCAGAAATGTCACGCTGTACACCTGGGCATGGAAGTTGTCAATTTCCCAGGACCAGATCCCTTTTGCAAAAGCAGGAGCGACGATCAGCATGAGTCCATACAAACCCAGTACGATGGTTTGGGCTATTAGAATTGTCCGCGTGGAAGCGCCGAGTGGAGTAGAGTCTACGGGTGGGAGGTTGCGGTACAGCCAAAGATGATAAGCGGCATTGATGGGCAAAATGATATACACGATGAACCAGACCCAAACTTCCCAGCGCTGAAAGTTAAAGTTATTTATATATACAAACGAAAGAATACTGATGAGCGTTGTGAAAAGGAAGATCATCGATGTGACGAGTCGCGCCGGTGACCAGCGTGCGTAAACAAGTTGGATAACAGCGGCAAAACAGGCAGCGGCATAGATCGCGCCTAAAAACCGCGCGTTGAAGGGCAGCAAGTCCCACGGCCAGATCTGAGACGCTATATTTGGGACGATCAAGAGCCCGGCTCCCACTGTGAAAAGGACCAGTACTTTTATGAACGTAAGGAAACGGAGTAAGGGAGAGATGGGTGGATTGATTTCAGCCATGTTTATATTCTTTTAGGATTTGACGGTGCTCAGCTCTTGGTAATATTTATCCAGCCAAACATTCGACCAGCCCCATAGAGTCGAATCCATTACGATCTTTTTTACATCATCGCGTGTGATCTTGGCTTCGCTTTCGAAGACTTGTGCATTGCGGCGGCAAACTGCCAACGTGCGGATGGCGAACATGAGCGGGAAGATGCATCCCAGCCGGATGCCATGCTGCCACCACGGCAGGGATTTGACATACTTCAACGCCTCGCGCAGGTGACGTTCAGCTTTATCGGTCAGCATATCCAAAACTTGTAACGCTCGTTCGCGATTGTCTGCATCAAAGAGCTGTTCTTTGGTTAATCCCATTTCGCTTAAGAATTTCTTGGGCACATACACCCAGCCGCGTTCAAAGTCTTCACGCAAACCACGGATGACGTTCACCGTCTGCAAGCCGAGACCGAACTCACGTGCCAGCGGCATGATCTCCTGCTCCTTACGGCGGATGGTTAATGAATACCAGGCGAATAATTGCGTGATGAGATACCCGACCCGCCCGGCAACCTCGAACATGTAATCGTCCATTTCCTTTTCATCGGCTACGTTGGGACCGATCTTTGTCCACCGAGCCATGCCCTGGGTGCTGTGGATGACATGCCTCACGATGATCTCCTGCACGGCATATGGCAGGGCGCGCAATTGTTGCAGGATCTCTTCGGTGTGTTGTGCTACGATGGCATCGGGATTAGTGGTATCTGCATCGGAGAATTGACGAGTGAGGGAAGTAATGTCCGCTTCTTGGCGCAAGACATTGACCCACAGATTCAGTAAATCCACTTTCTGGTCGGTTTCCATTTCTTCATTGTCTTCAAGGTAATCAGATACGCGTAACAATAAATAAGCGATCGTAGTAGCCTCGCAGAGTGTGCCCGGCAGGCGTTCGATCCCAATAGCAAAGGTACGGCTGGCAGTTCGCAGTAGGTCTCGTATATTCATCAGATCACCTCAACTGTAAAGATTTCTATTTATAACCCACCTGCCCTCATTTCGTCTTGTTTTACTCTGCCGCTTATTCAGGCTGAAATACGCCGTGGATTAGCATGTACACATCGCCGATGGTTTCCACGCGCAGGCTGTTTAAACCAGTTGTCTTAAGCTGCTCGCGGACTTCTTCAGGCGTAAAGGCGGCGCATAAGGATGCCGCGAAATCCTGCTGCAAAATGGGATGTTCATTCCCGGCTCTTTCCCGTACGATTCGTTGTGCTGTTTCGACGCTTTCCACACGCTGCAAGTCTGAGACGAAGACCATCGTCCCCGGGCGGGCGTGGGCGCGGATGGTCTCCCACAATGCCAGTGGATTATGAAAATGATGCAAGGCACTATGAGACATGGCCAGGTCATAATTTCCTTGTGGAATGTCATCACTGGGTAAAAAGGCTTTTGCAAATTGAATACGCCCGGCGAGCTCAGGCTCGGCTTTTACATCTTGTGCGGCAATGTCAAGCATGGCTTGCGAACCATCCACGGCGACGATGTGCGCGTGTGCAAAGGCTCGGGCGAAGCGAAAGGTCATATCGCCGCCACCACAGCACAGGTCCAGGATCGAGGCGGGCTGGCTTCCCATCCCAAAGCGTTCGTGAAACCACGTCACACGCAGTTGATGTGAGGTGGCAAAATCTGCATGGGCATAGGCGATCGCCTGCTCCATGTCTTCCATTAATTCGGGTTCAAGGATGCGTTCCATCATGGCGCAAGTATAGCGAATACAGCATAAAAGAAACTCCCCCAAAGTGGTTAAGCGTGCCTGTATGCACGCAATCAAAAGGACGGGCAATTTGCCCGTCCTTTCTTCGTACACACTACACACAGAGGAGAAAGTTGCTTATTGAGGCGGGAGGAGAACCGCGTCAATTACATGGATCACACCATTGGAAGCTTCGACGTCGGTAATGATGACTTCAACGGTGTCGTTCAGGAAAACCTTGCCGTCTTTGACGGTGATTGTCAGGTCTTTGCCGAGCACGGTGGTGGCGCTGGTCAGAGTGACCACGTCTGCTGCCATAACCTTGCCGGAAACCACATGGTAGGTGAGGATATCAGTGAGGGCTTGCTTGTTCTCGGGCAGGAGTAGGCTTTCAACTGTGCCTGCGGGAAGAGCCGCGAAAGCATCATCGGTGGGGGCGAAGACTGTGAATGGACCTTCACCGCTGAGGGTTTCTACCAAACCGGCGGCTTCAACAGCAGCGACCAAGGTGGTGAAGCGACCATCGGCTACAGCGACATCCACAATGGTGTTGGATTCAGCAGCTTCTTCAGAAGGCGGTAGCAATACAGCGTCGATGACGTGGATCACACCGTTGGAGGTTTCGATATCGGTGATGATGACCTTGGCTTCGTTGATATACACATTGCCCATGTCTACTTTGATGGCGACGTCCTTGCCAAGCACGGTGGTGGCGCTGGTGAGTGCGGTCACATCGGCTGCCATGACTTTGCCAGCAACAACATGATAGGTGAGGATGTCAGTGAGAGCTTGCTTGTTCTCGGGCAGAAGCAGGCTTTCAACGGTGCCTTCTGGGAGAGCGGCAAAGGCATCATCGGTGGGGGCGAACACAGTAAAGGGACCTTCACCCTTGAGGGTATCGATCAACTCGGCAGCTCCGAGGGCAGCAGCGAGGGTGGTGAAGCGACCATCGGCAACGGCGGTGTCAACAATGTCCAACAGTTCGGGTGTGGCAGTGGGTTCCGGCATTGCTGTAGGCTCAGGGACGGCGGTCGGCTCCGGCGTCGCAGCGGGGGCACAAGCTGCTAAAACCATTGTGAATACAACCAGTAGTGCAACGAACAGGGAAGTGCGTTTCATATCTCTAAACTCCTTTTTCAATTTAAAACAGGTTTATGCGACAATATATTTGCACATGTTTTGCAAATATATTGTCTTTATTCTATCCAGATTTTAGGCAGAGTCAATCATTTTTTGGGCTTTCTAACCCATTTATCATTCTTAATCTTATTATCTTGTTCTTATTTTGCACAGGTTTTAACTTATTATCTTCCCTCTTGAGTATTAAAAAAGCTCTACATCCTAGCTCATCACATTAATGCTTTTTTTGTATCATGGGCATAACAAGTTTTTTTCTTTAAAAAAATATGGAGAAAATCCAAAAGACCACCCTCAAGAAGGATGTCTATTCATCTTGCCAACCCTATAATCCGGAAAACTTAATAAGAGGAGAAATGGATGAAGAGAACCGTTTGGATCAGCTTAATGTTTGCCTATGTGCTTAGTGCTTGTGGAGGAGGGGTCCCTCCCGCTACGACTACTCCCACTGAAACTCTGTTGCCAGAACCGACCCTTCCCCCAACCCTTACTGCAACCATCGAGGTGCCTATGACCCCTGAACCTACCCCCTTATTCAAGATCACCAACGAAGCCGACGCCATGAAAGACCCCTATGGTGTTGCCGTCAATTCGTTAGGGAATGTCTATGTCTTCGACGCTGGCAACAACCGCGTCCTGGTCTTTGACGGTGACGGAAACCTCCTCGCCAAATGGGACAAACAGGGCAGCGGCGATGGTGAATTCAATACCATGGGCTTTGGCGGGCTGGCGATCGACCCGAATGACAATGTCTTTGTAGTGGATAACGGCAATCACCGCATTCAAAAGTTCGATAAAGATGGTAACTACCTTTTGCAGTGGGGCACAGAAGGCAGCGAAGATAGGCAGTTCGTGCGTGCCATTGGCATCGCGACCGACTCAGCCGGGAATGTTTACGTCACCGACGACGGTAATCCCTTTGTGCAAAAGTTTGATAACAATGGTGTCTTCATAAGCAAGTTCGGTGGGCAAGGCGAAGAGGATGGTCTGTTCAGTCACGCCACCGGCATCGCTGTCGATGCTCAGGGCAACATCTTCGTTGCTGATTACGAGAACAAACGCGTGCAGAAGTTCGACTCTGCTGGCACCTTCCTCGCGGTCTGGGCAATGGGAGACGATATCAGCATTAAAGGTGTCCCCGAAGCCATTGCTGTGGATGCCGCTGGAAACGTCTTTGTTTCTGATTACAACCTGGGGCGCATTCAAGTATTCGATAATGACGGTACCTTCCTGTGGGCGCTTGGCGGCAAGAGCATCACCAGCAATCCGTTCAAACGTCCTACGGCAATTGCCTTTGATGCGCAGGGACGCATGTTCGTAGTGAATCAAGCTGGGAACTCAGTCTCGGTCTTTCAATTGCCGTAACGGCTCGGGCGTAGCCTCTGCTTGATGGGTGGACCCAAGCCGGGGCGCAGCTGGAAGCGTTTGACTGTTCCTTTCGAGAACAGGATGGACACATCGTCCATCCTGTTTTTTATACGACTTAGTTTGACCAATAAACTAATAGACCTTACAATACTGACTTCGAAAAAAACAATGAGGTATCATCCGCCCACTATGGAATTCTTAACTTCTCCCTCTCAAAAATTTGATTTGCCCAAGCGCATCAGCCGCCTGGGCGAACTTGCCACCAACTTGTGGTGGTCTTGGAATCCTGAAGCGTTTCGCTTGTTTGGTCGTCTCGATTATGACTTGTGGGAACGACTGAATCACAATCCGATCCGTTTGCTGAACGAAGTCGGGCAGACGCGCTTGAATCAAGCCGCCAACGACAAGGAATATCTCGATCATTACGATCAGATCTTTAAGAACTTCGATGCATACTTCACCAAAGAGTCTTGGTCGCAAAAAACGCACAAGAGTTTGAAAAAGCCCATCGCCTATTTCTCAATGGAATACGGTCTGCACGAAACTTTGCCCATCTACTCAGGCGGCTTGGGCGTGCTCTCTGGCGACCATCTCAAAGAAGCCTCTGACCTTGGGTTGCCCTTCATCGCCGTCGGCTTCATGTATGCGCAGGGTTACTTCTCGCAGCGCATCACCGAAGATGGCTGGCAAGAAGCTGTCAACAATCCGCTCACTTTCGAGCACTTGCCCGTCACCCTCGTTCAAAAAGATGGCAAGCCCGTCACCGTCTCTTTTCATTTTCCCGATAGAAAACTCCTCGCGCAAATTTGGGAAGTGCGTGTTGGGCGTGTGCCGCTGTACCTGCTCGACTCAAACGTTGAAGGCAATACTGACTACGACCGTCTGCTCACCGCCCGCCTCTACTGGTCAGACTTGGATCGCCGCGTCATGCAAGAAGCTCTGTTGGGAATTGGCGGAGTCCGCGCATTGCGAGCGCTGGGATATGACCCCGCCGTCTGGCACATGAACGAAGGTCACGCCTCTTTCTTAACCCTCGAACGGATTCGTGAACAAGTGGCTTCAGGCGTCACCTTTGCCGTTGCCGCCGAAAAGAACCGCGGACAGAACGTCTTCACCACGCATACCCCCGTCCCGGCTGGTAACGATGAATTCCCACTCTGGCTCATCGACAAATATCTCGGCGCCTATTGGCATGAACTCGGACTCACCCGCGAAGAGTTCGTAGACGTGGCAAAACACAACACTCCGCACGGCGACATGTACTCCATGCCCGTGCTCGCGCTCAAACTCTCTGGCGGCTCGAACGGCGTTTCGGCGTTGCACGGCGAAGTCTCCCGCGATATGTGGAAGTTCCTGTGGGAAGACCGCGCTGTCAAAGATGTCCCTATTCAGCACGTCACCAACGGCGTTCACACCCGTAACTGGATGGCGCGCCGCATGAACAACCTGCTCGAAAAATATCTCGGCGATACCTGGTACGACAACCTCGACGATCATGAATTAATGGAAAAGATCGACCAGATCCCTGATAAAGAATTGTGGGGAGTTCATCTTCATCTAAAACGCAAGATGGCGTTCTACCTCACCGAACGCGTACGCGACCGCTGGACTCGCGGCGGTTTCCACCCGGTGCAGGTCGTCGCTTCGGGCGTGCTTATCAATCCCTACGCTCTCACCATCGGCTTCGCCCGTCGTTTTGCCACTTACAAACGTGCCAGCCTGATTCTCTCAGACATTGAACGTCTGCTCGAATTGATCAATCGCCCTAATCATCCGGTGCAGATCATCTTTGCAGGCAAGGCGCACCCCGCCGATGACCCCGGCAAGAAGTTGATTCAGCAGGTGTATCGCACCGTCAAGAAAGCCGAAACCGGCGGTCGCATTATCTTTGTTGAAGATTACGATATGAACCTCGCTCGCTACCTCGTCCAGGGTGTGGATGTGTGGCTGAATACTCCGCGCCGTCCCTACGAAGCCAGCGGAACCTCCGGCATGAAAGCCGCCATCAATGGCGTACCGAATTTCTCCGTGCTGGATGGCTGGTGGTGTGAAGCCTACAACGGTAAGAATGGCTGGTCGATCGGAGATGACAGAGAATACGAATCCAACGAAGCACAGGATGCCTTCGATGCTGAGAATCTTTACAGCACGCTTGAGCACCAGATCATCCCGAAATTTTATGACCGTGACCCGAAGGAAATGTCGACTGCCTGGGTTGCCTTCATGAAAGAATCAATGAAGACCGTTATCCCGCAATTCTCCACTCGCCGCATGGTGAAGGAATACGTACAGAAGTTTTACATCCCGGCGCTGAAGAAATAATGAAATTGTAGGGGCGTAGCATTGCTGCGCCCCTACGTCAAGGATTGAAAATGTTCCCTGAAATCACCGTCGCCCAATTGGGCGAAAAACTAAAAACTGACGAGAAGTTCATTTTGCTCGATGTGCGCGAACTCGACGAGTTGGCTCAAGCCAAGGTCGAAGACAGCAGGCTTGAGGTCACGCCGATGAGCCGCCTGGCGAGTGAAGGACCAACTGCATTGTCCGAGTCGGTTCGCGGGCAAGAAATCCCTGTTTACATCATGTGTCATCATGGCAGCCGCAGCGTACAGGTGACCATGTGGCTGGCGCAGCAAGGCTATAAAAATATCTTCAATGTGCAAGGCGGCATCGACGCGTATGCACGGCAAGTGGATCGCTCGGTCGGCTTTTACTAAAAGAAAAACTCCTCCACAACGGAGGAGTTTTTTTGCCCATTAAACCAGACTGCCACCCTTGCGGGTGGCAATCGTGGGGCGCTGTGGCTTCCGACTTACTTCTTGAGGAGGGATGCCACAGCGCTGGGTTTATTGCTACTATCCATGAGAGACATCACCTCCTCCTTTCATTAGGATGGCGAATTCAATTTGTTTGCCCCCGTGCGGTAACGGAAGTATGCCCCAATTCAAATCGAATGTCAATAGTCCGATTTTAGATTCTCATCGAATTGTAATTTTGAGGTTTTGTGGGGCGGGCTTTTAGCCTGACCTACATTTTCCATCCTGCCACAAATTTCAAACTTCTGATACCTTTTGAGAGCCTCCGCAAGCCTTGCGGGGCTATCCTTCAGAAACGTAGCCGACCTGCGGCTAAATCATTTCAGGAGTAATCATGAAAAGCACCCCCAATAAACTTTGGATCATCGTCCTCATTCTCGGCTGGCTATTCGATTTCCTCTTTTGGCAGCACACCCCTGGTGTCAATTTCGCCATCTTTTGGATGATCTCTCTGATCGCTGGTTTCTATCTTTTGCTCAATGATGGACACCGCCCGCATCGCACGACCTTATGGCTGATCCCCCTCTTTGGTTTTTTCGCCGCTGTTACCTTCATCCGCTCCGAGCCGCTGACGACCTTCCTCGCTTACACCTTCACCATGTTCACGCTGACGATTTTCACGGTCACCTACCTCGGCGGACGTTGGATCAAATACACACTTGCCGACTATGCCAGCAAATTACTTTCACTGGTCGGCAGTTTATTGATTCGTCCCATCAGCTTCACGGCAGATGTACGCAAAACTCAAACTGAAGCGGGTGTGCAACCTTCAAAATACAACTTTATGCCCATCCTGCGTGGACTTGTTATTGCCATCCCCGTAGTGATGATCTTTGCCGCCCTGCTCGCTTCAGCGGACGTGGTCTTCAACCAACGTCTTGAAGATTTCGTCGAAGTCTTCAAACTGGAGAACCTGCCCGAATATATTTTCCGCTTGATCTACATCCTTGTCATCGGCTATGGGCTGGCAGGCATCTTCCTGCATGCCGCCACTGAATCAAAAGATGAAAAACTAGTCGGCGAAGAAAAACCCGTCATCCCTGCTTTCCTGGGTTTCATTGAATCATCCATTGTGTTAGGTAGTGTCGTGACGCTTTTCGCTGCCTTCGTCGTCATTCAGTTCCAGTACTTTTTCGGCGGCACTAACAACATCAACGTAGAAGGCTACACCTATGCCGACTATGCCCGCAAAGGCTTTGGTGAATTGGTCGCTGTGGCATTCTTCGCCTTGATGATGCTACTGACCCTGAGCGGCATTACCAAACGCGAAACTGAAACGCAACGTAAAATCTATTCCGGTCTTGGTGTTACATTGGTTGCGCTTCTGCTCGTCATGCTGGTCTCAGCGTATCAACGCCTCAACCTTTACGAAGTTGCTTACGGCTTCTCGCGCCTACGCACCTATACCCACGTCTTCTTGATCTGGATCGGCTTGTTGCTTATCACGACCATCGTGCTTGAGATCTTGCGAAAAGAGCGCATGTTCGCTTTTGCCATGCTCATCGCTTCCTTCGGATTCGCCATCTCCCTGCCTATTCTCAATGTAGATGCCTTCATTGTCAATCAGAACATCCAACGTGAACTACGTGGAGGAAATGCCGAAGACTTGGACTCTCAATACTTCATCGAACTCTCTGACGACGCCGTCCCGCCTCTCGTAAAAGCGCTTCAATCTTCGACCTTGCCTGATTCCGTCCATGAGAAAGTTGCCGCCGCCTTAGCCTGCATCCGCTATGACCGAGACTTGCAGCGTAACGACCGCGAATATACCTGGCAATCCTTCCACTTCTCCCGCGTCAATGCCGATGCCGCTTTCACATCTGTCAACGCCGATCTCGATGTCTTCACAATCGATGACTCTGAATATCCTGCTAAAGCCGTCTCGCCAGGCGGTGATGAGTATCCCTGCTCAGAGTATTACTACGATTAAAGAAATGTAAGAAAATATCTCCACCAGATGTCCTTCACTCGTAACTCATAACTTTATCAAGGACATTTCATGGATACTTTCACACTAACCATCTTCTCTGATTACATATGACCATGGTGCTATGTCGGCCAGGGTGTGGTCGAGAGGCTTAAGAAAGAATACAACGTGGAGGTGGACTGGCGTCCGTACTATTTGCGTCCAGATACTCCACCCGAAGGCATGGAATTGCCTGATTACATCAAGCGCGCCAGAGACAACGGCTCAGAAGAACGTCTGCAAATGATGGCTGAAATGCACGGGATGAACTTCAAGTCTACTGAGCGTATTTACAACACACGCATTGCCCACGAAGCGACGGAATACGCTCGCGAGAAAGGCAAAGCCAACGAATTCCATCACATTGTCTTCCGCAAAGTGTATGCCGATGGATTCGACATTAGCAAGTGGAATGTGCTCCGCGCTGCCGCCGAAGAAGCCGGGTTGGATGCCGCTGATATGCAGATGGTGGTGGAAAGCGGAAAATATACAAAGGAAGTGGCTGGGCAAGTGCAGTGGGCACAGCAGATCGGTGTCACTGGTGTCCCTACTTACGTCATCAACAACAAATATGCCATCGTCGGCGCACAGCCTTATGAAGCCTTCAAAAATGCGTTGGCACAGATCGAAAAAGAACTAAAGAGTTAGTTAAAATGAAATCCGGCGGCTTGAAAGCCGCCGGATTTTTATTTTTCACCTTCTACTTCGGTGCTCAAAATTCGATCCAACCGGAAGGTCCGGTCGGCTTCGCGGGTGTGGCAATAGGCTTGCAGGTAGAGATAATCTGCCAAGCCTATCACTTCTTTGGGGGTGACCCAGCGTTTTGAGGTTTCACCGTCTTTGTCCATATATTCAATGAAAAGCCGTTTGCCGCTGTGAATGGCTTCGCTTAACTCGGTGGGCAGGTAAATGCCCTCCTGGGGCCAGGCAGGGGAGTTGTAAATACCGATAAGGTCGTCAAGAGTTTTGTTGACAGACTTGAGTGAATCGACCATGAGAAAGAACAGGTTCTTCATGGTAACGGCATCTGCAAAGGCGCGTGAACCTTCAATATAGGTGGAAACCTGAAAATCTTTCGAGAGATGACTCAGGCTGTATGAAGGTAGTTCGTAGTAATCGCGTGCCAGCAGCAAGGTGTCGATCAAGTTGGGGAATTCGAGAGTGCGTCCCAGTTTTCTGTATTCATTGTCGAGAAATTGAATATCAAATTTGGCATTGTGGCATACGATCACAACATCGGTCAGGGCTTCTGCCAGTTGGTCTGCGATCTCGGCGAAACGCGGCTTGCCTTTGAGAGAGGCACCATCCAAGCCGTTGACGTGAATCGCTGACGGCGAAAGCTCCCGCTCGGGGTCGATGAGCAGGTCGAGGGTCCGTTTGATGCGTTTGCCTTCGGTCACGATCACAGCAATTTGGCAGATGCGATCCCCAAACCAAGGAGAAAGCCCTGTGGTTTCGATATCCAGAAAAGCGAAGCGGGTATTGGAAAGTTCAAGCATATAAGTCACCACCGTTTGATTTTCCCTATCTTACCGTATTTCATAATTAAACTTGGGGTTGTGTCTACCTTTCAAGGTTGATAGATGATTATTAAACATTTTTTAAATTTCGCATATCCTGCACATATGCGTTTTCTTATGCTCAGGATTTGCAAGGTTTTCTAACTGATATGTAATGTTTGCAGGTTTGGGAGGGGGAGTAGTACCCAGGTCATGCCTATAAAGCCTCTTTCTTAGTGCCCGGTTTGTTACCCTGCGTACAGACGTTGGGATTCCTGTTTCATCCTTCCAACACCAACGTCTTGTTCAAAAGGAGAACAACATGAAAAAGACAATGATTAAATTCATTAGCGGGGTTGCGGCACTTGCGCTGGCGCTTGTGAGTTTTCAAGGCGTTTCGGCGTCGACGTCTGCTTCTCCATTGCAGGCAGCTTCTGCTTACTATGTAAGCCCAACTGGCAATGATGCCAATATCGGTACGATCAATGCGCCTTTCAAGACTATTCAAAAGGCGACGAGCAAGACTGCGGCAGGTGATACGATCATCCTGTTGGCGGGTACGTATACGGGGGCTACTACTGTCACCGAGGTGGGGGCGCCGAATGCCCCTATTGTCATCCGCGGCGAAGGCGCTGTGTTCAATAGCGGTTCGTTGACTTTTAAAAACTCACAATGGCTCATCATTGAGAACTTGTCCTTTGTGGGTGGAACGAATCAAGTCACTTTACAGAATAGCCATTACCTTGGGTTTCGCGGTAACAAGTTCGATTTCGTGACGCGTGGTATATATATTTTGGATTATTCCAGCCATCTACTCATTGAAAACAATGAGTTCTATCAGTCTTGTGCAATAGGCAAGACCTGGACACAGCTTAAGGGGTCTACCTGTGAAGGTGGTGCGGTGTATGGCTCTTCCTTTGGCGGAGGGACGTATCACATCCGCAATAACTGGGTCCATGACTCGTTCAATGGCTTTATCTTTTCAGATGACTCTGCCGGGCAGTGGATGAATGCCAATGTTTTCATCTATAACAACCGCTTCGAGCGCATTGTAGATGACCCTGCTGAGCCTGAAGGTGACTCGTTCAACTTCCATGTTTACAAAAACACGATGATCGATACACATCGTATGACCAGCATCACCACCAAGGGTTTGGGACCGGTGTTCGTGTACAACAATGTGCAGATCACCAAAGGGAATCCCACTAACGAGGCGAGTCGCCTCAACTCAGCTTTTAAGCTGGATCTCTCCGGTGGCTTTACCAATGGCGTTTATCTGTTCAATAACACCATCGTCGGTGAGGCTGCTGTCAACTTCTACGCATTTGATATGCTCTCTCGAACTATTGCCACCCCATTGACGGTTCGAAATAATGTGTATGTCACTAAACTCAATGCCTTCAGCTCGACACCCACTGGCGGCTCGATCAACTACGATATCAGCAAAGCCCCATTTGGCATGACACAAGCCAATGGTATTGTTGCTGACCCATTAGTGCAAGCGAATGGAGTACTTTCTCCTACTAGTAAAGCTATTGGGAAATCTACACCCGTATCCATTCCCACGTACTTCGCGAGTTCTGCGGTAGTTCCTACGGGTGCAAATCTGGGCGCGTTTCAGTCCATGCCCGCTCCGGCGTGGGTGACTCCTCCCAGCTACCCCACTGCAAATATCCCTGCCAATGTAACGGGATGGGTGGACGTGCTCGCCGCTTCTGTGAGTCAACCTGTTGCAACGCCAACAAGTATTATCTTCACTCCGACCGCTATCGTTGCATCCCCGACACCGACGACCAAGGTTGTCTCACCGACACCGACCACCATCATTGCTACACAAACAACGGTGAAACTACCAACCACCACCGCAACTGCTGCACCTACTACTATGCCTACAAATGTTCCCACCAATGCCCCAGGTGTGCAGACTCTGATCCTGCAACCGAACGGCACGACTGGTATCGATGCTTATATGCTGAATACATCGGCAACATCGAACTATGGTAACGCCACCGATATGGGTGTGGGTGAGAACAACGACACTGCCAACAAATATGCACATGGTTTGATCAAGTTCGATCTCTCATCTCTGCCAGCTAATGCCACCATAGTTTCGGCAACATTATCTCTTTGGACTTCTGGGGACCTATCTAACACTAACCGTACGATTCAGGTATATCGTCTTAAAACTCCTTTTGTGGAGGGACAGGTGAACTGGAAACGTTCTGCCACCGGCGTGAACTGGCAGGCTGCTGGTGCATCTGGTGCTAAGGATAAAGAGACGAACGCTATTGGCTCTGTTCTAATCCTTGCCAACGAATCATTGAATACAGAAAAGCAGATAGGTTTGGATCCTGCGAAAATTCAGGAATTGGTCAATGGAGCCTACACCAATAACGGCTTCATCCTTATCGCGGATACGGAATTGGACGACCGCTTTAATTACAAGACATCTGATACTAGTAATGCTGGGCAACGTCCTAAATTGGTCATTCAGTATGTGGTGGGTGAGCAGCTAAATGCCCTCTCCAACATTCCAGATGCTACAGTTACGACTGCGCCTACCATTGTGCCTACCATCACCGCGACTTCAGTACCGACTGAGACGGTTGTTTTGCCTACAGAAACTCCCGTGCCGACTCAAGCTAGTGTTACACCGGTGGAAGTGACGTACGACAATACCGATGCTGGTTTTGCCTACTCGCCTGAATGGACGAATAATGGTGACAGTGCGGCGTATGGCGGCTCCTTCAATCAGACCACCGAAAATGGAGCTACAGCTACATTCACCTTCGAGGGTACATCCTTCAGCGTTTTGTACACGGGCGGACCAGCCTTCCGTAGCATGGATGTATATTTGGATGACGTGTTGGTGGGCAGCATCAACCAGAAAGCAGATGGGCGTACCTATCAGCTTCGCTGGGATTACACCGGTCAACTTGAACCTGGCTCTCATGTGTTGAAGCTGGTCTTCGTCACCGATAACACTTCGGGCGACACGAAAGGCTCACTGGATGCTGTAATCGTCCGATAAACTCAACCTCACTTAAAGCAAACGGCTCACTGGATTCCAGTGAGCCGTTTAGTGTTATTCGGTCAGGATCACTTCAACTGACGTGGCTTGAGGTTTCGTCCGCCCACCCAGGCGCCGACAGCCGTGGCAAGGATCGAGAGAAGAAAGCTGACAAGGATCGCCGCCTCAAAGCGCCCCGAAAAAATGACATTCAAGATCAGCACATCGAGAGCCAAGACACTCAACCGAAACGACTCTGGCAAAAAGACGCCGAAGATCAACCCTAAAAACGCACCGAATGCCATGCCTGTATAAGCACCCGCGCTGACCCCGCCTGTATCGCCTGCCGTGCGTACGGTCAGCGCGCCGGTCAATGCACCAGTGATGCCGCCGGAGACTCCACCTATAATGGCTGTAAAAATGATTCCGTTCAACATTCCGCTTAATGCGCCGGTGGCGGCTCCGAGCAGTGCGCCCAGTAAAATTCCCAGCCAGGTGCCGAAGATACTGCTTTTCACATAAAGTTTATTGGGTGTAGACATTGGAAATCCTCGTTTTTGAATTGGTTGTTATTTTACGCCAGTTCGGTCTTCAAATCAGATAAAATTATCTCACCTTGTTTACCGGAGAAAACCATGCATGATCCTGAAATGAACGAAGATTTCGACGAGCCCGCGACCTTTACAGAAGAGATCGATACCGCAGCCATCGAAGCATCCATTCGATCCATGTTGACTGCCTTCGGTGAAAACCCTGACCGCGAAGGTTTGCAGAACACGCCCAAACGGGTAGCACGCATGTACCCTGAATTGCTCAGTGGTTATCGCACCGATGTGGATAAACTCGTCAACAACGCGATCTTCAATGTGACCTACGATGACATGGTCATTGTGCGCGACATTGAATACTTCAGTCTGTGTGAACATCACATGCTGCCTTTCATGGGGCGCGCGCATGTTGCCTACATTCCGAAAGGACAGGTGATCGGTCTCTCAAAGATTCCCCGCATAGTGGATATGTTCTCTCGCCGTTTGCAAGTGCAGGAACGCATGACCCGTCAAATCGCAGACTTTATCAACGACCTGCTTAAGCCACAAGGTGTAGCTGTAGTGGTGGAAGGCTTGCATCTGTGCGCGATGATGCGTGGTGTAAAAAAACACGATGCTCGCATGACGACTTCCGCCATGCTGGGCTCGTTCCGTAAGAGTATCAATACCCGCCAGGAATTTTTGGATCACCTCAACCGTGGCGCGGAACCGCTAAGGATCTAGAGACATCTTCTCGTTTTCGCATCCATACTTTAACGTTGAGTTGTTCGGCGAAAGCGGAAAGTTTCTCGCCGCTGGAAGCGTGTAAAAACTCGGGTAGTAACTCGGCCAACGGCATAATGACGAACGCATCATTCCAAGTTTGGGTGTTGTGCGCTGCGCCATCAAATAAAACAATATCAATATCAATTGGGCGAGGTGCATTCTGATCTTCACCCCGTATACGTCCCATCTGAGTCTCGATGGGACGTATGATTTTATACTTGATCTGTTCTACATCGAGTGGGGTTAATAGCAAAATACAAACATTTAGAAAATTCGGTCCTGCATAACCGACTGATTCAGTTTCCCAGACCGAAGAGACTTCTATTATCTCCCCAACTTCACTCAATAACTTTATCGCGTTTGGGATATTCTTCTCAGGTTCAATGTTCGAACCGAGATTGAGATAAACGTGGTGCAGGTCACTCATCCCGTCTGCGTTCAACCTCCACGCCCACTGATTTTGCAAAACGGACCGCACCAGGTTTTTCTACCCGTACAACAACTTTTCTCACCAGTGTCGTTTCAAGGCACAGCATGGCTAAGTCATTTGCCAACGCTTCCACCGTGAGCCGTTTGGCAGTTTCAGTATGATGCTGAATTTTCTTTGCCAAGGCGCTGTAATCCACACAATCTTCGATGCTATCCGTTTCGGCGGCACGCAGCGTGTTGGTATAGACCGTCACATTGATAAGGATATCCTGGTCTACCTCACGCTCCCACTCGCGGATGCCGATCACGCCGCGCACGAGCAAATCTTTGATGAATACTTTGTCCATGAGTCTCCTCGCAATGACGGGATGATTAAACTAAATGCCTGCCGCCATCTACATGAATGATCTCGCCGGTAATATAAGCAGAACCGGATAATAGAAACAATAAGGCTTCTTCGACTTCGCCCGCCTCACTCCAACGTTGAGCGGGTACGGCTTCGATGATCTTTTCACTCGCTGATACTTGATCACTTGGCGGCAGAATTGCTCCCAACGCCAGCCCGTTGACGGTGATATGCGGCGCGAGTGCCACTGCCAGAGATTTCGTCATTGCTGCAAGTGCAGATTTGGTGACCGTATATGGGAAGTGATCCGCGCTGGGGCGGGTAGCGCGCCAATCTAAAATGTTGACGATACGACCTTTGTTGACATGTTTTGCAAATGCCTGACTCAACAAGAACGGCGCAGTGAGGTTGATATTGAGGTGACGATTCCAATCGTCGAGCGAAGTGTCATGCACGCTAAGCAGCTCGAAGATGGAGGCGCTATTAACCAACCCATATAAAGGACTTAGTTCACTAGCGCGTTCGATTAATTGGGATGCGTTATCAGGGTGAGAAAGGTCTGCAGCGAGAACCCAGGCACGAGCGCCGAGTGAGGCGATTTCATCTCGCACAGATTCTGCCTCAGCAGGGGAGTGTCCATGATGAATGATGACATCCGCACCGGCACGTCCACAAGCGAGGGCGAAGGCGCGCCCCAAACGGCGGGCGGCTCCGGTGATGAGGATGGTCTTGTCATGCAGGTCATTCATCGTGGTGATTGTATCATCGCGGAGGTTGACTCCTGTTTTTGCTAGTGATAATATGATTCGAACGTTATAGCGATTGCCGATGTTTTGCGAACTTCAAATTTAATTTTAGAAAGGTGCAAATCATGACCAGGAATCAAAACGTACCGGCTTATACAGGGGATATTGCAGCACAGCAGATCACTTCGCCAGAATATTCAGAAGCGAGTCAGGAAATTTTGTTTTCAGAAGAACAGCATGCCATTTGGGCAGACTTGTTCGTAGGCATCCATCAGCCGTATCTGACCGAGCACATTTGCGCGGAATGGAAGACTGGCATGGAGTTGTTGCAGCTTGACCCGGGGCGCATCCCAACTGTGAGACATCTGATTGACCGTATAACGCCGCGTTCGGGTTGGCGCATTGAGCGCACCGTGGTGCGTTACACCATGGCAGACGATTGGTATAAAAAATTTTCTCAGCGTGTATTTTTAATTACCGATTATTTACGCACGCGTGACCAAATGGAATTCACACCCGAGCCGGATATGTTCCACGACATCTTCGGGCATTTACCATTCCTGACCCAGAAATTCTATGCGCGCATTGAAGATAAATTTGCGCCCGCCTACCTGAAGGCAACCACAGAAGAACGCGAAGTCATCAAACGCTTGGCGTGGTATAGCACGGAGTTTGGTTTGGTGGCGCAGGATAATCGTTTTAAGGTTTTTGGGGCGGGCATCATTTCGGGGCGCAAGGAGTTGACGCGCACTATCATGGAGTTCTACCGCTTGGGGGTGGATAATGTCATTGACTACTCAAAGGATGTGTACGAGCAATTGAATCAGCATTTCCTTGCCAACAAGAATAACTTGTACAAAGTCATTGATGGCGTGAATGCACTCCATCAAAAGGGACAGATGTCTTCTGCGGATGAAGGTTGGAATGTGGTGCTTTCGCTATATAAGAGTTTGGGCATTGCGCAGGAAGGCATGTTTGGCGGGGACGTGATCCTTGTGCCATTCAATGTGGAGACCATTGCGAGGATCCCGAAGACGGTCTATGCCTTTAACCCGATGCTATTCGTGAGCCGGTCATTGGATGAGATGGATGAGATCCTTGACTCGTATTTGAAACCAATTGCCGGGCGAGCCTAAATGATTGTGAAAAAGCCTTCAATAAATAAAACATTGAGGGCTTTTTCTTTTTTAGGAAATATGTCTGCGGGTGTATAATCCCCAAAAAATTTCCGTTCTTATTTCAGGAGGATGATATTATGGCTGCAACTGAAATTCCTTGCCCGTTTTGTGGGGAGATGATTAAGTCGACTGCGAAGAAATGCCGTTTTTGTAACGAATTTTTGGCGGAAGGTCTGACGCGTCAGGCAGTTCTTCAGGAACATGCTGCTGCACCTGTGGAAGCGGCTCCTCCTCCAGCGGTGGCACCAGCTGTACCGGTCGCAGAAGCAGCGCCTACTGCTGCACCGACTGTACAAGCCGCAGTCTCCGTTGAAGTGGCTCCCGCCGCACAAGCAACGGCTGCCCCAGCGGATGCGGTTGCTCTTGCTGCCGCTCCTGTTGCTGCGGTTGTTACAGCAGCGGGTTTAGCGGATATTTATGCCAAGGTCAATGCCCTGCCCGATTCTGAAGAGAAGACCAAACTGCTCGAAAACCTAAAAGCCCTTGAATCTAAAACAGATGAATCAGATGAAGTCGAAGTAGAAGGCATCATCCAAAATGTGGTTGAGTATGCGCCGGATGTTGCTGAGATAGCCATCAGTACTCTTATCAACCCTGCCAGCGGCGTGACGACTCTCGTACAAAAGATCGCCATGCGCATGTCGGAAGGCAAGAAGAAGGAATAAGTAAGCCTGGGATTGTTTATCCATACAGCATTAGAGGAGAGTACATCATGGCAGAAACCTACAACTTTCAATGGCAGAATCCCATCTTACTGAAAGACATTTACCCAATGCGCCTCGCGAAATTGCGCGACTTCCTGATCTACTTTAAGGAAGCCGACTTATGGGCTGAATATAAAGACAAAGACATCTCCACCCTGGCAGCAGACGTGAAAGCCTACGAAGACGGCATGGATGCCGCCCGCTCGGCTGGCTTCAAGCAATACTCAAGCCTTAAGGCATACTTCCTGACGAAGGATGTCAAAGGCTTTTATGTTAAGTACAACCCGCTGGAGCCGGAAGCATTGGCACTCGTTCAAAAGAATCATGACCTCTTCGTTGCCTCCTGGCCTAAGGATATTCGCGGTGAACGTTCCTTTATCCAAAGCCGCATCGAGTCGTTCAAAACCAATTTGGGCTTTTTGCGTGACCGGGTGCGCTTCCTACAGCGACAACTGGAAGGTATGCCAGCCGAACATCCCAGCCGCGCCAAGGTGGAAGCGGAGTTTAAACTCAAGAATGAATCCGCTTTGCCGATGGTGCTGGAAGAAATGGAAAAGCTGCGCCAGTTCGATGAGACGTACACCAAGCTCGAAGCGCCCAAGTTGGAATGGTACAAGCTCAGCAAAGCCGACCCGAACTACAAGACCACTGAAGAGGAATTCCTCGTCAATTACGACCCGAAGGTTCCTGTAACCGTCAAAGATATTGTGCGCCTAAAAGTGGAACAGTATTCGAAAACTCTTGAAGGCAAGGATCAATATCAATTGTTGACCGACATCCGTGCGCGCTTTGAGAAGGAGCCCAAACGCTTCCCGCTTTGGCTGCAATACATGATCATCCATTTTTCAGGGATGCGCTATAAATCCGCGCATGGCTCGTGGGCAGATCCCAAAGACTTGCTCATCCGCCTGCGTGTGGATGAAGTGAAGAAAGCCCAAACCGCACTCAGCGATGCAGACGTGACAGCCAAATGCGCCGAGAAGATCGCGCAATATGAGACGAGCGCAAGCAAAACCGGTCTTGCAGCAGCGACTGATAAAGTTTGGAAGGACAAAGTCGCTTTGCATATGCAGGGCGTAAAAGCCAATGGACCGAAGACCAAGCGCGCTGGTCTCGCCGCTTTAGTGGAAGAAGAAGCCCGGTACGAGTTCATGACTATGACGACCGACCAAGCCCTCGCGAAGTTGGAGGCGATGAAGTCCCAACTCCCAGCCTGGGCATGGAAGTGGATCGTCATGCTTACATCGCTGCGAGTCAATCAAGTTACCGCAGATGGCTGGGAAACTTTCACGCCCGAAGAAGATAAGATCCGTTTTGCCGATTTGACGTACTATCCTATCTTTAGCAAATGGGCAACGGATAACACCGGCATGTGGCGACCCGAACATGGACGTTCACAAGAAGTGATCGTTACCCGCGCCGTCTGTAATGAAACCGCAGAACATGCCCAACACATTCGCGGACATCTTCCGCCTGGCGGTCTAACGGATAACGCCGCGCGTTACGTGAAAGCCGCTGCCGAAAAAGTGCCCGGCGCATACTTTATCAAGCCCACGGATGCAAAACCTTACACACAAGGCGCGAGCATTTTCTGGCTGCGCTATGTTAACAGCGAGCCGAGCGTGTGGCAGGTTCCAAAACCCACTCAAGACTCAAGCGGAGTAGGTTTGGTGCCCGCTGAGTTTATGGGCAAACGTCCGCAACCCAAAGGCGGCAAGAACGCCGCGCCCGTGGCAGTGCCTTGGGAATACAAAGGCGGCGGCTTCACTCGCACACGCACCACAGTGGGTGCGGATAAAAAGAAAGTGACGCAAAGCCAATGGCTGCGTTGGATCCATGAAGCGACAGTCATCGAAGTCGTCGATACCGCCGACGGCACCTACGTCTACACGTTTGAAACCTCCCTGCCCGATGACTTCCGCGGCACATCCTGCCTGGGTGTCTTCCGCAATACCTTGCGTTGGAATCTCGACGACGGCAGCGAAGACAACTACAATCGTTCCTTCGTTGGCTACGTGCCCGAAGGTAAGGTTCCGCTTGAAAACCTCAAAGCGTTGATGGATTGGAACAAGATCATCCTGAAGTAAATACGTAGGTCACGCTACAAGCGTGACCTACAATTTTCAACACAGCATTCATGCGAAAATTATCTGGTATCGAATCATCACTTCTTATTGGTTTAGCCATTGGCTTTTTGGGGTTGTGTTTGCTGATCGGTTACGCGGTCATCGTCGTTGCGAACGAACCAGCGGGAACACCCACGCCTGCGCTTGACCTGCCTCTCATCGCCGAAAGCGGACTCGTCCCTACCGACTCTGCCGCGCCTCTTTCTACCCCCAACCTGATTCCCACCATCGAATTTATTCCAACGCCGAACCCTTCCTTCAACGACACCCCGCCGCCCACTGGCAAGATCGCTTTCACCTGTTACGTCAAACAGATCGACCAGATATGTTTACTCAACGCCGACGGCAGTGGACGAATTCAACTCACCAATCTCAAAGCGACAGCCTTTTATCCCTCCGTCTCACCCGATGGGCAGACCATCTACTTCTCATCACGTGATAGCGGGAATTATGAAATCTATTCGATCGATATTTTCGGGAACAACCTGCAAAAGTTGACCAACGGAATTGGCTCGCTCTATGCCCCCGAACTTTCCCCCAATGGCGAATGGATCATCTTCACCAACAACGGTAATGGACTCTGGCTCATGAAACCCGACGGTTCCAATGACCATGCCCTCACAAACAAAGATGACATCGATCCCTCATGGTCGCCTGATGGCTCGATGATTTCTTTTGCTTCTTCGCGTGCTGGTGCACGCCAATTATTTGTCATGAATTCTGATGGCACCAACATTCGCCAAGTGACTGACCTTAACAACATGGGCGGACGCAACACCTGGTCACCTGATGGCACAAAACTCGCCTTCTACCGCGGACCCCAAGGTGACCGTAACATCTACGTCATCAACGTGGACGGCACCGGCTTGGTCAAACTCACCGACGGCGGCGACAACCTCGGTCCCTCCTGGTCACCCGACGGCAACTGGATCGTCTTCACCTCCTTCAGAGATGGCAACAACGAACTCTACATCATCCACCCTGATGGCACGGGACTAATGAGACTAACGAATAGTCCCATTTCCGATTGGCAGCCAAGGTGGGGGAGGTGAATTTAATCTAAATAAAATGTATACTTGAATTGTTTCTGGATAAATTCTGAGTCTGGCTTGTTGAGTAAATCATGCATTGGAATAAGGTCACCTTTTCCCTACTTTCGCTAGCTCTTTTTTTTCTGCTTTTCTTTGCACTCTATTTGCCCTTGCAGCCTATGGGTCAAATTTTGGATCAGGGTTGGACCGTTGAATACAGAGGAGTCAAAACTTATAACAACAGTATCCCCTATATTCAGGATAGCAGCGAAGCAGCAGATATTCTCACCCTCACCATACCCCTGACCGATCTTCAGGGAGATGGTCTTGTTTTTCGCCCTGGGGGATATGCCTATGCCGTCCTTCTGAATGGACAGCAGATCGCTGGGATCGGCGACCTTGATGAACCCACCGCCAATGTGTGGAACATGGTTCAGGTTGTTCCACTTACGAATTTGCGATCTGGTGAGAACGTCTTGCAAATTAAACTCAGTTCCGCAAATCGGGCTGTTGGGTTGGGGGCACCGCCTTACATAGACGAATTCAAGACAGCGAATTTCAGAGTTACATTTATCAATTGGTTCGCCAATGATTTTTTGCTAATCAATCAGGGCGCTGGAATTTTGGTTGGTGCCCTTCTCATTGCCATTGCCCGTTCTCGTCGTTCCCTTTTCAGTACTGAGTTTTATATGGGCGTAGCCGCCATTCTTGCCAGTCTGTATGTTTTTGATTTTGATATGCGTGCTTCGACGGGCAATCTGGCTGTTTTACTACTGGTTCGAAAGGTTTCTCTGATAAGTGGGTATCTCGGCTCCTTGCTTTTCGTCTGCAGTCTGGAAACGTACTACCATGGGCGCTTGAGAGTGAGCCGCATCATAGCCGTGCCCACCGTGTTGGCTGTCATTACCCTTGCGGTTCAACCCAGTCAGTTTCAATTCTCCAAAGTTCTGGTCTATTTAAATATAGTGATGCTGATAAACCTTGTCGCGGCGTGTTTCTATATCTTCCGAAACAGCACAAAGAAGGATTGGCTGATCGTACCAGCCTTGCTTTTGACCCTTTCAATTCTTGAATCCATCATTGCTATGGGGTTTACGCAACCATGGCCCTTCATGACTCAATACATCGTGCTCTTCAGTGTGGTTTTCTTCGGCATGAATCTGATTTTAGATTTTCACCAGTTGTATCAGGAAAACATTACACTTCAAGTTAAAGCCAATATTGACCCGCTCACAGGCGTCTTTAACCGGAATGTCTTGAAGGATACATTGACACGCCAATACAACATGCTGGCAATGATCGACCTGGATAATTTCAAATATTTTAATGACAAATATGGGCACGCCGAAGGAGATAAACTTCTTTTGTTGTTCGTGGATACACTGCGTAGGAATATCCGGCAGGGAGACCTCATTGTCCGCATCGGCGGGGATGAATTTGTGCTTTTGTTGAACCATAGCATTCCCCACTATGCCGACGAAACCCTCGAGCGGATCTGCGCCCAGTTCGCGCTGGTTTCGCCAGATCCACACGTCAACTTATCCTATGGCATCGAAATGATCACAAACTCTTTAGAAAACAGCCTGTACCACGCAGATAAACGGATGTATGAAATGAAAACTCTCCACAAACAAAATATCAGACTTTGAGGCGTGTTCTGCTGACGCGTCCACATCCCCATTGGCAACTGAGGTGGGAAGGTAGGAAAATGGACAACCTAATAAACGCACTTCAAGAGACTATCCAATTTCTGCAAGATTCTCAAGACCCAATTTACTCTCATCTAACTGTCGCAGAAATCATCCAACAACTGGAAAAAGAATTGGCAAATATCAAAAACTCCCAACCAATTGATAAAAACCGCCTATCTTTATTGTTTGCCCCTACAGGAGGCATTCAAGAAACTTCAATTGACAACGGCTGGGGGCAAGAATTTTTGGAACTCTCGAGTGTTGTAGATAATTACCTATAGTTTCTGCAACTAGATAATTGCACAGACTCACCACCAACTACCAACCATCCACCACCAACCGCCTTTCTCCTGCAACTTTTCCCCCTCCCCGCCTGTATTACACTCTAGCCATGAATGCGCCCACCGACCGCGACCTGATCCTGCGAGCCCGTCGCGGCGACCCTGAAGCCTACGGCGACCTCGTCTCCCGCCACCAAACGGGCGTGTTCAACGTCTGCTACCGCATTCTGCACAACCGCGCCGATGCCGAAGACCTCGCCCAAGAGACCTTCATCCGCGCCCTCGACCGTCTGCACACCTTCGACCTCGAACGCGAGTTCAGCCCGTG
>JAFLCE010000033.1 GCA_017303655.1 Anaerolineae bacterium
AGAAATTAAACTATCCATCTGACCAGTCTAATACTCCCCCAGCGACGGGGGAGTATTAGTTTATTAAAACGTAAGATTGCAAGCGATAAACAAGGAGACCACCATGTTCGCAAGTATCTTTATCCTCATTCTGTTATTACCCGCCGCCTGTCTGCCATTGACGCTCAATACATTTTTCTCAAGCGCCGATCTGAAGGAAATGGGCATATCTCTGGAAAGCTCAGATGACATGTTCCCCATGCAGGGATATGAACTTGTTGATGTGTTCCCAATCTCAAATAGTTGCGAGCAGCTTCAAGTCTGTTAGTTACTTATCCGTCTGACCTTACTATCCATCTGGACAGTGCAAGACTCTCCCAACGACGGGGGGGCTTTTTGTTTATCCAGCGTATCATGATGGCAAAGATACTAAAAAGGAGTTGTAATGAAAATCATTCTTAATATTCTGGTTATCATTCTTGTAATCCTGCTTTGTCTGCCAGTGGTTTTACTGCCATTGACGACCTCCGTCCCTGCGTGGAGCTGGATACTGCTCGTCATTGCCGATGTGATGTTAATCATGGCTTTATTCCGTGTCACTCCTAATGGACGCGGTATGTCAGTTGGGCTTTCTGGTATGACCCTTGTTTCCATCCTTGCAATCGTCGCTTCACAAGTTTTCGCCGCCACACCTCCCATCACGGATGTAAATGGCGAGCCTCTTCCCAATTCCATTGCTTCCCTTGAAAAGGTGAACTTGAACGGAAGCGAGCAGTGGATCACCATTCGCGGACAGGATATCAACAAGCCGATTCTGTTGAATCTCGGCATGGGCGGCCCGGGCGGAGGTGGATTTGCAACCCGCTCCCTTTTTGAGTCGTTGGAAAAAGATTTTGTCATCGTGAGTTGGGATGAACCCGGTACAGGCAAATCCTACAATGCGGTTCCCTTCTCCGAATTGAACAAACAACGTTTTGTTGAAGACGCTCATGCACTGACATTGTATCTGCGCGAGCGATTTCATCAGGAAAAAATTTATGTCTATGGCGTTTCGTGGACAAGCATTCTAGGCGTTTGGCTGGTTCAGGAATACCCCGAACTATATTATGCCTACATCGGCAACGGGCAGATGGTCAACGTCATCAGGGACGATGTTATGGGCTATGAGTTGGCGCTCAGCTACTCGGTCGAAAGAGGCGATGCGAAAATGGTGGAAACTCTCCAGCGGAATGGTCCACCTCCTTATACAGGTGAAGATATGCTGGATAAGTATGTCACCTATTTGGATGTGTTGAATGATTATATGAACTCACCTCACTATACCGTTATCGTTCCGATCATCCCTTTCATTGCACCTGAGTATGGGCTCGTTGACAAGATCAACCACACCCGCGGACTGATCCGATCTTTTGAAGTGGTATATCCGCAATTGCAGGATGTTGATTTCACGACACAAGCCGCGAAGCTGGATGTGCCCGTTTACATTTTTGCGGGACGTAATGATGTAAATGCGATATCCTCATTGGTGGAGGAATATTTCAATATTCTCGAAGCGCCGCACAAGGAATTGATCTGGCTAAACGGCGGACACGGATTGGATGGAAATAATCTCGGTCAGTTCGTAGATGTGATGGTCAACAAGGTGCTGGCAGAGACCTATCCAAACAAATGAATTACAAGTAGAAAAACTTCCTCGGTAAAACGATGCAGACATAATGCATCATGCAAAAGACGATGATCGATCGACCCATCCACTTGGATAGTAAAGACTCTCCTTTCGATAGGGGAGTCTTTACATCTTCATGACTATGATTCATTTAAAAATAAGATCGAATTGTAAAAGGAGAAGAATCAATGAAACGTATTCTTTCAATTATCCTGGGTGTGGCCATGCTTACGGTGATCTACGCTGTGCTATTTATGATCGGCACGAGTTTGACCACGCCGCCTGAGTTAGCCGAAAAGATGTCTCCGGAAGCAGGCATTCAAGCCGCTTCGATGATTCCTGTTGTTGCGATAATTATGACGGTTACCATTTCTTATCTTGCCCTGCGTTCGCGCTGGCATGGACTGAAACTTGCCGCGGCGATATTTGTTGTATTCTTTGGGGTCTATACCTTTCTGGCGCAGATCGAGCCGCTAGCTTTCCCGGCGGTGACTGAACAAATGCCACCCGGAACGATCCCAGGATTTTTCCTGGCAGGGCTGATGCTTACACTTCCGTTCTCCTTGCTGACCGTCTGGATTCTAGGCAAGGCGAAAAAGGATTCACTTGCTGATGAGTCAAATACACGATTGCAAATGTCTACTTCAGAGTGGATGTGGAAACTTTCTGCGGCAGTGATTCTGTATGAGATTGTTTATTTTACGTTTGGCTATTACGTCGCCTGGCGCACACCTGGTTTGCCGGAGTTTTATGGCGGCACGAATCCCGGCACATTTTTCGGTCAGATGGCGAATGTGATCCGCGATACGCCGTGGCTGTTCCTGTTTCAGCTCTTTCGTGCCTTGGTTTGGACAGGCGTCGGCTGTGTCATCATCCGCATGCACAAAGGCGGAGTATTCGAAACGAGTTTTGCTGTAGGTCTCGCTTTCTCAATTTTGATGAGCGCTACGATGTTACTTCCAAACCCGCTCATGCCGCCCAATGTGTATCGTGCGCATGCCATCGAGCTGGTCTCGTCAAACTTCGTTTTTGGAATTTTGTTTACCGCATTGTTGATTGGGCGAACGTTGAACAGAGAAATAATATGATGCGCGTCGGTTTAATGATGAATTCGAATAATCCAGAACATACTATTGTTCGTTTTCAAAAGTATGTCAATTCAACGACGGTCTGCAGTGTTATGGTTTTCCTCGTCGCCACACTAGCACAGGTGGAATAATGAAACCCAATCACATCGTCATTCGTTTGGCGCTTATCATCATTCCACTGGCGCTCCTCGCCGCGGGTGCGGGCGTCTTCTGGCAGGGGGCGGGTGAGTCGTATCCATTTGAAACATTGCGCGGCGAAACAGTTATGATCCGTGGTCATGGACTCTATCGCTACGACACAGTCAACTCTTCATCACAAGAGATCGGCACCGACATCGTCACCCTGCTCATCGGCATTCCGCTACTCTTTACGGGCATCGTCCTCAGCCGCAAAGGCACATTTCGCGGTCAACTCTTGCTCACGGGCGCGCTCGGTTATTTCCTCTACACTTATGGCGCGATGTGTTTCCTCACTGCCTTCAATCCGCTCTTCCTTGTGTACGTTGCGCTGTTCTCGTTGAGTCTCTTCGGCTTCATTCTTTCCATGAAAAATCTGGATGTGGATGAAGTGACACGGCACATCTCAGACGGATTCCCGCGCCGCGCCATCGCCGCCTACTTCATCATTGTTGCGGTCTTTCTCACTCTTGCCTGGCTCGGATTAGTTGCATCTCCCTCGCTAACGTGGACTCCGCCAAACGGACTTGAATCCGCGATCACGATGGTCATTCAAGCCTTGGACCTGGGTGTTATCGTCCCGACAAGTCTTATCACAGCGACATTGCTCATAAAGAAGCAAGCGTGGGGCTATGCCTTATCCTCCGTAATGCTCCTCAAAATTCTGACGATGGGTGCAGCGTTGATTGCCATGATCATTGGACAGGTTCTTGCGGGCGTTCCTGTTGATGTTGTTGTTTCAACGATCTTCGTTATTATCAGTGTGTCAGGTATCCTTCTTGGAATCATCACGTTGAAAAATATTCGAGGCTGAAAATGAAGATCCTTGCGCTCGAACACGAACTTCCCACCGCCACAGCAGAGGAATTCCAGCAATATTCCAAAGACGAAGCGCGAAAGGTCTGGGCGTTGAATCAGGCTGGGGTGGTTCGAGAATCATACTTCCGCGCAGATCGAAGCGAGGCTGTCTTGGTGCTGGAATGTCAAACAGTGGAGGAGGCACGGGAGGCGTTATCAGCGTTGCCATTTGTTCAGAACAAGTTAATCGCGTTTGAGTTAATTCCGTTGAAAGCCTATCCTGGCTTCGAGAGATTGTTTGAAAAAGGGTAGCGCCACTATCCACTCGGACAGTTCAAACTCCCCCAGTGACGGGGGAGTTTTTTATTCCCTTTCGCTATCATGTACTTGAAAATATAAATCAAAGGAGTCACACATGAATCTCAAAACTTGGGCTACCCGTCATCCAATTCTCACGTACGTCATCCTGACGATGGTCTGGTCATTTGGTATCTGGTCGTTTTTATTCCTGTATATCAAACCCGGCGAATTGATGAAGTTTGCCCCGCCAATATCTTTTTTATTTGTTGTGCTGGGCGGGTTTGGACCTTCGCTTAGCGGTTTGCTCACCACATGGCTAGTCTACGGACGCGAAGGACTTCAAGCCTTGTGGGACAGGGTCCGCATCGGACGTGTGGGAGGCTGGTGGTTTGCTCTGTTGGTAATCCCTGCGGTGACAGCACTGACTCCGCTCCTTCGTTGGCTGGCTGGTTACCCCGTCGATACTGAAGCGATGTTAGCTCTGCTTGGTCCCGGCATTGCCTTGGGACTCACCGCCGGGCTGATGGAAGAATTTGGCTGGCGCGGCTTTTTGCTGCCACACCTGCTCAAACGCCATTCTCCGCTTGTCGCCACTTTGATACTAGGTCTGATCTGGGGAGGGCTGTGGCACGGCTATGCAGATTACTTCGCGCTTGGCGGCAGAGGACTTGACTCGCTGGTGTTGATTACCTTGCTTGGTCCTGTCTTGTTGACCGCCTGGTCATTCATCATCACCTGGATTTATGAACGAACGCAGGGTAGCGTGCTGCTCGCTTACTTTATGCATGCCAGTATTTCATCCAGCGCGTTGATTTTCGGGCAAACGTATACGACCTCTGCCGAAGAAATTACCTGGACGGCGATCAGCACCGGAGTTGCTGTACTTGCAGCAATTTTCATCTGGCTATTCATCCGCCGCTTCAGTTCACAGACATTGTATTAACAAGGGATCCATCCATGAAAAAGTTTTTCCTGTTTCTCTCTCTATTCGTCGTCGCGACTCTGGCATGTGATGTGTCGGTGAATATTGCACCTACCAACACAGTTCCTGCTACAGCGGAAACTCCCGTTCCGATCGAACCTCCTACAACCACGCCCGAGGTGTTCATATCGTTGACACAGGCAATCCCTGCAACCACGGTTCCCAGTGCGACACCTCTTGTCCAGCCATCGCCTGTTACAAAGACATCCGTAACATTCGGACGATTGAGCCTAGACATACCGTCGAGTGTTGCCAGCGGCGCGAGTGGCAAGGAATATCCACGCAACGACTCGGAAAATGCTCCCTATTGGGACAAAACCCCAGGTCACTTGCAAGTCTCGTTGAATGACTACTACATCTTGCAAGGAAAATTCCATCAGCCGCAGATCTACGTGTACCCCGCGATGCCTTATGTTGAACTTGTTCCTGCTACGTTCGAAAGTATGCACCGTTTGCGCAATGTGATGAATGCCGCCGCGCCGATCACTGCCGATCAACTTCCTACAGTGCCATTCTTCAACGCCGCGCAGGTCTTTGCCTCGAACATTCAAGCGGTCTCATTCCAGAATGGGAGCGGCATTCGCTTCCTGACCGAATACTCTCAATATTATGCGCCTGTTAACAACCATGAACTGGTCTATCACTTTCAAGGATTCACCGATGATGGTGAGTACTACATCATTGCCATCCTCCCGATCACGGCTCCCGTGTTGGCAGAGACTAGTGACACTGGAGCAATTATCCCGTCAGGAGGAATCGCATATCCCGATATCAATGATCCCAATGCTGATTTCTTAGGTTACTACGCCTCCATTACAGACTTGTTGAATGCCACGTCACCCGATGCATTCACTCCCTCGATCAGCCAATTGGACGCGTTGATCCAGTCCATGCAGGTTGCTCCGTAGTGGGAAATTGGAGTTCGTCAAAATCTGTCTGAAGAGGATGGCGTGGGTGGGTTGCTATAAATAAAACAGGAGCGGACTCAGCGTTCGCTCCTGTTCGTTAGTTGCGGACATTCTACTGTTGCGCGATTGCTGCGCTTGAAGAAACAACCATATCTTTTGTAGCAGACTTCATGCCGAACAGTAAACGAGTCACATTCCAGCGCCGCACCAGTTCATAGGCAATCAACGTCAAGCCAGTGGCGACCAAAACAATGAGCGGGTATTTCACTGCAACGGGCGCGTTGAGTTGAATTACAAAATATCCCGTTACTACACTGAAAGTCATGTGTAATAAATAGAACGACATTGCGGCTTCGCTTGCATATCGCAATACGCGATTTGTAAAGTTCAAAAAGCGATGTCCCAATCCAAACGCTGCTAGTGTCAAAGCCCAGCGCCCCATTTGATACATCAAACCAAGCGCCATCCACTGCGGCGTCCATTGGGCAAAATTTCTTATTGGGAAAATGATGTTGATCGCAGTTTCAGCTACGCCATACGCCAACGCAATCCACGTCAATTTATCAATGGATTTTTGAAAACGCATATCACTCGCAAAGACAAACCCAAAAAAGAAGACGAGGAAGTAATACAGCGGATTCATATCTCCAAGGATTCCAGTCGCGGCAGCGAGCGTCAATGGGATGCCTAACCCGATTAAACTTAGGCGAGACTGCATCGCTGTTCCCAATCTTTCAATTACCCTTCTGCCTTTTTCTGTCCGCAACCATTGGAAGATGGGCAATCCAACCAGTGAAAAGACAAACAGATACAAGATGAACCACAGATGTGCAGGTGTAAATGCTCCATTCATACCGTCCAGTTGATTTAGGTCAATGCGGAAAAAACCAGCGTAGCCTTCCTGTAGTGAAAGAACATCACTGTGCTGGATGTATATTGTGAACGGGACAAAGGTCAGAATGCCAAAGGCGAGCGGGATGAATAATCGAAGGAAACGTTCACGGACATATTGCCCTGCCGAGCGAACACCAAGTGCAAAATACGTCGCCGCACCAGAGATCATGAACAGCATGGGCATGTGCCACATGTGGATAAAGCCTGTGACTTCAGCCAAGACGCGGCTGTTGACCGAATCCCTGATGTACATGATAGTGAATGGGTCGAACACAAAGATCAATGCCACGTGAAAGGGTATGAGCAATAACACACCCAGTACACGTAACCAATCGAGGTCGTGGCGTCGTTCGGATGATGATGTCATGGTGATAACTCCTATGTGAAATCCTAAAGTCTTGAAAACCTTTTGGGTCTTAATATCTATAATGGTGTTGCTTCAATCGAATGGAACATACCCAGTATATTCCGTTTACTCTTCAGCACTTTTATGCCTGCCGATTGCACCAGATCTAATGGGTTTTGATTCCAACGGCATCCTGCATGGTTTTCGTAGTGTTGATATTCATGGCGGTCTTGATAATTGGCAAGCCACGGTATGGAGCTATGACCATGTTCCAGAAGCAGGATCAAGCCGTTTGGTCGGCAGACGCGTTTCATTTCATCCAATGCTTTGAGTGGGTTGGGAAATGTACACGTGGACAAGGTCGAGACCACCGTGTCAAAACTTCCGTCGGGAAATTCGAGTTTCTCAGCGTCCATCACTACAAAGTTTACGTTCAATCCGTTTTTGGTTGCATTCTCATGGGCAACTTCCAGCATCTTTGGGCTTAGGTCAACAGCCGTGATGTCATTACCAACTGGGAGGAAGGGAATGTTAGAGCCCGTTCCACATGCCACTTCCAAAATTTTCCCCTTTGCTTTTGAAAGTAGATTCTTTTTTAGCCGCGCCACACCGAGAATATGTTGGTCGAACCAGACTTTTTTCTCGTATTGATCGGCGATCTTATCATAGGCATTTTGTATTTGAGGTGCGGTCAACTTTGCGTTGTACGGAATGCGTTGAGGCTTGCAGGTTTTGCCTTCGCTTGTTGTTATCGTTTTCATGATTGCTCCTTTTTGTTATACTATGTAACATTGTAGTCAGCCCGCCATGCAAGTCAATTGCGGATATGGTGTTGATATAACAAAAGTTATAGAAAGCCATATTTTGTAACAAAACTTGAGAGAACGTCCCGAAGGGTGTTTTGAGTTGATAACCCCTTCGTTATAAAACCTTCGGGACGGTTGGTGTTGTAAAGAACAGGATAATCATGCCAAGAAAATCATCCCCTATTACTATTGACCCTCGAGTCAAACGCACACGCCGTTTGTTGCGTGACGCGTTGGTTTCATTGATCCTGAAAAAAGACTTTGCTTCCATCACGATCAAAGAGGTCACAGAACGTGCCGAGGTAGCGTATATCACGTTCTATAGGCATTACGAGAGTCTCGATCAATTGTTGATGGAAGTGCTAAATGAAGGACTGGCGGAGTTGATGACTCACATCGAAACGCTGGCGAAACAGTCTGACACATCTGCCCTTGAAACGGAGGGTCGTCTCATTTTTGAATATATCGAGCAAAAAGCCGATCTTTTCCGCATCCTGCTCAAGAGCCAGAGCGTGACACGTGTCCGCAGGAAGGTTGTTGGGAATATCGCCGCCATTTTCCAGAAGTCCTGCGTACCGTTGGAGAGATTGGGCGATCAGGTGACGATCAACATTGCATCGAATCACATTGCCACGTCTTTATTGTCGCTGATCGAGTGGTGGCTGGAAAATAATATGAAACCTTCCCCAATGGAGATGGGGAAGGTTTACAAGAGTTTGATCATTGATTCGACTGTGGGGGCGGTGAGTTCTTTATCGGTCATATCGAGATAGGTGTCTCATCCATCTCATATTTTCAATTAATACACAATCACCTGATCTGCCTCTACCGTCCAATCGCCAAGTAGATCCATATTGCCCATTTCGACTCCCTCTGTTAAATCATCCAGCCCGAGACCTCGGGCTTCAGAGCATGTGCCTCAGGTGGCGACCTTGCCGCGCTTCGCCAGCGACTTGACAATGCGCTCGATGTTGTAATACCCATCTGGTGTTTTCTGCGCCTTGCGGGCGCAATAGACCGCATCGGCAACCAGGAAGACCTTTACCTGCACCTCATCACGTTTGACCAGGTTCATTGCATGACGCGTGGCATTATAGGGGCGCTCATTTCCATACGGAGCATCATTAATCACGAATAGAATCTTCTTCATTTGATATCATCCTTTGTGGGCGTTTTGGTTTGGCGAATGGTTTCCCAATATTTTGGTATTCATAAGGGCGATTATACTGGAATTGATTTTGATAAAAGACTCCCCCATCGTTGGGGGAGTCTTTGCTTTTGAGATGCGAATTGTGGTTTTATCCACCTTTCGCTATGGCTCCAATGCATCACGCTTCAAGAAGATGATTAACGTAACAGCTGCGATAGCCCACGAACCAATGAGCGCAGCGACCGATGGTCCCAGCAAGGTGTTTGGAGTGCCCTGTGTAAAAAACACATAGATGCCAGCGATCCCATTAATGGCGCCGTGACCGATGACCGCGGGCCACACACTACCTGCCCGCAAGGTTGCCCAGCCGAGGAAGGTGCCCAGAGTGAACGTGAACCATATCATCGTTAGGATGCCCAGCCACGGCGCACCGGAATATTCCGTACCATAGTTGTGTCCCATGGCGATGATCGGCGCGTGCCACAGACCCCAGATGACACCCATCAAAAGCATTGCCTTTCTTCCACCAAGCGGCATTAACTTGGGTTGTAAATAGGCGCGCCAGCCGAACTCCTCGCCGAGAATGGGTATGGAGTTTATTAAGGGAGCAATGATGATTGCACTCAGAGTTTGCGACAGGACGATTATCCACGGATCAATCGCGGGCAAAGTCTGACCCGCCGCCGCAGCGGACTGTTCCATCAACTTTGTTACCGCTGACAAGGTGGGGTCGTAATACTGCGGGAAAAACAAGAAGAAGAGTCCCATGCCCAGAAATGCAAAGATGACAGGAGCGATCCAGCAGATCAGCCAATAAACCCAGCCCTTCTTGAAATTCGGATGCAGATAAAGTTCCTGCCAGCCTTCCCGCGTAATGAGGCGGGTAAGGATATGAGCAAGTGCAGGTGCGCCCATGTATCCCACCGCCAATGCGATGATGGTAGCAGGAGTTGGAGTGAGCCCGCCTGTTAGATAAAGTCCCAGTGCCACAAGCCAGGCGACACCAAAAGCAAATGCAATATAAATACCAACACGTTTCCAGTCTACAACATTGTTTTCCATTTTCATTCTCCTTTTTATATCTTGCGGGTTTTTCCACTCACCAGCCAGAATAGTTTTACAAATCCCTGCACATAATCTGGGACGGAACCAAGAACCATCAAAACAGCGATATCGGGCAGGGTGCGGAACATCATGACCATTTGATAGGTGAAGTTGAACCGGTATCCCAGATATGCCTTGACCTGACTAAAAATAACAATCAAAATGATCGTGGGGATCAGAAAACTAATGGCAGTATCCCGGATCTTTTTTCCATTTGACCAATTGCGGGCGCGTTCAACCCAGCCGCGCAGAGAAAGCAAATTACGAATCTGGAAAATCCCCAAAGCAAGCACAAAGACAAGCAAGCCCCAGCCTATCTGCTTCACCGACCAGCCTTCAGCGACAGATGGCAGCACACGCCCCAACACAATAGCTTCGACGCCTTCAAAGATCTGCGGCGCTGAGATGTAGTGATCGAACATGTATCCCTGATTGATGAGCAATACAATGCTCATATCGCGCAGCGGATAAATATCCACATAGGTCTTGAAGGTCTCGTTTGCGCCGCCGTGAAAGATATGTCCCTGCTCGACGAACCAGCCCATTCCATAACCCTGCACGGGCGCGAAGAGCATATCCATGCTTTTGACCGTCAACAATTGATTGCCTTTATAAAACCCAGAGTTATCCATTGCCATGGAATAATGCGCCATGTCTTCGGCAGTCGAAATGATATAGCCCGCGCTGACTTCAAAGACGCGGTGCGGTTGCCTTTGCGGAACTGTAAAACCAAAAAACCGACTATAACCTTGCGAGAGTCCGTTCTCACGAGCAAGAACAGGATCGGTATAGGTGTGCGTCATCTCCAGCGGGTCAAAAACATTCTGTTGAATATAGTCTTCATATTTCTTGCCGCTCACATTCTGCACAACAACCGACAGTACATCATAACCAACATTGAAATATTGAAACGTCGAACCAACGGGTGCGGTCAATTCAGCAGAAGCCAGCGCGCGTACAGCATCTTCATTAGTGGCATCTTCGGGCAGGCTAACCGTGAATCCCGTTTCAGAGAGTCCACTGGTGTGATGGAGCAAATGGTTGATCGTGATCTTCGCAGACGTTTCCTCATCCGCCACCTTGAACCACGGGATATATTTCTGCACTGCATCGTTCGGCTTGAGCCTGCCCTGCTCGATCAACTGCGCGATCGCCAGCCCCGTAAATGACTTGCTTTGCGACCCAATATACATCGGTGTCTGCGGCGTCATCGGGCGACCATCTCCCGCAGTACCGTATCCCTTGAGAAAAATAATTTCTTTTTTGGATGTCACCGCGATGGAGATTCCCTGAATCCCATGCTTTTCCATTTGCCCAGAGATGTACGCATCGAGAGCATCCGCCTCAAACCTGACCGAGGAAACTGTCTCTGCTCCAACGGGCATTGTCCACGCTGATAGCCCGACCATGAACGTGATTGCTGTAAATAAAATACAAATGCGATGTCTAACCATCATGTCTACATCATAGCCCTTGAAAACAAAAGACTCCCCCATCAGCGGGGGAGTCTTGAACTGGTCAAGTGGACAGGTTACCATTCCTTGATCCACGGCTCCAGCAAATCGAACTCCGTGAATCCCATTGATTCATATAATGCGTGTGCGCCTACTGAGTATGAGCTGACCGTTGCAAGCGTTGCGCCGAGTTTTTGTGCGCGGCGCAAGCCTTCGCTCATCACTGCTTTGCCAAGTCCGCGTTTTTGGTGATTCGGGTGTGTGCCCACGGGCTCGAAGACCGCAGTGCGGGTCACATCGTCAAACCAGACGGTGCAGAACGCGGCGAGTTCTCCATTTTCCGCAACTGCGACAATGTCTAGGTCACGGCGATAAAGTGGAACGCGTTGCACGTTCTTGTACCACTCCCAGCCTTGATATTTTTCGTCAGGCTCATCGGGATGAAAAACTTTCCACGAAAGCCAACTGCGCGCGGGCAACTCGCTCTCGTCACCCAAGGCGCGGATGAAGTATCCGCTTTTCGGAGCAGAATCAGGTATCGGCTGGGAAAAGAAGCGGCGGCGCATGTGTTCGGCTGAGAACTTCGAGCGTGCGTATCCGTGTTCGGCGAAGAGTCCTTTTGTCGAGTCGTCCGCTGCATTCACCCAAACGATCAATTCCTTTTTGCCGTTCTCGTTTGTTTTGGGAAGTTTCTCTTCGGCGATATCCAACATCTCTGATATGGATACCTGATCCTGGAACACGGGATGAATCTGGAAGAACGCTTCGCCATTACCATCGGGGTTGAGCATTGCGACGATCTGCCCGTTCAACTCCCAGAGATGAATCACATCTTCTAATTTGAAGTTGAAAATATTTTCGTTGACGTGCCAACGCCAGTAATCCCAGCGTAAAAGCGACCATGAAAAATCATGACGAACGTTGCTCATCGATACTTCACGCAAAAATTCGCGAATGCACCAGTAATCTTCCTCGGTTTGATAGGGGCGTAGCATTGGTTTCATGGTTTCAATTATATAGGTGAATAAAAAAAAGCTCCCCGTCACTTGGGGAGTCTTCACTATCCGAGTGGATAGGTCACCATTCTTGGATTTTTTTCACGTCCTGTTAGAAATAAAAGGTTGAAATTTGCCCTCAAATTCCCCCCTAAGGTTATGAGACATGGGTACTTTTCGCTGATGTTGTGAAGTTATAGTTGAATCCGAGTTAATACAGTCTTATCGCATAAGACTTCAAACTCTCTCTGCTTCACCACACCTCCTTCAAAGTGGAGCGCGTTCGCCGCGCCCGCTGCCACGCCGTATTGCAGCGCAACTTCGGGCGGATGACCCTGCTCCAACGCAAATGCCAGCCCGCCGAGAAACGCATCCCCACTGCCCACGCTGCTGACAACTTCAATCGCAGGCGGACGCACAAACCACATGCCCGAATCTACAACCAAAATCGCACCGTCTTTACCGAGCGTCACCGCAATGGATGAAATGCCACGCCCCAGCAATTGTCTGCCCGCATTTGCTGCTTGCTCCATGTTGGAAATTTCAAACCCTAGCGTTTCCCCCAACTCTTTCGCGTTGACCTTGATATTCAAACCGCGCACATCCAGCGCAATCTTCAACGCAGCGCCGCTCGTATCCACCCAAACGGATTTTCCTTGCGCCACCAATCCCTGCAACATGCTAGAAAAATCATCCAAAGAAAATCCAGGTGGTAGGCTTCCACTGACACAAACAAGTTGAGCGCGTTTCCCCTGCATCCACACATCGCGTAAAAAGGTCTGACATTCATCCGCGCTCACTTCCGCGCCGCGTTCATTGACTACGGTCGCGTCTCTGCCGCGTTCCACCAAAATTATACAAGTGCGGGTTTGATTCTTCGTGCGCGTCCAATGCGCAGACAAGCCTTCGCGTTCCGCCAGTTCTGCCAGCAGATTTCCGACCTGTCCTCCCACCAAGCCCATGCAAAGCGGAGCACCGCCTAACGCGAGAATCGTCCGCGCTACGTTGAGTCCTTTTCCGCCAGCCGCTGCCAGCGTTTTCTCGGCGCGGTGAACTTCCCCAGGTGTCAGCGAATCGACATAAATGGTACGGTCAATGGCGGGGTTGGGCGCTAGGCATAGGATCATAGATATTTCATTGCCTCATCCAGTGTTGGTTGCCCGTTCGTGCCACCTGCCTGCTGTGTGGATAATGCTCCGCAGACACAAGCCAATCTCAAAGACTTCTCCAATTCCCAGCCATTCAAGTAGCCATAGATAAAACCTGCATCGAACGAGTCACCTGCACCAACAGTATCAACAACTTTTACTGGGATACTTTCGGCTTGGACTTTCTGACTCCCGCAGGTTCCCAACGCTCCATCTTTTCCTAACTTAATTGCCAGCGCCTCCACCTTGGACCTCAGCCTGTTCGCTGCTTCTTCAGCATTCACTGCACCTGTGAGCGACTTCGCTTCGGCTTCATTCGGCAGAAATACATTTGTGACTGCGAGTAATTCATCGAAGCCAATCCACTTTTCGGATGGGTCGTAATTTGTATCAAGCGAGGTGGTTAATCCCAACGTGCGGGCGCGTTTGAAGAGAGTCGGCAAGTCTGGTTGAAGTTTCGTTTGCAGAAAGTAACTCGCCACATGCAGGTGACGTGCTTTGCGCAGTAAATCATCAGTGATGTCTGAGGCTTGGAGTTCAGCGATCAAGCCAGAGTGAGTCAGAATCGCGCGGTCAGAGGTTTGATTAAGAATCACGCTCAATCCTGTAGGTTCATTTGGGCGGATGATAACGTTTCCAATATCCACATTGCTTTTAGACATTTCATCCAGCATGAATTTTCCAAACACATCGTCGCCACAGATGCCAATGAACGCTACATTCAAACCCAGCCGTGCCGCGCCACAGGCAAATATGACAGATGATGAGCCGATGGTCAGCTTTGCATCATCCACGATCTTTTCAACTTGACCAAACTCAGGCATAACGTTGCCTGAAAGGATCAAGTCTGGGTTTATTTCACCTGCAACAAGAATATCGAACATCAATAGGTCTTATACCAATCAAATGGCGCTTCGGCTTGGAAGAAATCGGTGTAGGGTTTGGCGAGGGCATGACATAAGGATGTGAGCCGTGAGATGCGTTGACGTGCAATAGTGCGAAGAAATTCGAGGCGGTCGTCGCCCATCATGTGAACGGCTTCCTTCCACACCGCACGACCGACGGCAATGCCGCTTGCACCTGCATTACATGCCACGGTGACTTGTTGTAAAAATGTTTCGTACTCCACTGCTGCAGAGAGGAGAATCCATGGGACGGTGGAGGCGGAGGAGATTTCTTTGCAGGCATTCATCCATTTGGTCTCATCTATTTCATTGAGGTCGAGCGGAAACTCGGCTTTGAGAATATCCACATTAAGCGCAGTGAGTCGTCTTGCACTTTCGACCACTACATATCTTTTTTCTTCGGAGGAAAGTTTTTTGCTTTCATCGAGAGAATAAGATAAAGGTTCGAGCATAAGGACGAGGTCGTGCTTGGTGCAGTCTTCGGCGATCTTTGAAGTGAAATCTTCGATCTCTTTAGCAGTGGGAGAGTCTGGATGATAGTAGACCAGCAGTTTGATGGCGGAGGCTCCCATGCGTTTGGCTTTTTCCACGTTCCAACCTGGGATGATCTGTGCCTGACGGGCGGTGGCATCGCCTGTGTAGCCTGTCGATTCGACGGCAACGACCAGACCAACGTTGCTGGGAATGGCTCCCTTGGCAATGGCTTGCGCGGCAGCGACTTCGGGGTCAAGCAAAACAGAAGTTGCACGATGCGCGAGAGCTTTGGTGATATCCAGTTTGAAGCGGGAGAGTTCGGCATTGTCTACGAAGGCGGAGTTGGCTTTACGTAGATTCTGACGATGGTCGAGGGCAAGGGCGGTGAAGGTTCCGCGCTTGGAGGAGATTTGTTGAAGTCCGCGTAGTTTGCCGATAGTGATAGGTTTCATGGGGTAGGTTCCAAATTAAAGTTTTCAGGTTTGAAGGTTGACAGGTTAGAAAATTTCAACTTTCAACCTGTCAACCTTCAAACTTCTTTACGGGCAGGTTTGTATCCAGGCATCCAGTCCGCGTTTTTTGAGGATGGTACTGAAGTTGAGTTGTTTCGAGCGTTGGCAGAAGGCGTCAAAATCGCCGGGCAGGTCGGTGTATTCGGCGGCGAAGACGGGTTTGCCTGCTTCGATATAGGGAAGCATCTTATCGGCTTCATCATAGTAGAAGTAATCTTCGGTAATGGCGAAGTCGTAGATGTTTACAAGCTGTGTGACCTGATCAGAGGCATTCTTTTGACCGATGGCGAGTCCGCGTTTGTGGGCTTCGTCTGCGAGCCAGAGGGCAAACTTTAACTGGTCGTCGTAGGTGAGTGGGAAACCTGTGTCGTTGGTGTAAATTTCCATGTTATCGGGTTCGACGGCATCGAAACCTTTGGCTTGGCACAGGTCGAGGCGGGCAAGCATGATAGGAGCAAGCAGGTCAATGCGACGGATGTCGAGCCAGCGTTCGCCTTTCCAGCCATCGTAGTCTTTACCCAATACTTCGGCGGGGAATTGGTCTTTGTCGGGGCGCCAGTCTTCCCATGAGCCGACGCTGATGTAGCAAATGACTTTGCGTCCTTTGGCATGGAGTTCGTCTATGATGGCTTGGTCAACATACAGGTCAATGTCGTAGACATCGGCTTCGATGGAGGTGTCGATATCATCGTTGCCGATCTGCCATTGCCAGGTGAGTCCTGCGGTGGGGTGCCACCAGTTGGTTTCAGGTTGCGGGTTGGAAGGTTGGGAGGTTGAAGGCATGAGGGTAGATTCTTTCATTGGAGTAGAAGCAGGCTCGGGGGAGTCGGAAGCGAGGTTACATCCAAAGAGGAAAGATGAAAGAAGAAAGAGAGTTAGCGCGCGTCTCATTGATATTCGGGCAGCATGTCGCCGTGGGCTGTGATGAGTTCGTCAACGAGTGACCAGATCTGGTCGAGGCTGAGTTCGGCGGCGGTGTGCGGATCGAGCATGGCGGCGTGATAGATGTGCTCGCGTTTGCGGGTGAGCGCGGCTTCGACAACGAGCGATTGCACGTTGATATTGGTCTGTTGCATGGCGGCGAGTTGCGGTGGCATGTTGCCGATGTGTGTGGGTTGTAGGCCGTTTTTGTCGACGAGCACTGGGACTTCGACACAGCAGCCATCGGGCAGGTTGTCGATGAGCCCGTTGTTGGCGACGTTGCCATACACGACGCGCGGTGTGCCTGTTTCGAGCGAGTGGATGATGAGCGAGCCGTATTCCTGACTGCGTTCGTAGGACTCGTTGAGTTCACCGCGTTCGAGTGCAGCTTTGTCGGCTTCCCATTCGGCGATCTGGATCTCACAGCGCGTGATGTATTCGTCAACGGGAATTTCAAATTCTTCGAGCAGGTCGGGGCGGTTTTGTTTGATGAACCACGGCACGTACTCGCTGAAGTGTTCACTCGACTCGGTGACAAAATAACCCGTGCGTTTGAAGACTTCATAGCGAACATGATTGGCAAGTTCGCGATAGCCGCGCGCATAGGTCTTGGCTTTTGCAACTTCACGGATCTTTGGGTACAGGTCTACGCCATCGCGTTCGAACTTGAGATAGAACGCCATGTGATTGATGCCTGCGCATAGATAGTTGATCTCGTTGATGGGCACTCCAATATCTGCGGCGAGAACTTCGGCTGTCCCTTGCACACTGTGGCATAAGCCAACGGTTTTAATTTTGCTGGCTTTGTTGATCGCCCAGGTGTTCATCGCCATTGGGTTGACATATTGCAGGAAGGTCACATCGGGGCAGACTTCTTCCATGTCTTTGCAGATGTCGAGGAAGACGGGGATGGTACGAAGTCCGCGCATGATGCCGCCGATGCCAAGCGTATCCGCGATGGTTTGTTTGATGCCGTATTTCTTTGGAATTTCAAAATCGATGACGGTGCTGGGTTTGTAGCCGCCGACCTGAAACATGCTGATGGCATAGTCCGCGCCATCGAGGGCGGCATGACGGTCGAGCGTAGCTTCAATCTTTGGCTTTGCGCCGAAGAACTCCGCGATCTTGTGCGCCACGATCTCGGTCGTTTTGAGGCGCACGGGGTCAATGTCCATCAGGCTGATGGTGGAGTTGGCAAGCTCGGGGAAGGCGAGAATGTCTGCGAGCAGGTTCTTGGCGAAGACGGTGCTGCCTGCGCCGATGAAGGTGATTTTGGTCATGGGGTTCTCCTTATAATATTTCGTGTCAAGTTCTTATGTGTTGGATCTACGATTACATTTGATTACCACGGTGCGCCACACAGGTCGATTTCACCTGCCAACCAGGCTTGATCTTGTAACTGCAAGATCATTACACACGTGCGTAATAGCTTTCGTTCATTGTCTTGATGATAGGCAAGCAAGTCTGCGGCGACTTGCCAGCGAGCAAGTTCATAAAACGGACGAGTCTCGTCTGCACAGATGAGCAAACCAAAGGGCACACGCATATCATTTCGCATAAAAGTTTCCGCCGCGCTAAGCAACTTTGAGCCGTAGCCCTTATGGTGGTGGTTTGGATGCGTCGCCATGCCGCCGATGCCTGCCACCCAAACTTTTTCAGTGCCGACGGAAATCTCTCGCTTGGGCAGACACAATTGAGTAACCAATTCTTCACCCACAAAACCAAGTGCCATCCAATCAGGCTCTGACCAGTGGATGCTGGAGAACTCAGGATCATGGTCAATACCATCGTCGGCAAAAGCGAGTTTATCCAGGGCGTCGATTTCACTGTCAAGTTCTGATGTGATTTCTGCTTTGGGAATAAAGCGGACTTGCAACTCGGTCATTTGATAACCTCAAATTCTTCTCCACGTTGATAGTTGCCGCTTGTATTTTTGCTCACTTTGATGATACCGAGGCTATTGTAGCCTGTGGCTTCATCGAAGATATTTTCATTGGCAAATTGAATGGCGTAGAGTGGATTACTTTGTAATGTCTCTGATGCATCAGGAAACCATAGTGCGAGTTGATAATCGCCTTCATCTGCGTTCGAGGGGATATGTAGTTGGATGTTGAACGATGAAGTTCCAGGTTGCCATGTGCGCGGGTCTATGGAGGTTTGAACTTCATAGCGTTCAGAGTCGTTGAAAAGAACAACAACCAAGGGTCTTTCATTGACGATGGATGCAAAGCCCGTATTCTGCAAATTGACAGTGAGATTTAGAACACCGCCTGGGCGTACTTGTTCGTTGAAGTCTGCCGAAGTCAACGCAAGGCGATAGCCCATGCGGTCCGTGATCTCTTGTAGGCAGCCGCCGTCTTCCCATGAGCGAATGATGCCTTTGTGATACGACTCATTGATAGCGGAGAAGTGCAGCAGTTCCATTTCGTGAATGGCATTCGTACATTCGGAGCGTGGAGGAAATGGCGCACAGGTTTCGCCGCTCATGGGTGTGAAGCGAGTCAACTCAGTGAGATAGGCTTGGTCGCGCTCAATGGTGTTCTCACCATCGCGTTCATACGTGCCAACATCTGTTTCGCTCGAAAGAAAACAATCGTTATGATGTGCGACTCGCGCGGTCATTGCTTCTTCAGGGTTTGGATACATCTCAATGATGTTGGCGGGATAACGCACTTGCACATAACGGTTCGGAATGGCAGCAACCAGCGCAGTGAGAATTTCCTGCTTGTCTTGAATGTTATCCAAGCCATTGGTCGAGGTATGCCACTCGCCCCATGCGCCGATGAAGCCCGCTTCAACCCAGGCGATGACATCTGAGTTCGTTTGTAGTAATGGTGTCAACTGTTCGATGTGTCGCAGAATTTGGGATTTGGATGCATCGGGTTCGGTATCGGGATAGGGTCCCTCATTGTAGGCAAAGCGGATGATGGCTTTAACGCCCGCCTCTCGGATATCGTCGAAGTTGGTCTGTAGTCCGTTCAGCAGTTCCTCAGGGAGGTCTGATTCGCGGTAGTCGTTCAGGAAGATGTTGAGATGGACAAGCGTGTTACCCGTGATGCGCACGGAACTGAATCCCGCTGGGCTTGGCAATTCGTAGGGAGTGAAGAATCCGCGCTCGGGGTTGAGGATGGAGGCTTCAGAGTAAGTGTAGGTATGAGAAATTGAATCAGGCTCGGGTGAGGTAGAGGCGGGGCTACATCCGAAGAGGAAAGAGGAAAGAAGAAAGATGTTCAAGAATCGTCGCATGTTATTTGAATGCGGATGAGGTTGCCTGATCTACTATCCAGCGTTGCAGGAAGATGTAGACAATGAAGATGGGCAGCAGGGTGAGGATGGATGCGGCGAGGATGAGTCCCTGATTGGAGACGTGCGCCGTTTGGAACCAGACGACCAAAAGTGGAATGGTTCGTTTCTCAGGTGAGGTGAGGACGATGAGGGGCCAGAGATAATCGTTCCAGGTAAACATAAAGGTGAAGATGCCGAGGGAGGCGAGCGGCGGTCCCATTTGTGGGAGGATGATGCGGCTGTAGATGCCAAACTCGGAAGCGCCGTCGATGCGGGCGGCGTCCATGAGTTCGGAGGGCATGGCTTCGATGAACTGCTTCATCATGAAGATGCCGTAGGCGTCGATGAAGGATGGGATGATGAGAGCCCAAAGGGAGTCGATCAGACCGAGTTTGACCACCAGAAGATAGTTAGGGATCATGACCACTTGAAAGGGAATCATGATCTGAATAAGAATTACTCCGAATGCAAGGTTTTTGCCTTTGAAGTGATACTTGGCAAAGATATAGCCTGCAAAGGAACTGGTAAAGAGTGTGATGACCACACGCATCAACGAGACGAATATACTGTTTCCCAGATTTTGTACGATTGGGATTTTTTCGTCTGTGAGGATGGTGGTGTAATGTTCGAAGGTTGCTTGCTTGGGGAAGAAGTCTGGCGGGGTCTGGCGCAGTTCGGCGGTGGTCTTTAAGGAGGAGACCATAATATAGAAGAACGGCAATAGTGTTCCGATCAGCCCAAGGATGAGGATGGCGTATGCACCTGATTTGCCGAGGATGAAACCAACAGATGTTTTTTTACGGGAAGCTGTTGCCATCTTAATACTCCCATTCCGTTCGCAGGATTCTGAATTGGGTAACGGTCAGGACTAGGATGATGATGAATAAGATCATGGACATGGCGGCGGATAAACCAAGATTATTTGCAAACTTGAAGGCGTTCTCGTAAATAGATAACAACATGGTTTGCGTTTGGTTTTGCGGTCCGCCACGCGTGAGGAGTTGGAAGATGACAAAGACTTGCAGCGAAGAGATCACCGTCAGAACGCTGGTCAGTAATACGGTCCGACTGAGAAGCGGGACGACCACAAGCCAGAATTCCTGCCAGGCGTTAGCGCCATCTACGCGGGCGGCTTCGCGCAGAGTCTTTGGGATCGATTGCAAGGCGGCAACGAAGATGACGAGGTTGAAGCCAAAATCCTGCCAGACGTGTGCAATGACCACACAGATCATTGCCAGCGGCACACCGAAGTAGACCGTGCTTGGGTCTTGCAGCCATGATTTTGGTGGGACAAGCCCTACAGCTTTGAACATGATGCTGAGCAAGCCCCAGCCTGGTGCATACATGTATGACCAAATGATAACGAGCGCTACGGAAGATGAAATGGTGGGCAGAAAATAAATGGCGCGGAACAAGGTCTTGAAACGTTCACCGATGGATTCAAGGATGACAGCCAACGGCAAAGTAATGATGAGATTGAGAGGTAAAACCAATGCGGTGAAAAGAAAAGTGTTTTTTACAGCCAGGCGAAATACTTCGGCAGGTTTGCTGGTGCCTGTGAACAGCTCGATGTAGTTGTCGATGCCGATGAATGGATTCGCTCCGCCCAAGCCGAGAAAACCACTCCCTTCGCGGATGGGGGTGTAACTGAAGAAGCTCATTACCACTGCCCAGGTGATCGGAAACAATGTGAACAGCCCCATATAAAGCAAAATGGGCGTCAGACTGGTATAGGCAAAACGTCTTTGTTTTGCCATCAACTTGCCGCTGTCACTGACGATGTCCTTTTTGAAGAGAGTGTTGAATGCCATGGAACCTCACTACCTGAATAAAGGCTATGAATACCAAACAAAAGAAAGAGGAAAGAAAGAGCGGCTCAGCGTTGCGGCACAAGCCGCTCTTTCCTGCTTACGAATCGACTATCAAACTTTTTGACTACTTCACTAACTACTGAGCCGCATCCACCATCGAATTTGCAGCTTCGTGAATGCTATTCGCAGCTTCTTCGGCGGTCTGGTTACCTTGAACCGCATCGAGAATAGTCGGGTAGACGATCTCATATGCCAGTTGGTCGGGGTCGGTCAGGTTGCCCTGATACGCACCCGCATCCAGGATCGGCAGGACAGCGGCGGCGAATGGAACGGCTTCCACGTATTTCGGATCGGTGGCGACAGATTTCATTGCAGGGATGGTTGCGGATGTCGTGTTGAAGTACATCACATTGGCTTCATTCGCGCCGAGGAAGGCGGCGAGTTGCCAGGCAATATCAGCATGTTGCGTGCTCTTGCCGACCACGTAACCCCATCCGCCCACGGAGACGAATTTGTGTTCCGAACCCATCATTGGGGGCAGGGAAACATAATCGAAGACCAGATCGGGATAACCGATCTTCGCATCGCCCGCATACCAGGAGCCCAACACACCAATGGCGTTGTGTCCCTGTGCGAACGAATCACCAACCCATTCACTTTCCGCATTGAAGATGATCGGGTCAACCACACCGTCAGTCTGCGCCATGTCCATCAACTTCTGGATGGACGCAATGGCTTCGGGAGAATTGAAGTTGAAGTGCTTGCCATCTTCAGCGAAATAACTTCCGCCTTGCTCTAAAATGCCAGCCAGGAAGTAGGTGAAGAGTTGGTCGCTGTTGGTGTAATGCATGCCTGCTGTGGTCATTACGCCATCGGAGCCAAGCACAGTCATCTTCTTTGCATCGGCAACAACTGCATCCCAATTTTCCCAAGTGGGTGGGTAGGCAACCCCAGCCGCTTCGAACAACGCCGGGTTCACGTACGCGCCGCCATATTCAAGATTGTATTCAGCAGGGAAGCCGTAGAGTTTGCCGTCGCAGGTCTGACCACCGAGTGGCGCATCGAAGAAGACTCCCTTCGCGGCATCTACGGTCATCACATCGGCGGGCACTTCGAGCAACTGTCCGCCTGAGGCATAACGGCAGGTATAGCCACCAGGGATCAAGATCACATCGGCGGTGTTGCCAGCGGGGAGCGAAGTCTGGATGGTCTGAATGAACACATCCCACGGGAAGGTCTCGTACTTGATGGTCACATTCGGGTTCGCTGCCATGAAGTCATTAAACATCTTCTGATTGGCTTCATTGAACGCAGGCGCCTGATGTCCCCACACACGGATCTCAACCTTTTCATCAGCCGCAGCAGGCGCTTCAGTCGCACCGCCGCCGCACGCGGCAAGCAACAGGCTCGCCATCACAAAAACGAACAGTATCTTTTTCATGCTTCTCTCCTTTTTTGATTAAAAATCTAATTTCACGACCGCCGTCAAATTGGTCGGGCGATCGGGATTCAAACCTTTAGCCAGCGAACGATAGAACGCCATCAACTGCAAAATAGGCAGATACAAAACACTGCGGACACCCTCAGGAACATTCGACTCAAAACAGACATCCGCTTCAGACTCACCGATTGCTGTTACGCTTCCCCCAAGCATTTGCATCTCTGATAACACCTTCGCCTCGTGGGCTCGATTCGCATCTGAAAGCATTCCCACCACCACGGCATTTTCATTGACCATGCTCATCGGTCCGTGGCGAAATTCCAAAAAGTGGAAAGGCTCGCTGTGGGTGAGTGTCATCTCTTTCATTTTGAGATTCACTTCACAGGCGAGACCATAACGAATGCCCGAGCCGAGAAAATAAAAACGATCGAAGTTCAGGTTTTCACCGACCACTTTTGCATAGGCTTCATACTTTGCCATCAAAGCTTCGCCCACTTTGGGTAAATCACTCATCGATGAAAGCAAATCATCGCGTCCTGCCACTTTTGCACACAAGGCAGTCACCGCTACGTACATCGAAGCAAAGGAACGAGTCTGTGCGACGGATTCTTCCTGCCCTTTATCGATCACATAATTAAAGTCTGCCATGTGTGAAAGGACTTCGTTGTAGTTAGTGATGACGACCACATCCCCGCGCTTTTCTGCTTTGAACTTCTCAACAGCCTTCACGGTTTCGGTCGTCGTCCCAGAACGACTGATGGCGACCAATAATGTTTTCTGGTTGGTCAAAACAGTCTGTGAATTTAATAACAACTCTCCGCCAGGGACGGCCCGTGCGGAGAGACCTGTCAGTTCTTGGTAGATTGCCGCGGCTGAGAGTGAGAGGTAATAGGTCGAGCCGCAGCCAGTGAAAATGACCTGGTCGTAGTCACCAACTTTGGGTGAGTCCGAAGCGCGCACGACATCTAATGCCTGTGCCCAGGCTTGAGTCTGAGTCTTGATTTCGTTGTAAGTATGGTAGGTAGTTGGTTGCATCGTTTGATAGTCCACGGTTAGATTTTCAAAACTTTCATTGCATTCTCGCTATAAATTTTTTTCAGCACATCATCAGGTAGATATAAGCCGTAGGCATAGAAGCGCCCTTGCCCGGGGACTTCGCTGGTGTTGTAGTTGAAATACTCATCGTCTGTTTCGAGTAGGCGATAGCTCAAACGATAGGCATCAAGGTCAGGACTCATATCTGAGCCATAAAGAATGCGATCTTGATATTGAATAAAGAAACGACGGGAGGTGTAAGGCTGGCGTCCGATCTCGCCGAAGCGGGCGGATGTGTCGATGTAATAGTTCGGGCAATCATCAAGCATCTGCCCGACCCAGCCGAGATTCTCGCCATAGCAGCCCATGTGTGCGCCGATAAAAGTCGTTGATGCGTGACGCTTAACCAGATTCTTAAAGCTATTCATGATGTGCATAAACGATGGAAACGGCGGACTGGTGAATGCCCAATCGGGATGTTCGCCGATCTCTTCCCAACGTTCGTTAGTTTCATCAATAGGGTCGAAGAATGCGACAGGGTCAGCAACGTGAATCAAAACGGGAAAGCCAAGTTCACCCGCCGTTTCCCAAATGGGGGAGAGACGCGCATCATCTACATCTACCAGTTTGCCTTGATTGTCTTTGACATGTAACCCGAGCGGCTTCCAGATCTTGAGCCCCTGTGCGCCGCGTTCCTTTTGGATGTGTAACCGCTTCGCAGCCCAGTCTGGAAATTGATTCCCCAGCTCCTGCCATTTCCCCCAATCTACACCACCAAAGACTTGGAATCGCTCAGGTGCGCCTTCTTTGAAATGTTTGAGATGCGCATCGAGAATATCTTCGCCCCAGCCACCATCCAAATCCACATAATGAGTGATGTCAGCTTCATCGAGTAAGTCGAGCAATTCACTCAACGGCTTTTTATCCCAGCCGCCGCCAAAGGGTTCGCCAAGGTGATCGTGCGCGTCAATAACAGGGAACTTTGGTTTGTTTACCAATGTAGTTTTCGTAACAAGCTTTGACTTCGGACGAAAATCTTTGAGAAGCATAACTCTCCAAATTTGTCACGCGACAACGTGACTTATGAAATAACGACTTCGATGCCGAGCTTTTTCAAGGACTGGAGGAATTTCTTTTCTGCGTTTGAGTCTGTTACAAAAACATGCATGGTCTTCAATGACGCCAACAGGGCAGTGGCGACACGATTGATCTTGGTATGATCGGCTACGATGATGACCGTCCGCCCGATCTTTAAGATGGCACGGTCGGTGAGGGTTTCAGGCAGGTAATCGTTGGTCAGACCGTGTTCGAGGCTGATGCCGCGTGTGCCCATGATGACTTTGTCCACGTGAAGTTCTGCCAGCGCCTGCTCAGTGATGTGACCGATGAACGAAAGTTCGCTCTCGCGCAATTGTCCACCCAATGAGACAACGGTGATGTCTTTTAGCCCTGCGAGCGCATTCAACACAGGTAGGGAATTGGTGATGACGGTGAGATTTTTGCGATCTCGTAAATGCCTTGCAACTTCAAGCACAGTTGTCCCTGAGCCCAGGAAAACGGTTTCGCCATCAGCGACCAATTCTGCGGCGGCGCGCCCAATGCTGGATTTTTCATCCACTTGTTCACCTTCACGCTGTAGGATGGGTAACTCTGGTGGCGCCTGTTCCGCAGCGATCACGCCGCCGTGTACGCGTTGAGCTTTGCCTTGCGAGGCGAGTGTTTCCAGGTCGCGCCTTGCAGTGGCTTCGCTGATCGAGAATTGCTCCACGATCTCAGAGACGCTCAAGCGTCCCTGTTTGCTAAGCATGGAAAGGATCTGTTTTTGCCGTTCGGGGGTGGGTGTGAAATCAGTCATAATCGCTCAATAATCAATCATAAACAATCATAGCAGGTTTTGGAGAATTTTCAAGAGGGAAATTAAAAAGAAAAGATATCCGAAAGGACATCTTCCCAAAATCCCTTTCTATTACCTCATTAGCCACTTCGGACGATATTGCAGTGCCTCCAGCAAATGAGCACGCGCTTGCGAATCAACACTCTGGTTTCGCCGAGTTGTCGCTGAGTTTTTCGTAATCGACTCTGGGGACTTCGATGTGGAGGTGGAGGTGCATGTGCAGGCTGTTTGAGAATCTCCAAAAAATCCGCATGGCAGGGGTTTATGGCTGAGGTAAGAGCACACCCTAATTATGTTTAAAAAAAAACACTCCCTGGCTTTCAAAGCCAGGGAGTGGAGAAATTTATTTTTGTTTTTGATGCTTCATCCTATATTTGGAGATTATGTTGTGGTATGTAGGGAAGTAGGTCTGAACTTATACCCATACACAATCAACCCGCGTTCGTCACCATCATTCCTCATCTTGCGGGTGACCATTTCCACGGGCATGCCGATCTGAACTTCAGAGTTATCCACGTCGGTTAATTGAGCCGTGAGCATGGGACCCTCTTCAAGTTTGACCAGCGCCACAGTGTAGGGGACATTCGCTTCATAGCCAGCAGGGGCTTCATAAATAGTGGTGTAGGAATACACTTCACCTTTGCCGCTAAATGCGAATGTGTCTTTGGCTTCGTCGCCGCAGTTCGGGCAGACATCGCGCGGGGGGAAGATCTTATGGTCGCAGTGCGGACAGACCTCGCCGACGAGACCGTATCGTTGCTTTTTGAGACGCCAGTGTCTAGGGATTTCCATGAGTGCTGTTCCTTTCTTTGACTGTAATTCTACGCAGGCAAACTCTCAAAGACTCTCAGAGTTCTCTCTTTGCGCGTAGCCAGATTGACGGATTTGAAAGTTTGAAAATCGAACATGCGAGAACGATTTCGACCAAGCCATGCAATCACTATCGTCCATGGTCTGTTGTCCATCGTCCAGATGCTATAATCCTTCCTCGCATGAAGATATTACTCATCAACCAAGTTTTTGTTTCACCCGAAGAGCCGGGACATACACGCCACTTTGAGATGGGGAAGTACCTCAAACAGCGTGGACATGAACTGGTCATCGTTGCCAGTGACCTGAATTATCAGACCGGTCAACGCACAGTTGAGCGCCGCGGACTCTATGCCGAGCAGACCTTCGACGGTGTGCGCGTGTTACGTTCGTATATTTACCCCGCTATCCATCGCAGTTATTTTTGGCGCATCATCGCCTTTTTTAGTTTTATGTTCTCTTCTATTCTGACGTCGCTACGCGTCAAAGACGTGGACCTCGTGCTGGGCACCACGCCTCCGATCTTTCAAGCTGTTTCGGCGTGGGTTGTCGCTGTTTTGCGCTGCAAGCCCTTTTTACTTGAAGTGCGTGACCTGTGGCCTGAGTTCGGTATCAGTATGGGTGTGTTGAAGAATCCAATCATCATTGCGCTCTCACGCTGGCTTGAAAACTTTTTGTATAAACGCGCTGATCATATATTGGTGAATTCGCCTGCTTACCGTGAGTATATGCTTGCCAAAGGTGTGCCCGAAACCAAAGTGACCTACATCGCTTACGGCACAGATATAGATATGTTCAATCCGTCCATTGATGGTTCGTCTGTTCGCAGAGAACTCAAGGTCGAAGATAAATTTGTGGTCTTGTATGCTGGGGCGTTAGGGCAGGCGAATGATATTGATACTTTGCTGCGTGCGGCGGAACGATTGAAGAAAGAAGAAAGAATCCGTTTTGTGCTTTTTGGGGATGGCAAAGAAAGAGCGCGCCTCGAAGCCGAAGCAAAAAATAAAAATCTAACTAATATAATCTTCGCGGGCACGCGCCCTAAAAAAGATATGCCGCTTATCGTCGCTTCAGCAGATGCCTGTCTCGCTATCCTGCAAGATATTCCCGCCTTCCGCACTACATACCCGAATAAGGTCTTTGACTACATGGCGGCGGGACGTGCCAGCATCATCGTCATTGACGGTATCACGCGCGAGTTGATCGAGTCGTCACATGGCGGTGTGTATGTGAAACCTGCCGACGATGCCATGCTCGCACAAAAAATTCTTGAGCTCTCACAGAACCCCGTACAAGTCAAAACGATGGGTGCGAACGCCCGTAAGTATCTTGTGAAAAATTTGGATCGCCGCGATAAATTGAATGAAACGCTTGTATTGCTTGAGAAGTTGGTAAACGCATGAAAGTACTCGTCACAGGCGCTACAGGATTTACCGGCTCACGCGTCGTCCCTCTTCTTTTAAATAGCGGATACCAAGTCCGTTGTTTGACTCGCGCTACAAGCGACCGCTCGCCTCTTTCCGCGCTGACAGTGGAGTGGGCGGCGGGAGATTTATCCAACGCTGAAACATTGACAGCCGCCCTGCGCGGCGTGGATGCTCTTGTCAACATCGCATCACTCGGCTTCGGGCACGCAGAATCAATTGTCAGGGTGGTAAAAGAGGCGGGCGTGAAGCGCGGAATTTTCATCAGCACCACCGCCATCTTCACCCAGTTGAACGCAGGCAGTAAATCCATTCGTCTCGCCGCCGAAGAAGCCATCCAAGCCAACGGATTGGATTACACCATCCTGCGCCCGACGATGATCTACGGCAGTGAACGCGACCGCAATATGTGGCGATTGATTCGTTTGCTGAAAATCACACCTATCATGCCCATATTCGGGGACGGTGAGTCTTTGCAACAGCCCATCTTTGTGGATGATGTTGCTCAAGCCGTAGTGCTTGCTTTGAAAACGGACGCGACTATCGGCAAGAGTTACAACATCGCAGGTAAAGACCCACTCACCTATAACCAGGTCATTGATACGGTTTCAATGGCGCTTGGTAAACGTGTCTGGAAACTTCATTTGCCCTACATGCCTATTGTTCGTGCCTTGCAATTCACCGAGCGGATGCGCTTGCCTTTGCCCATCAAAGCCGAACAAGTCCTGAGATTAAATGAGAACAAAGCATTCTCGTACGAAGACGCTCAGAAAGATTTTGGTTTTAGCCCGCGCAGTTTTGAGGAAGGGATTCGAGCTGAACGAAAAGGCTAGCAAGATTTTTGGGGGAATAAAAACTGAACGAATATTTTTTGTAAAAAGCAACCCAAGTTTGTCCAATTTTTTCAATAGAGAAACCAGTTAAACCTTTGGTAGGGATTTCCCCCATTTTCATGATACTTCGTGTAACAGATAATATGAATGGTTGAGCCGTCCAACGAAGGTTGGGCTTCGTCTATACCCCATTAAGCGGATGAAGAATATCATGACTATTAGGGAACTATTGTAGTGGTCATAAAGAGGGTATGAATGGATAATAGTTTCATAAGCCGGAGGCATTTATGCCAAAAAATAAAACCAAAGCGGAAATCCTGATCGAGCTGGAACAGGCGCATAAACGGATCGCTGAACTGGAATCGAGCGAAAACGAGAAGCGGCTTCGCTCCATGTTGGAGATCAGTCAGGTGATGTCGGCGTCGCTTGAAATGGATATCGTTCTACAAAAGATCATTGAAAATGCCGCGGGTCTGTTGCAATTGGAGAGCGGCGCCATCTACACATTGGTAGGGGATGAATTATTTTTGGAAGCCACAACCCCGCCGTTGCCGCCCAGTTTTCCGGATGAGTTACGCCATGCGAATGTAGCAGATCACCCCCATATTCAAGCAGCGATTTCAAACGGTTCAAGCGTAGTTCTTGCGGATTCAACATCTGCAGAACTTTCCAGCGCCGAAAAATTGGTTGCCGAATCGCGTGGGTTACGATCCATTGTATATGTTCCCCTCATGATCTCAGAGAAGGCGATCGGTGTTTTTATCGTAGCCTCGGTTAATAGAGTACGGACTTTCAGTGAAGAAGAAATAGCATTGTATTCCGGCTTTTCAGGGCAGGCGGCGCAAACCATAGAGAATGTCCGCTTGTTTAGATCGGAACATGAGTATGCTGCCGAGCTGGAAGCGCAGATCGCCGAGCGCAAGCAGATGGAGAACAACCTGCGTGAAAGCGAAAGAAAATATCGTGACCTGATCAACGGCATGAATGACGCCGTATGGGTGATCGATATGGATATGCGTTTCTTGGATGTCAACGACGCGGCTGTAACAGCATTGGGATACTCGCGGGACGAATTACTTTTCATGAAGGTTTCAGATATCGATTCTGCCATCAAAATCGAACAGATCCAGCAGTTGATCGATAGATTGAGCGAAGAAAAACTACAGATATTTGAAACCCGTCACAAGGCGAAGGACGGTCGAGAGATTCCCATAGAGGTCAGCAGTAGTTTGGTCTCGTATATGGGTAGAACGGTCATTATGAGCATTGCGCGTGATGTTACTGACCGGAAACAGGCGGAAGAAGAGGCGCGCCTTGCAGAAAGACGTTACCGGGCTTTGATCGAGAATGCCCCAGATGGGGTTGTGTTGATCGGGATGGATGGTAAGTTTAAGTATGCCAGCCCGGCGATTAAAAAGATGTTTGGTTATGAGCAGCATGAAGCAAGTGCAAGTGATCCATATTCTTTGACACACCCCGATGATCTTCAAGAAATGGTTAATGAGTTGGCGGCGTTGATCGAAGACCCGTCACGGGTGTCTACTCTACAATATCGTTTTAAACATAAGAATGGCGAGTGGCGCTGGGTCGAAAGTATCTTCAGTAATTTATTAATGCAGCCGGGCATTGAGGCGATTATCATCAATGTCCGTGATATTCACCAAAGAAAACAGACAGAGGAAGCGTTGGCTCGAAGTCAGGCTTTGCTCAACGAAGCTCAGCGCATCGGGCGCATCGGTTACATGGAATGGCAGAATGGCAATCTGGCTTTGATCTGTTCGGATGAAGTCTATTCCATCTTGGGACTGCCGCGCGATATGGTGATCACCCAGGAAATCATTGCCAATATGATGGTTCCTGCTGAACGCGACCATCTCAAAAAAATGGATGCATCCTTCATTCAGCGGCGAATCGATATGGACTATGAATACCGTATCCGCCTGAATGACGGTAGTATGCACTGGATTCATCAACGGGGCAAGGTAACCTATAGCGAAGAGGGCATTCCCCTGCGCATGATGGCGATCATACAAGATGTGACCGAGCGGAAACAGTCGGAGGAAGAACTGCGAGAGAGCCGTCTGCGCACCGAAATGGCATTGAAGGGTGCCAACGCCGCCATGTGGGACTGGAACGTTCTAACTGGCGAAACCATATTCAACGAACGCTGGGCGGAAATAATCGGGTATACGCTAAAGGAACTCGAGCCAGTCAACATTAAAACCTGGGCAGATCTGTGCCATCCGGATGACTTCAAGGTTTCAGAGAATTTACTGAACCGGCACTTTTCGGGCGAAACGGAACATTACCAGTGCGAAGCGCGAATGAAACACAAGAACGGATCGTGGGTCTGGGTGCTCGATAGCGGCAAAGTAATGGAATGGGAAGAGGCTGGTAAACCTGTCCGCATGGTTGGAACACATCTCGATATCACCCAACAGAAGCGGGAGGAACTCTATACCCAGGCACGCTTACGGCTGACAAATTTATCCTATGAAACGCTGGACATGGAGATGCTCATGCGCTCCATGCTCGACGAAGCTGAATCGCTCACCGACAGTCAGCTTGGTTTCTTCCACTTTGTCGATGACGATCAGAATTCCATCACTCTGCAAGCCTGGTCTACCAATACCCTGAGTACGCTTTGTACAGCCGAAGGTAAAGGACAGCATTACCCGGTGGAGCAAGCCGGGGTATGGGCGGATGCGATCCGCAGCGGCAAGGCGCACATCTATAATGATTATGCGTCGCTTGTGCATCGCAAAGGCTTACCAGAAGGTCATGCATCTATCACCAGGCTCATCACGTTGCCAGTCAAACGAAACAACCTTGTCGTAGCGGCACTTGGTATCGGAAATAAGATGCTGGATTATACCGAGCAAGATCTGGAGATATTGCAGCGTTTTGCCGAAACTGTTTTCGATATCATCATGCGCAAACGGGCGGAAGAAGCGTTGCGCAAAAACGAAGAACGCCTGCGTACCGTGGCAGACTTCACTTATGACATGGAATTTTGGATGGATGAAAACAAAACCCTCCAGTATATGTCACCATCTTGCAAACGTATTACGGGATATGAGCGGGAACAGTTCTTGCAAGACCCATCTCTGCTGGAAAGTATCGTTCATCCGGATGACCGCCATGCCTTTGACCAGCACAATATGCAGGAGTTTGACCTGCTTGATTCCTCTTCGTTGGATTTCCGCATCCTAACAGCGGCGGGCGAGGTGTGCTGGATCAGTCACACCTGCCAGGCTGTAACAAGTGCGGATGGCAAATTCCGCGGGCGGCGGGTGAGTCATCGGGATATTACCGAACGGCGGCGTGTCCTTCAAGAATTACGGGCAAGCGAAGAAAAATATCGCGGGTTACTGGAAAGCCTTGATAGCGTGATTGCCACTGTAGACCCAATTGGTAAATTCTTGTACATGAATGATAAAGCTGCTGAACAATTAGGAGGCGAAACAGCTCAGTTTATCGGCAAGACCATGTATGAGTTGTTCCCAGAGCAAGTGGCAAACAAGCAAATGTACGATATTCAAAACGTAATAGAGGCAGATCGGGCGAAAGTGCTGGAAAATCTTTCTTTCGTAAATGGGCAACCGCGTTGGTACCGAACTTTCATCCAACCATTGCACGATGAGGCGGGGCAGGTTGCCTCCGTCCTGGTCAATTCTACAGACATTCATGCCCTAAAGATGATGCAGCAGGAATTACAGGAGTTGAACCGCACACTGGAGGACAAGGTTACACAGCGTACCGCCGAGGTGCAAGATCTGTACGAAAACGCTCCAACTGGCTATCACTCTGTCAATCCAGAGGGAAAGTTCGTCATGGTCAACCAGACCGAGTTGAACTGGCTTGGTTACACCCGCGAAGAGATGCTCGGGCATACTGCCATTGATTTTATAACTGAAGCCACACGCGGCGTCTTCCGCGAAAACTTTCCACTCCTTATTCAACGCGGCTGGGTGAAGGATGTTGAATTCGAGTTCGTTCGAAAAGATGGTTCCGCTTTGCCTGTTTCGTTAAATGCTACTTCCATTTATGATGAAGCTGGCAATTTCATCATGACCCGTTCTACCGTTTTCGATAATACCGAGCGCAAGGTAGCAGAAAATACTTTACGTGAAAGCGAAGCGACCTACCGTGCCTTGTTCGAAAACTCTAACGATGGCATTTTCCTGATGAGTTCCACTGGGGAGGAATTGCGTGCCAATCAACGTGCCTTGGATATGGTGGGCTACACCCTGGAAGAATACTTAACCCTTGGGCATGTCAACCAAAATCCCTTTGCACTTGAAACTGAACAACGCAAAGACGCAGATGATAAGTTGGCAGCTCTCTTACGGGGTGAGACTGTCCCACTCTATGAAAGGATATTTACAGCGAAAGACGGGCATAAAGTGCCAGTGGAAGTAAACCTCTCGCCAGTGCGTGACGCGAACGGCACCATCATCATGGTCCAAAGTGTGGTACGTGATATTGCCGAGCGTAAAGCAGCAGAAGCAGCTTTACGAAACATCAATAAAGAATTGCAACGTGCTTTGCTGGTGAAAGATGAATTCCTGGCAAACATGAGTCATGAATTGAGAACCCCGCTCAATGGTATTCTTGGTTTCTCCGAGATCCTACTCACGGGTGAGTTTGGCAGCCTGAACGAAAAACAATATAAATACATCAGCACTATTGAAAGCAGCGGCAAGCATCTGCTTGGGCTGATCAATGACCTGCTTGACCTCGCCAAGATCGAAGCGGATAAGCTGGACATTACCCTTGAAAATGTGGTCATCTCGGAATTATGCCAAGCCAGCCTGATGTTCGTCAAACAGATTGCGCTTAATAAGAATATCCAACTATCCTTCGAACAGGATATGACCTACCCCTATGTGGTCGGTGATCAACGCCGCCTTAAACAGATCCTCGTGAACTTACTGAGCAATGCCGTCAAGTTCACGCCTGAACACGGCAAAGTGACGCTGCGAGTTACAGCAGACTCCGCCAAAGATTGCCTTGGCTTTGCAGTGGAAGATACCGGCATTGGCGTATCACAAACAGATCTGTTGCGTTTGTTCAAACCTTTTACCCAAGTCGATAGCAGCCTGGCACGCCAGCATGAAGGCACCGGGCTTGGGTTGGCATTGGTGCAAAAACTGGCGGAACTGCACGGTGGCGGCGTATCCGTTCAAAGTGAGGTGGGCAGAGGCAGCACCTTTACAGTTTGCATTCCCGGCAGATCCATGATCGGTGCGGAAGAAAGAATAAAACATCAGCTAACACCGGAGCATAGTATCGTTACCAAGCAAGGTGTGGCAACCGGCGGCAAGATCTTGCTGGCAGAAGATATGGAATCAAATATTGTCATTCTGGGTGATTACCTCGAACATCAAGGCTATGAATTGATCTACGCCAGGAATGGAGAGGAAGCGCTTGAAAAGGCAAAAGAAACCCTGCCAGATCTCATCCTTATGGATATTCAAATGCCAGTGATGGATGGGCTTGCCGCCACTCGACGTTTGCGAACGGACCCACGCTTCGCGACTGTGCCCATCATTGCTCTGACCGCCCTAGCCATGACCGGCGACCGGGAACGATGCCTCGAAGCAGGCGCAACAGAATATGTGAGCAAACCCACGAATTTAAAAAAACTTAAAGATATGATCGCGAGTCTGCTGAAAGCAAAAGCCTGAAAAAGTTTGACGCAGGAGAATAGTCCTCTCCTGCGTCAAACTTTTACGGGATGGGGAGATAAAGCCGTCGATGCAAAGACATCCAACTTATGGGGGAACAGCCGTCCCTTAGGGAAGAGGCGGATTTCCGATAGAATCCAAGTCCGTATGGCATCCAAAATTAAGACTCAGAATGAACGCTTGTCTGCGCTGTATTCCATCGCACTGGATCTGCTGCATCATCAAAGCCTGGACGATGTGTTGAAGACCATCCTTAACCGTGCATCCGAGTTGATGGAGTCGCCGATCGGGTTTCTGGATTTGATCGATGACGATATGCTGATCATTCAGGCGGTGACGCCGATGGTGGAAAATTATCTTGGTATGCGTATACCGATAAAGGAAGCGGCTCTGACATACCGTGCCATTCAGACGCGCCAGCCGCAATTTGTTAAGAATTATCAAAAGCGACGGAAGCGCATTAAGGCGTATGATCCGTTTCAAATGTTATCTGCCTGTACCTTCCCGATCATGGTGGGTGAGACTGCCGTGGGCGCGTTGAGTTTGGGCAGGGTTTATCCGGGTAAGCCGTATTTGCCAGAGGATGTGGAGACCATGCGTTCGCTGGCGGAATTGGCGGCGATTGCTTTGCAGCGTGCGAATGTTTTCGAAGAGACGTTAAGACATTCGTTGACCGATGGCTTGACCGGGTTGGCGAATCGACGTCACTTTGATGCGCGGCTGACTCAAGAGTGGGAGAATGCTACGCGAGAGAGCCGACCGTTGGCATTAGCTCTGGTGGATATTGATTCGTTCAAGAAATATAACGATAGTTATGGGCATGCACAAGGCGATGAATGTCTGCGTCAGATCGCGGAGGTGTTGATGTCTGCCGGGCGCAGGCAATATGACGTGGCGGCTCGCTACGGCGGGGAAGAGTTTGCCTTGATCTTGCCAGATAGCACTGCGAAGAATGCCGCCAAACGAGCGGAAGCCTTGCGTAAAAGAATCCTAGCAATGAAAATTCTTCATCGCGCCTCCGTCACCGGCAAAGTTGTGACGGTCAGCATTGGCGTGGCGGCGATTGTCCCCACAGCATCCACTCAACCCGTAGACTTGATTGCCAACGCCGACCAGGCTCTTTACGAAGCCAAGAAGCAGGGACGCAACCGGGTGGTGATGTTTAAGGGGTAAAGTTTGTAGACCTTGAATATCGTATAATCCATGAAACTTATGAAAGCCCTTAACTGTCCCAACTGCGGAGCGACCCTTCCTGCCGCCGCCCTCAAAGCGGACCTCGCCACCTGCGAATTTTGCGGCACATCCTTTCGCATGTCGAAGACAGCCACGCCTGAACCAGACATGGGTGACCTGCTCCTCGGTGCGGACTTTGCCGACAGCACCCTGCCCGGCTGGGAAATCGTGCGAGAGGGCGAGATCACATTCCACAAAGGCAATCCCCCCGAATTGCGCGGACTGTACAAACCGCGCCTCAATTCCTATTACGTCCTGATCAGTTCCGGCTTTTTAGATGACTTTGACGTGGGCATCACCATCAAATTCACCGAAGGAGACGAGAAGTTGATCACCGCTGGACTGTATCCGCGTATGAACAGCGAAGGCGGATATGCATTCTACATCTCTCCGCTGGGACAATACAACATCGGCTATTTCACCAAAGAGACCACCAACACCGATTTCAAATGGAACACCCTCGTAGACTGGACCACTCACACCTCCCTCCGCAAAGGCAGAGACGTGACCAACCGCCTGCGTGTCATCATGGACGGCGAAAAAATGCGCGTGTATCTGAACGGCGTGCTGGCAACTTCGCTCAAAGACAACCGCTACAAAATGGGCAAATTGCACGTGGTCGCCGAACCCAACGGCGAGACGAATTTGGGCGTCGCCTACTCGGATTTGCAGGTGAGAGAGGTTGGGAGGTAGTACTCTTTCTCAAGAGTAATTTAGAAGATAATGAATATATAGAGGAGGATAAATGAAAAAAATTCACAACCCGCTTTTGAATAACATATTTTTGGTTTTTCTTCTTGCAAGTTGTTCTCCTGCAAAAATTATTGAAAAATGTCCCGATATAGAAACAGATTTATCAAAATTAAATTCAAATGGAACTCTTATCCTTGATGGTGATGAAACCTATCAAATGGATATGAGTTCTCTTGTTAAAACTCAATTAAGTCAACCAGGTAATAATTTTTATTTCTTTGCCGCTTCCCCCGAACATAACTGGATTTCTTATATATCGGGCAAAACAGATGAATTGGTCATTGGGGATGGAAACGCTCAGGCTAAACTTTTACCTATGGAAGAAGACTGGTCATATGCAAAATGGCTAAATGAAGAACAACTGATTATCGATCTAATTCAAGAAGAGGATAGTTTTTATACAGTCTCTAGATTTCTTGTATTAAATCCTTTTACCAACGAGCGCTATTTTCTTGATGCAAACTACCCTGAAGTTTTTTATGATTATTGGTATAGAGTTATTGAATACAATAAAAATATTGACCAAGTTGTATATTTACAAGGCGGTATTTCTGGACCATTTTATTACACATTATGGGGTATTAAAAGCAATTCTGCGCTTACTCAACTTGATCCCAGCGGCGATATGCATGTGAGTCCTCGATGGACTTCCGATGGAAGTCGCTTTGCTATGGCGCTTAACTTGTTTTCAAACCCAGAAGATTTTCCATCGTATGAAATTTTTGAGGTCTCGCGAGATGGCAAGATTAACCAATTGACCCATTTGTCAGATTATTATCCTTGGTTTTATATATCTGACTTGAGTTGGTCGCCAGAAAATCGGTTTATCGCTTTCTGGTATTCTTATTGGACTGATGTACAGCCTTGGTTTTACGACTCCGCAGATCGTTACCTTGGTATTTTAGATTTGAAAACAGGAGTAACAACCAATTATTGTTTCCGTGGGGAACTTAATGCTGAGATTGGTTTAAATATATATTCACCACCATTATGGTCGCCAGACGGTAGGCAGGTTGTTTTTAGAAGTCAAGTTGGAGAGCATTACTTTTTGGATTCCCAGGCTATCTTGCTAGATATTATAGAAAATCGCGCTTTTCTCATTGGCGAGGCATTAGAACCTGTTGGTTGGCTAAAAGCCCCATAAAATTAATTGAAAGGAGGAAACATGAGAAAACTGGTGAGGCAATTCGTTGTTATTACGATAATCTTTGTGATTGTTGCATGTGGTATTCCATCTGTGCAACCTAACCATACTGTGCCACCCACCACAGTTTTGCCAGAAAAAATGATAACCCCCACGACAAACCTTTTGGTAATAAATGTTCAGAATTCTTGTTTGTTGAAATTTCAGAATGCCGTAGATACTGAATACTTGAATGACGTTGCATGGTCGCCCCAAGGTGATGTGATTGCAATTGCTTTGAATGATGATATTCTGTTTTATGAGAGTTCCTCTCTTCGTTTGATTGGAAACATAGGCTTTGGTGGCACTGAAATAGATTTCTCACCAAATGGGTTTTTTCTGGCGATTAGTAATGATACTGAAATAACATTTTGGGATATAAAAGAGAAGAAGAGTATTAATAAAATTAAAGTGGGAATGGCAAGAATTAAACATATTATTTACAACTCAACTGGGAATTCTCTTGCAGTTCTTGG
>JAFLCE010000034.1 GCA_017303655.1 Anaerolineae bacterium
TGATAGCTTTCAATGCCCACATTGATTCCATTGAAGAAAATCACCACAGGCATCGGCACGGACGTTTTATCTGCGGGGATTACGCCGCTCATCCGTTCCGCGTCGCTATTGGTCGGCGCGGCTGGATAATACACCTTCAAATGCAGCACGTTATACGGCGCGCTTGCATTCGGAAGAGTGGCGGCGTGGAAGAGAGCGCGGATCATGCCGATTTCCTCAAGACATAGCCATGCACATGGCTCAACTTCTCATCCCGAAACCATTTCGCCAGTCCTGCAATCGAACCGCTGACATGGTCCGTCACTTCAAGAAGGGAAACGGTCAACCCAGGTGAAGCGACTGCCTCGATCTCCAACAAATTGCCATAACGTTTTTCACGACCGCGAAAGCCGTCTTTTTCCGTGAAGGTATATTCATTCGTGGTAATGGTCGTCGTTTCCATCAACTCGCCATCCGGCGACACCATAAAGCGCTCACCTTGATAACTTCCTGAAAGGCTTCCTTCTGTCATAACAGGGTAACCTTCATCTTCAGGCACACCCACTCCAACAATAGTCGCGATTTCTTCATTGGCATTGAAAAATTTTCCGCCGGTGACCTGTCTGTTCGGGTTGACCAGCATCGAAAACGATGTGAAGTTGTAGCCAAAGTGCGTCCATATGCCGCGCGCGGTTAGAACACCATCACGCCAAGAGAACCCGCCCCCCACCACATCCTCACCGAGATAATGACGGGCTTTCCCGACGACCTTCAAGTCAAAGACAAATTCACCAACACGTTTGTTCATGATCTCAACAACGGATTTTGCTTGTTCCGAGATTCCTTCGACAACTTTGACAGGTTCGCAAATTTGAATCACGCGGATCACATCTCCCTGCGGCTGGAGCTTACGGCGTTGATGAATCAAACCCGCATATTCGCCCGCAGGAGTGTAGACATATTCGCTCACAAGCCAGTCGCCGAGGAAGGAGGGAGTTGTCACGCTTTTTCAAACTCCATCACACCAAACTGCGAGCCAACTCGTTGCCCGCCACGATACCAATGTTGAACAACGGCTTTGCAGGTACCGTCGAGCGTCACCACTTCTCGCCGCCAGCAACGCAGATGTGCTTCACGGTGATAGAACTGTCCGCTTAGGGCACGTCCGCCGCTGAGAGAATAACTACCAACAATTTCCGAGTCATCCGTTGCCCACGCCTGCCATTGATTCGTAACCAGCGACATCTTGCGGACTTCGGGTCCGAACGTGCCGCCTTCGATGCGAAGTCCGATCATGCCTTCCTTGATCGGAGTGATGGTCTCTTCATATAATTTCTTGCCAAGTTGATTACGTGCCCCGTCCAGCGCTGAGAGTTCGCCACTCCAACGCCCAGGTCGGTGAAGCAAAATCTCGCCGCGCCCTGAGGTGGGGTCATCGTGCAGGTCGTAGTGCGTGCCGCTGACCACGGTTGGCTGTGGGACGGGTGTATCTTCGGGCACGCGGTCATTTTGACCAACGACGATGTACATCATATGCTCACCGCGCGACATCTGCGCAAGCGAGAGTTGTAAATTTCCATCCACGATCATCAAGAAGAAACGCTGGCTCAACCCAAGTGCCGACCAATAGGCATTGGCATCCACAAGATTCTCGCTGAGCGTTTCTGCATAGCCAATGTTGGCGGGACCTTCATACAAACGGTGATCATCTTTTTGCTGGATGAAGTAATGTCCGCTATGTTTGAAAGGACCCACGAACGACACGTCAATACGGACACGCCCTTCGGGCAGTGACTGCACATTGCGATAGTCCGAGCCGTTGCCGAGGAAACAGCCTTTGCTGTCAAACACTTCGGCATTACCTGCCCAGCGTCCGATACCTTGCTTGAATTGGATGGGTTGATTCATAGTAATTGGTAATTGGAGATTATCCGCGCACCAGTTTGTAGGCTTGCATCTCTTTGGGCGTGTTATCAAAAATGGATTTGAAGTCTGCGCCTTGAGGCTGAGCGGTGATGTAACGTCCTTCGACAGAGACTTCGAGCGAGTCGTCTTCAAAGACCCAGGGAGACAAGGCATACGAGCCATCTTCTTGCGGGGTGATGCTCACGGTGTGATCTGTTCCTTTGCCATCGGGCACGTTGAGGAATTTGCCTTCCTTGCGTCCTTCGGTGTGTGTGGTGTGGAAGTACAATGCCAAGGTATCGAAGAACTGCAAGAGTTTGTAGTTATTGAACAAGGCTTTCTCTTCGATCCAAGCCTGGGATGTCGAATCAGTTCCGAGGTCCGCTTTGAGGCGGGCTTGACGAGTCAGTTCATCCGCGAGCATCGCATCCGCAGCGGCTTTGTGCTCCGCTGAAATCTTGTCGATGAAAATAAAATCTGAAAGACCATAGCGCCCGTTGAACAAGCCGTAGGTGTGCATGGACGAAAGCAAGCCGCAATAGGCATGATGTTTTTCGTTGAACTCGGGCGAACCTTTGCTGGTTTGAATAAGATATTGAATAGGTGTTTGCGTGAGATGATGGGGCAAGCCCGTGGTCGGCGATTGTTCACGCAACGCGTCGATGGGAGCCCAGCCTTCGTCGTGATGCTCGACGATGTAGATGACGAGATCGCGCGGCGTGGGGTGAGCAAAGTCCGCGTTGCCGAACGCGCGCGCCAGTTGTCCGCAGGTACGGGTATGGTCGGGCTGTTCGATGGCGAAGTTGGGTTTGTCTTCGTTAGTAGTTTGAATAATCATCGTAACTCCATAACTAACCGCTAAGCACGCCAAGAGCGCGAAGAAGATCTTTGTTTTTTCTTTGCGACCTTCGCGCTCTTCGCGGTGAAATTTACGGTTGCTGAATTCTCACGAAATCCTGGATCTGAAAAATATGCGTCTTGCCTTCGCGCAGTTTGTGCGTGATGATGCGGCGATTGTTCGGGTCAATAAAATAATGATTGTTGTGAACGAGGGTTTTGGAAATATTGCTATCGATGGTGAAGACGTAGTTATATGGCGTGAGTTCGGAGCCGTGCAGGCTGAGTTGTTCGCTGGTCGCCCAGCAGTATTTCCCGTCGGTGGAGATGTCTGAGTGAAAGACGGTTTTGCCCACTTCGTACAGGTTTTCAAAGTCTTCCATCAAGTGCCAACTCTTGCCGATCTCATTCCAGTACACATCCATGTGGACGGCAGCGGATTCGATGAAGTCACCTTTGGGGCTGAAGGTTTTGCACAAGCCTTCCCATCGTCCCATGAAGCATTGATAGGGAATGGTTGATTTTGGGTCGCCGTATGTCTTCGTCATGTTAATCTCCAATTTGATATTTGAATCGGTCGCCGCGATATCGCGCCTGCAAAAATTCCAACGGTTCACCAGCCGCGCTCAACACTACGCGCTGGATCATCAGCACGGGCGAACCCTGAGAAAGGTGAAGCAGCTTCACGTCGAGGTCTGAGGCGGCGACGGCTTCGATGGAACGAGTCGCATGGGATGTCGCCATCTGCGGGATGTGAGCAATGTAGTTGAGCGATCCTCCATCCAACAACGCTGCCTCATCGATCTGACCTGCAACGGCTTCAGGTAAATACGCCGTGTGATGCCCGATGGCTTCATCTGCTGCAAGGCGCAAGCGGCGAATGCGATAGACACGAGTCTTGTGCGGCAACTTCAAACTCGCTGCGACTTCTTTATTGGCTTCGACAAATCCTTTTTCAATGACCTGCCAGCCTGGCTTGATGCCTTTCTCGGTCATGAACTCGGTCAGGCTTTTGCGTTCTTCAGGGCTGTGAGTCATCTTGGGCGGCGCGACGAAGGTGCCGCGTCCGCGCTCGCGAATGAGTAAGCCTTCATAGACAAGGTCACTCAACGCCTGACGCACCGTAATACGGCTCAGACCGAACGAGTTCTGCATTTCCTGCTCGGAGGGAATGAGATCGTTCGGCTTCCACTCACCCGACTCGATCTTCTCGAGCAGGTGCTGTTTGAGCTGGTAGTGGAGCGGGAGGGGTGAACTTCGGTCAACTTTTAGCATGGGTACCTGATTTCAGGGTAAATGTTATAACATTATAACAATAATACCTATTTGCCGATTTAGTGTCAAGTGTCAGGTTTTTGGGTGTCAGATTAAAAAGCGGGGAGATCCCAAAGTTTCAGACTTGTCCCCTTGTGCATGGCGCGTTGGACGGGAATGCCGTCGTACGCTGTTAGCGTGAACTCAACCGCAAAGGCTTTTGCCCTGGAGGCATGTCCGCCGATCACGACCACGCCCGCATCGTTGGCTTCTTCATCTTGATACGACAAGGTCAGGTGTAGATGGACATACGGCTCACCATCCAGCATGGAAATAGTGCCATGCCCTGCAATGATTTCCAATGAACGGAAGAAGAACAAGGATGGGTTTCGCTCACGGGTTTGGAAGTTGTACTCGCTCAACTCCACACTGGTGATGCCGCCCAGCAATTCAAAGGTTGCAGCCTGGATATTTTCTTTCTTTGCTATATTCGCGAAAGCATCGTGAATATATTCTTCATCGGTGATCGTGCCCATGAAAACACGCGTTGCCTTGGTGTTGACTTGTGCAAGTGAAATACTCATTATTTATTCCTCCGCTCCCACATCGATCGGATCGCCAGCATTTCGCCCGTGTGACGAATGCCGTCGCTGAGACAGATCTTGACCCACTCGTAGTAACTGCGTTGTGGGTCGCCGCCTGGGGCTTTTTCGCTGAGTTGCTCAGGAGCCAAACCGTTGACGACTTCAGTCAACGCAGAAAGTGTATCGTTGAAATAGTTAAGCATGTCTTCGCGCGGCATGACAGGCACTGCTAGCATTTCTTCCACGCTGTAGCCAATCAGCACGCCCAAGCCGCGAATGCCTTTGCCGCGCGGGTCGTAGACTGTTTTATCCATCCAGCCGTTGACGAACCACTGCTCATCGTCAATGGGTTTGTTTTGAATGCGCATGACCACCATCATATCCATGATGCGGCTGATATGCCACATGGTGACAGCGATATGATTCGCTTCGGGATCGGGCTGGAAGGTGAGCGCAGCATCAGGCAAGTCTTTGAAGACAAAGTCTATGCCGTCTTTGTACGATTGAAGGAGGTCAAGGAGGATATCTTTTGAGTTCATGATTGGTTACCTTATCAACGTCTTCGCGCCGTTCATGATGAGGACTTGAGCGATACCAAGAATCACCGTTGCGCCGCGTGTGATCATTTTGTCCGCGTCGTCTTTTACACCTGCGGTGATTCCTGCGGCGACGCCTGCTCTTTTGCAAACAGCGAACACTTTATCAATCATCTCTTGTACTTCAGGGTGATTGGGTCCATCGGGGAAGCCCATGTTGAGCGAAAGATCACGCGGACCGATGACGACGGCATCTACGTGAGGTTGGGAGATCATGGCTTCAAAGTCATCAAGCAAGGCAGGGTCTTCGAATTGCGGGATGACCATGGTCTGTTCGTTGGCGAATTCGATGTATTTTTCCGCTCCCCCACTGTATGCCATGTATTTGGACGCCCGCGAAATGCCCACGCCTCTTTTTCCGACGGGTGGATATTTCACTGCGTCGACAAGCATTTTCACCTCTGACGCATTTCGCAAGTCGGGCATCATCACGCCCATCATGCCCGCGTCAAGATATTGCAAGACGATCTTCGGGTCTTTGGGTCCGATGCGCACGATCGGAGTCATGCCCGTCAACTCGCAAGCGCGGATGACGTTGACAGCCATGTCGGGGTGAATCAGTCCATGTTCGGCGTCGAGCATGTAGTAGTCGAAGCCAGTCAAGCCGAAGAGCTCCGCGAGCTGCGGATCGGTCGAGGTGGAGATCACGCCAAAGGCGGGCTGACCCGCTTTGAGTTTAAGTTTGAGGCGGTTTTCTTGGATGAACATGTTGGTAATTGGTTGATTGGTAAATTGGTGATTAGTGGTTTATCGTCAAATAATCCCGTTTTCTTGCAAGGCTTTCAAATCTTCAGCCGTCAAGCCAATGGAAGCATAGACTTCATTATTGTGTTGACCGAGCGTGGGCGGAGGCGAGTAGGTGTCTTCGTAGGTGTCAGATAATTTTACAGGGTTACCGGGCATCTTGGCTTTTCCGCCAAGCGGATGTTCGACATCTACAACCATATTGCGTGAAAGAACTTGTGGATCGCGCAAGGCTTGCGAAATATCATTGACAGGTGCGCATGGAATGCGCTTGGCTTGTAATTTTTCAAGCCAATATGTTTTTGTATTTGTACTGAATATCTGATTGATGCGACGATTGATCTCGATCTGATTCTTCCAACGACCAGGCTGACCTTGGTTCTCTTCGGTGTTGAGTTCAGGCGTGTCGATCACCTCCATCAGTGCCGCCCAAAAATTATCGGTGATGACGGCGATGATGATATAGCCGTCAGAACATTGGAAGGTGTCGTAAGGGACATGCACAAAATGTCCATTGCCCAGTTTGTCTGGAATTTCGCCAGAGAGGAAGTGCATGGTCGCCATGTAGTTGAGCAGACTGATCTGCGCGTCGAGCATGGAGATGTCCACGTGCTGTCCACGCCCCGTGGTGTGACGTGCCTGCAATGCAGCAAGCACACCGATGACGCCCATGAGTCCACCGCCGAGGTCACCGATGGGAATGCCCGAACGTGTGGGCGGGTTATCGGGCTGACCTGTGATACTCATGCCGCCACCCATCGCTTGCGCGACCATGTCGAAGGCAGTCCGGTCTTTGTTGGGTCCCGTTTCGCCAAAGCCTGTGACCGTGCAAGTGATGATGCGCGGATTGATCTTGGACAGATGATCGTAATCGATTTTTAGGCGCGTCGTTACTCCTGCGCTGAAATTGCTCAAAACGATGTCGGCGGTCTTTACCAGTTCATAAAAGACCTGCAAGCCTTTTTCCGATTTGAGGTCGAGGGTGATGCTTTTCTTATTGCGGTTGAGCGTCATGTAATAAGCGCCGAAACCATTGAGACTGTTCTTCGGGTCTTTTTCCAACAGTCGGCGTGTGCCTTCGCCCGTAACAGGCGGCTCCACTTTAATGCTTTCCGCGCCGAGGTCAGCGAGGATCATGCCTGCGTAGGGTCCGCTGAGCATGTGAGTGAGATCGAGAATTCGAATTCCTTGGAGGGCTTTCATGGGCGTATGTTGAGGTTCCTTGTGGTGTAAGTTATTGGTAAATAGTAATTGGAGATTGGTAATTACCAGTTACTAATCACTCCACGCAGGGAAACGCATACGATAGGTCATATACATCAACCCTGCGGTTTGTAAAAGCAAAAAGATCATCGCATTGCCGAAAACGGCAAGATACGAAAGCGTGAAAATCAAATTTGGGATATGACCGAATAAAACTTTCTTCAGATTCCATTCAGGGATATTGTGCTCGGGTGCGACGTGAATATCCCAGTATTGGCTTTGCCATAATCCTTTGAAGGTGCCAACGATGAGGAAGGTCACCAGCGCGGTCAGCCAGACATTGCCGATGAATTTCTCGGTCACAGCCCAAGCCGAGAGAAAAACTTGACCTTCGCCCAAGCCCCAAAACAAGCCGAAGAACAAAACCTGCGGCATGTATAGTTCACGTCCATGCGTAAGGGTACCGCGGGGCCAGAGATAGAAATAAGCGAAGTAGATCACGGCTATACACAAGAAAGTAAAAAGCCACCAGTAAAGATTTGAAACTTGTTCGCTTGTCGCAATCGGTTTCCTGATTAGTGTAGGCAGAACACCTGTCAGAATGCTGAGGATGAATCCGCTCGTGAAGTAGATGCCGCCGCGAATCCATGCCAGGTGCGGACTGTAGCTAGTGACTGTCCGCTTTTGGGCATGCAGGGTGATGGACAGAAATAAAAGTAAGCCGACCAACGCAAATAGGAAATAATCCATTGCGGAGTTGGTGAAGGACCAGAAGGGAGAGAAGATGGGAGTAGTAGGCATAAATGAGGCAGTTGAACATCAAGACAACAGCCCCCTCCGCCCTAGCGGGCACCTCCCCCAAATCCGACAATATAAATTCTTCTGAAAACATAGGTTCTTCATGTCGGATTTGGGGGAGGACGGGAGGGGGTCTAAAGAGTTTTCAAATACTCCATCACTTCCGCCTTCCCCACCACATCGCCATACTTTGAGTTGATATCGAACAGATTCGCCTCGTGCGGGCCAGGGTGCCTGTCCGCTACACATTCGCGGGGGACGATGACGCGGAAGCCGTACTGCATTCCGTCCACGGCAGAGGCTCGGATGCAGCCAGAGGTGGAGCAACCGGTGAGGAGAAGCGTGTCCACGCCGAGGGAGGTGAGAGTGGCGGCGAGAGAGGTGCCAAAAAATGCGGATGCGTATTGCTTGACGATGATGATGTCGGATTCGATGGGCGTGAGCTGTGGGACAATCTCCGCCAGCGGCTCGCCCTCGACCATTGTCTTGAGTACAGGCACTTTCTGAATGAAGATGCCGCCATCACGGAAGTTCTTGTTGTAGAGGACTTTCGTATACAAGACGGGAATCTGTTTTTCGCGAGCAAGGCTGAGGAGTGGGATCGTTTCGTCGACGGCGGTGACAACATCGGGCGCGAAAAGAGGCGCACCTTCCGTCACGTAGGCGTTGATAAAATCCACGATCAAGAGCGCGGGGCGTTTTCCAAACCCGAGGCGGCTATCGAAGACGCCTTTGTAATTACTTGCCAGATCAGACACTGGCTTGCCTTGTTGCTTGTACAGACGCAGGTGCGACGATGCCCGCTAGTTTCCAGGAAGCGTAGGCAAAAGCGCCTTGCCCAAAAGTATTCAACAGTTGTTCTGTCCATTGAAGCGGAATGGATTGTTCGGGGATGCGAGCGAGACCGCTGAGAACAAAGACAATGACGATATTTGCAAGGAAAAGCCACGCCATCTTGTTCAAGTTGTTGTATCTTGCCTGTTGAATAAGCAAAACGACCATGACCACATTACCAATGGTCATCACGCCAAGTAGGATGAAGCGCCAAGTGTTAACCGTCAGGTCGGGGAAGCCGGTAAAAAGGATGGCGACCAGGCTTAGCCCCAGCACAACTGACGGTCCCAGCCAAATGCGCCCGGGCTGACGGTTTCCGCTGCGGATCTCGCTCACGAACCAGAGCGCAAATGCCAGCAAGGTAAAGCCAACGGACATCCACATGAACATACCTTTATCGAACCAGGCAATATTGGTCTGAGCGTTGGTCGCCGCCATGGTGAGTTTCCACGTCGCTTTGAGGAAACCGCCAATGCTTACCAAGATGAAACCGATGGTCGCCATCTGACCGAGACGGGCGTTAACATTCTTAACCATACGGCTAACAAAGTACAAGCCAATGGATGAGAAAAGTACGGGAAGAAAATCTTCAAGAGCTAGCCCGAGGGTGTATGTTTCCATGTGAGTCTCCTAATTGGACAATAGACGATTGACCATGGTCTATTGTCTGCCGTCTATCGTCAAGATAAAAATTTTCTTGCAGTCAACACATTGCCAAGCCCAAGCACAACTTCGCCGAGGTTGCCAATAAAGAACATATCGCCCATGCCTGCACCTGCGGCGATGAACATGAAGATCGCACCCGCCGCAAGCCACCACCAACCTGTGTTACGCCAGAGTGAAATGCCTGCCACGATCAAAAAGACAATCGTCAACATGGCGGGAATGGGCGGACCTTTCATGCCGCCTTCGTTGGTATAGCGGAGTATATCCATGACGGTTTTTGTCTGCAAATCAAGTGCAAGCACATCTTCATACACACCAAGAGCGATCAGCAGAGTGACAAAGACACAAACAACGATATGCGTGGTTCTGCTTTGCGCCCACTTCACGCCGGCATTTCTCAGCACGCCAAAGCCGAAGATGATCATGATAGGTGTCGCGAATCCATGCACAAGGTAGCGCCCAGCGTTCAACGTCTTGAGCAACTCCCCTTCCCCAATGAACCTGCCCAATAAAATAATGAGCACATCATAGGCAAGCCCAGCCAGCACGATCAATAACAACAATGTATACGAAGACCGCTTGTTTCGATAAACTCCAACGGTCTGCCACGTCAGATAAACGAACAAGGCAACGAAGACGATGTAAAGTACAGTAAGCATCTCTCTCCTTTTTCCTAAATAAAAAACTTTTTGATGACATCCGCAACCGCTTGGGGATTTTGGTCGCAAATGTAGGGACCTTCGTTCAGAATTACTTTCATCGCGCCGTTCTTCAAAATGGAAAATGCAGGTTCAAGGCTTGCCCGCAAGGTATCTTTTTCGCCAGACATCACAAGGATGGGAATCTCAAGCACGGATAACTGCTCCGCGAACGGCTGCTCGAACACGGCTTGATACGCGCCTTGCGCCGCCTCTCTCGCGGACTGGGTGAGGAGGACTTCTCTATGAACCGTTTCCAACGGGAGGGCTGAATCTCGCTTCCGGATCCGCTCCCAAACTTGCGTGAGATGCGAGCCGTCTTCTGCAATCGCAAACGGCTTGAGGCTGGCTTTCAATCCATTCACTTGCGCTTCATTCAATAATGGTGGACCTGATAAGATCATCTTCTTCACGAAGTTGGGATGGTCAGACGCCATCTGCACTGCAATAGCTGAACCTGAGTGATGACCGAACACAAAACAAGACTCCACACCGAGTTGGTGCAGAGCAGTATAAAGGGAGTCTGATAAATATCGGATGCTGAATCCGCTTGGAGGTTGGAAAGAAGCGCCGAATCCGGGGTTGTCTAAAGCGATGGTGTGAAATGAGTCCGAGAGGAGAGTCATCAACGACTCGAACATCATCCCCGAACTGGCGGTTTGATGAAGCAGCACAAGCGGAACTCCGTCAACTTGTTTGAGTTGGCGAAAATGGACTTGACCGTTCGGCGTATCAACATAGCCTTTGCGGATAATTGACATCTCTCTCCTGAATGTTATAATGTTATAACATTTACCTTCATTAGTCAAGGAGACTCACCCATGACAGACGTACTCGGTTGGAGAAAAAAGTTTGGGGTCATCATCCCCAGCACGAACACCATTGTGGAGCCGGATTTCTATCGCATGACTGTGCCGGGTGTGACGCCGCACATTTCGCGCATTCACATCCGCGACCAGAATTTGAGCAGCGATGAGGCGTTCGAAAATTTACTGCAACAGATCCGCGTAGAGATTGAATACGCGGTGCAACGTGTGATGACCGCCGAACCCGATTACATGGTGATGGGCATGAGCGCCGAAACGTTTTGGGACGGTGTGGAAGGCAACCGCAAATTCACTAAGATGATCTCTGATTGGGCAGGCGGTTTGAAAGTAGCAACAGGTGCAGAAGCCTGTGAACGCGCGTTGAAATTATTCGGTGCCAAGAAGATCGGCGTGGTCACACCGTATCAGCCCATCGGCGATAAAAACGTTGTGCGCTTCTTCAATGATATCGGATTTGAAGTGACCGCCATCAAAGGCTTCCGCTGCCCGACGGCGATTGCGATCGCGAACGTATCGCAAGATGAATTGCGTAACGCATTAATCGAAGTCAATAAAGATGCAGATGCATTGGTGCAAGTCGGAACCAACTTGAGCATGGTCGGTCTCGCCGACGAAGCCGAACGCTGGCTGGGCAAACCCGTCATTGCCATCAATGCGGCGACGTGGTGGATGGCGATGCGTGATAATGGGATTGAAGAGAAAGTTTATGGGGCGGGCAGGTTGTTGAGAGAGCATTAGCAAGAAAGAAGAAAGATTTGCCAAACTTCTTTCCTCTTTCTTCTTTCTTATGAAGTCAAAACGTTCCTTCCGCCACATTGGATACATCGTCCGCGACTTGAAGCAATCGGTCGCGGATTTTCAACGCCTATTCGACTTGCAAGATGAAGACATTCGCATCATTCCTCCTTTTGAGCTGGTCGCCGATACCCGCTTCGCCTTCTTCCACGCTGACGGTTTGACCTTCGAACTCATCGAACCGATCTCGGAGCATTTCAAGAATATTCTCTTCAACTCTGGCGTTGGCATCAATCACATCTGCTTCACCGTGGACGATATTGAAGCCGCTATGAATGAGATGGCGGTCAAAGGCATCCGCCCCGGACATGTAACGCCGAACGGCATTATCACCATGCCGCATCAGAAAATGGTGTATTTCAATCCAGAAGATACAGGAGGATTCTTAATCGAGTACATTCAACCGCTATAATTCATCTTTATGAAACCATCATTTGCCTTAATCCTGATGACTTTAGCACTCGTCGCATGTCAACCTGCCTTATCAACTCCTGCGGTTGAGTCCACTTCCACAACAAGAGCAATCCCAACTGTTGCTATTCCATCGCTCACCCCAGAGCTATCCCCCACCTCGCTTTTTACACCAACCATTCCTGCATCCGTCACCGAACTCGAAGGGACAATCCTTCAGCCGGGATTTTCCATTCTCAAATTCGCCACCTTATACCGCCCCACCGCCTTGACCTTCGACCTAAATGGCAATGTCCTGGTCGCTTCGGCAGACAGCAACATTTACATCCTCACCGATAATGACAAAGACGGACATGCCGATACGCAATCCATTTTTGCCTCAGGCTATTACATTGCGCTTGGGTTGACGGTTCATCCGGTCACGGGTGAAGTTTACGTCTCGTATCAAGGGGCGATTGCGGTCTTAAGCGACACCGATCAAGATGGCAAATCTGACTCAAGCCGCATCCTGATGGAAGGTCTACCATCTACGGGGCGTCACCAGAATAACAATCTAGAATTCGGCATAGACGGCTGGTTATACATGGGTATGGGTTCGACTTGTGATGCTTGTGCGGAAACAGATGCCAGAAATGCCACCATTATGCGCTTCAACATCGAGACTGGTGAAAAAGAGATCTATGCCACAGGCTTGCGCAATCCTTTCGATATCGCATTCCACCCACAGACTGGCGAATTGTTCGCCACAGACAATGGACGTGATGACCTTGGGCTGGGAGTGCCGCAAGAAGAATTAAATCTCATTATCCAAAATGGGAATTACGGTTTCCCCAATTGTTGGGACTCACAAGATGCTCCCGGCTGCGAGGGGACAATTCCCGCCGTGGCACTTTTTGACCCACATTCCTCTGCAGATGGCTTGGATTTTTATACAGGCACTCAATTCCCAAATGAATATCAGAACAATGCTTTTGTGGGCATCTTTGGCTCGTGGTTGAATCCAGCACTAGAGACAGGAGTTAAGCGCGTTATTCTCACCCCGCAAAATGGGACGTACACCAGTGAAGTTTCATGGTTCGTTAAATTTCCAAAAGGTGTCATGCCGCTGCCACTTCAATTTGGTCCTGATGGCGCGTTATATGTTGGTGACTATATTAATGATGCTATTTATCGTATCAGTTATGGAGTCCCATAGCACCAGTTCTGCCCACCGATGATTATCTATTTCGGATTGAATCTCACAAACTGCCATTTCGCCATGGCTTGTTGAAGGTCGGTTTCGGGAGCATTCGCAGAAACTTTGAAGAGCCGCTCAAAGGTGGATGGATTTTGACGATATAAATCAAAGATGCGCTGACGTTCCCGATCGTCTTTGACGACCGAGCCTGTTACTGGAATTACCTGACGTTTGATCTCAAGAATCGCTTCTCCGCTTGAAGCCACATTATGCAGCCAATTGGAATTGCCGGGATTAACGGCAATAATATTTTCTCCATCACGTTGATAGGCAATCGGTGTGGTGAATTTCTTGCCGCTTTTGCGACCTGTCGTGGTAATGATCATGACGAAATCATCCATCTTGCCCATCCAGCCGCGGCGCAGTAAAAATATTTGAACGCCCATTGCAAACTTGGCGCTTTTAGAAAGTGTTGCCATATCAAATCTCCTTGCCTGTTTCGATCATAGATGTGAGTTTTTGCCGATGCCAGATCGAACATTCAGGTTGTCGGCGATCGGTGAATTAATGCCCAATGACTGCGCCGCCTTCGTTCTTCGGGACGATGCGCTTGCGGATGATCAAGCCGACGATGACCACGATCCAACCCAAGGCACTGAACAACACGAACGGACCCTGTGGCAGCCAGTTGTCGAAGAGTTGACCGCCAATTCCAGTGGCAATCATGATTCCGAACGTTCCACATAAGCTAAATATGCCAATGACCGAGCCGCGAATATCACGCGGAGCTTGTTGCGCGATCAACACGCCGCTGGCGATGACTCCGCTGATCTCGCCGATGCCGATCAAGGCGGCGACAATGAAAATTGCAGGGCTGGTCGGGTCAGAGACGAAGATCGTGGAGCCATAGCCAAGGGATGCCAAAGCGACAGCGATGATGACTGCATTGGCGCGATTCATACGGTCTGCCAGCATACCGAAGATCGGCGCGGATATCATGGCAAAGGTCTGTGAAATGCCGATGATCATGCCTGCTGTTGCAAGCGCTTCAGAAGTTGGAAGTCCCTTTTGTGAGGTTCCATAGGTGACAACCCAAAGCGTGAAGAACGTGCCGACAATGGCAAGGTCACCGCGGGAAATGAAAGCTGCCATGTAGGCAAGCGCAACTCCAGGGTCTTTTGCGGCGGCGAAGCCTTCCCTTGAAATTTGCAAGATACTTTTCTTTTGTTCTTTTTGTAGGCTGGTGCGGTTCTGTAAGCCAACGATCAGAATTACGGCAGAGATGGCGGCTATGCCTGCGAGTGCCATGTAGGTCAATCGTCCCGCCTCCAACGCGGACATACCGTCAGCCATGAAAATTTTTGGGAGCTGAAGCACGACAAAGACCGTCAGAAGCGCGCCGATCCCGTTGCCAACTCCCTGCAAGCCAGATGCCTTGCCGCGGTCTTCATCCATTGCGTAATCAGCGATGACTGTGGAGATCATGGTGGTCACAGCAGAGGAGCCGAGCGCGAACAATCCGCGAAAGGCGAACAGCATCGGGATGGTATTCACGTTGGGATAAAGATACAACGCGCCTGCCATCAGAAAAAAGCCCGCCGCAAAAACGAACTTCCGCCCGATCTTATCAGACAAGGTGCCCCAGCCGCCAATGGAAACAAGGATGATGATCTCGCCAAAAAACGTAAGGTTGCCGCTGATCACCCCTTGTTGACTTTCAGGGATGGCAAGCATTTCCGCCAGCAGAAAAGGCTGGAATTGCGGCAGGAATGTGAACAGCAAAAGTGACGTGACAGTGGCAAAGTAATACGTGAACATATTTGCAGCAGTGACCCCCTGCATGAGTCGAACGGGACCAAATTTCTTTTGCACAGTTTCGGTTGTCATGACTCTCTCCTCTAAAATTTGGATGATGGACTATCCTCTAAAACGGTCTGGGTGTTTCGCCTAACTCCAAACTGATCCACTTCAACTCAGTGAAATGCTCCACCGAATATTTCCCGCCGCTTCTGCCAATGCCAGACATGCCATATCCGCCAATCGGCGCCATCGGGTCAGATTGAAATGAATGAGTCCCAACATGAACAGACCCACATCGGATTCGCCTTGCCGCGGTCATGCCTCGCACAAGATCATTCGTCAACACACCCGCGCTCAAACCGTAATCGCTTTCATTTGCAATCGCGAGCATCTCTTCAAATGACGGAACTTCCGTCACCATCGCCACGGGACCAAATGTCTCTTCATCCCAGCACGGACCCGACATCGGCGGGTTGTAGATCACCGTCGGTTGAAACACAAGACCTTTATGCACATTTCCGCCAGTAAGAATTTCCGCGCCGCCATCTTTCGCCGCCAGCACATGGCGAATCACTTTATCAATCGCCCGCCGATTAATCAACGGACCATATGCCGTTTTTTCATCGCGCAAGTCACCGAGATGCAAACTCGCCGCCTTCTTCGCCAATGCTTCTGCAAATGTACGTCCATTCGGCGCTTCGACCAAGATGCGCGCGCTCGACATACAAATTTGCCCGCCATGCGTGAACGCCCCCACCGCCGCGATCTCCGCTGCCTTGGTTACATCCATGTCGTTCAACACCAACAGCGGATTTTTTCCGCCGAGTTCCAACTGCATCCGCTTCATGGATTGAATTGCGATCTCGCCGATTTTCACGCCCGTCGCCGTCGAACCCGTCAACGCAACGCCATTCACTTTGGGATGCTTCGCCAACGGAGCGCCGCACTCCGCGCCGAATCCCGTCACTACGTTGAAGACACCATCAGGAAGCCCCGCTTCATGCATGACCTTCGCCAGCTCCACCGCAATGAGCGGAGTCTCCTCTGACGGCTTCGCTATCACGGCATTGCCCGCCCCCAACGGAAAGACAATCATCTTCGCCAGCAACACCAACGGCGCGTTGAACGGCGAGATCGCCAGCACCACACCGACAGGTTCGCGTACCACCATCGACATACGATGCGGTTTTTCATTCGGCAGCGTGTCTGCGTACATGCGCCGCACCTCCCCCGCCGCAACCCTCAACACCGACGCCGTGTACAACACCTCATACTTCGCCTTCATAACCGCCGACCCGCTCTCGTCGATCAGCAGATTCAACAAGCGGTCATAATTCGCTTCGACATTATCCGCACACTTGAGCAGAATCTTCTCGCGCTCATACGGTGGTAGCGACACCCAATGCTCATATCCTTTCCACGCAGACGAGACCGCCGCCTCCACATCCGCCTCCGTCCCGCGCGCGGCATGACCGAGAATCTCCCCCGTCATTGGCGCATAACTGGGAAAGGTCTCGCCATTTGCCGCGGGGACTTCTCGTCCGTGAATGAAGTGTCCGTAATTTTTCATGATTTATTATCCATAGGGGCGGGGTTTCCCGCCCAATATTATGTTGGGTGATTACAGGGCGAGGAGACCTCGCCCCTACGTTATATGCGTTCTTCCAACATCGACGCCCGCAACAAATATGCCCTTGCCTTCGCAGGGTCTGCCGCCGCACCCGAAAGGGACTTGTTCCTACGTTCCCGTTCTTCTTCAGCACTCATCACCATGTTGTTGTACTGCTGATCGGTATAAAGTTGCACGGACTCAATCGCGTATTGTCTACGCTCGTTCGAGTAATCATCGAGAATGGATTTCGATTCGCCGTTCCAGATTCGGATAAGTTTTTCTGTCAAATTCGCCGCATCGTGGATTCCGCTGTTCATGCCCATACCGCCCGATGGATTATTGTTATGCGCCGAGTCGCCCACGAGCAACGCCCGCCCCACGCGGAAGGTGTCCGCTACTCGTTGATGGACGCGATACAACTGCGTCGTCTTGATTCTATATTCAGGGACTTTTCCAAAAAAGTTGGAAATCCGCGCTCGCAGATTTTCTTCCTTCATGGCGGTTTCTTCATTTTCATCATCCGTCATACGAAACACCACGCGGACAATATCGGGCAAATTCAAAATGATGACCCATTCCTGCGGGTCAAAGATGTAGCAGACTTGCGCCGCACCTGGAAGCAGGTCTTCGGTCTTCAAGTCGCTGCCAATTAATAAGAAGCGGTCTTCGTAGGTCTTGCCTTTGAAACCGATATTCAACTGCTTGCGGATGACACTATGAGTCCCGTCCGCGCCAACAATGTACGAGCCTTCGCGTTCCACAATTCCACTTGCAGTTTCAAAGCGTGCTGTGACATGCGTGCCGCGGTCAACGAAATCAATAAGTTTATGCCCCATGTGAACTTTGCCAGTGGCTGTCGCTTCGACGGCAGGTTTCAGCACACGTGTGGCGATATGCTGGGGGCACTGCAAACGATACGGGTAGGGAGTATCGTCTGAAATGCAACCATAATCAAAGTCCGCAATGAGGCGGCGCGGAGCGCGTTCCCAATATTGAAGTTGATCTACTTTGTATCCATGCTGGATGATGTCATCCACTACACCCCACTCTTTGAACATCTCCAGCGTCTTGGGGTGAAAGGTGCTCGCGCGGATCTGCGTGTTGAGTTCCGCCTCCATTTCGAAGACTTCGGCAGGAATGCCTGCACGAGAAAGCGCCAACGCCAACGAAAGCCCCACAGGTCCCGCACCAGCAATGAGGATAGGTAATGATTGAGTCATAAAAGATTTCACCACAGAGACCATGAAGAACACAGAGTCTTTTTTATTTTTTCTCCGTGCCCTCTGTGTTCTCCATGGTGAAAGAATTTACTCGCGCTCGCCTGCGTGCAAGATACGCACCAAGCGTTCACGCATCGGCATGCCGAGCATGCGATCTGCTAAAACATTAGCCGGGTCTTTCTCCACGATCGTGCGGCGGACGAGTTCATCGCGCTGTTTCAACGCCGCGCGTTTTTCAGGCGCAACGGGCTTGGCATTCTTCACCAACTCCACCCAGTTGCGGACGTAATCCAACATGACCGACTCAATGTGCGCCTTGAAATCTGCGAACGGGACTAATCCACAGATCGCGATCGGCGACAGAGTACCGCGTGTATAAAGATGAACGGGATTGAAAGTCTTATACGCAGGGTTGCGGCGTAACTCGATCCATTTTTGATTCATCGACTCGTGATACTGGTCAAGGTGCTCTGGCGAAATAACGGGCTCATAACGCGGCAAATAATCGACATAACAAAACACATCGGGAGCAGTACCCAACGCCATGCCAAGATGCGGCACATCAATTTCATCTTTAAGCCAGCAAGTGAGATGGATATTCGTGAAACCCGTCTCTGCCTTGCCGATCCACGAGCGAATGATCCAATCCACTTTATCGCCGGTGTAGGTGTGCATGTTCCCAACAATATTGCCCTGCAGATCAGGGATATGTTCGATGTCCTTGCACTTCAAATCCTCGCGCAAGTTCAAGCCTTCACTCACCATCTTCCACGCTTGCTCGCGCACGTTCAACAAATAGTTGAACACTTCCGTATTGTTGACAGGCGCGCGCGAGTCAAGCACATCTGCCAGGTGTTGAACTGTATCTCCGCTCATGGTTGTCTCCTTCTGGTAATTGGTGATTAGTAATTGGTTATTGAGTCTTGCTTCAAACTTCAATTAATACTTACTATTTACTACTTACAAGTGGCTTCGCCAACTTCCACGGTCTGCCATTCAAAACATCGGTACGCTGTGAAACCATCTTATTCACTGAAGCTGCCGGGTGAATGACCGCACTCGTCAAGCCATCTCCTTGCACCGTTGTCACCACGGGGTAATTGATATTGCCATCGAACGGTCTGTTCTTCCATTCCGTCCAAAGCGTAAAATCTTCAGTGATAGCATAAATGCCGCTGTCCGTTTTACTCGCCACGATCACATTCATGCGGTTCTCAGCCGCGCGTTCTTTGAAGCCGTGCTCCACTTCCCACTTCTCAAGAATCATCGTCGGCACCGCGACAACTTCCACATCTCTTAATGCCGCGAGTCGAAACGTCTCAGGATAGATGGCATCATTACCGATCACCAACGCCACGCGCCCCCACTCGGCATCGAACACATTCACCTCATCGCCCAACTTCGACCACGCATGTCTGCCCGACTTGTGCAACTGCGGCTGCTTCAACACAACGCCGCTTTTATTGAACAACACGCCCACATGCATTCCATCTTCAACTATCGACGTCGCCACATAGGCATCTTTCAATCCACTTTGCAATGCGCGAATCATCTCAACCGATTCTTTTTCCACGCTTTCCAAATTCGTGATGTGGAATAACTCTGGGAGGACAATTAACTTAACTCCAGCCTTTTCCCCCTCCGCAATCATCTTCAACGCCGAATCAATCGCTTCTTTTCCTGACGTCGAAACCTGCCCCACCCCCGCAAGCAGATTCTCCGCCCCAGGCTTTTTCCCGCCACTCTTCGACTCGACCCCAAGCGGCACATACAACTCCGGTCTGCGCGTGGACATAATGTCCGTGCCATCGGGGCGAAGTTTATTATCGGCTTCGCTCAAGTCAATATCCGCGAACACCACGGCTTCACCTTTCATTGGCGCTTTGGCTAAGACCGTCCCATCGGGAGCGACGATCTGACTCTCGCCCGCGCCTTCGAGAAAACTTGGGTCGATCTTCAAGCGTGCCGCGACTCCCTCACGCATCTCTTCGGGCACCAATGACCCAACCTTATTTGCCGCGACGACGAACACTTTATTCTCCGCCGCACGGACGGGAATATGCAGCGACGCTTCATCATGCGCGAACGAGTTCAAGCTATTCAATAACATCTGCGAACGTCTCACCGCCAACGCCCGCGCCACCTCAGGGATGACCCCGTCCATGCAGGCGTACATACCCACCTGCCCGATCTCAGTTTCGAGAATCGGCGCAATGGTCGTGGACTTCTCTAAGAAGTTATTTTCATTGCCCATCAAAATTTGCTTGTCAGTCAAGCCAGCTACATTCCCCGCTGGGTCGAACAAAACATTTGTACCCGAAATCTTGCCATCATCCCGTTTCAATGTGACATTAATTTTGATATAGCAGTTATGCTCTTTGGCTTTTCCGCCTATCGCGTGGATAAAGTCATCGTCGAGCGAAACAGCCACCCCGTAGCAATGAGCCGCGTCTTTATACCAGGCGATGTGATTCACAAATTCAGGCAGCACGATCACATCCGGCTTGACCTTCGCCGCTTCGTCGATCATCCGCAGGCAAGTTTGCAGATTCGCAGTGACGTTATCCGTCACCGCAAACTGTACCGCCGCCGCTCGTATTTTTGTTTTGTGAGCCAAAGACTGCCTCCGAGGCTAAATGTTATAACATTATAACAATATCCTCGATTTTACGGAAGTCGACAAATTGGCACGGTGGGCTGAGATGTTATTTTCGTTTGGAAATGTATCGCCAGGTCTGGAGCATGGCAACGCCAAAGACAAGCACAAACACCCCCAAGACCGAAAGAGCATAGGCATCGACAGAAATATTTGGCACGAAGTACAACCCTGCTGCGGCGACAATGATCGCCACACCCACCGCGATCAAATATCGGGCGCAATATTTATTGACGGCATACCAGACTGCCGAGTCTGTCATTGTGAGAGGAACACGTACTCCATAATACGGATTCGGTTTGATCTTTTCAAACAACAGAGGCAGGGACAATAACACCAGAAGAATCCCAGTGCTTAAATAAAAAATGAAAAGTGCGTTCATGGAGTCCTCTCGGTTATTGGTTGTATGAAGTGGACCGTGGTCGATAGACCGTTGACCGTGGTTTTCATATCGTCCGTTGTTTAAAGCATCCCCTTTGGGGACCATCCACAGTCAAGAGATTGCCTTAGCAGACTCTAGACTCGCGCCACCACGCCCGCAAACTCTTCTTGCATATTTGCTATTTCACTTTGCGCCAGACGGCGGCAGAGTTATAGTTTCCAAAGACATTTTCACTTTTGGCTTTGGTGTCAATATGCTCAACCAAGTGTGCCCAATTGTTTTTTAGCCTTCTAGCAATTACGCTATGAACCGACTGGAAAGGCTGTCCTTTTTCAGCGTATTTATTGAGCACTTGGACATAAATATCTTGATGTGCCTGAGATAGTTTCTCTATAAATTCATGAGACGTGAAGCTATCCTTCATTTGACCTATGATTTCTTCATAATGATCTTCAAGTGCCTTAAATAGTTTTTCAACATCTATATCGGTCATAGAAATCTCCTTTTACGATTCAGTCCCAAAACTCTCCGCCAGCAGACTCTCAAACAGCCCTTCCACCTGCAGCGCGGACTCCCCCATCCGCCCCGCAGCGACTCGACCAATCCAGAACTGACAGGTTTCACCGTGACGCAACTCCACTGTCCACCGCGCCCCGCAAACTGCATGTGATCCAGCATATACTCATACAGATCGCCCTGTACATCCTGATTCTGCTCCGCAATCTTCATCTGATCGATCAGATTTCACGCCTCGATCAACAGACTGGGCTTATTGATTTTGCACTCAGCGGTGTTATTAATGTAAATAGCAGTTTCATTTATGTTTATCCCGTAATATTTTGAATTCCATCATATTACGGATGGGATCTAAGAGGTTATCCACACTAGCTCTGGATCGGACAAAATTTCTGACGAATGCAAGATCAAACTCAGCAAAGGATTCTGAGATTCGGTTAGAAAGAATGAGAGCAAGACCATGCGCATAATGATCTCCAGGTTCTTTACAGTCATACGACAAAACGTATTCTAAATCTTTTTGCGCAGAAACAATATCTCCTAAAGAAACGAAAATTGATGCACGCCGTACAATATCGTCTATATCCGCATTGCTAGATTCAATAACTTTAGTCAAATCAATCAATGCAAGATCGTATGCTCCCATACTGCGATACACTTCACCTCTCCATGCGAGATTCCATAGATTAGCTTCGTCCAATTCAATTCTCCGATTAAAATCTTGAAGGGATTGTTCAAATTTACCCATCAAATAATAGGCTAAGCCTCTACCTCCAATCGCCCAACCATAATTTTCATTCAATTCGATAGCGCGCGTAAAATCTTTTATCGCCTCATTATATTTTTCCATATCACGATGCGCTACCCCCCTTTGCGCAAATGCCCAAGTATAATTTTCATTTAATTCGATAGCACGGGTAAAATCTCTAACTGCCTCATCATATTTCTCCATATCAAGATACGTCTGACCTCGTTGCGCAAATTCCAAAACAAACTCGTCACGTAATTTTATCGCACTACTAAAGGCGTCCAATGCATCATCAAAACGTTCTGCATTCTTGAGGATATTTCCTCTATAGAAGTAAATCATCTTAGATTTTGAGTTTAACCCTAGTGCTTTATCCGAAAAATGTAGTGATTTTTCCAAATCTCCTGTCTTAGCAATAACAAAAGAACTCCAAGCGCTTAAATTGTGATTGCCTTGTGAATAATTTTCCGTAGCTGAAATAAGTTGAGTAGCGACGGACATGTCATCTTCACTGACAAATGTTGCTATGATTAAGGGGAGCCATGCTTTTAGGTATTCACGATTGTCGGATTTTCGACTTCTTACTGAAATAGCACAATTTGTTATTAAATCCAATACAAATAATTTATCAACACTTAGAGCCATTGTGTAACTCTTATTAATTCTTTCAACAACGTCACTATCCATTGAATTAAACAATTTTTCAAGAGAGTCGATTATTTTTTCAATAAGATCTGGACTGAAAGTTCCTTTTTCTTTGAAAATATGATTTAGTTCTTGCGTTTGAACAACGAAATCAATTAAAGTAATTAGAATATCTAGATCATTTGATAACCAAAGTAATATTTGCTCCAAGAGTGCTTTCGTGAATTCACGTTCTGCAATATCGTTACTCTCTGAAGCAGAATCGGCAATCATATATATATATATGGTAAAGAAATGTTTTTTTGAAAATCATAAAAATACTGTTGTGCGTTAATTAAACCTAAGCTATCTCTCATGCCTTGAGTAAGATAATTGGCAACATCATATTTATGGTTTTCCACAGCCCAACCTATCGAATTAAAATAGACAAGGGCTTTGAAACCTTCTTCGCATGCATTTTTTTCTTTATCAACGCAATTAAACACCTCCGCAAGAAAAGTGCGAGCAAGGTATCTTATTTCATCAGCAATATCTTTAGTTACCTTTTCTAATGTGCTTTGTCTTTGGTCGGGGTTTAAGTATTCCGTTTTCGTCTTTTCAACTCCAGGCAAAACAAGGGCGTCAATTTTGTTAGCCATAAACTGGGAAAGTGCCGAGCCATCTTTTTGCTCTATAAGCCTTAGATATTCAGAATAATTTCCTAGAGTCGTTGGATTTAAATCTATAAGTCGTTTTGTATCTGCGAGAGCTTCGTCATATATCCTCATTCGTTCAAAAACTTTCCTCCGTTGTAAAATTGCCCATTTGTAATTATTATTCAAACTAATTGCTTGGTTAAAATCAATCAACGCTTCTTTGTGTTTACCTATTGAACAATAAGTCTCCCCACGTGATGCAATTGCCCATGTATATTTTTCGTCCAGAGAAATGGCTCGATCGAAATCTTTAATGGCATCTTCGTTTCTTCCCATCAACCGATAAGTTTCCGCGCGTGAGGCTATCGCCCATGCATATTTTTCATCCAAATCAACGGCGCGATCAAGATTCCTTAGGGCTTCTTCGTATTTTTTTAATAGTCGATAAGCATTGCCACGATATGTCAAAGCTATTGGTGATTCATCACTTGTGCCAATAACGCAGCCCAAGTTCTCAATAGCCTTTGCAAATTCATTTAATTCATAATAGCAAATCCCACGGCGGTAAAAACAAGCATTTTGAGATGTGGGTGAAATTTCGTTTTTGCGTTGCAATTCATTTAAAATTTGAATAACCCTTTCGTAATCGTCCCTATCATAGCTATAAACTAACTCGTCAATACGATTCAAATCCTTTGCAAAAGAATCTACATGACTATCATGTGCTGCATGTTTAACTGCTCGTACCACTGGCTCTGAAAATTTCCAGTGATACATGAATGACGACATAAAAGAATCCATAATACTTGTAAAATGCTTTTCTGGTGCAGAGCAAAAAAGATGGTAAATACGTTCTAGTTCAAATTTTCGCCATTCTTGAATTTTGTATGCATCCCTGCCCTGTACACCTAATCCCACCTGTAATTGCTCAAAATATCCTGCCAGTGAGGTGTGCAATTGTGAAAGTTCTTTTGGGGTTGTGTTCATTTGGTGACGTAATATTAAACTACGTACTTTATCGTGGTAAAAATAACCACGTTCGGTGTTCGAACGGATAAAGCTTTGATCTGAGAGCCATTGAAATAATAGTTTTCCCTGCTCTTCACCAAGTAACACCTGCAGAATCTCTTGGTTAAATTGACGTGGAGTTGCTGCCGCCAATGCTGCGCGGCGCTTAGATTCATCTGGTGTCCATTGCAAAAAGCGCTCTACGGCATCCTTGCTTATATCAGGCAGTGGTGATCCTGGCTGCGGGTTGGTCGAGGCTAGCAATTCTACTAACACAGGCAAGCCACCCGTATCTTCATAAATCTGCTTCACGAGTGTTTCGTCTACAATTCCTTGATTACTTAGATATATAGAGGTTTCTTCGGGAGTAAAGGGTTCTAATTGCAAATGCGTAATCAAACCTGCTAGTTCAGTCCAATATTGCTCCAGCGGGTCACGACCACTTAGGACAAAAGACACCCAAGAACTGATTTCACCATGTTTAGCTCCAAATAAATCAATTAGCCATGAAGAAAGCGTTGATGCTGTACGTTCAAAAACATCGAACATTACAACTAACCGTTTGCTTTGCGTAGCATTATTTAGCAACTCGACAAAGAGTGGAGTAAGAATCTTCTCTGGCTCACGCACTAATTGCACTTCATCTTTGTTACCCCAACGAGAAATGGTATATTGCGCCAATTCTGCTAGTGCGTCACCTGCAGCTTGCTCATCTACATAATCGGCTGCAACACCAATACCAGGCACGCGCCGTAGACTCTTAATCGTAAAATCAGTCAATCCGCGCATGACTATATTTACCATGCTACGAGGGGCGCTTGGGTCACTTTCAATTTGTTGGAGTATTTCACGATATTTTTTGTGGCGCTCCGAGAAATCTTTTGATTCAATGCCCAGCTTTGCTAGTTGATCCGATAAAGCCGCCATTACATCAACCGGAGTATATTGATGGTCATCGCAAATTACCACATTGGCGTTTATCTCAGAAGTTTGTGTAAATTGGGTATAGCGTTTGAGAAGAGTACTCTTCCCAACTCCACCTTCTCCTGTAACAGATAAAATCATCCACACAGGATCGTCATTTGTAAAATTATCCTGAAAAATCTGCTGTTGTTCTGTGCGCCCAACAAAATTCTCCTTGCGGCGCTGATCTGCAATGGCTTTCCATGTCTTTGGTTTAGAAGGCATTTTTAGACTCCTTGTTTACTTGGCGGGCGTGGCAGTCAGTTCCACCTGACGGGCATCGAAATATTCCAAGACTTCATTGAACTTGTTGTAGATCGAGCGATGGACTTTATTGAAGACGATCAAGTCAAAAAAGGCGGGCGAGAACTGCTCGAAGATATTACTCAGTGTTTGGAGTGTCACTGCATACAGGCGTTTGGTGGTGTCGAGATCATAAGTCCGCAAGCGGGTGCAAGGCTCTTGCGGAATGAACTTCTCGAACCTATCTTCCTTCGCCTGATCCACGAGTGCATCACGATCTGTCACGAACAAAATCCGCCGCGCTTGGTTGGAACACATGAACACATCGATCAACCCCATCGTCGTGCGAGTCTTGCCCGTCCCTGTTGCCATGACAATCAAGGCATTGCGTTTTCCGTTGGCAAAAGCCTCTCCCACACGCCGAATGGCTTCGTGTTGATAGGAACGGTCAACGATTTCGTTGTTGATTTCTATCGTACTGAGCGGCTTCGCATTCTGACGGATGTAGAGCAAGTTTTCCAGATCTTCACGTGTGAAGAAGCCGAACACTTCCCGCTTGTGTGCAATCCCCACATCCACAAAATGGATTTCAAGTCCGTTCGCTAAAAAGCCGAACGGTCTGAAAGATTGGTGCTTTTCAATTTCAGTGACGTAATAAGTGAGTTGTGCTTCTGCAAGCCGAACATCCACCGCCGTTTTTTTGGCTTCGATCACCGCGAGCACTTCCCCATTTTCGCGGTACAAACAATAATCACTAACCCCATTCCATGGTTCGGCATCGTACCCGTCCACAGGGATTTCGATCTTCACCTTCGAATGGTCGCGCAAATACCAACCTGCCTCTTCCAACTGCGGGTCGATCATTTCCTTGCGGGTAATTTCTTCGGATATTTTGCGAGGCATGGCTCCCCATTTATTAAGCGTAATAATGATTAAGCTACGCAAAGTATACCAAAACTCCGCTTAAGACACACTTATCTCGACAGAGTTTTGCATTTCACCTAATTGTTATAAACATCATCTCGACTAAAAAAATTCGGTCTCTAAAACAAGCCTCTAGGGAGCAGTAAAATTCATTTTGTTAGGGCACAGTATCACGATTGCCCCTGTAGCCTCTATTGCTGGGGTCTAAATAGCCAAGATTTTCCAGAAAATCCAGCTCAAGCGCTAAATAATAATTGATAAAACCCCGAAGAGTTTCATTGTTTTCGTAGGCATGCTTTTCTGCATACAGGTAGAGTGATGTCATCAGAGGATATTTCGAATCAGGATCATCTATCGCTGAATTCACATAAAAGCCAACGACGGGAATTGCGATCAATTGGCTGTTGTTTTCATAGCTTTGAAAGGATTCATAATCCACAATCCCTACGGCGTGGGCATTTTCTGTGATTTCCTCAATCAACAACTGGCTGTTATCATTGACGTTCAATTCTGGAACATCAGCAACAACGCTATCAGGGAAAATATTGCTCTTTACAATTTCAAATTCGCCACTTTCCAAGGAAGGGTAAAATCTCGCTATGTCCTCGTTGTTACTCCAATCATCACGAACGTCTTTCCATAATCGCGCATCGACCAAAAGCTTGGTCAACTCAGTTGCAGTCAGAGGGTCGTTTAGCATATCATCCGCGTTGGGATTATTTTTATTGATTAACACAACCATGGCATATCTGGCAACTTCGAATTTTTCCAATTCAATATCGCCACAGTGATGCTCAACCAGCATCGTTGAGTCAATTTCCATGTTTGCGCCAAATAAATCGACTTTACCTTGACAAAGATCCTGTAATCCAGAGACTGTATTACCCGAGTTTATTGCTCTGAGCTCAACTCCTATTGCTTCAGCCGAGCACCTCGATATTTGAGTAGACAAATGAGAAAGCACAGAACTACCCGAAATTTCAAGCGCAGATCTAGAATCAATTTGAGGAAGGAGTGGAATGGTGACTGGGAATTTTTTATAATCATCTATCCACTTCTTTGAGGGGATAATAATCTTCGAGCCCTTTCCAACATCCAGACGGCTTGGGTCGATGAAATCATATTGATGCCCTTCTATGATTTTTCTGTTATTGTAATAAACAATTGCATACAAGTCATTAAAGTCAGGTTCGCTGTCAAAATGTCCTATGAAAACCTCCCTCAGCAAAAGATACCTAGGCGCGAGATAATCATGTGCTAGTGGGTCTAGCGGAAGTGCACACTGATCAGACCCCATAACGGGTATTGTAGGTGAAGATATAGGTGTAGGTGGAGGTAAAGATGTAACCCTAAGTGTTGCAGTAATGGGAAGGGAAGGAGCAGGTGTAGATGTTGATAGTGAAGTGGAAACGAGATGAGATGTCCGCCAAGTAAAATAAAAAAAGAGTAATCCCCCAAAAATTATAGGTAATAATAATCCTAATGTCCAAAATGCATAGGAGTTTCTCTTAAAATCGGAAATCAATTTACGCGATCTTATCCAAGGCTCAACAAACATTCCCGTATCATTAGCCTGCTTCACAATCGCTTCTTCAAACTGGAAGACCAGATCAGAAGCAGAGCTTTGTCGTTTTTCCGGTCTTACATTAAGAGCTTTCAATAAAACTCCAGCCGCTCGTATGCCTCCGTTTTTTAGCAAGCTCCTGGGAACTGGAACTTGATCATCTAACTTCTGTTTTATCAAGTCAGGAAGAGATTTCGCATCAAAAGGTGATTTCCCTTCTACTGCCTCATAGATAATAACGCCCAAGGAATACACATCAGCAGTAGGTAACGGTTCCCCACCTTCCAAAATCTCCGGAGCGAGATAGTTGAGATCGCGTAAATGAGCATTGCCATTGGTATTCACAACATAGGTCGCTTCAGCAACCCTAGAAACCCCACAATCAGTAATAAATGTTTGGAGAACTCCATTATCCTTGTCTTTAATAACAAGTACATTCTCAGGTTTCAAATCCCGGTGAATAATACCCTTCCAGTGCAAATAATCAAGAGCCTTCGACAATGACTTCAATATCGCTAGAATACCCAGCATCTCCACATCCTTAGATGAAAGTATGTCCCGCAAGTTGTCTCCATCAAGATATGCTGAAACTAGGTACTGGGCACCATTTTCATTCCCGGCATCAATAATCGGCAAAATACCTTTGTCCTGCTCAAGATTCTTTAGCCCGCCAATTTCCGGCTTTCTGGCTTGAGCAACAGCTAAAAGCTTAAGTGCTACTTTTTTATTTCTTCGGTTTAACTCATATGCTTTATAGGTGGAACCATATGATCCCCGCCCAAGATACTCCTCGATGACATATTTCCCATACGTCTTCCCAACATACTTTATATAATGGTTTCCCACTATTTCAACAATTTCGGTGGCTGTTATTGGTCGATCTTCCGGGTTTTTCGATAATGCTTTTTTTAGTATATAGCTGGCATTTTCGCCAAGCCTCTTGACAGTATTTTCTGGGGTTGGCACGATGCCAGAAACAATTTGGTCTCTTGTCTCCTGTTTGGTATTTCCGAGAAATGGATGGCGCCCCTCCAATGCCTCATACAACATAAGTCCAAACGCATAAATATCAACCGCTTTCGTCTTTTTAGCATCTATATCCACAAAGAACTCAGGCGCCATGTATTCGAATGTTCCAAACGCATTTACCGTTTTAAAGGATGAAGTCTTTTCAGGAAGAGTCACTGAAATACCAAAATCCGTCAAGTATGGTGTAATCCTCTCACCCACCACCTCATACAAAACATTTTCAGGCTTGATATCACGATGGATAATTTTATTTTCATGAATATAGTCGATGCTGTTAGCAATCCCAGCAAAGATATCCAAAGTGTCAGCCAGCTTTGGTTTTGTCTTTAACCATTTTCTTAGATCCCCCCCATTTTTATATTCAGTCACGATGAAATAATCGCCTTCGTATTCGAATGTTTCCAGAGGTAGCAATACACCGTGCTTGTTTTCAAGTTTCTTAAATGCCGCCATCTCCTTTTCGAATTCTTTTTGGGATTTCACCGAAAACGATCCAAACGCCTTCAAGACCACCTGCGCATTGGTTTTCTTATTAGTCGCCAGTAAAGTGATCGTCTGACGGAATTCATGTCTTGAAATCAGGTGCTCAACCTGATATATTCCAAATTCACGTCCCACTAATTTTGAATCGAAAATTGACCCGGTGCTTTTTGTATTCGGTTTTTTATCCATGTTGTTCGATGTCCTGTATGGTGTAGTTCCATGGTTTGGCATCGTACCCGTCCGCTGGAATAGTAACGCAAATACTAACCTGCCTACTCCACCTTCGGGTCGATTATTTCATTTCCAAACTTCCCAACATGCCAATTCCACAAGGATACAACCAAAACCCACGGTCTGCAAGACCCAAGTCCGCTGGATAATCTATTGTATAATGCGCTGAAATAAATAAGGCTTGTTTTATCAGATTTTTTGGCGAAGCCATAACAGACAAACTCAGATTGGAAGGCATTCATGAATATCGGTCGGTATGAGGTGATACGAGAACTGGGGCAGGGCGGCATGGCAATCGTCTATCTGGCACATGACCCGAACATCAAACGCCAGGTAGCGATCAAAGTTCTGCCGAGGCAGTTCACCTTCGAACCGCAATTCCGCGCGCGCTTCCAACACGAAGTTGAAGTGATCGCCCGGCTCGAGAACGCCGCCATCGTCCCCGTCTATGATTCGGGGGAACATGAAGACCAACCTTACATCGTCATGCGCTACATGCCCGGCGGCACACTAGCCGACAGGTTGGAAAAAGGTCCACTGCCTCTCACAGAGATCGAGCCCCTCTTTCAACGCATCGGTTCCGCGCTCGATTACGCTCACCGCTCCGGCGTAGTCCATCGCGATATCAAGCCCGGCAACATCCTCTTCGACTCGCAAGGCGAAGCCTTCCTTTCTGATTTTGGCATTGCAAAATTGGCAGAGGCCAGTGTCGCATTGACAGGCACCGGTAGCATGGTCGGCACACCGGCTTACATGAGCTCGGAACAGGCAATGGGCGAAAAGAACGTCGACGGTCGCAGTGATATTTATTCTCTGGGCGTGGTGTTGTTTGAGGCGCTTAGCGGGCAACTACCTTTCGTATCAGATACGCCCATGGGGGTCGCCATCGCTCACATCCAGGAACCAGTGCCAAGCCTGTTAAACCACAATCCCAACTTGCCCCGATCCTTTGAGGCGATCATCCGGAAGGCAATGGAAAAAAAACCGGCTGACCGATATCAAACCGCTGGCGAATTGTCGCAAGCGATCCGCTCCATGGGGAAAAGCAGCTCTCCAGGAACCATGATCGAGCAGCCGATAGGCGGCACTGTCATTGAAGCGCATGCGGCAACCAGTCGTTACGCCGCCCCTGCACCAAACTTCTCCACCACCCCGCCTCCAGCGCCTGTATCAAAAAAATCAACCCTTCCAAAAGTATTAGGTGGAATTGGACTATTAGCACTTTGCCTTTGTTTTATCGTGACTGGAGTTTTCGCTTCGAGACTTGTCCCAGGCTTGTTTGCCAGCCCATCGACTCAGGTATCCGCCGAGACTCCACTTGTTGCAGCTACGGACGAACCTGCTCCCACAGTTTTTGTTCCCATCGTGCCAACTTCCGCGGCGAATGCTGAGATCGCCTCGGAAGGCACTGTGGACGCTTCATCGATTTACGACTCCACCTTCCCTGCCTCCCTTGCCATCGATGGAGACCTCACCACCTCTTGGTTCTCTGGCTTCCCCGATGCAGATGGCACATCCACCTATGTTTGGACAGGCATTCAGGAAGACTTTATTGCTACGATCGATCTAATCTCAAACCGAGAGAATGCGGCGGTTGAGCTCCGCAGCGGTTATGGTTTTGAAACAGTCATCATCCAAGTGTACAACGCGGCAGATGAGCTCGTCTATGAAGAGACCGTCAGCCTGGCTGGAACCCCAGACCCGGATATTCAAATCACTCCCAATGTTGTCGGGCAATGGATCTGGATTATCTTCTCGGGCAATGAGGCGCGAGATCGCGGCGGTTTTAGCGAACTACAGGTCGGAGTCGTAAGATAAGAAAGCACCCGACTGAAGGTCCAATAGACGCTTCCGCACTAGCAACAAGGGATGCAGCGCCTCCAATCCCGTCCCTTGCTGGATTTGCATCCGGCACGCCGCTCCGCTGGAAACAACATTCTGCATTCCGCCTTCTATATTCCTAATTTTAGGAAGTACCCCCAACTCCCCCACCTGCATCGAAAGCTCGTAATGCGCGGCATCATAACCAAACGTCCCTGCCATGCCACAGCAGCCCGCATCAATCACATCGGCATCATAGCCATACAGTTTCAACATCGCCACGGTCGCAGCCACGCCGCTGGGCAAGTTATCAGCGGCGGGACCCTCTGCGCGGTGGTGACAGTGCGGGTGGAGTGTGAGGCGCGGTCTTTCTTCCTCTTTTAAATTCAAATCCGCAGTGACATCTCTTAAATTGACTACGCGCAAAATAAATTCGTCCACCAACCAAACCCGATATGTGATGGATTCAATTTCCTCGCGGCGATGCGGCAACAGCGACACATACTCATGCTTGAGACAATACACTTCGGGAGGTTCGCATCCCACCACGCTTAAGCCTGCCCCGCCATCCAAGCGTTGGATTTCCGCCAAAACTTTTTCTGCGTGAACCCGCGCCGCATCGAGAAATCCCTTCGAGAGCAAAGACGCCCCAGCACCGATGATCGGCAGAATATGCACGCTGTATCCAAGGGATTGCAAAATTTCAGTTGCTGCATCTTCCACTTCCGGTTCGATGTAATGTGAGAAGACGTCCGAAAGGAAGATGACACTTCTATCAAAATGCATGTCACGCTTTAAGCGTGACCTACGGGTAAATTTCGGAAACGGTCTTTGCCCGGCGAGTCCCAGCGCTTTCGCAATCAACGTGCGCGACCAGCCCATCTCCATCACCCAATTTGCCAAAGGTGCTACCGGGTTCAATAATTTCGCAGCAATATGGAAATACCCAAACAGATAATCGCGCAACGGACGGCGATGACTCTTGTAATACTGATTCATGAATTCGTATTTCAACTTCGGCATATCCACGCCGCTCGGGCATTCGGATGTACAACCCTTGCACGCCAAACACAGATCTAAGGTTTGATAAGCAGCATTCATCATCTCTTGGCTATTGGCTGATCGCTGACTGCTGATTACTGCTCTTAATAAATTCGCCCTGCCTCTCGTACTAAACGCCTCATCACGAGTCGCCTGAAATGACGGACACATCACGCCAGATGTTTTTCGACAGACACCTTGCCCGTTGCATGACTCAATCGCGCCTTCCAAGCCGCGTTCATGCTCGAAATTTAAAACCGGTACCCAAGCCTTAGACTGATACGCCTCACCATAGCGCAGGTTCGTATCCATTGGCGGCGCATCAAATAATTTTTTCGGGTTCAACAAGTTCTGCGGGTCAGCTGCCTGTTTCAACAGACGCATTGCTTCAGTTACTTCCCGTCCATACGTCCGCTCGATAAACTCGCCACGTGCAAGACCATCGCCATGCTCACTGCTCATCGCGCCGCCGAGGCCCATGGTCAATGCAAAGACTTGTTCCACAATGTCACGCATTGCCCGCACCGCTTCGCCACGTTGCAAATCCAACACTGGGCGAATGTGCAAACAACCGCCGGATGCATGTGCATAAATCCCGCCATAGGTTCCATGTGCCAACAAGATGCGTTCGATCTCGCGCACAAACTCCCCAAGCCGCTCCACCGGAATGGCGCAATCTTCGATGAACGCAACGGGTCGCGCCGACTGCGGACGCGAGTCCAAAATGCCTAGTCCCACTTTGCGGATGTTCCAAATACGCGCTTGATCTTCAGGCGACTCTGCAATGGTCAACACGTCGCCTAGACGGCGTACCGCCTCTTTCAACGCCGACGGCTGGTCGCCGCTAAACTCCACCACCAACACTGCCGCCGGGTCACCGACCACCCACCCCATCTGACGAGCATAGGCAGGGATGCTGCGCGCATTGTGCAAAATCAATTGTGGGATCAACTCCACCGCACTAGGGTTCATCTCCAGCAAACGCGGAACGTCATCACAGGCTTCGACGATGCTGGCGTAGGACAAAATTCCCAAAATGGTATGTTTCGGCTTCGGCACAAGATTGACTTTCAATCGGCGGATAACCGCCAATGTCCCTTCGGAGCCAGCCAATAAAGGTGCCAAGTTTAAGGTATCAGGTTTCAGGTTAGCGGGATAATACTCCCCCGCCCATTGCGGCGGCGTGGATGGACTCCACGGCAAAAGATAATTGAGCCGATAGCCTGCTGAGTTGCGCCAAGATTTAGGGTAATTTTGTTTTATTACTTCTGAATAATTTCTTTTAATTTCATCGACAACTGAAATAATCTCCAGTTCCCGCTTTCCAATTCCCAATTTACTATTCGCCATTCCCCATATACTTAAACTTCCATCACTCAAAACCACATCCGCTTCGAGCAAATGATCCGCGCTCATGCCATATAAAATGGAATGAGCACCTGTGGCGTTATTACCGATCACTCCGCCCATGGTGGCACGTTCGGCAGAAGCTGGGTCGGGACCGAAGGTCAGTCCGTGTTTGGCTGCGGCTCGGTTGAGATTCGCAAGGATCACGCCAGGCTCCACGATAGCAGAATGGGATTCGGGATCTATTTCGATAATGGAATCAAGATAACGGGAACAATCCAAGATCAGAGCTGCGCCGATAGCTTGACCGGCAAGCGAAGACCCAGATCCTCTGGGGAGAATCGGAATTCCATATTTTGCCGCGAGTTCAACGGCGGCTTGCAGGTCCGCTTGTGTTTTGGGGATGGCAACCCCGAGCGGCTCGATCTGGTAGGACGAGGCGTCGGTGGAATATAAAACTTTGGAAGCAGAGTCAAGCCGCAGGTCGCCGGTGAAGCGCTTCTTGAGGTCGTGGACAAATTCAGTGGAGAGAGTCATGTGCGGGAGGGGGAAACGGCTTGAGAGTTGGAATTCCGAATCCATGAATAAAGAATGAAAACGAACAACACAAGGTGAATAAATGTACCGAGCCGAATAGCGATTAGGTTGAGCGGGCGGATCATGAGGGCAAGGTAGCCATATAAGAATGCACCATAAAACAAACTGCCAGCAAAGAGCGAGAAAAGCAAGACGCGTTTGTCAGCACGCGCAAGCCATGCCAAACAAGCCATGATGACAAAAGGATAGAAGTGATATAGATAACGCTCATGTGTGCCTGTGAGCGTAAGGTTGAAGCCAAGGTTGACGAGTGAAAAATAAATCAAAGCTGAAATGAGTTGATCTTTATTGAAGCCAACCAGGTCACTGGTTGTATGGCGGCGAAGGTCACGAAGAAAGAGGAAAAATAAAGCTACATTTAAGGCAAAGAATAAACTCAACCCTGCGACATACGGAGATAGCGGAGCCAGTGAGAGGGAACCGATTTGCAGCGGCAGATGCGATGAGCTCAGTAAATTATCTGAAAAGAAAACCCAGACGTTAAACCCGAGCGAGGAAATGATGTCGCCATGTTGACTGCCTGTAGCGAGAATATATTGAATATGTGAAATATACGAGGCAGGCAATTGCAAATTGGCATCAATAAATAAGATCGGCAGGATGAAAGCAAGTGCCACAGTCAGCATGGATGGAACAAGGTCTTTTCGCGTACGCACACCTTGGAAGAGATTAACTAACAGAATCAACCCAAGTACAGCCATGCTGAAATAGATCAACTGCTTGGTGAGCAGCATCAACGAAAGCAATGCTCCAGCCGCTGCTAAAAGTAGATACCGTTTTAGGGTAGTTGGCTTTGTGTTGAGGAAAATCAGGACTATAAAGAACAATAGAATGAAGAACTGCCCCACGCCGTCGATCTGCCCCCATGCCGATGAGCCGATCCATGAAGTTGGTAATAAGCCGATCACCCCTGCCCAAAGCGGAGCTCGCTTCACTTGAAGGCTTGTGAGAATAAACCAAATGGCAAGGACATTAATTCCGTCAACAATCGCTAAATAATAACGAAAACGATTGTTGATCCGTGCAGTATTCTCAAAATCAATGGTACTCATCACGCCACCAGAAAGCAGGGTGCCGATAAAAGGATAATTACAAGACTCGCAGTTGACGTAAACCATGGTCCAGTCTTTCTCCCAAGCCTTGGACCATTCTCCGAAGGTATGCAAATCGGTCGTATGCTGAAGTTTTGGAAAGAAGCGAACGACTAGAAAAGGCAGCAAAATGGCAGATAACAGGATAAACCACTGAATTATTGGAGTTAGTTTTTTCAAAAAGCACCTATAGTTCTGATTCTACCAAATAGGCATCTGCTCTTTAGAGCTTTTATGCTTTAATAAAAAAATCCACGAACGACAAAATGTCCTTCGTGGATAAATGTTTTTCAAACCTTATTTTTTATACCACCCGAATTCCTCCACTGCATCCACCATGGCTAGGACATTCTCGGCGGACACGTCTTCGAGGATGGTATGGACGGAAGCCAGCATATAACCGCCGCCTTCACCAAGGACATCAATGATGCGCTTCACCTCTGCGCGGACTTCCTCAGGGGTACCAAACGGCAATACGCGATGCGTATCAATCGCACCGCAGAAGATCAGGTCTTTTCCAAATTGCTTTTTTAGCTCCGGCAGGTTAGACATTTTCCCCGCCGAGGTTTGGATTGGATTCAGAATGTCGATGCCCATTTCGACAAAATCCGGCAGGAGCGGGAAGACGTCTCCATCGGTATGGAAAAAGACCTTGGCTTTGGTCTTCGATTTGATGAATGAGATATAGTCAGCATGAATAGGCTTGACGTAATTGCGGTACATCTTGGGCGAAAGCATGAGGCTGGATTGCATACCGAGGTCATCACCGATCTTGACGATATCGATCACATCGCCGCACTCGTCGAGGAAATGTCCCATAAGGGTTTTGCAAATTTCACCGGTCTTCTTAAGCAGCTCCACCACAAAGTCGGGATGCCGCCCCATGTTGAGATAGAACTTATCCATACGCTGCATTTCATAAGCACGTTCAACAGGGAATGCCAGCCAGGGTGTACCCATGAGCGCATATTTATTTTCCTGATGAAGTTTCTGCGCCTCAGCACGGACGTGCGCCACACGAGTGGGGTCATTCATGTCGGGCCAGGGATACTTTTCGAGGTCTTCGATGGAATGAGTTTCTGCCAACGGATGATAAGAGGGAAACCAGTTATCGACTCCGGCTTTGGTCACACCGCCGCCCCACGAGTTGACATACATCGAATCGGGTTCGCGGTTGGCGTTGCGCTCAAGGATATGCTGTGGTTCACGGTCGAGGACTCCGCGCACATCCACATGCAGGCGCTCGAGGATGGGTTCGTCGAGTAGCGCTGTGCCAAGCTCGGGGAAGTCGTATAAATAACGTTCAGGCGCTTCGAAGTTGAGCAGCTTCTTCAAGCGGCGATAGGTCGGCATTTTGATACCAGTGGCATTACTCGCACCAATGACAATCGGAACTCGGTCTGGAACCTCATGATTGATAGCGGTCAAAACGCGCTCGCGAGATGTGAGGGGCATAATAATCTCCTTTGGTGAAATTAAAAGAGGACAACAAAGGTTATTCACCTTTATTGTCCTCTGAGTTGAATTATTACTGAACTTCTTGTAAGGTCAATCGTAGGTCAGGCTTGCAGCCTGACGATTTCTTTAAATTTTGCGATTGGCGGGTTGAAAACCCGCCCTACGATAAATTACTTTGCTTTGGCTTGATTCGCCACTGCCGCAGCTTTCTTGGCAGCTTCTTCGGGGTCACCGAGATAATAGTTCTTAATAGGTTTCAGGTCTTTATCAAGTTCGTAAACCAACGGCAAACCTGTGGGGATATTCAGTTCAGTGATCTCTGCTTCAGAAATATTCTCGAGATATTTCACCAAAGCACGAATGGAATTTCCATGTGCCACGACAAGCAGACGTTTGCCTGCTTTGATCTCAGGCGCGAGGGTGGTGTTCCAGTAAGGCAGAACACGATCGAGCGTAATCTTAAGCGACTCGGTGGCTGGCAACTGTTCGGGAGTCAGCGAGGCGTAGCGGCGGTCAAATTTCGGATGGCGTTCATCGGTCAATTCCAAGGCTGGGGGCGGCACATCATACGAACGTCGCCAAACCTTTACTTGATCTT
>JAFLCE010000035.1 GCA_017303655.1 Anaerolineae bacterium
TTATATGAAGAGACCATCACTCCGATCAAGGAAGGCATGATCGGACTTCGCATCGAAGGCGGCACGTTCGGACCCGAAGTCCGCAAGATGTCGTTGGTTACAAATCAATGGCAGGCATGGGCAACGGACGATTCTGAGATCGTGGGCAGTTATTCCCTCAGCGGCGGACGTGCCCTCAGCGGACAGTTCTACCACCGTGAAGCGCATCTGCGCTGCTGGCGGCGCGAAGTAGTGACGCTCGACGGTTCGCGCAAAGCCGTCGTCCAGCATTGGTATCGCGGCGGACAGAGAGTCGGCTCGCAGTTTGGTGTGATGGAGTTTGAAAGCGCGTGACAACTCCCTCCTTCCTCGGCGACTGGCTTGTGAGCGAATATGTCTACACTCCTGCGGGCGAATATGCAGGTGTGATCCATCAACGCCGAAAACTCCAGCCGCAGGGAGAAGTGATCCGCGTGATCCAGATTTGCGAGCCGGTCAAAGTCGCGGATGGAATCTCGGAGCAAGCGAAGTCAGTTGTTGCAATAATGAATAAGCGTGTGGGTGAATTTATTTTTGATCTGAAGGTCGTTGGCAAGGCTCGGCATTATCTCGGTGAGGATGTGGTTGGCGGCGGGTTCTCGTGGCGTGATGGTGTTCTAACCGCGCGCGGCATGTGGACGCACTTTGGCTATAACTTCACTTCTTTTTCGATGCTGGTCAACCCGAATAGACAGGTCACCGGCGGAAAGTTTTTCAATGCCAATGAAGAAGTCGCCACCATCGTCGGTGTGGGTGTCCCTGAGAACGAAGGCTTTCCGATTTTGGAGCCGACCCAGCCAAGCGGCGATTATCACGGTGAACGATATTTGATTTCACCTGATGGTGAGTTGATTGAAACCATTGCCATCACCGCAAACGATGTGACCTTCAACGAAACCGAAGGCATGCGTGGACGTCAAAAGCAATACGGCGCTTTGCGCGAGATCGAAGCCGTGACTGCGCCTGGTGAAACGGTTTCATGGTTGGAAGTGAAAGACGAAACGACAGGCATGGTTGCGGGTCTGTGTAAATGGAACCGCGACGAAAAACTACATCATGTGCATGTGTATCTTTTGAGGAAATAAATGTCTGCATCTACTGTGAAAACACTGTTCGAATTGCTCGATGAAAACCCCACCCAAGACCGCTCTCAATTTTTTGAGCAGTTGTGGGGCATCATGGGCGAACTTCGCACCAAGGTGGATGCTCACTTTAACCTCACTCCCGACCCATCGGTTGCAGATCTGCAACCGTATCAATCGGCAGATGGCAAGGCGAAAGGATTGCTCAGCGCTTTTGCAGGGAAAGAGATCGACTGGATGGTTCATTCGTACATCGGGATACCGACCCAGTCGTTCACAAACATGCATCTGACCATCTGGCTTGGACCTCACATCCGTGCGCCTCATTTTGGGATGGCGATGGGTACCATGCCAGATATCTTTTTCTACATGGATTACATCCCGCGCGTGGATATTATGTCTGACCTTGAGTATCTCGACCGCTACTACGAGCCGGTCAACGAGAGTTATCTCAAACTGCGTAATGACTCGCGCTTCTCGCCGTTTGTAAGCAAGACCCTTTACATGCGCCAATCTGTCTCGCAGACGGGGCATGTTTACCTCACCAAGCCGACGCAGGAGATGGTAGATGTCTTGCATGACCTCTCGCATGAGATGCTTGACCGTTGGCTGAAGTGTGTGGACGATGCAGAACCTGTCCCTGCAGAAGAACGTGCTGCACTCGCTGCCCGTGACTTGCATATTCGCCGTGCAATCGCAGAACGTGACCCGGCGAATCCCATTGGCGCGAAGTTGTTTGGCGAACAAATGGCAGACCGTTTGGTGCGTGGTTTGTGGGGCGGGGATCGTCAACTCCCGCGTGCAGGAGAAAATGCGTGATTAGAGCCCTCTTCCACGCCACGACTCTTCCGAATGCAAGCGCGCCGTATAACGTGCTGCATTTGAAAGTTTATTATCCCGCCGCGCCGACCAATAGCGACGTGGAACGGATGAGCGGCGTAATCCCCGCAGATAAAACGTCCGTGCCGATGCCTGTGGTGATTTTCTTCAATGGAATCAATGTGGGCATTGAAAGCTATCACTGGCTGGCGGTGAAACTGGCGGAAGCGAACATTGTCACGGTGATGTACACGCATGTGGCAGAGACGTTGCCCGGTGTGATCGGACTGACGCCTGCGATTGATCTATCGAAAGTAAAACCTGAAACATACGGAAGTGGCGCAACCTGCCCAGCTATTCAACCGATCCTTGATTCGCTGATGCAGTTGAATAATGATGAAAAGAGTCCTTTGTATCAAGCATTGGATTTGAATCACATCATCCTTGGCGGACATTCTGCGGGCGGAACGGTCGCTTTGCAGAATGCGCAATTCTTTGAGCAGGTGAAGGCGGTCTTTTCGTATGCGGGGCATACGATGGCATCCACCATGTTGGGGTTTGCACCAAACACTGTATTGAATGTAGGCAGCAAGTCGGTAATGCTGATGCGCGGTGATAAGGATGGCGTGATCGCGGCAAGCCGCGTCCGCTATGGGACGGGTGAGCAGAGCCAAGACCCAGTGGAGAAAACGTTCGACGAAGCGTGCCAACCGTCGGCGGGGGAAGAGGCGTACGATGTCCTCTTGCAAGGCGCGAATCATTTTGCCATCACGCATCCGCTGGACGAGACGACCGGTCGCTTTTTTCTGGATATGGAAATGACAAGACCTGAAGATGAAATTCGGAATGAGATCGCAGGTCTTGTGAAGTCGTTTATAGATAAGCACGTTCGTGGACAACTTTTAGAACTTCAGGCAAAGTACGCTGTCATTCGTAAAAAATAACAAGGAGAAAATCATGTTAAAGAATTTTTGGTGGCCCCTCGAATTTTCGCACGTAGTGAAAGACAAGCCGATGCGCGTGACAGCGTTGGAGCAGGAGTTCGTTTTGTATCGCACGCCTGATGGCGCGGCACATGTGTTGAGTGATCTGTGCGTTCACCGCGGCGGTGCCTTGTCGGATGGTTGGATGAGCGGCGATTGTATTGTGTGCCCATACCACGGCTGGGAATATAAAGCCGATGGCGCGTGTGTGAAGATTCCCGCGCAGCCTGATCTGGCTGTGCCGAAGAAGGCGCGTGTTGATTCGTATCCGACCGTTGAAAAGTATGGATACATTTGGGCGTTTCTCGGCGATCTGCCCGAAGCCGAGCGACCTGCATTGCCTGACCTGCCGCACTTCGATAACCCCGATTTCAAAGTGGTGCGCGGTACATTTGAGTGGCCCGTCTATTACGAGCGCGCATTGGAAAATAGTTTGGATGCCGCGCACGCTCCGTTCGTACATGGCGGTGCGTTCGGCAATCGTGATGAACCATCCATTCCGGATTATGAAACCACATCGCATCACCTCGGCGCGGAGATGATCGTGACGCTCAAGCCGCAGAGAAAAAACATTCCCGGCTTATGGAAGCGTTTGTATAAGCAGGAAGAAGAACCCAAGGGTGTTCGCACCCGCGCCGCATTTTGGATGCCATGCATGACCCTGCTCGAAGTATCCCTGCCGATGGGCTTGATGGTGTTATTCAACTTCCATGTGCCGGTCAACGAATACAAGACCATCACCAAGTGGACTCAGCTGCGCACCTTCTTCAAAGGCAATTGGGCAGATGGCGATGCACTCAAGCGTGTGTTGAAGATATTCAATCAAGATTATCCCATCGTGCTTTCGCAGCGCCCCGAACTTCTGCCATACGACATTGGTGCCGAACTTTCTGTGAAGTCCGACGGCATTCAGATCGCCTATCGCAAAATGCGCCAGCAATATATAGACAAGGGCTGGCAGATCGACATCCATCGTATTAAAAAAGAATATGGTCGCCAACATGCGGTGGTCATTCCTTCGCCCGCGCGCAAGGAAGTTCCCGAGCTCGCCAAGGCATGGGTCTTGAATGAAGTGCCGACGGTAGAAGTGAAGAAGTCTGGCGATTAAGTTTCTTTCCTCTTTCTTCTTTAATCATCACTAAAGAATGAGGAAAAAAGAAAGATTTGGATTGGAGAACTCATGTCTTTACCACAACAACTTTCGCTCGGTGCTTTAGAGAAGATAAAAACCCGCTTCGGACTCACCGAAGTCGGGTCGCCATATATGAGCCTTTCTTCCCCGATGAGCCCTGCTCCTGTTGGCTCAGTCCGCTTGTTCAGCGGTGACAAGGTGCATAAGGTGGTCTATATCGGCTTGGTCGTCCCGCCCATCGGGCTGGACTCACATATGATCTTCGCCTTCACCAAGCCTGAGAGTCACATCCCGCACTTCACACTGGACTCGGTGATGGCGGGTCCGTACTTTGCTTTTCACCTTGACCTGATTCCCCGTGCAGATTTGGGCGCGAACCTCAAATATCTCAATGCTGTCTTCGATAGTTTAACTCCCATCTTTGAAGAAGCCAAGAAGATCGAAGGTCTCACCGCTGCGCAGTTGGGACCCAAGCAGTACGCACTCATGTCCCCGTGGATGCTGGCGTATCGCGCAAATGAATCCGCGTTCGAGCAGATTCAGACTCCTGTGAATGGCTACCTCGACCATTGGTTTAACCTTGTCGAGAATGGCGTTCCTGCGGATGCTGTGCCTACTGGCGATTTCGCCGTCCGCGACCAACTTAATCGTAATGCCATCTTCGACCCCGAAGTGGACAAGGTCTGGGCGCAGGTGGAACGTCTCGTTGGGGCGGAGACGGGTGCGAAGTTGCGCGAGATCTTGAAGAATCAGAATGTAGAGAAGTAATGACCAATCAACCCTCCAACTGGCAGCAAAAAATCGAAGGTGAATGGCACGGACTACCGTCCATCTTTGATGTGCATGGAAATCATTCTGGCTATAACAAGGTCTATCGTTCCTCTGTTTTCAAGGACGGGCAGACGACCTACATGATGAATACGAAAATTCAAGAAGGCTCGAATGAACTGCTTCCGCGCCTTGAAGTCTCCGATATCTTCTCCTTCGGCGTTGTGGACAGTGACCAGGATCGAATTTATCTCGGACCCGATTTCATTGGCGCGGGTCATCCTTATGGGACTCTTGTGGATGCCCACTACTACTCTCCCGGCTGGACGGGCGACCTGCGCACGATGGTTCACATCCTGCCTGATGGTGAGACGCAAGTATATTCGTCGCTGATTTTCGATGGACCTGCTTTATTTACAGTTTTCAATGGTATTTATAAAGTCGCTTTCGACTATCACACCAACCCCGAAACCAAAGCCCGCATTGACGCTCACTGTGAAGGTGAAAAAGTCAACGGACGCAAACCGCACATCCTGCCATCCAAGAAAAGCGGCGCATGGGATGGCGAGATGATCGTATACGGGGCTGACCAGCAACAGGTGGGCGTTAACAAAGTCCACATTGATTACAAACCACTGGACTTACTTCGTGCAGAAATGACTGTAGAAATTTCAGGTGCCTTCAACAAGAAGTACACCTTCAAACGCTATCGCAACCACAGCAAGCATTACTTTGAAGGTCCAGATGTATTTGGTAACTCAATGGGATATGGACGCGCGTTGTACACGTCACAGCATTTTTACGGCGAAGCGCTCAAAGTCAAGGGACGTGAGTTCATCATTGACGATAACTTCAACATGAGTGTGGTCTGGCAGTTTTACAAGTCTGACCGGATGCAGTACACGACCTTTGGCGTGCTGAATTGGACAGAAGCATGAGCAAAGTCATTGTTATTACTGGTTCCACCAAAGGCATTGGCTATGGGCTAGCCGAAGAATTTCTCAAGCTTGGGCAGAGAGTTGTGGTCAGCGGACGCAAACAAGATGCGCTCGATCAAGCGGTTGCGAAGTTATCTGTAGCATATACCGACAAAGTAGTGGGCTGTTTGTGTGATGTTTCCAAGCTGGAAGATCATGAGCGATTGTTTGCCTTCGCCAAGGAAAAATTCGGGCGAGTGGATTATTGGATCAACAACGCGGGTGTGGCTCATCAACAGCGCAATCTGTGGGAGTTGTCCAATGAGGTCGTGGAGACCGTCGTGAAGTCGAACGTCTTGGGTTCGTTATATGGAACGCGCACGGCATATAACGGAATGATGGCACAAGGCGGCGGCTGGATCTATAACTTTGAAGGCTTTGGCTCAAATGGGAATGTCCGTGAGGGCATCACACTGTATGGCATGACCAAGGCTGCGATTGCATTCATGGGGAAATCGTTGGCAGTGGAGTTGAAAGACTCGCCTGTCAAAACTGGTTTGATACAGCCTGGTATGGTCATCACTGACATGGTCACAGGTCAATATAGTGACCCGCAGGAATTTGCAAAGGTGAAACCCATATTCAATATCATCGCCAGTCGCTTGGAAGATGTTGTGCCAGTGCTTGCCGAAAAAATATTGACCAATGAAACGAATGGCGCGCGGATCGATTTCCTGCCGCGCTGGAAGTTAATGATGAGATTTTTTACAGCACCTTTTGTAAAGAGGAATGTGTTCGACGATAAACAGAAATGAAAGAAGAAAGAGGAAGAACGAACGCAATTTCTTTCCTCTTTCTCCAAAGATTACATACGAAAGTAAACGCAAATGACCTTCGACCCTTCTGATTTCAAACGTGCCATGGGACAGTTCGCTTCGGGCGTGACCGTGGTCACGTCCAAGCATGGCGAGACTCCTATTGGTATTACGGCGAGTTCGTTCACCAGCCTGAGCCTCGACCCGCCGCTGGTGCTGGTTTCGCTCAATAAAAAATTGTTCACGCATAACGTCATCGCCGAGAGCGGATATTTTGCGGTGAATGTTTTGTCTGCGCGGCAGCTTGAGATCGGCATGCGCTTTGCGGGCATGAAGCCTGAGATCAAAGATCGCTTTGCCGGGTTGAAGACTCACACGGCGGTGACGGGCAGTCCGCTGCTGCCTGATTCGCTGGCGTGGGTCGATTGCACCGTTTGGGCGACATATGATGGCGGCGATCACACCATCTTTGTGGGTGAGGTCAAGGACTTGTTTGTATCAGAGTTGGATATGCCGCTTCTTTATCACAACAGGCTCTGGCGTCGTAGCGAAGCGTTGGAAGTCCCCACTGTGCCGATGGAAGTTAATTTGGTCGAAGTCGGTTTGCGGGATGGCATCCAGCGTGAGGAGAAGTTCATCCCCACTGATATGAAAGTGGAATACGCCTCTCTCCTAGCTGACGCCGGACTCAAGAATATTCAGGTTTCCTCGTTTGTGAATCCGAAGATCGTCCCGCAGATGGCGGACGCTGCTGAAGTGTTTGCACGTTTGCCCAAGCGCGATGACGTGACCTTTAGTGCCTTGGTGTTGAATTTGAAAGGTGTGGAGCGCGCGATAGCGGCGGGCGTGAAGCAGTTGGAAATGGGCGTGCCTGCCAGTGAAACGCTTGCTAGGAAAAATGCCAACACGACCGTTGAAGATGGCATTGTTGAAACTGCCGAGATGGTGAAGATGGCGCGTGAGCATGGCGTGAAAGTTCGCGTGGGGGTGCAGGTGGCGTTCGGTTGCGCGTATGAAGGCAAGATCGAACAAGCAAAAGTTGTTTCGATGGCTCGTCGATTTTTGGCGATGGGCATTGATGAACTCTCGCTTGCGGATTCGGCTGGGCTTGGCAACCCGCAGTTGATCCGCCGCATTGTGCAAGAGGTTCTGCCACTGGCAGGGAACGTGCCTGTAGTTCTGCACTTGCACGACACGCGCGGACAAGGCTTAGCGAATTTGTTGTCCGCGTTGAAATCGGGCGTGACGATGTTCGATACATCCTTCGGCGGTTTGGGTGGATGTCCATTCATTCAGACGGCGAAGGGCAACGTCGCTACCGAAGATACGGCAAATATGCTGCACGAAATGGGCATTCAAACCGGCGTTGATTTGAAAAAGGTCGCAGAGTTGTCGCGACGGATGGAAGAATTTTTGGGCAAGGAATTGCCTGCGAAGATGCATAAGTTGATTTAGCTACTCGACCACTAGAGTATTGATAAAACATGGCTCAAACCATCTCTGAAAAGATCCTCTCCAAGCACGCAGGCAAGCCCGTGAAAGCGGGAGATATTGCCGTTGTCCACGTGGACGGTGTGATGGCGACCGATGCGACATCACCGTTTGCGATCAAATCCTTCCGCGCGATGGGTGGCAAGAAACTTTGGGACAGCGAGCGCGTGTCGTTGATTATTGACCACGCTTCGCCCGCACCAAATGAAACGGTTGCAAATTTACATAAGCTCATGCGCGATTTTTCGGCAGAGATGGGTTGCAGGCTGTATGATATCGGCGAAGGGATCTGTCACCAGTTGATGGTGGAAGATGCACACGTGCGACCCGGTGATCTTTTCCTCGGCGCGGACTCGCACACGCCCACCTATGGTGCGTTGAACGCCTTCGGGATCGGCGTCGGTTCGACGGATCTAGCTGCGACGATGGTAACAGGCAAGACCTGGCTGAAAGTCCCGAAGACTATCAAGATCACATTGAATGGTGAACTAAAAAAAGGCGTGACCTCTAAAGACTTGGTCCTCTTCCTTGTCAAAGAACTTGGCGTGGAAGGTGCGAATTATCAAGCCGTTGAATTCACAGGTGAAACGGTCAAGTCTATGACGCTTGCCAGCCGTATGGCTATCGCCAATATGAGTTCCGAAATGGGCGCGAAGACAGGTTTGGTCGACCCGACGGGACTCGACCTTTGGTATCCCTTCGAGCCGACCTTCGCAGACAGCGGCGCGGAATACGTTCGCGAGTTGACCTTCGATGTGTCCGCGCTTCGCCCGCAGATTGCCAAGCCGCACTCGCCTGAGAACGTCGTCGCCATTGACGAAGTGCTGGGCACAAAAATCCATTACGCCTTTATTGGTTCCTGCACCAATACCCGCCTCGAAGATCTGCATGCCGCGGCAGATGTCTTGAAGGGCAAGAAACTTTCCAGCGGCGTGCGCCTCATCATTGCACCCGCGTCCAAAAAAGTTTTCAACGACGCACTCAAAGATGGCACGATCGGAATTCTCTCCGATGCTGGCGCGACCTTCATCACTTCGGGTTGTGGTCCCTGCGTGGGTTCACATCTCGGCGTGCCAGGCGATGGGGAAGTGGTCATCTCATCCACCAATCGCAATTTCCAAGGGCGCATGGGCAATCCCAGAGCACAGGTCTATCTCGGTTCGCCCGCTGTTGTGGCGGCGTCTGCGTTGGCGGGAGAAATCATGGAGCCGACCGAATGACCACTGCTTACGTTTACCCCGTCGACAACATCGACACCGACCGCATCATCCCAGGTAAATACACCAAAACTCTGGATATGTCCGCGCTGGCTTCGCATGTACTCGAAGACCTCGACCCTGAATTTGCAAAGAAGGTTCAGCAGGGCGATATCCTCGTGGCTGGAAATAATTTCGGCTGTGGCTCATCACGCGAACAAGCCCCCATTGCCATCAAAGCCGCAGGCATTTCGGTTGTCGTTGCGAAAACTTTTGCAAGAATTTTTTATCGCAACGCCATCAACATCGGTTTGCCCGTTATCGAAGTGGAACATCACAACATTCAGTCAGGTGATTCGATCTCGGCTGACCTTGAGAATGGCATCGTCACGAATCACACTCGCAACGAAACCTATCAAGCCACCAAGATGCCGCAGCAGATGATCGACATTCTCAATGCGGGCGGGTTGGTGAATTATCTTATCCAACACGGCGACTACGTTTAGAAAATGACCCTTCACACTCTCTCCTCCCTCCGCGTTCTCGAATTCAGCCATGCCGTGCTCGGTCCTGCCTGCGGGCTGGTCCTCGCCGATCTCGGTGCGGAGGTCATTCGCATTGAGCCGTTGGATGGTGACCCGACACGCAAACTCAAGGGCTTTGGCACGGGCTATTATCCGTTCTTCAATCGCAACAAAAAAAGTATTGCCATCGATATCAAATCCGATGCAGGGCGTGAAGTCATTTTCAAGTTATTGGAATCGACGGATGTTCTGATAGAAAACTTTGCGCCTGGGACGATGGATCGACTTGGCTTTGGATATGAAGCCCTCGCCTCAACCTACCCGACGCTTGTGTACTGCTCCCTGAAAGGATTCCTCCCCGGACCCTATTCCTCACGCCTCGCGCTCGATGAAGTGGTGCAGTTCATGAGCGGCATCGCCTACATGACGGGACCCATCGGTCAGCCGTTGCGTGCGGGCGCATCTGTCATTGACATCATGGGCGGGTCATATGGCGCAATAGCGATCCTCGCTGCTTTAAGAGAACGCGATGCCACAGGCAAAGGTCAACTCGTGAAGAGTGCCTTGTTCGAAACCGCCGCCTTCCTGATGGGACATCACATGGCATACGCGGCTGTGACCAAGGAACCTGTCCCGCCGATGCCTGCACGAGTCAGTGCTTGGGCAATTTATCGGACATTCAATACTTGCGAGAATGAACTGGTCTTTATCGGCGTCACCAGCGACAAGCAATGGGTGCGCTTTTGTGAGTCGTTCGAGATGCACGACCTGCTCGCGGATGATCGTCTCGCCACCAATAATGGTCGCATTGACCAGCGCGAATGGCTGATCCCTGACCTGATTTCCAGAATCGCGAAGTATTCGAAAGCTGATGTGTTGCAACGCTGTGAAAATGCCGACCTGCCGTTTTCGCCTATTGCCAAACCTGAAGATTTATTCACTGATGAACAGTTGATTCAGGGACATAGTCTGCTGGAAACCATGTTGCCCAATGGCGACACGACGCAACTTCCACGCCTGCCGCTGTTGTTGGGCGGCGAAGGCTCGCAGTTAGAGATCAATCCACCTAAGATTGGCGAACATTCCAAAGAAATACTATCCGAGATTGGGATTGACCAAGCCACAATTGAAAAACTAATTCAAGATCATATCGTAGCAACCTAAAGAATTATCAATTACAGGAGTCATCCATGTACGACTTACTCATCAAGAACACAAAACTCGTGCGACCCAATCAGACCTCGGTGGAAGTGGCAGATATCGCCATCAGTGGGGGGGAGGTTCAGAGGGTCGCACCAAGCATCCCTGTGGAAGAGGCGAAAGAAGTCCATGATGCGAAAGGACTTCTCGCATTCCCTGGTCTGGTGGATGGTCACATGCATGTCGGTATTTATTCGCCATTAGCCGAAGATGCGATCACGGAATCAAAAGCCGCTGCGATGGGTGGGGTGACATCGGCGATCACATATTTTCGCACGGGCGAATATTATTTGAACAAGGGCGGCGCGTACAAGGATTTTTATCCTGAAGTGTTGGATATTTCAAAAGGCAAATATTGGGTGGACTATGCCTATCACCTTGCGCCGATCAATCGCGCGCACATCGATGAGATGCCGATGTTGCTGAATGACTTCGGCGTGTCGTCGTTCAAGATATTTATGTTTTACGGCGGGCATGGGTTGCATGGCAAGTCTGACCAGCAGCATAATTTTTTGAAACTTGAAGGCGACGAAAAATATGACTTTGCGCATTTCGAGTTCATCATGCGCAAGTTGAGTGAGATGATCGAAGCGAACCCGCAGCAGGCGCCGTATATCAGTTTGAGTCTGCATTGCGAAGTGGCGGACATTTTGAACGCGTACACGTCGATGGTGCAGCGCGATGGCAAGTTGAAGGGACTGCATGCGTATAATGCGGCGCGTCCGCCGCACAGTGAGGGACTGGCGGTGTTCATCGCTTCATATCTCGCGCATGAGACGAGTTGTGCCAATATCAATCTGTTGCACCTCACATCACGCAAGGCGCTCGAAGCCGCGCTGATGATGCGTGATTTATTTCCGCATATAAACTTTCGCCGTGAAGTAACGATTGGACATTTACTGCTCGATACCGACGAACCCAACGGCGTGCTGGCAAAGGTCAATCCGCCGATCCGTCCGCGCGCGGATGTGGAATTTTTGTGGGAGAAAGTGTTGAGCGGCGATGTCGATTGGGTGGTCAGCGACCATGCCTGCTGTTCGACCGAAATGAAATACAACGCCGACCATCCCGATGATATTTGGATGGCGAAGTCAGGCTTTGGCGGCACGGAATACATGTTGAGCGGCTTGCACAGCGAAGGCTCCAAGCGTGGACTATCCTTGAATCGCATGGCAGAACTCGTGTGTTGGAATCCCGCCCAGCGATATGGACTTCTCTCGAAAGGTGATATCGCCGAAGGCTACGACGCGGACATCGTACTATTCGACCCGAATGAATCATTTGTTGTAAGAGCCGCCGAATCAGAATCAAATCAAGGCTACACACCATTTGAAGGACATGAACTCACAGGCAAGGTCAAGGCGACCTTCGTACGCGGGAACATGGTATATGAGAACGGAAAGATTTTGGGTGAAGCGATGGGACAGTATTTGCTAAGACCCATGGAAAAGCATAACCACTAAGGAGACAATAGGTCATAAAGGAAAACCTTTTGCTTTTAACCTTTGTGATACTTCGTGACCCTTTGTGGTAAAGAATTTTAGAAAAGGAACAAATGAACAAACGCCTCCTGAACGTCGGTCTCATCGTCCTGGTAGACATGCTCGGCTTCGCACTCATTGTGCCGCTGTTAACTTTCTTTGCCGATTCATTTGGCGCAACGGAATTTCAGACCGGACTACTCGTTTCGTCCTATGCGCTCATGCAAATGATCAGCGCGCCCATTCTCGGACGTCTCTCCGATAAATATGGACGCCGCCCTGTTTTCCTCATCAGCATTTTGGGAACCTTTATCGGCTTTCTGATTCTTGGGTTTGCGAATTCACTGGTGTGGTTGTTTGTTAGTCGCATTCTTTCGGGTCTCACAGCTGGGAATATCTCCGTAGCGCAAGCCTACATCGCTGATGTGACCGATGAAAAGAATCGCGCTCGCGGCATGGGCATGTTCGGTGCGGCGTTTGGTATTGGCTTTATTCTCGGTCCAGCCATGGGCGGCATATTGAGTCAATATGGCTTTGCCGTCCCGGCTTTTGTTTCGGCGGCGTTCGCGTTCATCAATTTGCTTACCGTCTTTTTCTGGTTGCCCGAATCACTCACCGATGAACGTCGTGCAGAATTGGCAACGCAAAAGAAAGCGAATATCTCATTTGCTTCGTTAGTGGCTGCACTTAATCATCCGAAGGTCGGTTCACTCTTGTGGATGCGCTTCGGGTTTGCAATTGCATTCAATTCCTTTCAAACCGTCTTTCCGTTATATGTGCTCAACAAGTTCGGCTTGGGCGCACAGCAGACGGGGTACATCCTTGCCTATCTTGGCATTGTTCTGGTCGTCATGCAAGGCGGGCTGATCGGTCCGCTTTCCGCGCGGTTCAAGGAGGCGAGTCTCATCGTCACCTTCCTTGGCTTTGCGCTCGTCGGCATGATTGGTTGGGCAGTCGCATCATCCATTCCATTCCTGCTCGTTGCGATGTTCCCGATGGCGGTGGGCGCGGGTTCGTTCAATGCGCTCATCAACTCCGCAATTAGTAAAGCCGTCACACGTGATGAAGTCGGTGGCATGTTAGGGCTTGGTGCAGGTCTCGAAAGCGCCACCCGTGTGGTCATGCCCGCACTGGCGAGTTATCTGCTCGGCGCGTATGGCACGTCCACGCCCGGATATATGGGTTCGATCGTGATGGCGGTCGTGGTGATGTATGCATATGTGAATCTTATTTTAAAAAGCAACTCGGTGATTGAGTAGTGAGCGTTTCGGAACCACCTGTTATAGGAAAACTATTAATAACAAAAATTACTTTGCTTACCTGCTGGTTTCGATACGCCTTCGGCTGTCGCCTCAGGCTACTCAACCAGCGAGATAAAAATAAAAAGGAACAAAACCAATGACTAAACTAACCGCCGAATTTTTATTTGACGACCTCACGCCCGCCGAGCGTGCCTGTGCCGAACGGGTCGAATCGATTCTTCCCGAGCTGCGGGCTCATGCTGAAGAATCAGATGCGAGCGGAAAATTTTATGTGCCGCACCGTGAGACGCTGGCGAAGGCTGGCTTGCTTGGGCTGGTGATCCCCGAATCTTACGGCGGACTCGGCGGTGGTTTGCGCGACCTTGCCGCTGCGACCTTTGCGATGGGTACAGCCTGCCCGTCTACGGCGCTGGCGTATTTCTTTCATTGCTCCACTTCCTCGCGTGGATTGCTCGCTCTCGATGCGATTGATGAAGGCAAGTTTACAGAAGAAGAAATCTCCGCTGTGAAAACTTTTGCGGAAAATGTTCTGCATCGCATGGGGACGAAGAGTCAATTGCTTGGGAATTTCGCCAGCGAAACTGCCAAGTCATCGCAGAGTGCTGTTTTCATTTCAACAGAGGCAGAGAAAGTGGACGGCGGCTGGAAGCTCAACGGCGTGAAGTCGTTCGGTTGCAATACCGGCGTCGCGGATGCGTATTTGGTGGCGGCAAAGCTCAAAGGCTACGACACGGCTGAAGGCTTGGTCATGTTCTTCGTCCCGCGTGAGGCGGTGGGCGTGAAGGAACGTCCGCAGTGGGATGCGCTTGGGATGCGTGCCACCGCGTCGCATGGCATCATACTTGAAAATGTTTTCGTGCCCGATGACGAGTCGCTTGCCATGCCGGGTGCTTTTGTTAAGTTGATGCAGTCCAGCCGCGGCTCATTGATGGGCAATCAGCCCGCCATTTCTGCCATCTATCTCGGTGCAGCAAAGCAAGCCTATGATTATGCTCTCGAGAAAACGATGAGCATGAAATTTGAAGATACCGGCAAACCGATTGCGACCAGCGCCTTCCATCAGGAGTTGATCGGTAAGATGACAGTCGAAATCGAAACCGCGCGCCTGTGGCTTCGCAGACAAATTGATCTGGAAACTTGTGAGCCGCCCATCGCGTCGAAGACCGAAGTGATTCAGCATTGGCGCATGGCAAAAGGGACAGTTTCCGAAAGTGCCTTCGAAGTGGCGCAACTTGCGATGAAGATGACCGGCACCAGCGGCACGGCAAATCGCGGAGTCATCGCTCGCATGCTGCGTGACATTGCCATGGCGCTCGTGATGGCATTCCCCGCCGAACGCGGACGACTCGAAGCGGCAAAGTCCATTACCGATGGACAAGAAACAAAATCATTTACGGTGAAACAAGATTGATATCAAACTAAAGAGGAAAGAAGAAAGAAACAGTCTGCCGCCAGCAATCTTTCCTCTTTCTTCTTTCATCATCAATTTACCAACCGCCAAAGGAGACCCAACCCATGTCCTTCCCAGAAATCAAAATGCCCCCGCTCGACGAAGTCAAAAAACACTTCACCCTCTTCGACTATATTGAAGGCGAACGCATCGCCCCGGCCGTGGACATGAAAGCCTTTGTCCACAACCCGAATACAGGTGAGAAGATCGCGCCGCAAATGGCGACCAGCCCAGAGAACATCGAACGCGCTTTGCAGGTCGCACAACGCTTGCATGAAGCGGGCGAATGGGCAAACACCCCTCCCGAACAACGTGCCGAGATTCTCGATAATGCCGCCAATCACCTAATGGGACTCACGCCCATGATCGCCGCGGTTGAATCCTATAACACGGGCATCGTCTTCAGCACCACAAGTTTCGTCAACGCTATCGTCTGGCTTGCCTTCAAAGCCGCCGCGGGTGTTCTGCGCAGTGGCTACGCCATCAACAAAGTGCCTGGTCCGCATGGCGATGTGGAAGTTCTCCGCAAGCCGCTTGGTGTTGCAGTTGCCATCGTGCCGTGGAATTCTCCCGCCGCGCTTGCCGCGCACAAAGTTGCCAACGCACTTGCCGCGGGCTGCCCCGTCATTCTCAAGCCCACCGAATGGGCGCCGTATTCCTGTCTCTTTCTCGTTGATGGGCTCGAAGCCGCGGGTCTGCCCAAAGGTTTGTTCCAGATCGTCAACGGCGGCGGTGATGTTGGTGCAAAACTCGTCGGCGATAAGCGCATGCGCGCCGTTTCGTTCACGGGCGGTCTCAACGGTGGTCGAGCCGTCGCGGCTGCCTGTGCCGCAGATTTCAAATCGCTGCAACTCGAACTCGGCGGCAACAACGCCATGGTCGTTCTACCAGACGCCGACATTGATAAGGTCGCCGATGGCATCGTCGCGGGTATGACCACGCTCAACGGTCAGTGGTGCCGCGCGCTCGGTCGGCTGGTCGTCCATGAATCGATTCAAGATCAGGTCGTCAACGCCGCGATGGAGAAATTCAAATTGCTCAAAGTGGGTGACGCGCTCTCGATGGAATCCCAACTCGGACCGCTCGCCAACTCAGCCCATCACGGTCGCATTGTGGATGCAGTCAACGCGCTCAAAGCCAAAGGTGGACAAACGCATCACACCGCCCCGACGCCTGATTCGAAAGGCTACTATCTTTCTCCCACGCTGATAACGGGAGTCGCACCCGAAGAGACACTCGAAGAGATCTTCGGACCCGTTGCCACCGTCCACACCTTCAAGACTGATGAAGAAGCTGTGAAGCTCGCCAACCAAACTCCATATGGTTTAGGCGGTTATGTCTTCTCAAGAGACGAAGAGCACGCTCTAAAAGTGGCAAGGCAAATGAACACGGGCGGAGTCAAGGTCAATGGCGTGAGTCTGCTCGAATTAAATGTCGATGCGCCCCGTCCCGCCTGGGGACTCTCCGGTTTCGGCGAAGAAGGCACGCTCGAAACCTTCGATGTGTTCTGTGGAAAATCGATTGTGGGTGTAGCAGCGAAATAAAATCAAAATCCCCGTTCATTTGTGAACGGGGATTTTGATTACTTTGAAAGATGCCCACCAGTTTCGGCTTGATCTAAAACTTCGAGGATAGTGCGGACTAGTTCCCGTGCGGCTTGCTCACTTAACTCTACAGCGACTCTGGCGCCAACGCCCTGGGCTTCATTTACAAAGTCGATATTAAGCGCATGTTCAAAAGGCGCATCAAATGGATGGTCATACGAAACGTTGGCTTGTTCCAGTTTGAACCAGCCGTTCAGTCCTTTTCCACTTCCTTCGATTTTCACTTTTTCAACGATCATTGTGCACATGTTGAGATTCTCCTAGGCAAGATGCTTTTGTAAAAACGCCCAAACTTTTTGCCAGCCATCCATGGCTTGTGCCTGACGGTACATGGCTGTGTGGTAATAAAAGAATCCATGACCGGCGCCATCGTAGCGATGGAACTCGTAATTCTTGCCATGCTTCTTGAGCTCAGCTTCATGCTGGTTGACCTGTTCGGGCGTGGGGCTGGAGTCGTCATTGCCAAACAAACCCAAAATGGGGCTGGTCAGTTTCGAGGTCATGTCAAGAGGCGAAACAGGCGTTTTGGAATTCAACTGGTCAGGAGCCATCACAACGCGCCCGCCCCAGCAATCCACGAGCGCATCAAAACCAGGGGTGAGACAAGCCGCAAGATAGGAATGTCTGCCGCCGGAACAGGTTCCAAAAATCCCAACTTTTCCATTTGAATATGTCTGAGAGCGGACGTAGTGCATCGCTCCCGCCAGGTCGGCAACTGCCTGCTCATCGGAGATGCCACCATCGGCGCGGACTTTTGCTGCCACATCCTCCGGCGTGCCATGCCCTGTGCGGAAATACAGATTGGGCGAAATAGTGATGTAGCCTTGATGAGCGAATTTCAGCGTCACTTCACGATACCACTGATCCCAGCCGGGCATGTGATGTGCCAAAACCATTGCCGGATAGGGACCTGGTCCGAGCGGGCGGGCAAAGTAGGCGTTAATGACATCGCCATTGGTGCTATTGATCGAGACTGTTTCTGCGAGCAAGCCTTCGTACATGTTAGTTTGATACATGCAACGCTCCTGTTTTTAGGATTTGAAATATGCCCAGTATAGCATGGTGACATCCTTCCATAGAAAAACGTGACCTCTTTCCATGACGAATTTTATGCCTTTCCTGGATAATAAGGTAAGCCTTATGATTTTTCAAAGGATACCCTTATGTCGTTTCGACAAATGAGCGAAAGTACGGAAATGTATTTGAAGGCGATGTCTGAGTTGGGGGATCGCGATGTTGCCATCGGGCGCCTTGCAGAACGGCTGGGTGTGACGAACGTCTCTGCGAATGAGATGATGCGACGACTTGGCGAGCAGGGTTTGGTGACGCATACCCCATACAAAGGGGTGACGTTGACAAAAAAGGGGCGCGAAGTTGCAACCAATGTGATCCGTCGCCAGCGCTTGTGGGAAGTCTTTTTATATGAACACTTGCATCTCGAATGGTCAAAGGTTTATGAGTTGGCTTGCTCCCTTGAGCATGCAACTGCACCTGAAGTAACAGAAGCTTTGTCAACGTTTTTGAATCATCCATTGGTCTGCCCGCGTGGGAATCCCATTCCAGATGAAAAAGGTAATTTTGTACCTTTGAATGGCATGACGTTGAGTGACGTCGAAGTTGGCAAATCAGTGACTGTGTTGGCTGTTGATGCAACTGCAACTGATGTGCTGAAATATCTATATGATCGGAATATCCTGCCTGGGCAGAAAATTAAAGTTATAGAAGTTGCGCCTATGGAAGGTCCGCTTACGCTTTTGGTTGGCGGCAAGGAAGTTGCGCTTGGACTCTCGCTGGCGGAGTTTGTGATCGTAAAATAAAATCTCGATTTTTCTTGAAAGGCATCCATGTCTGAATCAATTCAATTACATCTGCTTCAACCAGGTCAAAAGGCTACCATCACCAAAATAAATGGGAACGGTGCTTTGCGTAGGCGTTTTGTAGAAATGGGCGTTGTCAAAGGTGAAACGATCCTGATTGAACGCAATGCACCACTCGGTGACCCGGTCGAATATTTTATTAAGGGATATCACTTGGCGTTGAGAAAAGAAGAAGCGGCGCTGATCGAAGTCATGCTGCTGGGAGGCGCAAATGGCTGAGATCACTATTGCACTTGCTGGGAACCCAAACGCAGGCAAGACTACTATCTTTAATGCATTGACTGGGCTGCATCAACACACAGGTAATTGGCCCGGCAAAACTGTCGAAAAGAAGGAGGGCGAGATCGAATACGAAGGCGTCAAGATCAACATTGTGGATTTGCCCGGCACATATAGCCTTACGGCATATTCTCCCGAAGAGATCATTGCACGCGATTTCATCATCGATGGGCGACCCGATGTGGTCATTAACGTCATTGATGCAACCAACCTGGAACGTAATCTGTATCTCACGGTTCAGATCCTTGAGTTGAATGTACCTGTTGTCCTTGCCCTCAATATGGCAGACGACCTGAAAAAGGGCGGGGCACGCATCAACATGGATCAACTTTCTCAACTGCTTGGGAACATCCCCGTCGTACAGACCACGGCAAACAAAGATAAGGGGATTTCAGAGCTTATTCAAAAAGCCGTGCACATTGCACATGAAAATTAAACTTTGATATGAACACAAACATTCACTCACTTTTCAAACTTGACTATGGCGGAAAAATTGAGCGCGAGATCGAGAAGCTCATGGCGGCTTTTGACGGAATGAATTTCGATACCGGGCGTTATCCCAAACGCTGGTTGGCTCTCAAATTACTTGAAGCTGATGCTGATATTCTTGAGCGCATGCAAACCGTACCGGATGGCGAGAAGATCATTGCGCTTGCTAAACAAGGTTCAGATCACGTCCAGTCTATGCTGGGAGATGAATTTGACCTGCTGACTGCCGACCGTCGTTATGGTTTTATCAATGGTATTGTGCGTCAGTCGCTTCACCGCCCCAGCATGGACCGTATCACCCTCACTGATCGCATCGACGATGTTGTTACACATAAGTGGTTTGGCTTGCCGGTTTTCTTTGCGGTCATGTATGTCGTCTTTCGCCTTGTGATCGATGTATCCTCGCCTTTTCTGGATTGGACGGATTCCGTCATCAACGGTCCGATCGCCAACTTGTTTCGCTTCCTGCTGGACCTCGCGCCTGCTCCAGCGTGGATACATTCTCTCGTCATTGACGGAATCGTCGCCGGAGTCGGAGGCGTGCTGGTCTTTGTCCCCGGGTTATTGATCCTCTACTTTTTCCTTGCCTTGCTGGAAGACTCGGGCTATATGTCCCGCGCCGCTTTTGTGATGGATCGTTTTATGCGGGTTGTCGGGTTGCATGGGAAATCGTTCATTCCAATGATATTAGGTTTTGGTTGTGCTGTCCCTGCTATTTATGCCACGCGTACCATCGCCAGCCGCCGGGATAGAATCCTAACTGCTTTGCTTGTTCCCCTGATGTCTTGTTCTGCACGGTTACCCGTATATGTGGTCTTTGGGCTGGCGTTCTTTGGTGCGCGTGCCGGGACGGTGATCTGGGCGATGTATGCATTGGGTATTCTTGTTGCCATGCTGGCAGGTATGGTCTTCACACGGACAATTCTCAAGCCAGACGCTTCCTCTGCATTTGTTTTGGAATTGCCACCATATCGTCAGCCTGCTTTGAAAAGTATTCTTATTCATATGTGGGAGAACACCAGTGAATTCATCCGCAAGGCTGGCACGATGATCTTTGTTACTTCGGTGGTCATGTGGTTTCTGTTGAACCTTCCCTGGGGAGTTGAAAACCAGCGTGATTCGTATTTTGGTACGGTCAGTGGCGCGATCTCACCGGTCTTTGCCCCACTTGGATTTGGCAATTGGGAGACGGGTGGCGCACTTGTGACAGGCTTTGTGGCGAAAGAGATTGTTGTCAGCACGATGAGTCAGATATACCTTGGCGGCGAAGAAGTGCTGGAAGCTGAGCCAAAAACTTTTAGCGAAGACTTGATCGGTATTGGGCGGGGTTTCTTGGATGCCACCATCAGCTCTGGAAAAATTCTCATTAGTATCATCCCCGGCGTGAATTTGGTGGATGAAGAAACCGAAAGTGAAGATACGGCTTTGAGTCTTGCCTTACGTGAAAGTTTCACGCCATTGAGTGCGCTTGCCTTGCTGATTTTTGTGTTGCTGTACGTTCCCTGTGTGGCGACCTTGGGTGCCATCAAGCATGAGTTTGGAACTTCCTGGGCTGTGGTCTCGGCTGTTTATCAAACTGCTGTTGCCTGGGTGGCGGCATTTATTGTTTATCAAGGCGGGCTTTTGCTGGGGTTGGGATAATTCTATGTTGACAATGTTGGTCGACCTGTTGGAAAAAAACGAGAACGGGCTAAGCCTTTCTGAGATCAGCCGCGCCATGAATGCGCAACCTTCTGCAGTATTATCGATGATCGAACTACTTGTGAAAAGGGGGAAATTACTGGAGATCGGTCCTGATGGTCAATGTTGTACGGTTTGCGACCTTCAGTCAGATTGCAACTTACTCGTTGCACGTGGAAAAAGATATGTTTCCGTTAAATCCCTGTTTGGGGAATGAAAGAATTCTCTTTGCTCCGCGAAATAATTTTCGCAAAAGGTATAATTGGTATTTAAAGAAACCGAAGATCATGAGGAATGATTATGCCCGATTCGGATGACAAGGAGTATTTGGTGACTTTGTTTGAGTATGCGCCGGTTTCACTTTGGGAGCAGGATTTTAGCGCGATCAAACGGCTTTTTGATGACTTGCGCTCGCAGGGTGTCAAGTCGCTGGATGCGCATCTGCTCTTGCACCCCGAATTCATCGACTTATGCATGTCGCAGATTCGGGTGTTGGATGTAAACCTACAAACCGTTGCCATGCTCAAGGCGGATTCCAAGGAGCATTTGATTGCCAATCTTGAGCAGGTCTTTCGGGACGGGATGCGCCGTCACATGCGAGATGAGTTGCGGGCATTATGGAACGGCGATGTGAAATGGTCGGGGGAGGGTGTCAACTATACGTTAAGCGGGGAGCCGGTGGATATCATCCTGCATTGGCGGATTCTTCCAGAATATGAAGAGAATTGGGAACGGGTGCTGGTCACCATAGAAGATATTACCGCGCGCAGGCGGGCAGAGCGGCGGCTCGTGAGTCTGTTCGAAGCTTCGCCAATTTCCCTTTGGGAAGAAGACTACAGTGCCATAAAAAATTATTTTGATGAACTCCGAGCTCAAGGTGTGACGGATCTGCGGGATTATTTGACTCAGCATCCAGAAGCGGTGTTACATTGTGCAGGAATTATTAAAGTTATAAATGTGAATCAACGCACGCTTGAGTTATTTGGGGCGGCTTCGAAAGAACATTTACTTACAAATTTGAACCGAGTCTTTCGAGATGAAATGGGTTCGCATTTTGCGAACGAATTGATCGACTTGTGGAACGACACTCTGGTCTATGAACGAGAAGGCATTAACTACTCGTTGAGCGGCGAGCCGATTAATATCCTTTTGAATTTCAGGATCATGCCCGGTCACGAACAGACGTTTGATTGGGCACTGGTGTCTATTCAGGATATTACTGCACGCAAGAAGGCAGAAGATTATCTGCAATATCTTGGCACTCATGATGTAATGACCGGTTTGTATAATCGCGCTTATTTTGAAGAAACCATTCAGAAGCTGACTATTGCACAAACTTCAAAGGTCAGTATCGTTGTTCTCGATCTAAATTATCTCAAACGGACAAATGATTCGCTGGGGCATCAGGCTGGTGATAAATTGATCCGCCGGGCTGCCGAAGTGTTGAATGCGACATTCACTACTATAAATTCAAATTATGTAGCTGCAAGAATTGGGGGAGACGAGTTTGCTGTCATTCTGCCAGATAAGGATGAAACCGAAACAGCTGAACTTTTGAAACAAATTCAATTATTGATCGAGATAAACAATCGCTATTATCGTGAACCTGCGTTGAGTATTTCCTATGGTGCTGCAACCAGCCAGCCAGGTATGAGCATTGAAAAGGTCATCCAGATGGCGGATGATGCAATGTATGCTAATAAGGCAGAGAATCATCGTCGGCGTAAGGATGATTGATTAACTAATTCAGAAGTGCAAATAATCCAAACACAATGATAATTGCCCCTGAAACTCGGTTGATCCATGTCATGTGAGTCTGAGTTAAACGTTCTCGCAAGATTCCTACCCCAAAACTAAGCCCCAACCACCACACAGCCGAGCCAGTAAAGACTCCCGCAACCATCACGAGCGGGCTTCCCGTAGCTTGCCCCAGCATAGTCCCTGCAAAGATGGCGGCAAACGAGATGATCGTCATTGGATTTGTGATCGTCAGAAAGAAGGTGGAGGTATACATGCTTAGTAGATTGCCTTGCACTGCCTGTGCCGCTTTGTCTGATGGCTTTTCAAGAAATGTCTTAATGCCCAGATAAAGCAGAAATATCCCGCCGATAATACGCAGCCAGATGGCATTTTCGACTAGTAGATTCGTAATGGCAGATAACCCGAAGGCGGCAATCGCACCATAGACCATGTCTGCACTGGCGGCACCCAAGCCAGAGACGAAGCCTGCAGCTTTGCCGTTCGCCAGCGTGCGGCGGATGCAAAGAACGCCGATCGGTCCGACCGGGGCAGCGATGGAGATACCGATGATAAAAGCGCGCAGGAAAAGGGAAAGCTGATCAGTCATGTTCTATAAAAAATGGACGCCGATAAACCGGCGTCCATTTGATTCTTAGGCGTTCGCGCCACGTCCGAACCAGGTGGTCCACTCGCGCTTTTCCCATAACACCAAAATGGGAGCCGCCACAAAGATGGAGGAATAGGTTCCGCTCAACAAGCCGACCAGCAGGATGATGGCGAATTCACGCAGCGTCACACCGCCGAACATGGCGAGGGAAAGCAGAAGGAATTCTACGGTCATTAACTGGGTGTTGATGGAGCGTTGCAGAGTTTGCACGATCGAATGGTTGACGAGGGTTTCGTATTCGACCCGGCGCAAGATAGCTGAATTTTCACGAATGCGATCAAATACCACGATAGTATCCTGCATTGAGAAGCCGATTACGGTCAGCAGAGCGGTGAGGAAGAGCGAGTCAACTTCCCAGCTGAAAAAGTACGCGCCAATGCCGGTGATGCTGACGATGATGAGGATGTCGTGGATCATTGCCAAAATGGCGCAGACACCATAACGGAAGGCATTCTCAACTTTGCGGAAAGACCAAATGATGAAAAGCACTACAAGGAGTGAGGATACCGCCACTGCGATTGCAGCACGTTGAGTCACCTGCGCACCAATACTCGGACCGACACTATCAAACTTGAGGACGGTTATTTCGGAGCCGGAGGCTTCCCTCATTGCCGTCAAGACGACATCGCGTACTTCGTTGGTGAGGAAGGAGGAGCGGATGATAAGCGAGCCGATTTCAGTCGAGGTGACCTGGGTATCTTCAACCTGCGCCTCTTCATAAATATTGAGGATGGCATCTGTATCCAGAGCTTTTCCATCTTCGAACTTAACTTCAAGGAAAGTGCCGCCTGTAAAGTCGAGGGAAAGTGGGATGCCCTTGATGCCGAGTAAGATCAACCCGGGGACGATCAGGACTAGGGAAAGTGCAAAAAAGAAATAGCGTTTGCCAAGAATATTCATTTCATTATCCTTGCGCCTATTATAGGCCGAACCATGCTTCAAGATTTTTGGGCTTGAAGGAAGTAATAAAGAGCGCCAGAATTGTGCGCGTAATATAAATGGCTGTGAAGAGTGAGATGATCACACCCAGAGCGAGGGTAAGGGAGAAACCCTTCACGATCGTGGCACCAAAGGAAGAGCCGAACCAGAAGAGGATCACAGCGGTAATGATCGCAGAAAGATTCGAGTCGCGAATGGAAGACCAGGCACGTGTCCAGCCGAGGTCCAAAGCCTGGACGATGCTACGTCCGTTTCGAAGCTCTTCTTTGATGCGCTCAAAGATCAGGATGTTCGCATCGAGAGCCGAGCCGGTACTGAGCAGGAAACCTGCAATGCCAGGCAGGGTGAGCGTGAAGTGAAACCATTTGAAAATGGCAAATGCAATCAATGCATAAGTTAGGATGGAAAGCACTGCAGCAACGCCGGGCATACGATAGTAGACCACCATGAAGAGCGCCACAATTGCCATACCGATCAAACCAGCCATGAGACTCTTATTGAGCGAGTCCGCGCCGAGAGTTGGACCAATGATGCGGGTTTCAACAACTTTCAAAGGTACAGGTAGAGAACCGTAGCGGAGTTGTACAGCAAAGGCATTGGCAGACTCAAAGGTAAAGTTACCAGAGATGCTGCCTTCACCGCCGGTAATGGCACCGTTGATGATCGGCGCAGAGATTACCTGCTTATCTAAAACAATGGCAAGAAATTTTCCATTGTTCGCAGAGGTGTGTTCACCAAAGATCTTCGCGCCATCTGATTTCAAACGGAAATCAATCAGATAATTGGCGCCAAGCTGATCTTGTGACACTGTGACGGCATCCAGTTCGGCACCAGTCATGATAGTGTGATAGATCGTTTCACCTTCCGCGGCTTCCACGGGGGCACCCGTGGGACTGTAGTCAGTGACGAGGAAGCTGCCTTCTTCGGGAGCGAAATCACCGGTGTCAACAAACTCCAACAAGCCGGTTTGTTGAATGGTTGCCAGAACCGATTCGGTGTCTTCCAAACCGGGGAATTCACCAACGATACGTCTGTCTCCAGCGATCTGGATGACGTTTTCGTTCACGCCCAAGGCATCGGTACGTTGCTGAACGATGACGCGGGCAATTTCCAGGGCGGCGGGGTCAATTTGCTGGTCGGCAGGAATATCTGCTTCGAGCAAGACTTGAAGCCCACCTTGCAGGTCAAGACCTAAGCGAGGCTCAACACTTTGAGAAAAGATGATGTCATCGGTCACCGGGTTACGAAATTCGATCTTGCTACTGAGGTCGATCCACAGAGCAAGCGCGAGAATCACCACAATGAAGATGATGCGATTGGTCAAGTTACGAATCATGCGGGGGTATCTCCATCCACGAAAATGCCAGCCTGTGGCTGGCGCGGACGCCATTATACTCCGGTTGAGAGAATCTTGGGGATTTTTTTGCGGGATTCCGCTTCAGGCGTGAGAGCGGCTGGGGTGGGCTGCCCAGGCTTTCTTCCAGGCTGGAGGCGGGGCAAGGCTTGGGCTTAGAGTTGCTTTTTTAGGTAGGCTACGGCTTGGGCGAGGACTCCGCTTTCGTCCAGCGTATTCGTGTTGATAATGAGGTGGGCGTGTTCGTAAGCGTGGCTGAGCCGTCGAAGTTGTTCTTCGTGGTCGGCGGGCTGCCAGTTTAGTTTGCGGCGATTGGTGGAATTTTCAAAAGAGCATTCGAGGAAGATGAGAATATCGGGCTTGGTAATTACCTGCCACATGTGTTTTGCGAAGGAGTGTTCCTGCGCGATGTGACGGCAGCGATAGCCAAGATTTTCTAACCCTGCGATCAGCGTGGATTTTCCCGCGCCACACGGACCAACGACACCGATCAAAAGGGAGGCAGGATCATTGTCCATTTTCGTGAAGGATGCGGTTCAACTGGTCGGGTCCGCCGAGGATAGCGATGACATCGCCCGGCTGAATGCGAGTGTTATCGGTGGGATGCATTTCAGATTCGCCGTTGCGTCGATGTACGACGATGTTGAGGTGATAGTTATCTTCCACATAGCCGACGGTTTTTGAGGCGAATGGTGCCTCTTTGGCAATGGTCAGTCGTGCCAGGCTGAGTAGTTGACCTTCTACCGAAATGGGATTGGTTACATCCACACCTGCTGCGGCTGCAGCGAAAACAGGGGCTGCCATTTCAGTGGCGCTTAATGCAATGAAACCGAACTGTTCCTGGAGTGCGTGAGCAAAATCATCGTCAAAAATGCGGACGACGATCTGGATCTTTGGGTTGAGTGTACGAGCCTTGAGGGCGATCTGTAAATTCATGGCGTCATTCTGACTAGCCATGATGATGGCACGCGCTTTTTTGATGTTCGCGCCTTCAAGAATGGATGGGCGGGTGGCATCGTCGTGAATGACGGGAACACCCATATTCTTTACGGCGATGACGGTATCGGCTTCCGCGTTGAATTCGATCACTGCCAGCGGTTCGCCCATTTCGTGTAATTTGAGCGCCACGCGGTATCCGAGGTGCCCCAGCCCGACGAGGATGATGTGATTGTTAAGTGTGGAAGCGACTGCCATTTCCCATTCCTTGTTTCTTGATTTTCGGTTGAAGAATAGACTTCCAAAATCTGCCAGCCCTTGTGCCAGGAAGATCAACCCAATGACGGGCATGACAAAATGAAATAATTGCAGTGAGATATGTGTAGGAAAGTCGCGGTTGGGCGGTTGGAGGAAGGTGACGGTCAGAACGATATAAATGGCTTCTACCAAACTACCGACCGGCTCTTGCACCTGGTTTGATATATATTCAAATAGAATTCCGCCACCAAGGATGGCAAAAGCAAACCAGAAAAGTGGGGCTCGAAATTCGCGTAATAAGATACCCGTATCGCGAACGGACGCTTGAATATGACGCCAGCGATGTTTATCGATACCGAAATTTTTATGCATGGATGGGTAGCCGAACTGTCATGCGCCGCACTTCATCCCCATTGCGCGGAGAAACGCGTAACACCAGCACACTGACATCATCCGCTGGGCGGTTATCGTCGAGGCGCACGGCTTCAGTCAGCAGGGTATCTGCCAGTTCTTGCGGAGTCGGGTCTTGATCTTCCAGCACCGAGCGGATTGTCTGGCGGATGTCCATAGGCGTCCCGCGTCGTTCACCAGCATGGCTGATGCCATCCGAGAAGATGACTACCGTCAATCCGGCTTCGATATTCAACTCGGTGATAATCGGGCGCACGTTGCGAGACGTGCCCAGCGAGATGCTTTCCTCGATGTGGGCGTCGATTTCTTCGTCCCTACAAATGAAAACAGGGGCTGGGTTGTTACGGGTCAAAACGATGGTTTTGCTATGTAAATCTACCGAAGCAATGTTGAGGGTACAGGTTACCTTCCCTGCTTTGTCGGTAAAGAGCGCATCCGAGGCAGCGCGGGCGGCAGCCCCATCCCGTACACCTTCGGCGATCAGGCTGATGACCTTGCGCACTACCATCATTGAGACGGCTTTCGCGCCCCGTCCGCTGGTTTGTCCGTCTGCCAATACCACTGAAAGCCCGCCTGTGGGGCGTTCGATCACTTCGAGGGTATCCCCGCTTTCGGAAACCGCATACTTATTGATTTTGGCAACTGCGATTTGGATTTCCATGCCTAGGATTTTACATCCATTTCGCCTTGACGTCACTGCCTCCCGCATATATAATCAGCGGGCTTCATAATAAAACCAACCCAGACGGGCGCGCGCCCGTCTGATGTATGTATAAAGGAGAACGTTCATGACCCCACATCCTAAGCGCAAACATTCCAAAGGTCGCCGTGATCGCCGCCGTTCACAAGACGCGCTGACCACTGCCAACCTTGTCACCTGCTCCAACTGCGGTAACAAGCGCCTTCCCCATGTTGTTTGCTCGAACTGCGGATACTTCAAAGGACGCGAAGTGTACCAGGTCAAAAAAGAAAAGAAATCGGCTGAATAAGCGAAACGGGTCGTGACAATCACGACCCGTTTGTGTTTAACACCGCAAAGGAGTATTCATGAAACTGGACCCCAAAACCACCGCGTTCGTATTTCCTGGGCAGGGCTCGCAAGCTGTTGGCATGGGCAAAGCTTTGGCTGAGGAATATGCTGAAACAAAACAATTATTCGAGCAGGCAGATTCCATTCTCGGTTTCCCACTTTCCACCTTTATGTGGGATGGACCCGAAGCCGACTTAAACGACACGCTCAACACCCAACCCGCTCTCTTCCTTCATTCTTTTGCTTCCTTTGAGGCATTTACCCGCCTCTTCCCTGGATTTGAGCCTGCTTCTGCTGCCGGGCATTCGCTTGGCGAGATATCGGCTCTAGCGGCGGCTGGAGCCTTCTCCTTTGCCGACGGCTTGCGCCTCGTCCGCAAACGCGGTGAGTTGATGAAACGTGCGGGTGAACTTGCGCCCGGTAGCATGGCTGCCATCCTCGGCGTGGATATTCCGACACTGGATAAAGTCTGTGCTGAAGCCAGCACCACGAATGAGATCGTGCAAGTGGCAAACGACAATTGCCCCGGGCAGGTGGTTATCTCAGGTGCGAAAGCGGCAGTGGAGCATGCCATGGCGGGAGCAAAAGCCGCCGGTGCCAAACGCGCCATGCCTCTGGCAGTTTCGATCGCGGCACACTCGCCGTTGATGGCATCTATTCAAGAGGAATGGAATCAAGCTGTAGACGCAGTGACTATGAACGCGCCGAAAATTCCAGTTATTGGCAACGTCCACGCAACTGTCTTGAAGACCGCCGAAGAGGCGCGTGCCGACATCAAAGCCCAAATGCAATCGCGCGTGCGCTGGACTGACAGTGTGCGAGCCATGAGTGCTGCGGGCATCACTTCTTTTGTAGAAGTTGGCACAGGTTCTGTGCTGGGCGGTTTGGTAAAACGCATCGCCAGTGAAGCAGTGTGCTATCCACTTGGTAATCCGCAGGACTTCAAAGCCTTAGAATAAATTTTTCTTCTGAGCAGATGCTACTTAAGGTGACAGCCTCTTTCCGGTACAATAAAGAGGCTGTCACTTTTGATTCCAGAATGTGAACCATACTTATGAATAAGAAACTTGCAACCCTTCTGCTGTTTGTCTTTCTCGTCTCCTGTGCGCCGCTGGAGATCGAAACGCCATTTCCGCCCATGACGCAGATCCCGTTTTATGCTAGTGATACGCCTGCGCCTTTCATCATTCCTGTTACAGAGACACCGCAGATCATTGTTCCAGTGACCGAAACTCCGCTGGGTGAGCAACCAATTCCCATGATAGACACTCTTGTGCCTGCTCCAGTTGCTCGCTGGTGGGATGTCTATTTCACAGACCCGCTCGTCATCAACGACCCGAACAACCCAGCTGGGTCGATTGAAGAAAAGCTGATCGCACTTATTGACGCAGCACAGGTCAGCATTCATATCGCTTCTTTCGAATTCAATCTGCCGCGAGTAGCCGACGCATTGATTGCCGCCAAAGCCCGCGGTGTGGACGTGCGTTGGGTCACCGATGATGAAAATGGATTGAATATAGATTCGAATCAAAATCGGGGGCAGTTCACCCGTCTGATGGTGGGCGGAGTCGAGGTTAAGGATGATGCGGGGCGATCCGCCTTGATGCATAATAAATTCTGGGTCTTCGACCGTCAGGTTACATGGACAGGTTCCACCAATATCACCATCAATGGCATTTACAAGCAAAATAATAATGTTATCGTTATCCGCTCGCCAGAAATTTCAGAGATTTACGAACGCGAGTGGGAGGAATTGTGGACTGCCCAACTGGGTCCGCGGGCGCCCTCATACCGCAACAATCAATGGGCGATTTTAGAAGGCACTCCAATTCAGGTTTTATTCTCGCCAGAAGACAAAGTAGTAGATAATTTACTTGCCATATTAAATGACGCTCAAGTGAGTATTCGTTTTCTTGCTTTTAGTTTTACCGATTACCCCATGGCACAAGCCATGATCGCACGTGCCCAAGCAGGTGTGGATGTGCAGGGCGTTTTCGAAACCTTTGGCAGTAACAGCCCACGCTCAGAACTAAAGGTGCTTTGGTGCGCGGGTTTGCCAGTGCGGCAAGACGGCAACTCCAGCTTTCTGCATGATAAAGTCATCATCATTGATAACAGCATCGTGGTGACTGGCTCTTTGAATTTTTCATCCAGCGCAGATGAAGAGAATGAAGAGAATGTCGTCATTATTGATAATGCCGACATTGCCTCGCTCTATTTACAGGAATTTCAAAAGAATTGGGACCGTGCCATGAGCGTGCCAGTCAATGCCTTTACCTGCGAGTAAAAAGATACTCAAAAAAATAGCCCTGCAATTTCTCGCAGGGCTGTTTTTGTTTTACTTGTAGAGCGTTGCTGCTACCGGCTTGGCAATCGAGCCGGTTTTTGTACTGCGCATTGCCCGCTCGAAGGCGCGGCGTTCCGCTTTTTGTGCGTCGATCTTGCGCTGAACGTGCGGAGCAAAAAAACCCGCATAGCGTTTTTGAAGCTCGGGGCGCATCCAGTCATTGCCACCGACCTTGCCGCGGCAGGTAGTCGCACCGCATAAACATTCGAATTCGTCATACGCCATCGTATCGCTCATGGCGTAATCGAAACAAACTTCCTCGCCGATTTGGATGTCTCGCATTGCAACGAGTCCAATCTGGCCCGAAAGACCCGCATTCGGATTGCACGAGTGATTGACATAATCTCCCTCACCAATGGGGCGCGGCACCAGGAAGTGACGATCTTCAACCTGAATACATAACATGCGCTCACGTTCGGGTAGGTGGATAAAGGTCTCCCATTCATATACAACGCCGCCGAAAACAGCAATGAGATCGCCCTTATTAATGGGTTCAATGGCGAAAATGCTGTTCCCGCTTTTGTCGGCTTTCAGGCGACCTTCCAACTTAGAAGACAGATAGGAACTTGGTTGCTTGGACATTCATATAATTACCTTTCGTTTTGTGGATTAAAGATGAACAGCGCCTCCCGCGGTGGACGAGCCGCGAAAAACGCCATCGATGAATGAATGATACATTAAATATTTTGCATGTAAAGGTTTTAACCCGCGCAAATTATGTTGATTTGATTAATGATTCGTTATTGTGAAAACCTCTGCAATCCATAAACGATACTGTAAGAACTTGTTAGGTGCAGAAATGTTACAGTGGATTCAAACCCCGATTCACGCCTCATTCCCCGCTCAAAATTAATTCTAACAATTTTGCTCTTCTTTCCCCGAAAAAGATCCACTTACTCTTTTATTTTTATGCTTTTTAGAAAATAATCAAACCCTTGGTCAAATTCACCACCACGATCTTTCTCTGCGACAGAATAAATAATTTCATAAATTTGGTCACCCACTAAGAAGTAAATTCTTCTATTAAACATAATAGATGGGGAAGTTTCCATGTCGTTTGTTAGATATTCCAATATCAGCACTTTTCTGCCATCAATTGCGATCTTGTAATCATTAAGTACAGTTATCCAAGAAGTTTGACTGTAGTTGTCTTTATGGGATGCAAGTTCGGACTCTAATGTTTCTCCCTCCTTAGAAGGCACTTCCCAAATTATGATGCTTCCGTAATCGTGAAGTGTTGGGTGATGATTACCATAGGGCTCAGGGGTTGGCAAAGTTAGAAACAAAGGGTCTCCTATATAGACAGTGCTTATTCCGCCTTCTGTCGAGTATTCTTGTATCCACCAGTACCCTGGGTAATCAAACTCAATACCAAATTTAAACCCTCTTGAAGGCGCATAGTGAATATATTTCGGGAAATCCATTGGAGGATTGTAGTGAATGTATGGGGTTGCGCTCCACGAATCGGGCACTGGTGTATTGGTAGGTGTTACGGTAGTGCAACCCAATATCCAGAATGTAATAAAGAAAACCCAAAGATAATTCTTGAGATTTGAATTCATAATTTCCTCCTAATGTTTATTCTAGCCAATTCGCGCCCCAGTCGGGTTCCGGGTCATTTGTTATTTGTCTCATCCCAGAACCGTCTGCCTCCATAATGTACAGGTCAGCCTGGTCGTTATTGCGTAATGAATTGAACACAATGAATTCCCCGTTCGGCGAATAGGATGCGCCCGCGTTATTCCCACCATCTGTCAACTGGACGAAATTTCCCGTAGCGACATCGATCTTGAAAATATCCTTATCCCCAAAAGGACCGGCGTGTACTAGCAGAGACGTTCCATCTGGCGACCAATCAACACTGCCGCCAATGCCCTGCAAGCCTTGCGAGATCTTTAAATGATCCCTGCCATTGATATTCATTGTGAAGATTTCATATTCCTGCGGAACACCCGTATTCATGGCGTACGCGATCTTTTGCCCATCGGGCGACCACGCCACCGAGACGATGTCGCCTATGCCTGTATACACCAAGCGCGGGTTTAACCCATCTGTATTAACCATCCATATCGCTGTGGGGTTGTCACCAACGCGGTTGGCAAAGATGAGGAAGCGTCCATCGGGTGAAAAATCAGGCGAGATGACATTGCCAATGCTGTTCGTGAGCTGAAAAACCTCACGCGCATTGAAATTTAAGATGAAGAAATCGAAGGCAGGTCCGCTGCGGTTGGAGGCAAATAATACCGAGCTGCCATCTAGTGTGAAAATGGGGTAATAGTTGCTTGCCGCCATGTCTGTGAGTTGCACGAGGTCTGTGCCGTCACGGTTGATCATACAAAGCTGGTTGTACTCTCCACGTGTGCAGGTGAAGACGATGCGCCCGCCATTTGTCAACGTAGGGCGTGGGGTGGGGGAGTCTGTTGGCGCAGGTGTAAAGTTGTTGGCGATTGGGGTGAAGACGATTGGAGTGGGGAGAAGCGTCTCTTCTACGGGGCGTACGAAAAAGAAAAGTGAGATAAAACCAGCCAGCAGGAAAAAAAGCAAGATTGGGAAAAAACCAAGCCGGGATGTGGATTTCTTTTTCGGAACTGAAAAGCTGGCAAGGCGTTCTTCCAGTGGAACCGCATCTGCAATAATGGATGTCGGTTTGGGTGGGGGCAGAAAGTTCCATGCGTTGTGAATGCCAGCAAGGATGGGTGTCTTTTCCTGAGAAACGCGCGGCGGTATTTTATCCAATAGGAGTTGAGCAGCCAGTGAAAGAGATGAAAGCAACTCGGTCGTTGTTTTGAGGCGCTCGTCGGGATTTTTTCGAAGTGCCCACAGGATCATGCGTGAAACATTATCGGGGATGTCTCGATTCAAAGAAACTGGAGCAGGTGGCGTTGAGTCGAGATGCGTTTTGCGGATCGTTTCGCTGGTCTTGGGGGCAGACTTTCCGTTTATCCATTTTCCGGTTAGCAGTTCATAAAGGATGACCGCGACAGCGTAGATATCTGCTGCAGGAGCAGTTTTTTGTTTAAGAAGTTGTTCGGGGGCAGTATAAAGGGGTAGATATTTTGGAGCCTGAACGTGAACCGCATTGGCTGCTGCAATGCCGCAGACGATGATTTCGCCGCGCTGGTTAATGCGAATGAGTTCTGGCGCAAGGTGCAAGTGGACGAAGTTTTGCTTGTGCAAGGTTTGAAGCGCATCACAGATTGCTTTTGCGATGCAGAGCGCTTCTTCTATGTTGAGGCGGGTTTGCTCGCGGATGTTGAGCAGGGAGGGTCCATCGACCCAATCTTCGAGCAGGAAAGTTTGAGTGGGCGTTTTCTGAACGCCATGATATTTGTTTAGGTTTGGGTGCGAGATGTTTTGTAGAAAGCTTGAATTTATCTCAAGCTCCTTGAGGGCTTCGGGGTTCTCGACAATGGCTTTGGGCAGGATGGTGAGCGCGAACGATTTGTTGCTACGTTCATCCGTGACGCGATATAAATCCCCAAGTGGCGTATTGGCAATGAATTCTTCGACCCGATATTGATTTAAAAGCGTTTTGATCGTAACCGGGGCAGGCATGATAAAGTTTGAATTAAAGTGCCCAAGCCAGCATAAGCCCGAAGATGGCGATGATCAAACCGAGATGCAGGAAGAGGTTGGTGGTCACAAGAAATGAGGCGGGAATAATAAAGGCGAGCAATAGATTGATAAAGATTAGCACCAAGCCAATGATGGGCAGCAGCCCTTTGCGGTGCGCGAGATAGTTGGACATAAAGTCGAGCAGTCTTGAGATCATACTTCCTCCTCCAGATCTTGTTCTTCGTGGATATGCGGTGCACTGCCGTTCGATTTAATCTTCCAAGGCGCGAATTGAGCTAATAATCTGCCGGGGATGCTGCCATGAATGACGACTCCGCCGCGTTCGTGTTCCACACGTTCCACCTGCCCAAGTTCATGGAACAATGAGATGAGCGCACCTTCTTTATAAGGCAGGCGCACGCCCACTGGTTCAAAGGCTTCGAACAACTCTGCTTGGACGAGGGAAAGTAGACTATCCATGCCCGTGCCTTTCAGGGCAGAGATGGCAACAGACTTGGGGAAGTTTTCGAGGACACGCGCCGCTTTCTCAGGGTCTTTGAGTTGGTCGGCTTTGTTCAAGGCAGTGATCATCGGGATATGACTTGCATCGATCTCTTCTAAGGTTTCGAGCACAGCTTGATATTGTCCGAGTGCGTTCGTGTGAGAAATATCTACAATATGGAGGAGCAAGTCGGCTTCGGCAATCTCTTCAAGAGTGGCATGAAATGCAGCTACCAGAGCGGTGGGCAGCTTTTGAATAAACCCTACTGTGTCGGTGATCAATGCCAAGTTATCGCCCGGCAGTTGCACACGCCGGGTTGTGGGATCTAACGTAGCAAAGAGTTGATTCGCCACATAGACATCCGCTTTGGCGAGACGGTTCAACAGTGTTGATTTACCAGCATTCGTATAGCCAACAAGGGCGACCGTTGGAATTCGGGAACGCTTTCTCTGGGCGCGATAACGTAAGCGATGCGCCTCTACTTTTTCCAACTCGGTTTTGATATGTGAAATGCGCCTGCGGATCGAGCGGCGGTCCACTTCCAATTGAGTTTCACCAGGACCGCGCAAACCGACGCCGCCGGTTGAACCAGCACGTCCACCGCCGCCACCTGCCTGACGTTCAAGATGCGTCCATGCGCGGGTGAGGCGGGGGAGGTTGTATTCGTACTGGGCGAGTTCCACTTGCAGCATGCCTTCTTTGGTGTGAGCATGCTGAGCGAAAATGTCGAGGATTAAGGCTGTGCGGTCGATAACGCGTATATTCTGTCCAAGGGCTTTTTCCAACTCGCGTTGGTGGCGCGGTGACAGCTCATCATCGAAGATGACGATTTCTGCCAGTGTTTCCTCAGCCAGCATTTTGAGTTCCTCAACCTTGCCGGGACCAATGTACGTTTCCACATGCGGGCGGCTGAGTTTTTGAGTGATCTCGCCGACTACATCTACACCGGCTGTATCTGCCAGGAGTGCAAGTTCGGCTAGCGAATCTTGGAGAGAAAGGATCTGCTTATGTTCGTGGAGTTCCACGCCAGCTAAAAAGGCGCGTTCACGCGGAGGGGTTGTCGGTTGGGGAATTTTCTTTGCCACTTGGTTCCGTTTCTTGTTTTTGCTGATCGAGATTGCCGAAGAATTTTAGCATCACGGGGTTGTTTGGTTCACTGCGGGTGGGCAGCAGGATGTGAAATGTAGAGCCGGGCAATTTTACTTCGTCATATCCCTGAGATTCAACCCAGATCGTGCCGCCATGCGCTTCCACGATCCCACGGGTGATGGAAAGCCCAAGCCCGGGTCCGCCGCCCTTGAATTTGACCTTGCCACTGGAGTGTAGATCCGTCCGCCCGAGCTGACCAAATTTGTCGAAGATCAGGCTTTGGTCTTCATTTGAAATGCCGATGCCAGTATCTTTGATGGTGATCTCAATAAAGCCGGGCAGCATGCGTCCACCCATACTGATGGTGCCGTGATCGGGAGTGTATTTTATGGCATTGGCAACCACATTGTAAAGTGCCTGATAAAGACGTTCAGAGTCGCCGTAGATCATCATTCCACTGCCTTCGAATTCCACGATATCTAAGGTCTGATTGCGTTCAGCGATGGGCTTTTTGAATTCGTTGCCGAGCAGGTTCAGCAAATGGATGACCCACATGGGCTGGATGTTCAGCGTTAGCAGATTATTGTCGATCAATGAGACATCGATCATGTCGTCGATGATGTCGCGCAGGCGCAGGATGCCGGTATTGACTCCGCTCAGATAGTCTTTCATGGCGGCTTGTTCTGAATTTTGCACCATATCCACCATCATGGAGGTATAACCTTCAATGAGGGTCAGTGGTGTTTTTAACTCATGTGCCGCTACCGAAATAAATTTTGATTTGTTCTGGTCGAGGGTTTGCAGTTTTTCCTGCACGCTTTGCAACTCGTTCGAGATGTGCGCAACGCGCGTCTCCATTTCGTAGCGTATCACTACACTCAAGCTGTGCGCCAGTACCGGGGTGACAGCCGCAAGGAGTTCCAGAGCATCTTTGTTTTTCAGGTGTTCACGTGCGATTTCTATCGTTAGGGTGATCATGCGGTTCAGCACAAACGAAACGTAATAGTCTGCCTGTTCCAGATTGGTTTGGGTGGGCGAGCGTCCCCAATCATACAAGATCGGGTCGAGCCAAGCCGAGTCGCCGGTGACGAGGGTCTGTTCCAGCAGGTCGTAAAAACGTTCGAGTTGTTCAGTAAAACCCGCGCGCACACCTTCTCCCGCCGCCATTTCGCGCGAGATACGTTCCACCCAGATTGTGCGTATTTTCTTTAATGATGCCTGGATTGCCATTGTCTTAAGTGTACGCCCAGTTTTGGCTTTTGACCATACTATGGGCGTGCCAACTCGCTGACCCACTGCCAGATGGTCCTGCCCACGATCTCCAGGCTTTCTGCCGAGACTTTATCTGGAGTATCCTGGACAGTATGCCAGTAGGGATAATCAAAGTCAATGATGTCAACCGCAGGGATGCCTTTTTCGAGGAAAGGGGTGTGGTCATCCAGCATGCTGTATTTTTCAGTTTGAATAAAGGCTTCTTCGTAGCCTAGGCGGGCGGCGGTATCCCAGATCTCGGCGCGGATGCTTTTATCCGAATTCATTTCGTAGTGAATGTTCAAGTCGGCATCCCCGATCATATCCAGGATCACAACGGCTTGCGGTTGAATTGGAACTTCATTTACAAAGGCGCGCGATCCGAGGATCCAATCCCAGCCTTCAATGCGTCCATTATCTTCGGCATCGAAAAAGACCAGCCAAACCGGAACGGTATCCTGTGGCAGAGTCCTTGCAAGCTCGAGCAATACTGCCACGCCAGATGCGCCATCATTGGCGCCAGGCACGGGTTTACTATGATTGCTTTCGTCGGGGTCATTGTCTGCGAAAAAGCGAGTGTCATAATGCGCGGCGAGAATCACCTGTGGGG
>JAFLCE010000036.1 GCA_017303655.1 Anaerolineae bacterium
CAAACGTGTGATGCCGCGCCAGAACGAAGAAGTGAACGAGATCTGGCTGTGCGATAAGGGACGCTTCGCCTATCACTACACGGAAGGCAAAGAACGCCTGACAAAGCCGATGATCCGCAAGGATGAAAAACTTGCCCGCGCCTCGTGGGATAACGCCATCAAGGCTGCTGCCGAAGGCTTCACTGCAAACAAGAAAGATTTTGTGGTGCTGGCTTCGGGCAGACTTTCTAATGAAGACCTGTTCAACCTCAAGTCGCTGGCGGATACGGCTGGCGGTGAAGCCATTTTGTACTCCGACATGGGCGGCGGTGAGCTGACCCAGTTAGTGGGTGTTGGCGCTGGCACGAACCTTGGCAAACTTGGCAAAGGTGATGCCATCCTCGTGGTTGCATCTGACTTATATGAAGAAGCCCCCATCTGGTGGCTGAGAATCAAGCAGGCGGCGGATCGCGGTGCGACTTTGATCGTTGCCAATCCACGCCAAACCAAGCTCGACCGTTTTGCCAAATACACCATCCGCTATGCGTATGGCGATGAAATTAAGACCATTCACGATTTTGAAAAGAAGAGCAAGATCTCCGATGAATTTGCGAAGGCGAAGAACGCGGTGATCTTCTACGGTAGTGAAGGACTCGGCGTGACCGGTACCTCTGCACTGGCTTCGGCTTGTGCCGACCTGTTGAAGGAAACCAATCATGTGGGCAGTGCCAACAACGGTTTGGTTGGTGTTTGGCAGCGTGCCAACGACCAAGGCGCGTTCGAAGTGGGCTTCCGCCCGGTAGATGATATGGAAAAGGCGTTGAAGGGCAAGGCGGTTTATATCGTTGGCGCCGACCCAGTGGGGGATGACCCCAACCTTGCCAAGGCGTTGAAGAGTGCCAAGTTCGTGGCGGTGCAGGAATTACGCGAAACGGAAACGACCGAAATTGCGGATGTGGTCTTCCCAGCTCAGGCATTTACTGAACGCGACGGAACGTTCGTTTCTGGCGAACGCCGGGTTCAGCGCTTCTATGCGGCTTTGGCTCCCAAAGGGGATAGCAAGCCCGATTACGCTATCACATCCATGCTTGCCAAGCAGATGGGCGTCATCCTTCAGGGGACGTCTGCTTCGGTGGTGTTCGACATTCTTGCCAACTCGGTGGATGCTTTCAACGAGTTGACGTATGAAGCGTTGGCTCAGGTCAAAGAACAGTGGCCCATTGTCGGTCGCAGTGACATGTATTACGGTGGTACGACTTATGAGAACACCAAGGGCATGGGTGTACAACTCGTCCCGGTGGCTCAGGCTGGGGGAGCGGTACGCATTTCAAAGGTCAGGAAAGAGGCGGCTCTTCGTCCCAAAGAAAAAGAGTTGTTGGCTGTTCCTGCTAATAAGCTGTATGATCTTGGTGTGACTGTTCAGACCGCAGAGTTTCTGGAGCAGCGTATTGGGGAGACGACGGTTGCGATGCACCCGACCACGGCGAAGAAATTCGAAGTGGAAGCCGGGCAGACCGTAAAGCTCAGCTTTGATGGTGTGCAGGCAGAAGCACTTGTGAAGATCGACGAAACTATTGGAACGGGTGTGGTGCTTGTTCCACGCAGCATGGGGATTGCGATCCACGAACCTGTGGTGGCGCGTGTTCAGGCGAAATCTGCAGCCGGGAAGGCGAAGTAATTATGGATTGGACAATGTGGGTTGAATGGATCGTAAAGGGATTTATCCTTTGTTTGATCCTTTTGACGGGCTTTGCCTATTTGACTTTGTATGAACGCCGCGCGCTGGCTCGTATGCAGGTGCGTGTCGGTCCGAACCGTGCTGGTCCGCAGGGGTTGTTGCAACCGATCGCGGATGCGGTGAAGTTGATCTTCAAAGAAGAGTTGACGCCGGGTAAGGTGTATAAGGTTGTGTTCTTCCTTGCGCCTGTGTTGACGGTGGTGCCCTCGCTCGTCATTGCGGCGGTCATTCCTTTGGGAACTTCCTTCAATTTGTTTGGGCGTGAGATCACCTTGTATGTCGCTGACTTGAACGTTGGCATTTTGTATCTCATGTCGATTGCTTCGATCGCGGTGTATGGCATTGTGCTCGCGGGCTGGTCTAGCAACAACAAGTATGCCATGCTAGGCGGCATCCGTTCTTCGGCACAGATGATCTCGTATGAACTTTCGCTGGGCTTATGCTTTGTGATCGCTATCATTATGGGCGATTCGATGAACTTGAAAGATATTGTCGAAGCCCAAAAGGATATGTGGTTCGTGGTGCTTCAGCCCGCTGGGGCGTTGGTCTTTTTGATCGTCGTCCTTGCGGAAGTGAACCGCGCTCCGTTCGATATGCCGGAAGCGGAGCAGGAACTGACAGCTGGTTATCACGCTGAATATTCGGGCATGAAGTTCGCTTTGTTCTTCATGGCAGAATATCAGAAGATGATCGTTGTCTGTATGATCGCGGCGACCTTGTTCTTCGGCGGTTATCGCGAGTTATGGTTCTTGAAAGATACCATTTTCAGTGTTGACCGTTTTTGGTTCCTTGGACCGATCTACCTCTTTATCAAAGTGGTGGTGTTGTTGTTCTTCATGATCTGGATCCGCGCCACCTGGCCCCGCATTCGTTATGACCGTTTGATGTCTTTTGGTTGGAAGGTGCTTTTGCCTTTGTGCCTGGCGCTTGCGTTCATTACAGCCGTGGGTATTTTGCTTGTGCAAGAATTGGGCAATCCGCTGTTGATCTGGGGTGTCCCGATCCTTTCGATTATTAGTATTTTTGTGGCGGTCGCATTTATCAACCGCGATCTAAGGAGAAAATCTCATGGGCGTGTTTGATCCCATCATCGAACTTTCAAAAGGTCTCGGCGAGACACTGCGCTCTTTTCTGCGCGAGCCTACGGTTACTTACCAGTATCCCGAAGAGAAACGCCCCGTCAGCCCGCGCTTTCGCGGACGCCACGTCCTGAAGCGCTACGACAACGGCTTAGAGAAGTGCATCGGCTGTTCGTTGTGTGCCGCTGCCTGCCCTGCCGATGCGATCTTCGTGGAAGCCTCTGAGAACACCGACGAGAAACGCTTCTCACCTGGTGAGCGTTACGCCTCCACTTATGAGATCAATATGCTGCGCTGCATTTATTGTGGTTTTTGCGAAGATGCTTGTCCTACCGAAGCGATCGTGCTAGGCGACAATTACGAATTGTCCTTCACGGACCGCCGTCAGGCGATTTATGGCAAGGATATGCTGTTGGAGCCCGTCGCTTCTGAATCCATGCTGACGCCGCGCAAAGTGGAAGCCGGTGTATATACCCGTTCGGTGCCGGAAATGAAAGACTCTACCGATTAGGAGTGACCAGTAATTAGCGATCACTGATTACTGGAGACTGATAACTGGAAACAATATATGACTTCTGAGCTAATCGTTTTCCTTGTTCTTTCCCTCGTTGCCATTGCGACCGCGTTGGGGATGTTATTCAGCAACAATGCTGTGTATTCAGCCTTGTTCCTGGTGTTGAACTTCGTCACCGTGGCGATCTTTTACCTTCTGCTCGGTGCGCCGTTCATTGCCATGGCGCAGATCACGGTCTATGCAGGCGCGATCATGGTGTTATTCCTCTTCGTCATCATGCTTTTGGGTGTAGAAAATTTAGCACCTTCCAACGTGTTGCCGTGGCAGAAACCGCTGGCGATGTTGCTTTCAGCTATCCTCGCGGTAGAAGCGATCTACCTGCTCTTCAATCGTGCCGGGACAGACCTTTCTGTTAGCGCGCCGGATGCATCCCTTAACTCCTTGGAAAGTTTGCGCACAATGGCATTTGCCTTGTTCAATCAGTTTCTCCTGCCGTTCGAGGTCACATCTATCTTGCTGTTGGTTGCCATGATGGGCGCGATCGTTCTAAGCCGCCAGGAAAAAGGATAACCGCTCATGGTCCCTGTTGATTATTACATTGTCTTATCCGCCATTCTTTTTTCAATTGGCGCGCTCGGTGTACTTTCACGCCGTAACCCGCTGATCATCTTCATGTCCATTGAGTTGATGCTCAACGCAGCGAATCTTGCCTTTGTGGCATTTGCCAGCGTATACAAGACTTTTAGCGGACAGATCTTCGTCTTCTTCGTTATCGCCGTTGCCGCCGCTGAGGTTGCAGTGGGTCTCGCTTTGATCGTGGAGATCTTCAAAGCCAAGAAGAATATCAATATTGATGAAATGAACTCCTTGAAGGGATAGGGATCAAGTCTACAAAGATTGATCTCTGGAGAATGTTATGCACTTAAGCGAAACAGTGAACACAGGATTTTATTTCCTAGCCCCGTGGCTAGTGTTTGCGCCGGTGATCGGTTTGCTCATCAACGCCATTTTCGGAAAACGCTTTTCAGAAAATATGGTCGGCACGGTGGCAAGCCTGGCGTCTGGCGCGGCATTTGTCGTCTCGGTATTGCTAGCATATTCCGTGGCGATCAATCACGGTCATGTTGAGCATGTAGCCTTCGCCGAATGGATCCACATCGGCAACCTCGAACTTGACTGGACTTTCCGCGTCGACTCGCTCTCTGCTACGATGATGCTGGTCGTCTCGGGCGTGGGGACTCTCATTCATATCTATGCAATTGGATACATGCACGAGGATGTGCGCTTCAAACATGAAGAGGGACGTTTCACCCGCTTCTTCATTTTCTTGAACCTGTTCATCGCTGCGATGATGATCCTCGTCTCGGGCGACTCCTACTTAATGCTCTTCGTCGGCTGGGAAGGTGTAGGTCTTTGCTCCTTCCTGCTGATCGGCTTCTGGTACGAGATGGACACGTTGGGTCGCCCCTCTTGGGCAAATTCCAACGCCGCCAAGAAAGCCTTCATCACCAACCGTGTGGGTGACTTCGGCTTCCTCATCGCCGGTTTCTTGATGTTTTGGTATCTCGGCTCCTTCCAATTTGATGAAGTCTTCACCGCTGCTCCCGCGATTGCAGAAGCGACTCCGTGGGTAATCGTTGCTATTACTATTTTTATGCTCGTCGGCGTGGCTGGTAAATCTGCTCAGATCCCGCTTTACATCTGGCTGCCAGATGCGATGGCGGGTCCGACACCGGTCTCTGCTCTCATCCATGCCGCGACGATGGTGACTGCGGGCGTGTATCTCGTTACTCGCTCGGCTTCTATTTATACACTCGTCCCGCAGGCGCAATACATCGTTGCTATGGTCGGTGCGACAACGGCTCTCTTCGCCGCGACGATTGCAGTGGGGCAGTACGATATCAAGAAAGTCCTCGCATACTCCACCATTTCACAACTCGGCTTTATGGTCGCAGCAGTGGGGATGGGCGCGTATGTAGCAGGGATGTTCCACCTAATCACACACGCTTTCTTCAAGGCTCTACTCTTCCTCTCGGCTGGCTCCGTCATCCTTGGCTTGGAGCGTGGACATCACGCTCACGCGCATCATGCTGCTCATGACGAGAAGCCAAAAGGAAAGAAGAAGAAAGAAGAAGATCATGGGCATGGTGGTCATGACGACCACGGCGAAGTCTTTGACCCAGGCGATATGCGTAACATGGGCGGACTTCGCAAGACCATGCCCGTAACGTTCTGGCTGTATATGATCGGTACACTTGCGCTCGCGGGTATCTTCCCGTTTGCAGGGTTCTGGTCCAAAGATGAAATTCTGCTCGATGCGAAATTGCACTTCACCAGTATCTATTGGCAGTTGAGTATCGCTGCTTTCTTTACTGCCTTCTATATGGGACGTCAAATCTGGATGGTCTTCTTCGGTGAAGCCCGAACCGATGCGGCGAAACATGCAGAAGAAAGCCCAAGGGTAATGACCGTGCCACTGATGGTGCTGGCAGCTCTGAGCGTAGTCGGAGGCGCGTTGAACCTTCCGTTCGAAGGCTTCCACAACCTCGGTCACTGGCTTGAATACACACTTGGTGAAGTTGAAGCGCTTCCACTTGATCTGGGTGTGGCGGGGATTTCCACTGTGTTGGCATTGCTTGCCATCCTCATCTCCTGGCTTATTTACGGACGCAATCCGCTTAAGTTGAATCAGCCAGACCCGCTCAAGAAACCACTTGGCTTTGTGTTCACCGGCATGGAAAATAAATGGTTCGTGGACGAAGGTTATGGCGTTCTCATCCTGACCCCGTTCAAGAAGATTTCGCAGTTCCTTGCCGATGTGATCGATTGGCGCTTCTGGCACGACTTCGTGCATGATACCGTCATTGCTGGGACGTATAACTGGCTCAGTGATGTGGTGCTTAGCCGCTATGCCGACCAGAAGGGCATCGATACCTTCTTCAATAGCTGGGGTTCGTTTACCCAATGGCTCTCTGGCAATGTTCGTAAGATCCAAAACGGCTTCGTCCGCTCGTATGCACTCTCTGTGTTGTTGGGCGTCGTCTTGATTTTGGGTTACTTGATTTTGAAATAACTCGTAGAAACCGAGGATAGAACATGGAATTTCTTTTACAACCTCTTACACTTCTGACCTTCCTACCGCTGGTGGGCGTGCTTGTCATTCTGTTCATCAATGCCGAGCAGAAAGCCGCCATCCGCTGGACGGCGATGATTACATCGTTGGTTACTTTTGCTGCTTCGTTGTGGGTCTTCTCGATGTTCAACGCATCGAACCCTGACCTCCAACTGGAAGCCAAATACCCGTGGATTCAGGTCGCTGGCTGGAACATCTACTACTATCTCGCTGTAGATGGTTTGAGCATTTTGCTGGTGTTGCTCACTGGCTTCCTCACGCCTATCTCTATCCTCTCCACTTGGAAGGCTGTTGACGAGCGCGTGAAGGACTTCATGATCTTCTTCCTCCTTTTGGAAGTAGGCATGATGGGTGTCTTCCTCGCGCAGGATCTCTTCCTGTTCTACATCTTCTGGGAATTCACCCTTGTGCCGATGTACTTCCTCATCGGTATCTGGGGCGGACCGCGCCGCGTGTATGCTGCCGTCAAGTTCTTCCTTTATACGATGGCTGGTTCCATTTTGATGCTGCTGGCGATTATCTTCCTTGGCATTCAGGCGAATACCTTCAACGTCCCTGAAATGCTGACGAAACTCCCGGCTTTATATTCCGCGGGTACCATCCCTGCTGCCACGCAGATGCTGCTCTTCGTTGCATTTGCCGCCGCCTTCGCCATCAAAGTTCCAATGTGGCCTCTCCATTCGTGGTTGCCCGATGCCCACGTAGAAGCGCCTACTGCTGGTTCCGTTATCCTTGCAGGCGTTCTGCTTAAGATGGGTACCTACGGCTTCCTGCGTTTCAACATTCAACTCTTCCCAGATGCCACCGTCCAAGCCGCCCCGTGGATCGCACTTCTCGCGACCATCGGCATCATCTATGGCGCGATGGTTTCCTACGCTCAAACAGACGTGAAGAAACTGGTTGCTTATTCCTCGGTCAGCCACCTTGGTTTTGTTATGCTCGGTCTCTTTGCCCTCAATGCCGAAGGTGTAGCTGGCGCAATTTTGCAAATGGTCAACCACGGGTTAAGCACTGGCGCGTTGTTCCTCCTCATCGGTATGATCTACGAACAGACGCACACCCGCGAGATCAAAGTCTACGGTGGTTTGTGGAAAATCACTCCAATCTTTGGAACGCTGATGCTGATCTCCTCGCTCTCCTCGATGGGCTTGCCCGGTCTCAACGGTTTTGTGGGTGAGTTCACCATCCTGCTGGGAGCATTCGGTTCGAAAGCCATCGGCAACCCTTGGTATGCAGGTATCTCCGCCCTGGGTGTCATCATGGCGGCGGTTTATATCCTCTACATGTTCCAAAAGGTCTTCCTCGGACCTGCTGGCGAGATCACTCATCACCACGATCTCAAAGACCTTAACTGGCGCGAAATCCTCACCGTTGTTCCGCTAGTCGTTTTCATGTTCTGGATCGGTCTGTATCCCAAGCCCTTCTTCGACATCCTCGCCCCCGCGGTTGAGAAGTTGCTGTCTGCTTTACCTTTGTAAATAGACCATGGACGACAGACGATTGACCATCGTCTGTCGTCAGAATTTCGGAGCGTTCATGACGCCGCCTACCTATAATGATTTTTACACCTTACTGCCATACCTCATTCTCACTGTCTGGGCATGTGTGCTGTTACTCGTAGACCTCTTCATCCCGAAGGGACTTAAAGGCATCACCGCATTGCTTGCGGCAGCTGGTCTCATACTGAGTGTTGTCATTTCCGCCCTTCAAATTGGAAAGACACAACTCACTGGCTTCACGGGCATGGTCGCGCTTGATGGCTTCTCCACTTTTGCCAACATTCTTTTGCTCGTCAGCGGATTATTCGCCATCGCCCTCGCCTATGGATACACTAAACGCATGGGCATCGAACGCGGTGAATACTACACCCTGCTTCTCTTCAGCGTCACCGGCATGATGCTCATGGCACAAGCCAATGACCTCATCATGGTCTTCCTCGCGCTTGAATTGCTTTCCATTCCGCTCTATGTTCTTTCTGCCATCTCTCGCAAATTGCAATCAGAAGAATCCGGTGTGAAATATTTCCTGCTCGGCGCTTTCGCCAGCGGATTTGTAGTCTACGGAACGGCTCTGATCTTCGGTGCGACGGGCTCCACTAATCTATCCGTTATCTTCGCTCAAGCCGCCTCCGGCGCGACCTCAGGCTTGCTCCTCACCATTGGAGCGGCGCTGCTGCTGGTAGGCTTTGCCTTCAAAGTCGCCGCCGTTCCCTTCCATATGTGGACGCCCGACGTGTACCAAGGCGCGCCGACATCCGTCACTGCCTTCATGGCGGCAGGCGCAAAGATTGCTGGTTTTGTGGCATTGTTCCGTGTGTTCAGCACTGCCTTCCCCTCCATCTCCTCCGACCTGACCGATATCCTCTGGGCGCTCTCTGCGTTGACCATGATCGTCGGTAACCTCACCGCTATTTCGCAAACGAATATCAAGCGCATGCTGGCATACTCTGCTATTGCACATGCGGGCTACATCCTCATGGCATTCGTCCCTTATGGAAATGAGAAGGTTGCAGCAACCGCCGTCGCCGCAGGTTTGTTCTATCTCGTGGCATATGCCGTCAGCAACTTTGGTTCATGGGGTGTGGTGATTGCCCTCGAAAAAGCCGAAGGCAAGGGGCTTGAGATCGAAGATTATGCCGGGTTGGCGAAGAAGCATCCCGCTCTCGCTGCCGCCATGACCATCTTCATGCTTTCTCTCATTGGTTTCCCTCCGACCCTCGGTATGGTGGGGAAGTTCTACCTCTTCCGTTCCGTCATTGACGGTGGCTTTATCGGTCTCGCGTTGATCGGCTTGGTTACTTCACTGCTCTCTGCTTTCTATTATCTGCGAGTTGTCGTCAACATGTACATGAAAGAGGGTGACCCCGAAGTGGAGCGCGAGCCGTGGCTTGGTTTCACAACCGCTTTCACTGCCATTGTGACCGTTGTCGTAAGTTTTGTCCCACAGTTCCTTTTTCTGTTGGCATATACAGCAGTGTTGAGATAGTAAAAAATAAAAACGATCAAACTCCGGGCAGACGTACGCCCGGAGTTTTTCTTTTGGTAGAATCACAGCATGAAAAAAGATGCAGTCAAAGGACGCGCCGTTTACGTATTGATTATGACCGTTCTGCTGAATATGCTCTACCCTATTACAAGTGGGAACAGCTTTGTAGCAGTGATCATTTATGAAATACTATATGCTGGTCTGTTCATTTTGGGGATATTTGTTACAAGCGATAGTCGGGCGCATATTGCCTGGTCGGTGTCGATTGCGGTGATCTGGTTCGTTGCTGCTGTTATATATTCGTTAGACCCAACGAATTTTTGGAAGACCCAGATCACATATATTATTCTAGTTATTTTTCATATTAATATCATTTGGGCGTTGATGCGTTATATCTTCACTGCCGAAAAAGTAACTGCGGACGTCATCTACGCGGCATGTGCAGTGTACTTCCTGCTTTCATTTTTCTTTGTCCCAATCTACGGCATGCTCGAAACCGCCGTGCCCGGTTCCTATGTGGATAATACCCTCGGCGGACCTGTCCAGTGGCAGCAGTTCGTCTATTTCAGCCTGATCACCCTCAGCACAGCAGGATACGGTGACGTTCTTCCTGCAACCATGTGGGCACGCATGCTGGCAGGCATCGAAGTCACAATCGGCGTATTGTATGTGGCGATATTGGTTGCAAGGCTGGTCAGTTTGTATGATGTTCAGCGCAGGAGTGGGTGATCTGTAATTATTGACACAATACCCCTTTGCGGTATAATACCGCCCGCACGATTTTTCGGCTCCGTAGCTCAATGGCAGAGCAGTTGACTCTTAATCAATTGGTTACAGGTTCAAATCCTGTCGGAGTCACCAACAAAAAACACCCCTACACGTAGAGGTGTTTTTTGTTTTATATCATTTCCAATACCCACACGATCAACGGGGCAATGACCAGAGCAGGTAGAAAATTTCCCACGCGGATCTTCTTGATCTCCAGCAAATTGCTAATTCCCAAACCTACCAAAATTACCCCGCCAGTGGCTGTCATTTCGTTCATCATTGGGTCGCTGATGATGGCACTCAGTGCCCCAGCCAGCAGACTGATACCGCCCTGGTAGAAGAGAATGATAATGGAGGAGAACAAGACTCCAGGTCCAAGTGTGGAGGCGAAAGCGATGGATGCAAATCCATCCAAGGTAGATTTGACCGCCAGCAGATTGTAATCGCCGGTCAGCCCATCCTGAATGGAGCCGAGGATCGCCATGGGACCGATGCAAAAGAGCAGGGAAGCGACCATGAATCCGCGCACGAAGCGCGAGCCTGTGCCACTTTCACTATCGCTCGAAAAGCGTTTTTCGAGAGTCAGACCAAGCGACTGTAAGCGCTCTTCAATGCCTAGCCATTCGCCAAAGATGGTGCCGATGATCATGGCTCCCAACACGATCAATTGATTTTCGCTCTTGAAGAACATTTGCATGCCCATTACGACTGTAAAAAGCCCCAAGGCGGCAATAATGGTAGTCTTGAAGCGCTCAGGGATACGCGAGCCAAACAAAAGTCCAATGGTGCCCCCGACTAAAATGGCAATTACGTTGATGATGGTTCCTGTCACGATTTCCACTCCATTAACCAGACTTCGGAAGTCTTCAAGACTTCCGAAGTCTTTTTTTCTATTCCGACTTCGCCAGCGAAGTCTTCCTGCCTGCGTGTTGATTCTCCAGCAATTCCAATACGAAACATAAAGAAGATAATCTATTCAGATACCTCTGCAACTGCGGGTTGACCACCACTTCGCCGTCGAAGAGTTCCACCACGCGCCGCTCTGCCCGGCGGATGACCGCCCTTGCCAGCGAAAGTGCCGCGCCGCCCAGCGTGTCACCCGGCAGGATGAATTCCTTGGGCATCTCGACCACTTTGCTTAATTCGTCGGTTTCGTGTTCGATCCACTCAACCCGGGCTTCGTTGATGCCGCGAAATTTTTCGGCATTCTCAGGGGTAGAGGCGACCTCCGCCATCAGCTTGTATAAATCTCGTTGAGCATCGAGCAGAATGCGGGGAGTCTGAGGCGCTTCACATTGGGCACGGGCAAGCCCCAGCGCGGCAGAGGCTTCATCCAGTGTTCCCACGGCTTCCATGCGTACATGATATTTGGGCACACGACCTTCGCCGAGCAAGCCGGTTGTGCCGTCGTCACCTTTTGCTGTATAAAATGTCATACAGGCATTATAACCATTTCCATCCGGCTCGCGTATAGGTTGCCCACGTTGGGTATAATTTTGGCATGATAAGCAAATACCATATCGAAATGACCCGCGCGGCGCTTGCCCCGCATTTCAGTGAGCGCGCCCTTGAACTGATCATCACTGCCAATATCCGGCAAGATGCGCTTCAGAATCAATTTGGTCACGATGAGATTCACTATGACAACAACGCCATTGATGCGGGCAATCGGTACATCAATGAACAGCGTGGCTACGTCCTCGCGGCATTGTTGAGCCCGGGCAATATGGGTGCTTGCGTGGCGTTTGGTCGCTTGTTGCACACTGCCCAGGATTTCTATGCTCACACCAATTACGTCACCCTGTGGCTGGATGAATACAAAGACCAGCCTCCAGCTCCGCCCGAAATTGATCCGCTTCGAAAAGATTTGATGCAAAGCTCAAGCCTGCACTCCGGCAAGATCTACCTCCCGTGGGATGCGCTGTACTTCATCAAGCCGTTGCGCCCGCTGGTCTTGAAACTTCTCCCCAAAGATTCGCACGGCTGGATGAACCTCGACACGCCCGATCAGGGATTGAAATTTGACTACGCCATTGCCGCCGCAACCAAACGCACCGCCCATGAATTTGATCTATTACGTAAGATACTGACGCCTGAAATGTTCGCAAGATTCACGAATAAATAAGTAACACACCAAGAAAGGTATAATCAAAGGTATGAGTACAAAAGCTAAACTTAATGAGTCAATGAAAGAAGCCATGAAAAGTGGTGACGACCTCCGCAAGCGCACCGTGCGTATGGTGCTGGCTGCCGTCAAGCAAGTGGAAGTGGACAAGCGCATCGAACTGGATGATATGGCGATCAACGCCCTCATCCAAAAGGAAGTAAAGAACCGGCGCGAGGCGCTGGAGGAGGCGAAGAAAGCCAACCGTGACGATCTGGCAACGGAGAACGAAGCTGAGATCAAAGTGTTGGAAGAATTCCTGCCCAAAGCCATGGACCCAGCCGAGTTGCGTGCCCTGGTTCAGGCTGCCATTACCGAAGTGGGCGCCGCCGCCCCAAGCGATATGGGCAAGGTCATGAAAGTGGTCATGCCTAAAGTAGCTGGTCGCGCTCCCAACGACGCCATCAGCGCCGCTGTGAAAGAATTGCTCACCAAGTAAGCCCGCTGCAACGGAAAACAAAAGCCTTTTCCGTTGCAGCTCTTTCTATGTCTGCACGAACCTCCATCCCCCGTAGTATTCGAGTATTTCAATATAGCCTTGTTGCCATCGTCAGCGTGGCATCTTTTGCTGTGTTGATCGCGCCGCTTGGGTTGCGTCCGAGCATTGAAGCGACCGATGTGGGCGATGTGGCACAGACCACCATTCAATCTCCGCGCGATGTTGAATATGTCAGCGAGATCCGTACGGAAGAGGCACGCAAGGCGGCTGAGAGTGCGGTTCAGCCGATATACAGTCCGCCAGACCCGGCGACCACCCGTCAACAGATCGGACGTTTACAGACTTCCCTGCAAAATATCACTTCTATTCGGTCCAATACAGACCTGAACGCACTGGAAAAGAAAACAAGCTTGCAAGAGCTTAGTGATGTGCGCCTCAAGACTGAGACGGTGGATTATCTGCTAGGCATTACCGATTCACGCTGGGATTCCGTCCAAGCTGAAGCCGTGCGCGTGTTGGAACAAGTAATGCGCCGCGCCATCTATGAAGAGAAATTGGAGTCTGCCCAAGCGGGTGTCTCTTCATCGGTTAGCCTGACTTTCAATGAGCAGCAATCTGCCTTGGTAGCGGAATTGGTCGTTCCTTTTATTGTCCCCAATAGTTTTTTCAGCCAGGAATTAACCGATGCTGAAAAAATCTCTGCACGTGATTCGGTAGAACCCATTGTGCAAACTTACAAAGCGGGCGAGACAATTGTCCCTACTGGTGAGATCGTCACACCAGCCGATATGGAAGCCTTTGAAAAACTGGGCATGATCCGTCCCGGTCAGCGCTGGGAAGATCTTGCTGCGACTGCTTCATTGGTGCTGATATTCGCCGCTTTCGTGCCCATGTATTTTTATCGCCGCCCGCGCTCGGGTGTGATGAACGACCCGAAAAATCTTCTGATGATCAGCGTATTGTTCATCGTATTTCTGATGGGCGCGCGTTTATTAGCCGGGCGCACACTGGCTCCCTATGGATATCCGATTCAAGCTGCGGCTTTATTATTTGCCGCTCTCTTCGGCATGGAAGTGGGCTTGGTACTGGCAATCCCGCTGAGTTTATTGGCGGCATTCGGCTTGCCCAACTCCTATGACCTGATGCCCTATTACATGTTCTCGTCTTTATTAGGTTTACTAGCGTTAGGACCCGCTCGCCGATTCTGGGGCTTTGTGCGCGCTGGCATAGCAATCTCTCTGGCAGGGGCAGGCGCTTTGCTCGCCTTTCGAATTCCGCTTATCACGCTGGATTGGATCGGGATTTTGCAGTACATTGGCATGGTGGCTTTTGCAGGCTTTTCTTCCGCCAGCATCGCGCTTCTGCTTCAATTCCTGCTGGCACAAGTGCTTGGGCTCACCACCTCACTGCAATTACTCGATATCTCCCGACCCGATTTGCCTCTTCTGCAATTCTTTTTACGCAATGCCCCGGGGACGTATCAACACAGTCTGCAGGTTGCCAACCTTGCCGAACAAGCCGCCGAAAAGATCGGTGCCGATCCCTTGCTTACCCGCGTGGGGGCATTGTTTCATGATATTGGCAAGGCGCTCAACCCAAACTTCTTTATCGAAAACCAGGTGGCAGGCAACCTCAATGCCCATAAAGATGCCGACCCCGAAGAAGTCTCTGCCACCATCATTCGTCATGTCACTGACGGCGTGCAACTCGCAAAGAAACATAACCTGCCGCGCCGCCTGCACGATTTCATTCTCGAACATCATGGCACACTCATCACCAACTATCAATACACCCAAGCCATGGAAGCTGCCCAAGGCGACATCACAAAAGTGGATATAGAAAAATTTCGTTATCCTGGTCCGCGCCCGGCTTCGCGTGAAACGGCTCTACTCATGCTTGCCGATGCCACCGAAGCCCGCGCCCGCGCCGAACGCCCCGCCAGCGACGATGAACTTCGCGCATTGGTCACCAGCGTGATCCAAACTGTTCAAAAGCACAACCAGCTCGATGACACCCTGCTTACGCTGCGCGATCTGAAACTCATCACCGAGTCATTCACCACCACATTACGCGGCACCTATCATCCGCGCATTCAATATCCAAAAGCCGCTGTGCCAGATCAAGACACAACCATACTGACACCCAAAAGGGAAAAATGATTAACATCGATAACCAAATGGACTTTCGGGATACTGCCCTGCTTGAACGGGCTGCCCTCACAACGTTGGAAAACGTCACGCCTCTTTCTGACCTCGGACCTGAGTGGGCGACAGGAGACATTACCATCGCCCTAACCGACGACCGCCAATTGCATGAATTGAACCTCGACTATCTCGGCGTGGATTCACCCACAGACGTACTCTCCTTTCCCGCCGGAGAGATTGACCCGGAGACCGAGTCGCTTTATTTGGGCGATATCGCCATCTCTGTGCCGCGCGCCACTCAACAGGCAGAAGCCGCAGGTCATTCTGTAGAAGCGGAAGCGCAATTGCTGGTCGTGCATGGCACACTGCATCTGCTTGGGTACGATCACAGCACGGATGAAGAAAAAGCCGTCATGTGGGCAGAGCAAGCCAAAGTGTTAGAAAGACTCGGGCTCTCCCGCATCAAGATCCAGGAATAGCCGTGAAGGAATTTTTTGCTTCACGCATCCGTTCGTTTCGTTATGCCTTTCAAGGCTGGGGCTATGTTCTGCGGACTCAACGCAATGCATGGATCCATAGCGCCATTGCCACTGTGGTTTTTCTGATAGGCTTGTGGTTGAAGTTGCCTTTGCAAGAGTGGGCGATCATCGTTCTGACCGCGGCATTTGTATTCTCGGCTGAGTTCATCAACACCGCCATCGAAGCCGTGGTGGACCTTGCCACCGAAGACCATCATCCGCTTGCCAAGATCGGCAAGGACGTGGGCGCGGCGGCAGTTTTAGTGGCTGCTTTGGCGGCTGTCCTGGTGGGTCTGCTTATTTTGGGTCCGCCGTTGTTGCAAAAACTTTCTTCAATTTACGGTTTTTGATTTACGAATCACGTTTCACTCATCACTCGTTACTTACTACTCATCCCTTTTACTGGAGACTCCCATGACTCTTTCTTTCAAATTCGGCACCGTTGGCTCACCTAGTGGCACACCCAAAAAACCGGGTGGCTCGATCGGCGCGATCGCTTTTAGCAAAAGTATTGGGCTCGATACGCTTGAGTTGGGTTGGGTTCAATCGGTGCGCGTGAGTGAAGAGACCTGTGCCTTGATCAAAGCCGCAAGCGCTGAGCACGGCGTTGCTTTGAGTGTTCATGCGCCATACTTTATCAACTTGAATGCCCTAAGCGATGAGTGGCCCAAATCACGCAAGCGTTTGATGGATGCGGCACATTACGGCTATCTCGCCGGTGTGACGGATATTATCTTTCACCCCGGCTCATATTTTGGCAATGACCCTGCCGAGGTGTTGAAGGTGGCAATTCCACGTTTGGAAGGTTGTGTAAAGGAATTGCAGAAGAATGGGGATAAGGTCACTCTGCGCCCAGAAACCATGGGAAAGTCTGCCATGCTGGGTTCGTTTGAAGATGCTCTTGCCATGTCTAAGGCGATGGAGATGGTTCAACCCTGCATTGATTTTGCTCACCTCCATGCCCGTCCTGGTGACGGTTCGATGAATACTTATGATGAATGGTCACGCTTGCTCGAAAAATATGGCAAGACCTTAGGCAGCAAAGCCTTGAAGAATTTGCATATCCACCTCTCTGGCATTGAGTATGGACCGAAAGGGGAGAAGAATCACCTGCCCCTCTCCGAAGCGGACCTCGACCTGAAAGCCCTCTTCAAAGCCTTGCACGAATTCGGTTGTGGCGGGCGCATCCTCTGTGAAAGCCCGATCATGGAAGAAGATGCTTTGGTAATGAAGAAGACTTGGATGAAGGTCAGCGGAGAGAAGGAAAAGTAAGACGAATTCCTTTTGGTTTATATTAATCACTTCATTCAGCCTGATAACGATTACAACAGGTGGTCTACAGGGATAAAGAGGAATAACTATGATATATAAATACCACTTATGTTTTTTGTTGGTGTTATCTATATCTCTTGTTAGTTGTACATCTAATGCTGTTGTAACGCCAACGAATGTACTAAGCCCTTTGCCCGTGCTTGGCACTCCTACATTCATAATTACTCCCACCAAGACTCAAATACCAACCCTGCCACCTACACTTACTCTTTTACAGGCGAATGAAAAAATTAGAGCCTATTTACAAAGTTCCATTGATTGTCCTGCGCCTTGTTTCTGGGGAATCACGCCAAAGAAAACAACACTTAGAGAGGCAACAAATATTTTTGCCTCTCTTGGTCTTGAACTAGAGCAGACCAATGCAGAAAACAATCAAGAGTTCTATGCAACGCATTATGATATTGAAAAAGGTTTTGAAACTACCATCATCCTTACTGTTCAAGATGGTATTGTAAAAACACTTGGTGCAGGCATGAATGTTCCTTCCGAAAATGGAACACAAAGAAAGTGGGCAGCCTATTCGCCTGAAAACTTAATACAGAGATATGGTTCTCCATCAAAGGTAGATTTTTTTCTTGGGCGTGTAAGCCCTACACCTACTCATTCAATGGTTTTATATTTTGATAATATAGATTTGATAGTTAGTTATAGTCGTAGTGGAATGAATTTTTTCAATAACAGCACCACTTTGGACCTTTGTCCTCTAATCAATGAAGTTAATTTCATAAAAATTTGGATGGGAAACGAGCCTCGACATCCTCCTCCCGCCGGTATTCCTCTTGAAAAAGCAACTTCTTTAACTTTAGAAGGTTTCTCAAAATTAATACTCGGAGACCCAAATAAGGCTTGCTTCAACTTGAAGGATGAAGCATTTCCGTAATAGTCTGTGTTTATTTTTTCGCCAACCTCGCAGTTCTTTGAGCAAAGCAATTGCTCTCACTCGGTAAATTCCAATTCTCCTAATCCCATAAACACACAGCCTGCAAAGAGCTAATAAAATGATATTGCACCGTATTAACCAAAATCCATAAACAAAAAATCGCCCCTGATCTCTCAGAGACGATTTTTTGTTACCAGTTACCAATTACTTTTACTTGTTCAAACCTACATTCAACTCAAATTCTTCAGGGTCGCTGGGACCTGCCACCATGTTATCAGCGGAGGCGTCGTAGTAGCCATCCGCCGCATAGACGATGGTGAATTCTGTGTCGCGCGGAATGCCCGTGATCTTGTATTCACCCGAGGCATTGGTTTCAAGATAAGAAACAATGTAGCTGTCACCATAGTTGTCGTTCGCCCATTCATCATAGGCCGTGCCGGGGGTGAGCACAAAGACATACGCGCCAGAGAGGGGTTTGTTGGTCGCGGCGTCGTAGACCAGTCCGTATACCGAGACTGTATCGGCATTGGAGTTCGAAGGCTGGGCGGGGGTACTGCCGCCACCACTGACGGTCACTTCCGAGGAAGAGCCCAATGGCGTCTGCGAGTCGCCAGCGAAAATTTCCAATCGGTACTTTCCGCCGGGCATGGGGTCGCCTTCATTGGGTAGGAAGGTGCCGAACAAGCCACTTTCACCCCATTCCCATGGATAACTATATTCGGCAACCTGTTCACCGTTTAGGAACCAATGCTCGACGAATAATTCACCATCTGCCATGCCGGTATATTCGAACCCGGCGGCAATGCACAAGGCGGAAGCATCGTATGAGTCAACAAGGCTATCGTTAAAATCACAGCCCTGCGTATTGCTGGCGGAAGTATCCAACCAGACGAAGTTTCCGGCGGATTCGTTACCATTGCCCGGGTTGCTTGTTTCTCCAAATTGAGAGAAGCTGCTGGTGTATTGCTTGCCGCTCTTGGCAGCCTCGATCAGAGGTAATGCCAAATTCACCGGGCGAATGCCGTTCAAGAACCCGCCGATGGGCACACAGCTATCATTTTCATTTACCGTGCCGTCACCATTCGTATCTTGCACCTGGCGGCAGTCAGAGGTTTCTGTTTCACGGCTGGCAGCGGCGATGGTTGGAACGCCAATGATAAATCCGTTTGCATCGGCTGCCAGCCCGCCGGAGTTGCCGCCTGAGATGGTCGCATCGGTCTTGATCCAGGCACGGTCGCCGATCTGGGATTCGGAGGAGAAGCCGGAAACGGTTCCCTTTGTGAAGGTGATGGTATTGCCACCAATGGAAGGGAAGCCATAGATGTTGATATTATCGCCAACATGGACGTTGTCTGAATTGCCCAACTGTACATAGGGCATGTTGAGGCTGTTGAGGTCTACTGCCGAACCATTAATGGTGGAACGGATCTGAATGACCGCGAGGTCAAGGAAACCGTCCACAGCGAGGACTTCGGCAATGTAGGAGGGGACCGCCGGTTTATCTTCCGAAACGATGATGGCGACTCCAAGGGCATCTGGCTCGTTAGCGGCATCGCCTTGAGAAGCAGGGCTGGCAACATGCGCATTGGTTAGGATCAAGCCCGAGGGAGAAAGAACCGTTCCAGAGCCAACGTAGCCCGGAACCAATTCTCCGCCTTCATCGAACAAACCGAAAATTTGCACGGTGGCTGCGATCAAATTCGAGCTATTGCCGCCAGAAGTTGGATTTGTATTTGTATTATTCGGTGTGACCGGCTCCACCGATGGAGTGGCTGCTTTACAAGCCAGTGCAGCAATGGAAAGGACAGTTAGGAATACCCAAAAATGTTTGAGGGATTTTGATTTCATGCTCGCCTCGTTTCACTAAAAATTAAGGGACTCTAGGAAGAGATAAAATCTTCCGAGGTCCAGGTCGTAGTTGTTCTGATCTGCCTGGAAGGACACAACAATGGCGCGGTCGCCATTCAGGTAGATGAAATCAGATCCGCGCACCACGCTGGGAATCTCTTCGTGAGTGACGTCGCTGTTGGATTCTACAAAGACGTAGCTGATCATGTAGGCGTTACGTCCGTTGATGTCGGTCACTTCCTGTTGGTCGAGCATGCGGAAGGCGACCAGGTTTTGAGCATGATCCAACGTGACGGCGCTTGCCACTTCAGAAGTGGTGGCTTCAGAAGTGATCGCGATCTGGCGTACGACGTAGGTCGCACTGAATCCGCTGGAATTGATATCAACGGTGCGCAGGATCTCATCACCGCTGGCTCCAGCTTGCAGCCAGCCTTTGGGGACATCCGCGCGGATGCCTTCTGCCTCAAATGCAACAGCGGCATTTTCCACGCTTGATTTATAGAACCATCCGATTGTCAATGCGATCAGGGTGATGAGGATGACACTAATTTCGGCAAAGCGGTCGCCGAGGGAACCTTGTTTATTTGTCATGGCTGTTCTCCTACTTTCCCGCCTGTGCGGTTTTGAGGTTTTGGCGCACGAGCCAGAGGATGATGCCGGTGGTTGTAAATGCGACTGCCGCCGCGAGTACCAGCCCCAGCCAAGTGTTACTATCCACGCCGCCCAGAGTGATGGATGGGCGAGTGACGACACTCAGCAGCCAATTGAACAAGCCATTGAAAACAGCCGCCAGGGTAATGCCGAGCGGCATCCACCAAATATGTTCGGATTCGAATTTGGCACGCCCGAGGAAGTAGCCGGTAATGCCAGAGAAAGCCGCCTGTGCCAATGCCACGACAGCAATACGCAGAATGCCCGTGCCGAGGTCTACGCCGCCGTTGGAAACGACGAAGTTGATATTCAACACGGTGGCATAGCCCAAGCCCGCCGCAGTGGCGTAGATCACGCCGTCGGTGGGTTCATCGAATTCGCTTGAGTTATAAATGCTGTAACGCACTGCGGCATATTTCAAAAATTCCTGAGTAAAGCCGATCACCAAAATGCCGCCGAGGATGGTGGTCAATGCATTGTTGGGCATCCAATGAGAAACGCGGAATAAATTATCCACCACGGGCGCGCCGATGGCGGCTGCCAAAATGGCACCGAGGACAAATACGCCCAGGACAAAACCCTTTGGCTCAGGTTCTGCCCGGTCTTGCAGATAAAAGAAGATCAACCAGATCGCCGCCGGGACTAGGGCAAGGAATACTCCGGTTAACGTTAGGGTGGTGGGGGTGAATTGGGGCTGCAGGGCGCCATCTACAAAATAGACGATGCCCACGAACGCGCACAGGCTGATGATGAGCAGGAACTCATCACGCCAGACGTGCTTCCGTTCATGAATTGCTTTGGCTTCACTCATGGATACTTTCTCCTTCATCGAATTTATGATTTCATCATATTGAAAATGAAATATTGAGTCAATAGGACATATGGTTTTGCAATTGAAACACCACAGGGGAAAACCAACTCAATGGTGGCTTTCCAGCCCAGAGTGGGGAAAGAAGCGGGCTCTTCATCCAAACAAAAAGAGACACGGGTGTGTGTCTCTTTAAAGTTTTTAGAAAAAACTAGTTAGGTAATGTAAACGCGCAGGTTGTGTTCCACAGCATAAGCGGCGGCTTCTGCCCGATTGTTGACGTTCAATTTTGAGAGGATGCTGGATACGTAGTTTCGCACTGTGCCTTCGCCGAGGAAGAGGTTCTTGGCGATCTCGCGATTGGTCTTGCCTTCGGATACGAGCAAAAGCACGTGTTTTTCCTGCTGGCTCAAATGAGCAAAAGCTGAAGCTTCTTCTTCTTTCACGGCACGGCGCACTTCTTGGAATACGCGCTGGGTCACTGCGGGGTCGAGCAGGGCTTCGCCGCGTCCGACCGATTCGAGGGCTTTGATCAGGTCTTCGCTGCCGATCTGTTTGAGGATGTAGCCTGAAGCTCCCGCACGAATCGCAGAGAACAACATATCGTCTTCGGCGTACGAGGTGAGCATGATGACTTTTGTGTTGGGGAACTGGGTAACGATCTGTTCACAGGCTTCAATGCCCGAAGGACCGGGCAGGCGGATGTCCATCACTACCACATCTGGTTTGAGCAAGCTGGTCTGCTCCAACGCTTCACGCGCCGACCCGGCTTCTCCTACCACGTCGAATTGGGGTTGCCGTTCCAGCAGAGATTTCAAACCAAGCCGTACTACTTCATGGTCGTCTACTAGAATAATTCTTTGTTTTTTCATAATAGTAATTTTACCCTAGGAATTTGGAAAAAACGGGCAAAATTCACAAATTTACCCCTTTTTGAGAACCTTCACATGTTCCTCAATATGCGCCAGATCACGCTCGACCCAAAGCTGAAGGGTGAGTTCGTTGCCCAGGGTTTCGTGACGGCTCAGGCGCGACCAGCCCGCCTGCGGCATGGCATTCAGCAATTGACACATCTCATCCACACTGGCGAGAAACCCATCCAAAATAGAATCGAGAGGTTCCTCGGCTTTGTAATTCTCCGCCATCCAGACATCGGCGTCGAAATTCTGGAACATGGGCTGTTCTTCGTTCAATGTGCGGCGGAAGCGCCTGCCATACACCACTTGGTCAACATCGCGGGTATGTGCCGCGAATTGGTGAATACTCCATTCACCCGCCGCTTTTTGGTGCGGGTCGGTTGCTGCTTTGCATATTGTATAAAACTCTCGTGCTGCTTCGCCCAACCGAGCGATCAATTTTTCACGATATTCCATTAATTCTTTCATGCATCCTCCAACACGTGCAACGCTTCAGCGAATGAATCCACAGCATGCACTCGCACTCCATGACGACTCAACTCGCGGTCTGCCTGATGAGCGAACTCGCTGACAGCCGCCTTGCTGGTGAGATACGCCCCCGCCTCTTTCGCCTTTTCGCTTGTTCCTGCTCCCAGGCAGACGATAACGCCGGAACCTTTTGCGCGCATCACCCGCCCAACCGATTGGGTCATTAAAAAAGTGCCGGTGAGATTCACATCCAACGTGCGGTGCCAGTCCCATTCATCCATATCCAAAAGAGGCGTGTGTGGTTCCACCGCAGCGTGATTGATCAGAATATCGATCTTTCCAAATGCATCTTCCACTTCTTTCACCAACATCTGCGCGCCAACTTTTTTGGCAACATCTTCAATGAAAGATTTCGCCTGCCCACCTTCCGCGCGGATGCCTGCCTTGACTTCTTCCACGTTGATGGGGGAGATGTCATTTAATACGACGATGGCTCCGCGGCGGGCAAGCTCCTCGGCAAGTTTGCGTCCATTGCCACGCCCGGCGCCTGTGATCAATACCACTTTGTCTTTCAAAATATTCATCCTTTCAACTCTACTCGCAAAATGGAATGGTATCCGTGTTCGAATTGGCGTTCAACGGCATCCCAAAATAAGGCGAGGGATCGTAGGTGTTTTCAATATCCAATTCATTCAGGAAATTCCCAAAGCCATCATCTTTGACAATGGAGATATGCAAATGCACACCCACTGGGCTGGCGGGGTCGCCTGAATAATTGCCTTGATAGCCCAGGAAGGTTCCGGCTTCCACAAAGACTTCTCTTGTTCCGGGAGGAAACTCCGGCGAGACGAATGAATTTCCATTTGCGTCTGCCATGTGAGTGTAATACACCCAGATCTGGCGTGATGAGTTGAGCGGGTCTTCTGGCACACGGATGATGATCGTGGACTTCCAATCTGCCTGACGAGTGAGATACCCCGGATAGGCAGCCACAATGGGCGTAATGCCTACATCCGTCCCGCCGAAAATATCCAAACCGCTGTGCCGGTGCCCCGGGCGAAACGAGTCGTCCCAAATAAATCCGATCAGTCCGTTCGTGGGGAAGAGGAAAGGCGCCTCTTCACAACTCGCCTCTGCCGACATCCAATATTCTGAAAGCGAGGAACGGTCACCGAACCAGTTGTAAATACGTTCTGTACGGGTGTTGCTGCCGCCGCGATTGTAGTTGAAGTATAAGTACAGTCCCGCAGCGGCAATCGCCACAAAGGGAATGGCAAGTAGAAGAATTGGCTTTTTCGACATCGCAAGGATTATACCCACGAAATTTTCTTACAAAAAACATATCCATTTTTATTTTTTTTCTTATACCGGCATCATAAGATAGGCACATTGATTTCAACTACAAGGAGACAAAAATCATGACACTCTATATTCAACCCTATCCCTTCCGCCGACTGGTACGCCGTGCCGTGCCGCAGGCTCAGACCCGCTCCCTCAATGTCAACATACGTGAAGAGGACGATGCCTATGTGCTCAGCGCATTAGTCCCCGGTTTGAGCGCAGACGACCTGAACATTCAGGTCCTTGAAAATGTCGTACAGATCGAAGGCGAATACAAGGATGAAGAAACTCAATTCCTTCTGAACGAACTGCCACGCGGAGCCTTCCGCCGCAGCTTGCGAATGCCGTCTGAAATTGATGCAGATAAGGTCGAAGCACGAATCGCCGAAGGCATCCTCACCCTCAGCCTGCCCAAAGCCGAATCCACCCGCCCGAAGAGAATCAAAGTAGCGGTCCAGTAATTTAAGGGCTAGTCGTATATGGTATAGCCGCCTTTTCGGGTGGCTATATTTTTTCCCGTTATAATCTTTGGAACTCTTTTGTTCTGGAGAAACCTTGTGCGCGTAAAACAAATTTTGATCTTGATTCTTATCATGGCGATGCTCGCCGCCTGCGGTGGGAATGACTCTAGCGAAGTTCAACCCCCGACGGTGGTCCCGTCTCAGACCCCGCCGCCAACTGCCACGACCATCCCAACCTTATCCACGCCGTTGGCATTGCTCATCCTGCCCGTCGACATGGATAAAGCGACCTCAGACCTGTACCAAAAAACAGTGTATGACCTGGCGCTGGCGTCTGGCTTTCGTTTTCAGGTACGCAATGGCATCACTCCCGAAGATTTGGCAGACCCGACCTTGAAGGTTGTGATTGCTTTGCCGCCAGACCCAGGCGTGGTCAACTACGCAGCGACTGTACCCAATGTGCAGTTTCTGGCAGTGAACATCCCAAATGTGACGGCAGGTGGGAATGTCAGCGTGCTGGCGCCCAACAATCAAGTGGAACTGCCTGCTTTTCTGGCGGGCTATACTATGGCAATGTTGATCGAGGAATATCACATTGGCATGGTCATCCCGCAGGGCGATGTGGATGCTCAACGTGCTTTCATTGCCTTTTCGAATGGCATGAAGTATTACTGCGGCTTGTGCCAAACCCTTTATTTTTCTCTGATTGGGTATCCCACCTATATAGAGATCCCGCCGACTGAAGACCCGTCCAAATATGGCAGTTACGCCAATGTGCTTATTAACGATCGTGATGTGGACGGGCTCTATATTTATCCCTCCCTCGCCAGCGACGACTTCCTTTCGTATGTTGGGACTCAAGGCGTCTATCTGATCGGCGTTACTAGCCCAGAACCGCGACCCGGCGGCTGGGTGATGACCATCACCCCTGATACGATCAAAGCGATTCAGGCAGCCTGGCCCCAATTGATCGCCGGGCAGGGCGGGCAGAACGTTCAATCTCCGCTCGGCATTGCTGATGTGGATCCCGGCATCCTCACTGAAGGAAAGCTTCGTTTGGTTAATCAAATCTTGGATGATCTGATCAACGGGCGAATTCTGCCTTCTAATCCTTAATCTCTAATTACATACTGTCTAATAAAAACGTCCCACTTAAACTGGGACGTTTTCTTATGCCCATAATTGAGCCGGTTGCCGCCTAGGCACGATCCAATCTTGCCGCGCTAGCCAAGCCAGCGATTTGATCAACAGCGCCAGTGGACTAATCGCGTTGGTCACGGTTTCATCCACCCCGGCACGATGATATTCCAATGGGTCGATGGCATTATGATTGGAGTTGATTAATAACAGGGTGCCATTCGTAGTAGTGCGCAATTCGCGGCATAGTGCCAGGCGTTCTGGTTCTGGCAGATCCATATCGACGATGATCAAGGTGGGGGCGAGCAGGTGCGAAGTTTGAATGCCATCATAAGGAGTCGCTTCACTAAGCACGCTACAATTTCTCTGTTCAAAGAGCGTCTCCCACACGCTCACCATGTCGGCATCTTGAGAGATGATCAGAACGGTATACAAGTCATTTTGATTGGGGATGAATTTTTGGGCAGTCATGGTGTCCTCTTTACATCTACTTTGTTGCCAGGATTAGATAAAAAGGTTCGTACCAAAAAATGCTGCCCTGCTTGACGCCTTCCGCTATCGCATGATAAACTAGCGTTCGTAATACTAAAATTCTAAAGAAAGGAGCGCGCTACCCATGTTTATGAACAAATTCTTCATCACCCCTTCTGTTGCCAGCTTTTCTGACAATGCTAGTAGTGCGCCCGTACGTCGTTAGGTCTTTCATTAAAACCTTACGACCACGGCGCGCCAAGCCCGTGGTCGTTTTTCTTTAACCGTACAAAACGGTCACGGAGCTCTCTCTTGTGACCGTTTTTTTTATTTATTGAGGAAAATATCATGTACGATCTATACCCCCGGCTATTTGAAGCACAGGACCTGCATCTGGGTCCTATTGACCATGACGCACACCCCGCCGTTGAATCCCGCTGGACGCACGATGCCGAATTCATGCAGCTGCTCGAACTGAAACCCATCAGTCCGCTTTCGCCTGTGATGGTGCAGAAACAATATAAAGCCATCGAAACAGAGATGTTCGAACAGAAAGACCTCTTTTATTTCAGCATCCTCGCCAGAGAAGACGACCGCCTGCTCGGTAAAGCCATTCTGGAATATGTAGACTGGACAACCAGCAATGCATATATCCGCCTCGGCATCGGTGAAGCAGAGTCTCGCCGTAAAGGCTACGGCACACAGGCATTGCGCTTATTGTTGAGCTACGCTTTTTGCGAATTGAATCTGTATCGCGTCACAGCCGTAATCCCTGCCTATAACACAGGCGCGCTGCGACTCTTCCAGAAGTTCGACTTTGTGGAAGAAACCCGCCGCCCGGAGGCACTCTATCGCGACGGAGAATTTTGGGACGTCATCGGCTTCGGCTTGCTGAAGACCGAATGGCGCCATTGAACCATAAGGATGATTTAAATATCCACGAAAGGAATTAACCATGACTGAAAAACCGCTTCTTGACTCAAGCCTGAAACTGCGTGCCACTACCTGGGCAGATGTCCACGCTGTTGCCGATCTCATCTACGCCGTGTGCGAAGCCGATGGCGATGTGACCGTTGCTTCTTCTGCTGAAGAACTGGAGCATGAGTGGCATAGCAACAAATTCAACCCTGAAACTGATAGTCATGTGATCGAGACATTAGATGGGCGTCTGGTAGCGTATGGCGAGTTCTACAACCATAATGCACATGTAGACCTTGGTGCCGACCTTTATATTCACCCCACCTATAAACAGCACGGATTGTTTAACCCCATGCTGACATGGATCGAAGCCCGTGCCCGTGACGATATGAAACTCTCTGACCCAGACCTGCGTGTCTACCTTCGTAGCACCATGGATGGGAAGGATGAAGAAGCCAAACAGGCGCATGAAGCGAACGGATTTCAGTCCGTCCGTTTTGTATGGCGAATGGAGATCAATCTCACCGAAGCCCCGCTCATGCCCGAATTGCCCGCAGGGATCGAATTGCGTCCATTTCATGTGGAGGCACATGCCCAGCAAATGTTGGATGCCGAAAACGAAGCATTCAGTGAACATTGGGGCAGTCACGCCGCCACATTTGCCGAATGGTCGCATCGTAAACTTGAACGCAGTGAATTCGACCCCACACTCTGGCTGGTCGCCTGGGATGGTGAGCAGATCGCCGGTTTTTCGCAGAACCGCTTCCGCATGGGAGTTGGGTGGGTGGGGACTCTCGGGGTGCTCAAACCATGGCGTAAAAAGGGACTGGGGTTGGCATTGCTTCGTACCTCGTTTGCAGATTTTTACAAGCGCGGCATGAAAACCATTGGTTTAGGTGTCGATGCCTCAAACAAAACCGGTGCAACCCGCCTTTATCAAGGTGCCGGTATGCGGATAGCCAGCGAATTTGTAACTTTTGAAAAGGAACTGCGCCCAGGAAAAGCCTTGGAAGATGCCAGCGACCGCGAGTGAATAGAAAAATTCTCCATAACGTGTTAAAATTCGGTGTAGAATCGAAGGTACGAGTAAATCCACTGAAAGGGTGTTCCTATGATTAACCTGCGTTGTCTTTATTGTCAGACCCCATTTACGGTTGGGCGTTCAGAAATGCTAACTGCGCTCGTCACCATGAGCGAAAAAAACCAGAGTCATTATGACGCACAATGCCCACGCTGTCGTCGTGCCAACTCCATTTCGCGCCAGCGGATGGAATTGTTCTTCCCCAACTGGCAGGAAGCTGCCAAACAGGCTGCTAAGGAAGTATCTGCTGCGGCTGTGATTAAGACAGAACCCCTGCCCAGATCGCTAAAGACTGCCACGGTGAAATCTGCTGGCACTAAAAAGACCACTGCTGCCAGTGCTAAACCATCAGCATCCAAGCGACAACGTGCCTCGAAACCCGCGTCTGCTAAAAAGACAACCCCTGCTTCGAAACCCGCGCCTTCGAAGGCGAAGCCTTCTTCAAAGGGAACGAAAAAGAAGTAAGTTGCCCCTTCACATATTCACCCGCAGGCGAGTTTCTTTCGCTTGCGGGCTTTTTTATGAATGGATAGTCTCATGAAGATTCAAGCTGTGTTTTTTGATTTTGGCGGTGTCATCCAGCGCACCGAGTATCAGGCTCCGCGCCAATATTTGGCGCAGCGTTTTGGCATGGAGTACGATGATATTGACAACATCGTCTTCAATAGCCCAACAGCAAAACAAGCCACAGTGGGGGAGATCCCTGTGCAAAAGCATTGGGAGGCGGTTGCCAAACGTTTAAAGGTTAGCAAGGAGCAGATCGTAGGCGTGGAAAATGAATTCTTCGCCGGGGATGTCATTGACCATTCGATCGTGGAATACTTGCGCTCTCTGCGTCCCAGATTCAAGACTGGGCTGATCAGCAATGCCTGGTCAGACATGCGCGAGTATCTCGTTCGCAAGAAGTTGGATATGGTCTTTGATACGCTTACCATTTCAGCAGAAGTAGGAGTGGCAAAGCCTGAGGCGAAGATATACCATCTCGCGTTGGAGCAGGCTCAGGTGCAGCCCGAGGCAGCGGTTTTCGTCGATGATGTGCTTGGGAATATCGAAGCCTGTGAGGCGCTTGGGATGAAGGGCATCCTGTTCAAAGACCCGCAGGAAGCCATGGAGCAATTGAAAAAACTTTTGAAAGATTAACCCATGAATACAAAATCTACTCTTTTTATTCGTGATCTGGGCGACGGATTAATTCTGCGTCACGGTTCGCCAGAGGATGCCGACGCGTTGGCGGATATCAACAGTCGTATGCACAGCGACAACGGACCAGACCAGCCCGAGATGGGCATTGCGGCATGGATTCAGGATCTGGTTGCCAAGCCGCACCCAACATTGAAGCCGACTGATTTTACGGTTGTCGAAGAGACAGCGACTGGTCGCATCGTTTCAACCTTATGCCTGATCCCACAAACCTGGACCTATGCTGGCATTGAGTTTGGTGTCGGCAGACCCGAGTTGGTGTGTACCCTGCCTGACTTTCGTAAGCGTGGCTTGGTGCGCATTCAAATGGAAGAAGTCCATAAGTGGAGTGCTGAACGTGGTCACTTGATGGAGTTCATTACAGGCATTCCGAATTTTTATCGTCAATTTGGCTATGACATGGCGCTGAGTTTTGTAGGGCGGCGCACTGGTTATGAAGGCAATGTACCGAAACTCAAGGACGGTGAAAGTGAACCTGTAAACATCCGCCCGGCACGTGAAGAAGATCTGGATTTTGTGCTGGAGATGTATGAGCAGTGGGAAAAACGCTACCTGGTTTCATGCAAACGCTCATTAGATCTTGTACGCTATGAATCGTTTGGCAAACGGGATGACAATATCAACCGCTTTGAGAAAATGGTGATCGAAGATACAAGTGGCAAACGCATTGGTTTCTTTGAATACCCAACTAGTTTGTGGATGGATGGTTTGCCATGCATATATTTCGCGTTGGTCGAAGGTGTTTCGTTTTTGAAAATCACGCCGAGTGTGGCGCGCTATCTTTGGGAAAAAGGTGCTGAATACGCTGCGCGTGACGAAAAAACGCGAGTTACTTTTAGTTTCTTGCTAGGTGAGGATCACCCTGCTTACGAAGCCATGGATGACCGCCTACCTGCGAAGCGCCCTGCGTATGCTTTCTACATCCGCGTGGCAGATATGCCCGCATTTTTGAAGCGCATCCAGCCGGTGTTAGAGCAGCGCCTGGCGCAATCACTTGCGGCGGGACATTCGGGCGAATTGAGGCTGAATTTTTATACCAGCGGAGTCCGTTTGGTGTTCGAGCATGGGCGAATCACATCCATTGAGCCGATGAAAGTTGGTCCAGGTATTGAGACTGATGCAAGTTTCCCCGACCTGACCTTTCTGCATTTGCTTTTGGGTCACCGCAGTTTTGACGAATTGCGCCATGCCTTTATCGATTGCTATTGGGACAATAACACGGCGCGTGTTTTACTGAACAATCTCTTCCCCAAGAAGACTTCAGACGTACACCCAATTTCATAATATGTTTCGAGTTGAGGCTTCCAAGGTTTATCTGTTCATTGAGTTCACATCCTCGGCATTCTTTTCGATGATGTTCGCAGTCGTTTCGTTATATGAAGCGACGGTGGCTGGGCTACCCCCCATGCAACTCGTGTTGGTGGGCACAACCTTGGAAGTTTCAGCTTTCCTGTTTGAAATCCCAACCGGCGTGGTGGCAGATGTTTTTTCGCGGCGTTTATCCATCATCATCGGCTACCTCCTGATGGGGGTAGGGTTTTTAGTTGAAGGCTTGTTCCCAACTTTCTTTTTCATTCTTTTGGCACAAGTAATCTGGGGTGTAGGCTACACTTTCACCAGCGGTGCCACCCAGGCTTGGATTACTGATGAGATCGGTGAGGAGAAAGCCAATCCCTTGTTTATGCGGGCAGCGCGCGTTGGGCTGACGGCTTCACTGGTGGGCATGGGCGTAACTATTTTTATAGGCGCAGAGAATATTGCCATGCCGATTCTCGTCGGTGCAATTGGCATCATGCTCATTGGCATAACGCTCATCTTCGTCATGCCAGAGACTGGCTTCAAGCCCATGCCCATGGAAGATCGCAATAGCTGGCAGCACATGTGGCATACCTTTAATGAAGGTGTAAAGTCTGTCAGGTCACGCCCACGCTTGATAAGTATTTTAGGTGTAGGCTTGTTCTATGGTTTATATAGCGAAGGCTTCGATCGCTTGTGGGTGAAGCACTTGCTTGATACATTTGAAATTCCCATTTTGTTTGGCGGCAATCAAGTTGCTTTCTTCACGCTCTTACGCATTGTAGCGGCGGTAGGTTCGATTTTTGTCTTGCGTTGGGTGGAAGAACGTGTGGATTCAAGCAGCCCACTGGCGATTGGGCGGGCGATGATATGGGTGACGGGAGGGATCGTCGTCGCCATGTTGGGTTTTGCACTTTCCCCGCTTCTTCTCTTAACCTTGGGCTTGTATCTCACCATTGACGTTTTGCGTGACGTTCACACTCCCCTTCAAACTGCATGGGTGAATCATAAGCTCGACCCACAGACCCGCGCCACAGTCCACTCGATGACGGGGCAGGTGGATTCGATTGGTCAGATCGGTGGCGGGAGTTCTGCCGTGGTGGCAAGATATTTTTCAGTGCAGGTGGCAATTGCGTTTTCGGCACTACTGCTTACGCCAGCACTCGGCTTGGTTCGTAGAGCCAATTCAGAGCTTGGGAATGAGCCGCAAGAAAGTTCAACAATCGATCTGAAGCAGGAATAAATCCATTTTTTGCCTCACAAACAAGAGTGCAAAGAAGATTAATTGACGCATTCTTACTTTACCAAGTATAATTTTGACCAATCCCTTTTAGAGGGCAGTAGAGGTATTATGGCTTTGCGTGGTAATTTGCGAGATTTTACGATCACTCAACTCTTAAATCTCATTAACCTTGCTAGCAAAACGGGGACGCTGGTGATCGATGGGTCGTCGGAACAGGCACATGTCTCGTTCCGGGAAGGTAAACTCGCCTATGCTCGTATTGGCAAAGAGGATGGCAGCCTTGCTTCGGTGCTTTATAAATCGAACAAGATCAATGCCAACCAATACAAAGCCATTATGGATCGCTCTGGGCAGATGTCTGATAAAGAGTTGGGTCTTCTTTTGATCAATGCCGGGTATGTCTCCCGTGAAGACATTTTATTAAATTTGCAGGGATATTTTACAGACCAGATCCGCCGCTTGTTCACATGGGTGGAAGGTGTTTTTCGTTTTGAGAACGAAATGCTCCCGCCTGATGATCGCATCAATGTGCGCCTTGATCTGGAAAACATCATTATTGAAGGTTCGCGCCAGCTACGTGAGTTGGAACAGCTGCAGGATGAAATCCCCAGCCTCGACATGGCGCTGAAGTTTACCGAACGCCCGCTCACGAACGTTAATCTGAGCGTGGATGAGTGGAAAGTGGTCAAGTTCGTCGATCCGAAGAATACGATGCGTCAGATCGCGAAGACGAATAAATTGACCGAGGTGGAAGTCCGCCGCATTGTCTATGGTTTGCTGCAGGCTGGTTTGGTGGAACTGGCCCGCCCCGCTGATGCACCTCTTCCGCAGGCCCCCAAGCCGCTTGCTCCGCAAGAAAAGGAAGAAAAGAAAACTTTAATCAATAAACTGATCGGCCGAATTCGTTCACTATAATTTTTTGAGGCCGAAAGGATAGGAATTATGCAAACCGTCAAAATGGTAGTCACAGGTCCCTTCAGCGCAGGCAAGACACAATTCATTCAGTCTGTCAGCGAGATCGACGTGGTTGCCACGGAACGAAAGATCTCTTCAGACGAAGAACGTTCTGTTAAATCCGCTACTACGGTAGCCATGGATTTTGGGCGTATCACTGTGGATCAAGATCTAGTTCTGTATCTGTTCGGCACACCGGGTCAGAAACGCTTTGATTTTATGTGGGAGATCCTCTCTGAGGGGATGTTGGGTTTCATTGTGATGGTGGATAGCACCCGTCCTGAAACCTTCCGCGAAGCACGCTCCATTCTGGAGACTTTCCGCGCTTATGCTCCCACTCCTTTTGTGGTGGCTGCGAATAAACAGGACAAGGACGATGCTTGGGACCTAGAAGATATGGGGCATGCCTTACGCCTCGATAAAAATACAAAATTGCTGCCTTGTGTTGCAACGGATCGCAATTCTGTGAAAACCATTCTGCTTGAGTTGTTATATAGCATCATGAGCGAAATGGACGGGAAATAGCTTCGGGTGATATCTCACTGTGTCTTCCATTACGACTGATCAAGGAATCGTTCATTACGAGGTTTTCGGACGGGGGAAACCTGTCATCCTTTTGCATGGGTATCAGGGTTCTTGGGGCTTATGGCAGGAAACCATGGCGTATTTGGGTGCGTTTTATCGCACCTACGCGCTAGATTTTTGGGGGTTCGGTGAATCAGGTACCAAACGTTCCACTTATGCTGTAAAGGATTTTGTCGGTCTTGTCTACCAGTTTATGGATCAACTGGGGATCGTGCGCGCGCCGTTGGTGGGGCATAGCATGGGCGGTACGGTCAGCCTGATGACCGCCATTCAACACCCAGACCGCGTTCAAAAAGTGGTTGTGATCGGTTCCCCGATCTCTGGCTCTTCCTTATATTTTTTCCCCCGTGTGTTTGGCTATCGCTCCATTGGCTGGCTAACCTATCATAACTTGTGGATCTACAAGGGCTTTTATCGCATTCTTTCTCCCTTCTATTCCAAGGATAAAAGTTGGGCAAAGATGATGGATCGTGATGTTTCACGAACTTCTTTGGAAGCCTTTTTTTCGAGCATTGGTTCACTCCGCCGTACAGACTTACGCCCCAGTTTGCATTTGGTGCAGTCGCCAGTCTTGGGGATGTATGGTGACAAGGATATTGTTGTGAACCCCAATCAATGGAAGCCCCTGGTCGAGGGTGTTGCCAAGTCTCGCGTTGAACGCTTTCATTCGGCGGGGCATTTCATTATGCTAGATGAACCGATCAACTTCAACCAGAAACTAAAATATTTCCTCGATGAAGATTTACCGACTACATGAATACTATGACCTATCATTATCCTCAAAAAATGGGGAGGATCATCCTTCACGGCTTTGAAGAGGTGATCGGCAAAAGCGGCGTGGAATCTGTTTTGTATCTCGCCAGTCTTGAAAACTCAAATTGGTCCCGCCCGTCCGCACATGATGAACGGGCGTTCTCTTTTGAGGAGATAAGTAAACTACACCAATCATTGGAGCAGGCATATGGTCCAAGAGGTGGGCGTGGACTGGCTCTACGGGCTGGGCGGGCATGCTTTAAGTATGGCATCAAAGAATATGGATCCATGCTCGGGTTGACGGAGATGGCATTCCGATTGCTGCCGATTGCCACTAAATTGCACACGGGTGCGCGGGTTTTCTCTGACTTATTCAATAAACACTCAGACCAGAGAGTCCGTATCGAAGAGACAGACGAATCGATCTTGTGGCATATCGAACGTTGCCCATTATGTTGGGAACGGACGGCGGATGAGCCAGTTTGTCACCTTGCGGTGGGGCTTCTACAAGAAGCGCTCTATTGGTTGAGCGGTGGCAAGGTGTTCAATGTAGAAGAAACAGCCTGCCATGCCCGCGGCGACGCCTATTGCACCATCGCCATTCAAAAGATTCCTTTAACCTAATCACAAGTCTTGGAACCCGGTACCGTAAACCTATTTTGTCGTAGTGCGTATAACGGCACGCTTTGATTTATAATTCTCCCTATGCTTAAGATTATTCTCCACGCGCGCAACCCGATTATGCCTTTTTGCGAACCTGCGCGTGAACTTCGAATTCAAAACACCCCGCTTTGGTTACATCAAAGAAATTTACTGGCTCCCTATGTTACCCGTGAGATGGAATTGAAGCCGGGGGAACGCCTCCAGCCCGTTCGTGAGGAATCGATTGTCTATCGCGACAATCTCTTCTTCGATGAAGGTTTTATTCAGGCTTTTATGGCAGAAGCCGTAAAACGCAAGCGACCCGTGCGGGCGGCATTCCATGCAGATGATCCCGCCTTTCGTGAACATGCCCTGCCGCTTTCCACCTCTTATACGCCAGCAGGGAGTTTGTACCTGGCAGACCTATGGTATTACCCGAACGGTCCCGTGGCGGGTGCTGAGCCGCTTGTGATCGATATGCAGGCAAAAGAGATCGGCTATTATCATGTGCCAACTTATATGGGCGATCAAAGCGGAGATTTGGTTTTTCAGGTGCCTTTACGGTCGATGATTGCGATTGACTCTTGGGTACATGTCTTCATTGCAGATATGGTGTTCAGCCAGTTTGCACGGGGTGCCCGCTTTGAAAAACGCTTGAACGAAGACCTTGGTTTTAAGATCAATATTATTGGCAAAGCCATTTATGAAGGACGACAGATCCTGGAATGTTCTGAGCTGGTGAAGGTCGGCAAGAACTGTGTCATTGACCCGAGTGCTGTTATTCATGGTCCCACGATCATTGGCGATAACGTCAGTATCAATGCTGGTGCTGTCATCGAAAACTGTGTGATCGGAAATAACGTCAATGTTTCGCAGGATGTGCAGTTAATGCTTTCAGTCGTTGGAGATGGTGCCTTTTTGCCCTTCCGTACGGCATTATTTATGACCACCGTTATGGAAAACTCGATGGTGGCGCAGAATACTTGTTTGCAAATGTGCGTGGTCGGGCGCAATACATTTATTGGCGCAGGTTCCACGTTTACTGATTACAACCTGATCCCTGTGCCGTTGCGTGCGCGGGATGGGAATGGGGGGCTGAGCCTTTCAAACCGCCCGGTGTTGGGTGGTTGTGTGGGGCACAATTGCCGCATTGGCTCTGGTATGATCATTTACCCGGCGCGCACCATCGAGTCGGATGTGGTGCTGGCAGCTTCTGCCGAGCGGCGTGTGATCGACCGCGATATTTCATTTGAGGAGAGTGACCATCACAAGTGGAAACTCGCAAACCTTCACCAAACGCCATACCATAAAAAGTCGAAAGCCGAGGTCGAATCCTGGTAAATGGATAGTTTCGCGTTCATCATTCACCCCATTGACCCCAAGCGCGACGTGAGCCGAAAGTTCCCGTTTCTAGGAAAGGTCCTGACGGAAAACCAGATCGATTTTTTCTCCACATATTTTCCGCCTGTGTATATCTCGGAAATCGAGGGAATTACCTCTCAGGCGACCGGAAAGCAGATTAAAGGCTGGTTCCTTGCATGTCCGTATACTCCAAAGCGCATGATGCAGTTGCCGGAGCGCACGGTCTATCGTAAAATTGTGCAGACCGGGAACATGGCTGAAAAGCTCGGCGCGAACATTCTTGGGCTGGGTGCGTTTACCTCGGTGGTGGGGGATGCCGGTGTGACCATTGCTCAGAATTTGGATATCCCTGTCACGACCGGCGACTCGTTTACCGTGATGATGGCGGTGCAAGCCATTCGTGAAGCGGCAAAGGTCATGGATATCAACATAGCGGATGCGACAGTGGCGGTTGTGGGCGCTACCGGCTCGATTGGGCGGGTCTGTTCGGAACTGTTGGCTGGGGAGGCTGCCCGGACTTTGCTCGTGGCTCGGGATGAGAAAAAGCTCGAGGTTTTGCGAGACAGGCTCAAGGTCCACGCCAGAAGCGAGCTCGTCATCAGTACGAAGATGGATGTCTTAAAAGAGGCGCAGTTGATCCTCACGGTGACCAGCGCGATCCATGATGTCATCCACCCTGAGCATTTACAGGCTGGCAGCGTGGTTTGCGATGTCGCCCGCCCTCGCGATGTTTCTGCAATGGTCGCGGCGGTGAGAGATGATATATTAGTGATTGATGGTGGCATGGTAGATGTGCCAGGCCCCGTAAATTTCCATTTTAATTTCGGCTTTCCTGAGGGTAAGGCGTATGCCTGTATGGCAGAGACGATTGCTCTTGCGCTGGAAGGTCGGTTTGAAGATTATACGGTTGGCAAGGATATTACGCTCGAACGAGTTCAGGAGATTTCTGCAATTGCTGAGCGACATGGCTTTCGCATGAGCGGGTTTCGTTCATTCGAGCGCGAAGTTACAGAAGGACAAATCGAAGCCGTTCGACGAAATGCCCGCAGAGGACGCGCTTAGGAGGCTTACATGGGAACTGCTCGCCTAATGGTAGTGGAAGACGATCTTGACATTGCCAATATGCTCAAAATTTACTTTACGGGATTACAGTACGATGTGGACGTGGCAAACCGCGGACGCGACGCACTGGAGAAGACCCGTCAGGTATTGCCGCACTTGATTGTGCTGGATATTATGTTGCCTGATATTGATGGCTATGAGGTCTGCCGCACGTTGCGGACCAATACGCGCACCAGCCATATCCCGGTCATCTTCCTGACTCAAAAGGATGAACGCAGCGATAAACTGCAAGGGCTTGAACTCGGTGCGGATGACTACATCACCAAGCCTTTTGATATTGAAGAATTGAAACTGCGCGTGCAGGGCGCGATTCGCAGGGCTGAGCGGGAAAGTCTTACTGACCCACGCTCGGGCTTGCCTGCTGGGCGTTTGATCGAAGAGCAGTTACGCCGCATTATCCGTGAAAAGTCCTGGGCATTGCTCGATCTGCGCGTCAATAATTTTGAGGCATTCAAAGATGTGTACGGCTTTGTCGCGGGCGATGATGTGCTGCGTTTTGCAGCCATGATGA
>JAFLCE010000037.1 GCA_017303655.1 Anaerolineae bacterium
AAATGTATGATCGAACACGGCGCCGGGGTTCCGTTCTTCGGCTTCCAGCATCAGAAGGCCCAGTGCCTTGAGCAGGGCCATATCGCCGTTTATCTTTACCTGAAGGAATACCTATTGGAATTAAAAACTCTCTCTGCGAGCAGTTTCAGGTTGCATTTCTTAAGTTCCAGTTTCTGAATGCTGTTCTCAATTTTGGAAAGATCGAGGATGGAATTCAGAGTGTTTCCCAGTCTTTTTCCCGAAGAGTAGATTTTGTCTATAAGAGACTGCTGGTAGTCGGATAATCTTTCCTGCTTCAAGAGTTCGGCGTATCCAACAATGCCGGTGAGCGGAGTTCTGATCTCATGGCTCATATTAGCAAGAAAGGAGGATTTTATTTTGCTTATCTCTTCAGCTTTAAGTTTTGCCGCAAGAATTGCCCCCTCGTAGAGTTTCCTTTCAGAAATATCGAAAGCAACGAGAACGAATCCTTTAAGTTTGTTGCCATTCTCGAAGAGGGGTGAGCCGGAAATAACAACGGGTAGCTTCTCCCCGCCTTTCTTCACTATTTCCATTTCTGTTTTGGGAAAGAACGGATTGCCGTCTTCCACAAGGTGATTTTTCCAACCGGCAAAGAAATCGAAATCGAACAGCCGGTTAATCTTCATTGATTTAAGTTCAGTCTCGGAGTATCCCAGAATTTGTATTGCCGAGGTATTGACATTGGTGATGGCAGAATCCATATCGATAACGATCAACGAATCGTTGATTGAACTGAGTACACTCTCGAGGTAATTCTTCGATTTCTCGAGTTCAATCTTTTCAAGAAGCTCATATCGCTTTTTATCGAGATCGAGGAATATTCTCACTTTGGTTGTCAGGAAGAATGGATTAAAGGGTTTCGTAACAAAATCCACAGGCAGCACCTTCTTGACCATGTCTTCGGTGAGACCGGCGTCTTTGGCTTGCGGCATGGCAAGGATCTGTTTGAGGGTGAAGCCTTTTGCCATTCCGATCATGGGGTTCTTGGAGATGCCGGGGATATGCTTCTCCAGAACTTTCACGGCGCCGGTGTCTTCCAGAATGTCGCCTACGGTGGTATCCATTGTGTATGCCATTTTATGCTCCTTGGTTGGGTGGGTGTGAAACGCTTCACACGGTCTCTTATTATAAACAGTTGGTTGAAATAAATCTTATGAACTTTCTCTGCTCTAGTGAGGGCTTAGCCCTCACCAGAGCCAAAAGGATTTACTTGCTCACAGACTGCAAGTACAACTCTTCCACTTTTTTGCGCGCCCATGCGGTTTGACGTAGAAACTTGAGGCTCGATTTGATGCTTGGGTCATTCGTAAAGCATTTGATCGGGATGCGTTTACCCAGTTCTTCCCAGCCGTATTGACTGACCAACTGGGTAACTATCATTTCAAGCGTAATACCGTGCAGGGGATTCTTGGGTTGGGAAGTTTCTGTCATAAGCAATCATCCTTCAATCATAAAAAGAATAAATACAAGCAATGCTTTCATAGGTCAACTCCCTATTAATCATACCCGTTATCTTGTAGAGATGCTGCAAGTCAGACGATGCCTGAACAGGAATACAATCACTCAATGGCATGACCATATGCGGGTACAATCACAAAAGGCTCATCTTTAGGAAGGATAACAAAATGAGAAAAAACATCATAATGACCCTGCTAGTAGCTAGCCTTCTATCGGCTTGCGGCATTAACCCGTTCATCCCCACGCCTACGACTACATTCACTGCCACCCTGGCACCCCCAACGATTCTGCCAACGACTACAGCCACGTTCACCCCCACAGCCACACCCACCCTCACACCCACTCAAACCCCGATTCCCTCGCCAACCCTTGAGGTTCCACCGTTGGATACTGCCATCCCTGTTCCGCCGGGTGTCTTTGATCTTCGCGAGGGATTCTTCTCAAGTGAGGGCATCGACTCGCTCCTCTTCATGCATCAAACCATTTTTCTGGATGATCTGCGTGATTTTTATATAACCGAATTAACCAACCGCGGCTGGACCTGGGTCTATACCGAAGAAGGCTCATCCCATATCCCTGCAACAGGGGCGCGGCTCTTGATTCTCGAATTCAAGAAAGACGGACAAAAACTGGGCATATTGGCATACGGATCTGAAGAAGGCGGCGCGCTCGTCTCTGCGGCGGTCGGCTTTAGCGGATATTTTCAGTTCGGAGCTCTGGTAATTAGTTCAGTAGATGGCACGGTTTCTTCACCATCACCCGAAGAGATTCAACCAGCTTCCATGAAATTCTCCTCGCCATTCCTGAGTTTCAACCATCCATCCCATTGGGTGGCACAAGACCGACTCATGCAAAGATTTTATGGCGACGATAATAGTACCTACCTACTTGAAGGGGAAACGACCTGCTCGGTCGAATTTGACCCCTGTCTGGTTGCTTTTGCCAATTTATCGAACAGCCATTTCGATGTGCCTGTTTCCATCCGCCTCTGGTCTGACCTCGCCGGATTGACCCTCGAAGAAGCAGATGCCCTACGCTGGCAGCAATTAAATTCCCCTTCCAATCCGTATCGCTTCCCCGAAGATGTAGCAGTGCCGGGTTCGTTGACATCGCTCGAAACCCGCAATTTTACGCTTGTAGATGGCACACCCGCCCTTCAACGCATCTATCAATGGAAGCAGCTTAAATTTAGCGGCATCATGATCGGCACATACACCCTTTTTTCAACCCCAAGCGGTTATATCGAATTCCACACCGACTACCGCAGCGATGAATGGGACTTTATGAAGCCGCTCATTGAACAAGTCAACGCCAGCATGTCTGCCCAACCCTAGCGCGGACAAGCCCAGTTCTATTCCACGATCAGGGTGTATTCCATCTGCCCGGTCTGCCCGCTGACCATGGTGCCAACGCAAGAGACAAAGACCGTGAATGTGAAGCTGCCAGTTTCTTCTGGCACGCCGCGGATCGTGAATGAGTCGTCGCCATCTACAAAGACTAGTTCCAGCCCGGCGGGCAGTGTGTCTTCTGAAAGGAAAACGCTGTTGATCGGGGTGATGTTGTCGCTGACGCGGATCTCCACCTCGTAATCGACACCCAGCTCCCCCTTTGGCAGAGAGGCGGGTTCGATCTTGAGCGGTGTCGTCACCTCCGGGAAAATATAGTCGGGAGTCGGCGCCGCTGCAGTGGGAGTCAACGCTTTGCAAGCAAAGGATGCCAGTAAGATCAGCACTATGATTGCCAATAAGAAGGGTTTGTTATTTTTCATCAGATCTTTCATGTGTCACCTTTGGTTGCGCGGATCGGCGCGAAGTTTATATCAACGCCTCAAAATCATATTCAATAAAAGGCAGATTCTGCTCAATGCGGGGCTTGCGGTTTCGCATGAAGTTGGCGATCCACATATGACCATCGCTGTTGATGTCGAAACCGGGAGTCTGTTTAAAGCGTTCGAGTACCCAGTGCTCAACGCCATCGATCTGAAAATCTCGATGGACCACGGCATACAGTTCAAGCTCGCGCAATTTAAGAAAGGCAGGGATCTCTTTCAGCCACGCAGGCGACAAGCTATAGGCTTGACGATAGCCTCGCAGAAAATGGGTCATAAACTCATGCGTAAAAGAGGCGGAGTCTTTGAATCCCAGTTCTTCAGCATCCATTGAAATATAGAAGAGCACGATGGCAATGTCGTTGATAAACCAACTGTAGGCGCAGTCGTCGAAGTCAAAGAGCGTCAGCGCCCCATCCGCATCCATGAAGAAGTTATTTTGATGGGCATCTTGATGGACAAGACCATAGGATGTTTTATCTTTAGGCAGGGCATGGATATGCTCGAGCAGGGACAAATAGTTCTGATGCGCGCGGACTTCCGCCTTGGGCAGGTACAGCTCAATAAAATTCAGGCTGACATCGTTCCATTCCGGGCGTCGCCAGGCAGGCACGGGTTGATAGTCCACGGTTAGGGCATGCATCTTGCCAAGCAGCCTGCCGTAGTTTTCGTAACGGGTGGACGTCCACCCGGCAACCCAGGGCTGTTGACCTTTCGCTTTGATAAATGCCGTGGCTAAAAATTGACCGCCCTGCGCGTCGTCAATGACTTCTACCAGCTTCCCGTTTTCAGAGGGAATCGCCCGCGCCACCGAGACGCCACCCCGCGCCAGATAATTGATCCAATCCAATTCGCCTTGAATGAGCGCTTCGCTCTTGCGAAAGCTGTGACCAATGCGCAGAATGAAGCCCTGCCCCTCGCGCTCGAATTCGTAGATTATGCTCTCGAAGGAATCAAGCAAGTGGATCGCATCGCGAGCGATGCCATAACGGCGCATGGCTTCGTGCAAGATCGTGTCGTTATATCGGTCAATGATTTGCTGGTCCATGCGGCTTATGCTACTCGATTATGCGAGAATTACAACCCCTCCCAGTGTTTAGACTTCCGAAGTCTTGTAGACTTCGGAAGTCTACGTCATACCTAACCTACTCATTCATCAGCACGGACGAACTTCACCCACTTCTTGTTTACATCCAAACCCACGATCTTCCAGCCAGCATTTGCCCATGCGCGCTTGTTGACGTGGTTGCCTTCTGTCTCATGATCCCACCAGCGCCGGTCTTCATACGCGGACGCTGGCAGTTTACTGTTCAATATTCTTTCAATCTCTTCAAAACGAAGCGTCACTTCTCTTTGGCTTTCAGGAAGATCACGCAGATAATTTTCAAGCGGACTATATTTACCAGGCATGACTATCCTTTCTTTTCTCTCTTAGCGCCAATCCCGAGGGTCGTAGCATGGACATTCGAGTTCAGACTTCCGAAGTCTTAGTTTATTCCACAGATAGGCTATGGCTCAACCACAAGGCTGCTAACAGATAATGATCGGATTCGGGCTTGCTCTTCTGCGCGGACAAGTCCGTTGCCAATTGATCGAACTCGGGCGTATCCTCCCCCTGCACAAAGCCATAACGCGCCTGCTGCCAGCCCCAGCTTTCAGGGACGGGGATGTTGGCTTCCCGCGCCGCCTTCGCAAGCGACTCGATCAACTCGTGTTGTTTCTCTGCCCATAAGCAGATGATCGCCTCCGCAAGCAGCTCGTTGACCTTGAATTCTTTAATCACCTGTATTTTTGCCATCTGTGGCGGAATGCTTTGAAAGGAACGAAACCCATTCACTTGGATGGTCTTCTTGAGAATATCCAACGCAAATTTATTTAGTTCTGGCGAAGCCTTGGGGTAGTGACCGAGCGCCTCCGCCACCACCAGTTGACGATACTCATCGTCCATCATTTCATTAACTTCGATCCACGGCAGTACATTTGTTTCTGTCATTGTTTCTCCTTTGAATTCAAACTAACCCCTCCCAGCCTCCCCCAAAGGGGAGGGGATAAAGTCCTTACGCAACAAACTGTTAGTTCGTGGTCTATAGGGATGCAAACCAGATTTCGGTAGTTGTAATTTGAAAAATTTGTTGTACACTGATTATAAACATTTATTCATAGGAGAGTGAAAAATGAATATATATAGAAAATTATTTAATGATAGCGGCATACAAAAACTGGACGAAGAGATAGATCCGATTAAAAAAGTGGGAATGGCGTTACGTGAATATGTTCCTGTAGACGTTACTGCATTTTACTTAACTTTCTTTTCTGCCGCCGCTGGGCAACCCGAACCAGACAAATCATTAGCCCAATTTACAATCCTTCCAATTCTTGGATTAATTGCTACCTTTATAGTCAGTATCGCAAAAAATATAGATAGTAAATCTGAAGAACCTAAATGGTGGAAAAAAACACATTGGGGTGGCGTATTTGTCTCAACACTTGCATTTGTTGGTTGGTTGTATGTATCTGGCGGACATTTCGGTACATTTGTATTCAAGCCTTTTTTTATTGCAATGGGCTTTACGTTTTTAGGGATAGTCGTCCCGGTAGTTTATGGACTTCTTAAAAAACCTAGTTGATTTTTTCAGGTCTTGCTTTTTTATTTATTAGCTGAGGTTATTGAAATAAACACTCAAAGTTTATTTGGTCCGGTTGGTGGTTTTGTAATAGCAGCTGCTTCTTATCTTTCTCCTTTTGGAGAAGTTGTATTCACCCTTATATTAGCAATCAGTGGAGTTGATGCTCCACTAAATTGCTGGCAAGCCATAGACGAATCATCTTCCAACATTGCTAGTGTTTGTTACCCATATAGTGACCCAATTTCTTTGCTCTTTTTATCAAACTTGCTTGTAGCAGGAGCAATAGGGCTTATTGTTTGGTTTATTATCAGCTCTTCAAAAAAAAGTAATTAGATATCTTAATCTAACTTTTCACAACTCTCTCTTAAGCATCCTATCTAGCACGAACAAACCAACCTCTACCCCTTCGGGGCACTCGTCCCCAGCCCTCCCCCCCGTAGCGGACTGACTCACCAATGTTTCCGAATAAATTCGTGGGTTTTCATAGCTACCTCTTTCCACTCACTATCCAGTGTCACATCATGACCGCAGTTGTGCAAAGCCATAAGCGTCTTCTCCGTTGTACCCATATGATCATATGTAAATTGTGCGCTCTTGGGCGCAATCAGTCGGTCAAGCGTGCTATAGACGATCAGAACGGGAGAAAGGATGCCTGGCAACAAGTGCTGCACCCGTGCTCGCAAGCGTGCCATTTCATGGACGCCAAAAAGTGACACGGACGGATAGTGCCACAATCGATCCAGCGCATGCGGGTCGGTGGCAAAATCAGGTGACTTGCGTATGATCGGCAGTAGATACTTGAGCATCGGCACGAGGTGGATGGCGACTCCTCCCGGCATTTTGACCAAGGGTGAATAGAGAATTACGCCTTTTAGATCAGGGTGCTCCGCGGCTAGATGCAACGCGAGAAGGGACCCTAATGAAATGCCTGCTACAAAGACAGTCTGGCAGCGCGATTTCAGGTCCATGAGAGCGGTGTCAACGTGCTGAGTCCAGTGCTGCCAGTGCTGTTGACTAAGATCAGCAATCGTTGTGCCATGACCAGGTAATAGAGGAGCAACAACCGTCAGCCCCTGCTGATGCAAAGCTTCTCCGACCAGCCTCACTTGAGTAGGGGAAGCAGTAAAGCCATGGATGAGCAATATACCTACGTCCCCGCCTGCTAATTCAAAAGGAGAAGGATCAAGAGAGCTGGACGTCTTCATTTATTACCATTACTACTTTCCAAATTCAGGGACAGTAACTTCTCCAGAATCTCATCCTCCCCCATAGCGGACTGTGACTCCCTCAACACAATAACCATCACCTACAAGCATCACGATAGGTAAACAATATGCAGCAACTCTTATAGTCAATAACTACAATACATTCTTATATATGTTTTATCTTAAACATCTTACGAAACGATTTTACTTATAGCCCACATTGCCATTAATTGCCGTTTTGGGATTCTGTTTTTAGGCAAATTTGAAATTCGGGCATCTTCATACACTTCTTTTTCAGTATCATATTTCTCAATAAAAGACTTGATTTCATTAACAAGTTGTATGGGAGAAAGAATATCACTTTCTCTAGAAACATTCGCCTCTAAAAGCTCTTGTAATTTTTTGGGGCTGCCAATTTTTCCATCAAACTCCTGAGCGAATTCAATCATAAATTTCTGAGAGTCACCCTTCATCTTACTATGAAGAAAAGCCTCTATAGCTTTTCTAGTTGATGATGTTATGTTTACAACTTCAAATTCTTTTCCAGATCCTAGAAAGACCGAACAATACCACTTTTTACCATTGGTTTCAGGAGACGGTTCTGACCTTGCATCAAAATTTGTAAGCGCTACAGTCATATTTCCATCTTTGAAAGGGTGCATTCGGAATTTCGCGCCATTCTTCTTCTTAGGTGGCGCGTTAAAATTAGCAATGGTTGAACTATTTAAGTTATTTACTAGTTTGTAGCTTTCTGTTTGGTCAGAAAAATCTAAAGCTCTAATAGGAGGTAGGTTTAACCTTACTCGGATTTCTTTTGCAAGTGCAGCAGACATATGTGGGCAAACAGCATTACCAATTTGTTTCCATTTGGAACCCTCCCCACCTACAAATTGATAGGTGTATGGAAAACCCATCAATGTAGAAGCTTCTCGAATTGTTGGCAAACGATATTGCCCATCACCTACTCTGTTAATTTCTGAAGGAAAAATCAGAGCTTCTCGGGTGCTTGCAGAGCGAGTTGCCATAATTGTGCGACATGGTTTACTCTCATCTTCTGGGAATGACATACGACCCATATAAGGGTGATTAGTCTTTGCGAATTTCGCCATTTCCCACTCAACCATATAAAGCCCAGTATCATAAAAATGATCTGTCAATTCATCTTTTGATAAGACTAGTTCAGGATAATTTGGATCACTGAAAGAAGAACTATCCTTTGAGATAGGCGATGGCATATTTTTTTTAATATCTTGTAATGTAACATGTCTTCTTGGCTTATCTACTCCATGAGTAACGATTGGACTAGGGAATTCTCCAGTTGAGACAATTTCTCCGCAAATAAACCTTTGTCGCGATTGAGGAGAACCATAGTCAGCCGCTACAAACAAGCCCCCATTATCTTTTGCTCTCAACGCCTCATCATTTGGCTTTTTTCCTACACTTTTAGCCCAGTCGCCTAAACCTAAATCTTTAAATGTGTAAACCTCTTGTACCCAATTTCGTGAATTAGGCACGTTCTCCATAAGCCAAGCTTTTAATATCGAATTTGGTTGATGTTTCTTGACGGCAACAACTCTTAGATAAGCTTCTATCAACCGTACACCTAGAGATTTATCTGCTTTTCCAGCTTTGTTTGCCATAGAGAAGTTAACACATGGTGGGCTACCAATAATGATTTCTGTATTAGGCAGCGCATTAATTACATCTATACTTTTTTCAAACTCTAAAATATCTCTAACCGTGTCATTAAGACCATGGTTAAGATTATGCGTTTCAATTGCAGGGCGCCAATTATCAACACCCATGACAATCTTAAATCCTTGTTGGCGGAAACCTTCCGAAAAGCCGCCCGCGCCACAGAAAAAGTCAATTGCTCGTAGTTGCATATAAACTCATACCTTAGATAGAATTAGGTTATTATTATAAAGCAATACGCTTTTTCGATCAAGTGTTCTATTAAAGGAGCGATTTTGTGACTTTACCTTATGATGATGAAGATCCTATTTCAATAGAGAAGTACGCTAGAACTTTACTGAATAGAACGCTCAGAGAAGTTTATCAAGCATCCCAAACCTATAATATGGGAGCGCGTGGGGCATTAGGGCAAGCTGTAGAAAAACTACATTTTAAATATCAACCTAATAACATTGCTGCACCTGATTTTCCTAAAGCGGGTCTTGAATTAAAGGTAACTCCAATCAAAACACTCAAAAATGGGGAATTGGTGGCAAAAGAAAGATTAGTACTTAATATCATTGATTTCATGGTTGAACATAGTAAATCTTGGGAAGAAAGTTCTTTTTGGCAGAAAAACAAACGTTTATTATTGATGTTTTATTTGCATCACGATAATGCGGCAATCTACGATTTATATTTCCGTTTAATAGGTATATGGGATTATCCTGAAAAAGACCTATTAATCATCAAAAACGACTGGAAGATAATTGTAAATAAAATCCGAAATGGAGAAGCACATTTGATTTCGGAGGGCGATACGATGTATCTAGGAGCTTGCACAAAGGGGGGCGGACATGGGGGAGACTTTCGTAGTCAGCCATTTTCAAGTGAGCTTGCTAAACAACGCGCTTACTCTCTAAAGAAAAAGTACCTCGACATAATAATTAGCACTTGGCGCAAAGACAAGAGATTGAACGACATTGAGCCTATTGTAAAAAACGTCAAAGACCTTTCCAACGAAAAATCATTTGAACAACTTGTTATTGAAAAATTCGCACCTTATATCGGTAAATCACCTACTGAAATAACCAAGGCACTAGGAGTAAAAATAAATCCTAATGCAAAGAATTTTTTTTCTACCTTGTCACTAAGAGTCTTAGGGGTGAAAACAAAAAAAGTTGAGGAGTTTGAAAAAGCTGATATTACCTTGAAAACCATTCGCCTTAAACACAACAACATGCCTAAAGAGGATATCTCTTTTCCATATTTTAAGTACAAAGAAATAGTAGAGGAAACTTGGTACGAATCAACTTTTAGAAGCTATCTTGAAAAGAAATTCTTCTTTGTAATTTATAAATTCAACAAAAAAGGAGAGTTGAGATTAGCAAAGGTTATGTTTTGGAATATGCCAGCACGAGATATCGATTCGTATGCAAAACTAGTGTGGGAGCGGACAGTTGAACAAATAAACAATAATAAAGCGGGTGATCTGCCTAAAAAAAGAGAAAATTATGCTTGCCATGTCAGACCGCATGGTAGAAACGCAAAAGATACCGATGAAACTCCCAATGGCGTTATGCTTGTAAAAAAATCCTTCTGGTTGAACTCAAAATATATCAGAGATCAAATCTTAGATAAATCTATTGATTAATAGTTTCGAAAATTTCTAAAACAAGCTCATCTTTTTTATCTCGAATTTGACACTCCCAAACGACAATAACGATCCAACCGCTTTTTTTAGTTCGCGAATTTTCCGTTTGTCTCGCAGTTTGTTTTTATGAAATTTATCTCTCCAGAATTTTTGGTTTGACTTTGGCATATTAGGCTTGCATATAGGGCATCTATGCCAAAAACGCCCATTGACCTCCGAGGTCTGGGGTTCAAATCTACCTCTCCAACCCCTCCACATACTTCCGAAACTCCTCATCCACCTGTCGGTTCTGAATATACTCCGCCACAAACTTCTTATACTCCTCCCCCGTCCCAAAATTCTCGCTGATAAATTCACGGTTCACCAGCGTCCCATTGCGCAAGCCCAGCCACTCCAGATAGTTCGAAAAATCCCACATCTCTGGCGCAGCCGCCAGCCCATCCTTCACCGGGTTCGCATGGATGTACGCGCATAAGGTTAGCAAGTGCTTGTAAGTTGTAACCGGCTTGGCTTGGAACTGTCCCTGAAAGAGCGCGCCTGTCCGCTCAAAGCGCTTGTTGATGGCTTTGGTGTAAGAGATCAAAAACTTTTGCATGGCGAGGGATACTTGCTTTGAGGCTTCTCCGCGTCCGGAGACTTCCGGTCTTAAGACTTCCGAAGTCTTTAAGACTTCGGAAGTCTGTCCTTCAACCTCGGAGGTCTGGTGCTTTGCCACCACCTTTACCAAAATATGATAATGCGTTGGCATCAGACAATACGCAATCACCTCCACCCGTCCGTGCAGGTAACGCTTAATGCCTTTAAGGAAATAAACATAATTCTCGCGTTCCATAAAAACAACCTGACGGTTATTTCCGCGATTGTAGAAGTGATAATACTGCTCGGGAAGAAAAGGAATTTCTCTGCGTGGCATAAGTCCTCTTAGACCTCCGAGGTCTGTGCGAAGCCTCCCGTAGGGGCAAAGACCTCGGAGGTCTGGGTATTCAAGGGGTCTCAACCTAGTTACCCCATCATGAAAAAAGTATAGCATAAACCCAATTATTTTCCTTGGCTATCCGAATGAATTTCCTCCACCCGCCGCCTGCTCATCCTATATCCATCCTTCGTCCATCCTATATCCATCCTATATCCCCTCTCATAATCGCCCCCCCAACCCCAATGTAGCTCCACAGTAGCTCCACATAGCCTCCACAAAAGCCCCGCACCTGACCTGAAACCTGGCATTTGGTACTACCTATCAGCTCATCCTATAGTCATCCTATACTGATCCCATACTGAACCTATAGTCAACCTATACTCATCCTATACTAACTCTCATTTTCCCCCTCTTACCGCCCCTTGACCACCAATGTAGCTCCACATAGGCTCCAATCTGTTCCCAATGTGTTCCCACAGTGTGTCCACAGTGTTCCCAATGCGTCTCCACAAAAGCCCCCTAAAAGCCAACAGCTAATAGCTAATAGCTAATAGCTAACCGCCAACCGCCAACCGCCAACTATTACCAATTACCCCTTCCCTATTCCCTAAATCCCCATAAAATATCCCCCAAGGAGAACTACCCATGGGCGTGATGATGCAAACTTTTTACTGGGACTGTCCCAGAGAAGACGGAAAAGAATTCCAATGGTGGAACTACATCCACCGCGAAATACCCGGGCTGGCAAAGGCGGGCTTCACCTCGCTCTGGCTGCCACCCGTCCACAAAGCCGCCAATCTATTCGGACCTTCCATGGGCTACGACCCATATGACTATTATGACCTCGGCGAGTTCGACCAAAAGGGTGGCGTCCCTACCTGGTTTGGCACGCGCACAGAGTTGAATCAGCTCATTGAAAGCGCACACAAGCACGGGCTGAGTCTGATCGCGGATATGGTCCTCAATCATAACTCCGGTGCCGATGCGCAGGAAGTCAATCCCATCACCGGTCAACCACGTTGGACAGTCTTCAATTCCAAAAGCGGACGCTTCACACGTAACTGGGAGTCGTTCCACCCCAGCATGTATGAGTCTTGGGATGAGATGACATTCGGCGACATGCCCGATCTCTCGCATCGCAATCCCTATGTGTATGCCGAGTTACTCAAGCTCGCGCGCTGGCTCATCGAAGAAGTCGGCTTCGACGGTTTTCGCTATGACTTCGTCAAAGGCTTTGCCGCCAACACCGTCACTGCCATTCAAGAATATCGCTACATGAAGAACGGCGCCTATCACAAACCCTATGGCGTCGCCGAATATTGGGACAACGCCGCCAACACCCTGCACTGGGTCAATGAAGCCAACGAGTCCAATTACAACCCGGTCGACGCCTTCGACTTCCCCCTGCGCGAATTGCTCAAAGGCATGTGCGATACCTACGGCTTCAGCCTCAAGACCCTCGTCCACGGCGAATCAGTCCTCAAGGCACAACCGAACAGCACCGTCACCTTTGTTGAGAACCACGACCTGCGTGATGAAGGTCGCCCGATCAGCAACGACAAACTGCTCGCCTACTCCTACATCCTCACGCATGAAGGCTATCCCTGCATCTTTTGGAAAGACTACTTCAACTACAACCTCGCCCTGCGCGATACCCCCAACGGCATCGACGCCCTCGTGGATGCTCATAACAAACATGCAGGCGGCGACACGAACATCCTCTACCTCTCCGATGATCTCTACATCATGCAGCGCGGCGGTCACGACTCACAACGCGGGCTGATCTACGTCCTTAACAACCGCGGCGACGACTGGCGCGGAGAATGGGTCACCACCAAGTGGAGCAACGCCTCATTCTCACCCGTAGCTTGGTGGGGCAAAAACGACCTTCATCGCCCCGCCGACGCATCCACCAGTGCCGACGGACGCGCCCAATTCTTCGCCCCTGCCAGAGGCTATGCCGTCTACGCCTTGAAGTGATTCTCCTACCGCGAAGCACGCAAAGAGCGCAAAGAAAAAGCTTTAAATCTTAGCGTCCGTAGCGTGCTTCGCGGTTCGCTTTAAATCTTGGCGTCCTTGGCGCACTTGGCGGTTCAATAGGCACGCAAAGAAAGTGTCAGAGACTCAAAGAGAAGAAAAAAACTTTGTGACTTTGCGCCTTAGAGACTTCGTGGTTCGTTTTCAGACGAGTGCTGGCGGTTCATTATTTTATCCCCATGCAAAACCGGACTTCGTAACGAACAACTATCCAACTACCAAACTATCCAACTACTCAACTAACAATTCCCATCCTCACCCGGCATACACATATCCCCCTGATACAACTGCCAGTGAGTCATCAGCTTCTCCAACGCCTTAATATACGGCTGGATCTCATCTCCGCTCACAATGCGTTCGTTGTTCGTGATCACCGGCAACGCCAGCCCCTCAAACATCGTCAGCGCCTCGGCAGGCTCCACGATCACCCGGTCATATCCCAACACCATCTCACGGAACTCCGCCTCGATCGTATCTGCCTGCGGACTCTTCTCTTCGCGATAAAGTTTTATCATTCACACATCTCCTACCCCATCAGACGCTTTTACTCACAACTATCTTCCACCTCACCACTGCCTTCCGCCCTCTGCCCTCTGCCTTCCGCCTTCTGCTTACTGCCCACTGCCTTCTGTCTTCTGCCTTCTACCTACTGCCTTCTGCCTTCTGCCTTCTACCTACTAGCCTTCTGCCTTCTACCTACTAGCCTTCTGCCTTCTGCCCACTCCCTTCCTTCGCGCCCATAGCGGTTAACCTCTCTTCCTCCATCAAACCCAAAACGTCCCGCGAATACCCCTCGCTGGGACGTTTTCAATCTATCTATCTCTACTTAAAATCTCACCGTACGCATCTTCAATCCCGAAGGGATGACATATTCTAAGCAAAGCCTATAACACCCCTTCGGGGTTGCCCGCACACCTTATGAAAATCTATAATCATTTCACTCCTTCGGAGTTGTGACTGCTTAAAATCTCTTCCTTCGCGCTCTTCGCGAGTTTAGCGGTTAACCTTAAGACCCCATCCCATTCCCATACGGTACAATCATCCCATGAACAATCAACCTGTTCTAAAGCAATGGCTTGGCACCCTGCTTTTTCTTATCGGTACAGCCATCGGACTCACCCTATCTGGCTTCATGACCTGGGGCGAAATGGAATCCAACCTCGCCATCACCCTACCTGATGCCAAAGGACTCGAGTTGTCCTGTCCGCTCATGCTCGCATATAACGAAACCGGCACCGTCCAAGCCGTCATCGTCAACGACACCGAAAGAGAGATCAAGCCCGTCGTCAAAGCTGGCTTCGGTCAACCCGACTCCCTCGCACAACAGAAGATCGAAGACACCATCATTCTCGCTGCAAAAAAAACACAAAGTGTTCAATATACGATCAACTCATCCCAATCCGCATTTGGGCGCATCATCCCCGTCAACATCATCCAATCGCGCTACAGTCGCAACGCACCACGCTGGGGCGCTTGCGGCGTCCTACTCTTTAGCCTGTTCGGCATGAACGGCGCCTCTTCCCTAGCCCTCATCGTTACATCTAGTCTGCTGTTTCTCGCTGCCGGAATCTATCTCACCTATCCCATCCTCATTGCCCGCGGCGACGCTCTGCGCAGTCTACGCCAGGCAGGTGGAGTGTTAGCCTTCCTTACCATCACTGCACTCATCAGCGCCCTCTTCCGCTGGTGGGGTCTCAGCATCATCATCGAAGCCATCAGCCTCATCGCCCTCGGCACCTTCATCATCGACAGCCTCTTCGGTCAACATAAGCTGATCTAACTTCACTTCCTTCATCATAAAGACTCGTTTGAACACGGATACTACGGATTTCACAGAGGTTCACGGAAAATCACTAAAGATCACCGCTCTTTTCCGTGCGCGCATTGTCCATGCAATCCGTGTACGAAAAGAAATAGCCTCTTCCCCCCAATCCCGAAGGGATGATAGGATTATAGAAAACAATAAACCAGCTAATTCAAATCCCGAAGGGATGACATAGTCTTACAATCTTTGTCACCCAATCAGGGTCACAACACAAGGTGATTTATTCTTTCTGAGACTTAACAATAGAGGTGTATCATGGATCAATACGAAAAGAACGTAGATGCCGCCGCCAACAAAGTCTTTAACACCGCCGAAAAGGTCGGGCGTGGCGCAAACAAACTCGCCATTGGCTGTACCACCATCATAGCCAACCTGTTCTTTGGCGCTTTCTGTCTGTGGGGAGCCTACGCCGCCACCATCGCCTACCGCCTCGAAACAACAGGCATCGTCGTCCCCGGCATCGTCATCGGCTTGGACGAAAGCAACACCGACGGCTCAAGCACCTATTCCCCCGTCGTCGAATTCACAGCCAACGGGCAGACCTACACCTTCGAAAGCGACAACGCCTCCTCCCCACCCGCCTATCAAGTCGGCGAAACGGTCAACGTCCGCTACGACCCTGCCGACCCCAACACCGCCCAGATCGACAAACTCACCGAACGCTGGCTCATGCCCATCCTGCTGATCCCATCCATGCTATGCGGCTCCATCGTGCTCACCTTCTTCATGGTGCGTGCCTGGCGTCGCGGAGATGACGTGATAACCAACCTCGTATGACCGAACTCGTCCCCATTCACTTCTACGACGAAACCATCGAAGTCCGCTTCGATGAACCGCCCGTGCGCGAGAAAGCGCCGCACTGTCCCAACGCCTTTGTTTGGAACGACACAACCTATCCCATCACCGCTGCCCTCTCCGAGTGGAGCGATTTCACCCGCCGCGGCAGAATGGCAAATAACATGCGCCCCGCTCATGCCGCCACAGCCGCCACACGCGGTTCCTTGAACGTCGGGCGCTACTACTTCCGCGTGCAAGTGGCAAACGGACAGATCTTCGATATCTACTACGACCGCGCCATGAAAAGCGTGGATGATCGTAAGGGGCAATGGGTTCTATATAGAGAATTGGAACAACATGAATCAACAGCAGGATAACTCCACTCCGCCTCCCCCTCCGCCCGTGCCTGCCACCTGGTCCGCAAACGATACCTGGCTCGGGCTTGCGCTCCTGATCCTGATCGTACTCGGCTATGCCTTCGGTGTTTCCCAGCTCGAAGCCACCCCAAGCCTGAATACGCTCTCCATCGCGCTGTTCGAGTTTCTCCTGCTCATTCCCATTGCAATCATCTTTCTCTGGCGCAAGGTCTCATGGCAGGCATTGGGGCTCAAGCGTTTTGACAACAAAGACCTTGCCCTGGGCTGCGGCTTGCTCATCATGATCTACTTCGTAACCATAATCAACAACTTGCTCATGATCGCCCTGGGTGTTGCCGTCCAAGTAGAAACCATCACAGAGATGTTCAACGAAATGGACTCTCCGCTGATTTTCGCCGTATCCACTGTCCTCCTGGCACCCTTCACCGAAGAGCTCTTCTTTCGCGGATTTCTCTTCAAAGGCTTGCGTGAAAAATACGGCTGGGTCAACGCCTTGATGTTCAGCTCGATCATCTTCGCCCTGTTTCATGGGCAGCTTGCCACCCTGCTGCCCACTTTCTTAATGGGAGCCTTGTTCGCCTATATGTTCCAGAAGACCGGGTCCGTCTTCCCGGGCATGCTGCTGCATTTTTCCATCAACGCCTTCAGTACAACCATCTTTCTGATCGCCGCACAAATGGGCTTGCTGTAAGACGAGATAATATCTCGTCTTACACTCACTCCTTCGTGATCAAACGCACCTGGTTATCGTAGAAGAAGTAATCCCACGCCCAGTTGAACATTACGATCAAGCGGTTACGAAAGCCGATGATGCGATAGATGTGTAGGAAGACCCAGATCATCCACGCGATGAATCCGCTGAATGAGATGCCGAAGATGCGGGCGACGGCAGCGTTACGTCCTACCGTGGCGAGTAGACCGGGGTCCTTGTAATGGAACGCAAGCGGCTCTTTCCCTTCCATCATCAATCGAATATTCTTCGCGGCGGCTTGTCCCTGCTGAATGGCGACGGTCGAAAGCATCGGCAGGGGTTGACCATTCCCATTGGCGAAGAAAGCGGCATCCCCGATCACAAAGGCTTCAGGAAACTGAGTCAGGTTCAAGGTCGCTTGGATGCGAACACGTCCCATGCTAGCTTTCTCGGCAGGCAGGGTATCGATGATCTCCGCGGCTTTGGCACCGGCAGTCCAGATCAGCGTTTGTGTTTCAATGATCGCACCATCCCCCAGGGTCACACGCCGACCGTTGAAATCTTGCATCTTGGTATTCAAGCGCACATCCACTTGTTTCTTTTGTAAAAGCCGCAGCGTCGCCTGACGCAATTCATCGGGGTATGCCGCGATCAGGTTCGCACCTGCTTCAAGCAAAATCACCCGCGCCTCGCTCAGATTCAAGCGCGGATAATCCTTACGCATCACATGCGTGATCAACTCTGCCAATGCGCCTGCGGTTTCCACGCCAGTCGGTCCGCCCCCAACGATGACGAATGTCAGCAGGGCTTTGCGCTTCTCGGCGTCGGCTTCGCGGCTGGCAGCTTCGAACATGGATAGCAAATGATTGCGGGTCTCCACGGCGGTCTCCAAGTCTTTGAGTTGCAGTCCATGTTGCTCCAGAGTGTTGAAGCCGAAGAAGTTCGTGCGCGCTCCGGCTGCCAGCACGAGATAATCGTAGGCAATGACCGAGCCGTTGAGTCTCACAAATTTTTCAGCGAGGTTGACCTCGGTCACCGTGCCCATTTGAAATGTGAGATTCTTTTGCTTGCGGAAGATGGTACGCACCGGCTGGGCAATCTGCGAAGGCAGCAAACCGGCAATCGCCACCTGATACAACAGCGGCTGAAAGAGATGGTGGTTGTTCTTATCGATCAATGTGATGCGCACGGGGGCTTTGGCAAGTCCGCGGGCGGTCTCCAGCCCGGCAAACCCTGCGCCGATAATAACGATATGGGGGATTTCCCTGATGTTCATGGTTTCCTCTGTGTGAAAAGTACCTCGTACTTCTTATTGTGAAATTTATCACCATTATTATAACCAAAACGGTCGTATTTGGGAATATTTTCACAATAGGATTTTAGTACTACCCCACCAACTAAAAAGACGGGCTCTCACGAGGTCCCGTCTTTTACATTGAGCCAAACAGAGTTATCTACACCCGCCGAACATCGGGGAAATAGACCGTGGGGAAAGAAAAATTGACTTGTGCAAACTTCCATTGATCTTGTTCGCGCACGACCACAGCTGTAAAACGTAGGGGCCAAGTGAAGGTCTCGCCGCGGTTCAACTCATAAACCGTATTCGTGCCACCGCGCAGGATGTAATGCAGCTTTTCCTCAGCGGGCAACTCGGAGGTTTCGATAAACTCTTTCACAAACTTGAGATACGAAGCATAGTTCTCTTTTTTGATTGTCTGTGTGACGGTGGCAGTCGCCGCAACCCAGCCAACCTCACCGCGTGAATGAATGGACGCGGACTCAATATCCAGCTTCAAGTCGCCCCACTCTTCCCAATCTCCTTTTACCAGGGCGCGTGCCGTGTCACGCGTGAGATACCATTCGTATTCACCGGGTTTGACTCCATTCGTGCCAACGATCTCAACATCCGCCGTGAACAACCCCATAAAACTATCGAGTTGTTGAAGATCACGATGGGTATAGCCTTCTTGAAAAAGAGTGAGTAGGGCTTTGATCTCAGTGTGTGCGGTCATACAAACTCCAAAAATGCAGGATAGTCTATAAATGAAAACCTCCCGCCTCAAACGACGGGAGGTTTGGTTCCAACCATCAAGCGGATCTTAGCGCCAGAAATTTTGGGTAGCAGGGAGTAAACGCAGGGCTACATCCAAGAGTAAGCCGAGCATGAAGAGCGAGCCAAAGGCACGGTTGTTGCGGAAGCCAATCGGTGCGAAGTAGAGGGGCCAACCACCTTGCCCGTCGGGGAAGCCTTCAGGGCGAGTTTCAGGCTTGGGCTTGGAAAGAGGCGCAAGACTTTCTCGCAGGGCAGGCAGTGCGAACAGCACGATCAACATGATCGGGGTGAAGAACTTCGTCGCGATCAAATAGCCAGTGAAAATATAAGGCAGGACCATCATGGCGATGATGGTGTAGCGCGCGGCTTTTTCGCCGATGACAACCGGCAGGGTGTAGATCTTTTTTGAACGATCAATCTGAATCTTATCGATATGCTTGCCGAAGATGACGGTGGTGACGCCAAGCACGTAGGGCAGGCTGGCAATCACGACAGACCAGTTCCAATTGCCTGCGAGGACGTAGTATCCCCCGCCGATCATAAGCGGTCCCCAGACCATAAGGACCGCCACTTCACCGAGGGCAAGCCCTTTGAGGGGCCAGGTGTAAAAGAGGACGAAGAACGAACCGAGCCCAAGCAAAATCCAGGTGGTGGTATTGAACTCAGTCTGCCAGACGAGATACAAGCCCGCGATCATGGCAAGGATGCCAGTGACCACAAAGTAGGTCAGGTGCTGACGTTTGGTCATCAAACCAGAAGCGACCGGCTGGGCACCGTACATGGTGCGATAATAGTTGTCCTTGTCCACACCGCGGACAAAGTCGGTATAGTCATTGAAGATGTTATTGCTGGCATGCGCCATGATGAGCCCAAAGACCAGGGCGAACCACGGCAAAAATTCAAACGACCCATCGCGCCAGGCAAACAAGCCAGCCAGAGCGGCAGAGATGAAGGTCATGATGAGAACAGCAGCGCGGGTGGAGATCAGCCACTTGGAAATGACATCCAGACCGTCCCACTCTTCCTTTGAGACTTCGGGAATTACGTTTAACGCTTTTTTCCACATTGCGAAGTTCATGTTTTTACTCCTTATTTTTTTTGAATTATATCCAATTCACCCTGTTTCGTCTGATACAGGGTCTAAGTTTGAACATCTGTCACCTGAATTCAGGAATTAAATCACGGCAGTCTGCTTTTTCGCATGGCGCATGCAAGGGAAACGGTCATCGTTGCTGCGATTAACTCGCCTATCGGGCAACGATGACCGGCTCATAATTTGTACCTGCTTGCAAATCCGAACTTACAATTCGCTGGTCATAATGAACAGCGGTTTCATTTCAAAGTTCTCATAGATCGGACGGTAGCGTTCGGTGTCGTAGAATTGCGGCACACTGATGACCTTCTTGGTCGCGGTCACTACATCCAGCGGGACATTATCGTAACGTCCGTTCTTCAAGACCACCAGACGTCCATGAATTCCTTTTAGCAGCAAGTCTAAAGCCAGGTTGCCGAATGCCATGGGTGCAATCGAATCGACCGCGTCCGGGTCGCCGCCGCGCACCATGTAGCCAAGCTTCTGGTTGACCACGTCGACAGCCTTGCCGTCGTTGAATTTCGGCGATATTTCCTTGATCTGAGATGAGACAAGATCGCCAATGCCGCCCAATTTTGCATGACCATAAGCATCTGTGGTGCGGTCGGCAAAGACCATTTCGCCGCCTTCATACATGGCGCCTTCCGAGATCAACAGCACGGAATAATTGCTGGGGTTGGCACGGCGATCCTTGATCAACAACTCTGTCAGATGCTCGATATTGAATTTAAATTCAGGGATCACACAGCGATTTGCCGCGCCTGCCATGGTTGGCAACATGGCAGTATAACCTGCGTAACGCCCAAAGACTTCCAGCACGAGGATGCGTTCATGCGAACCGGCAATGGTACGCAGACTATTCGTCAATGAGATGGTGCGAGTGACGCAGGTACTAAAGCCGATGCAATAATCGGTGCCCGGCACGTCGTTGTCCATTGTTTTCGGAATGGCAATGACCTTGAAGCCTTCCTGATATAGGCGCACGCCATAACTCAGGGTGTCATCCCCGCCGATGGGGATCAAGGAATCTACACCGAGGAAATCGAGATTTTTGAGGATCTCGGGAGTCAGGTCGTTTTTTTCTTCGGAGTAGGCATCTTTCAAATGAGCAGGAACGCTCGACTTCTTGACAGAACTCGGCTTGGTACGCGAGGTATGCAAGAAGGTTCCACCCGTGCGCCCGGCGCGATTGACGATCTCTTCGGTTAGGAATTGATAATTATTGCTGTTATCCGCGTTTTTATCACGGATAATATCGACTAAGCCCCCCCACCCACGACGAATCCCGACTACTTGATATCCCTCTCGTAAGGCACGGATGGTTACCGCGCGAATGGCTGGGTTTAATCCCGGCACATCGCCTCCGCCAGTCAGAATTCCGATCACGCCTTTCTTCTTGTTCACCATGGCAACCTCGCAATATTTTTATAGGATCGAAAGAATTTTACGCAAGTGCTTGACTACATTTCTATGATATTACCTCATTTTTTTTATTACTCTCCAAGCTCGGGAATGGTCTGAATCGGGGCGCGCTTTGCTGTAAGATTCTCAACCCAAAAGATAATGAGAGCGATCCAGACAATGCCGAAGCCGATAAAGCGGGTGGTGTCGAAGGGTTCTTTATAAACAAAGACACCAATAAGAAATTGAATGGTGGGCGCAAAGTATTGCAAAATGCCGATCATATTCAGAGGAATCTCTTTGGCGGCTGAAGCGAACATCAGCAATGGAATGGTCGTTACCACTCCGCCACCAATGAGAAGCAGGTCCACGGTGAGACCATCATGTAGAAAACCACCGGTGCCATTCCCTTGCACGACCATGAGGTAGATCAAAGCCGCAGGGAAGACAATGCCTGTTTCGAGAGTCAGCCCAAAGACCGACCCGAGCGGGGATAGTTTCTTGACCAATCCATACAAGCCGAAGCTGACCGCCAGCGAAAGCGCGATCCATGGCAGACGTCCGTAGGTGATGGTGAGATACGTCACACCGATGGTAGCTACGATCACAGGCAACCATTGCATGGGGCGAAGTTTTTCACGCAAAAAGATAACCCCGAACAAGACACTCAATAACGGATTAATAAAATAACCAAGACTCGTTTCAATAATAAAACCGGCGTTCACACCCCACACATAAATAAGCCAATTTATAGAAAGCAGCACGCCCGCCACGGCATAAATGCCAAGTGTTTTGCGGTCGAAGGCAACTGCGCGAAAATCATTCCATTGTTTTGTGAACAGAATGAATGCCAACAATAAAAGGAAAGACCAGGCAATGCGATGCCCAAGCAACTGCAAAGCCGGAACATCATGCAGCAACTTCCAATAAATCGGAAAGAACCCCCACATGGCGTATGCCGCAATGCCGTACCAGATACCTTTATTCATTTTTCTCCAGAAGTCTATAGTTTTCTTAAATACCACTTGCCTGAAACAACTTCGTTCACATCGCGGGCGAAATCACCGGCAGATGCATAGCGATCTTGTGGGTCCTTTGCCATGGCTCGCGCAACCACTTCCTGCCATACAGAAGGAATATTGGCTTTCACACTGCGAATATCGGGAATGGGCAGATCCACATGCGCATTGATCAGGCTGGTCGCCGAGTCACTTGAAAATGGCAATTGCCCGGTCAGCAAACGGTACAAGGTCACCCCCAGAGCATAGACATCCGAACGTCCATCCACTTTTTTTCCTTGTGCCTGTTCAGGGCTCATATAAGCAGGCGTCCCCACCAGCCACTCTCCATCATCATCTGCAATGGCTTGCGAGGTGGCGATACCAAAATCGGAGAGAAAGGCTTCACCTGTTGAATCAAAAAGCATATTCGACGGTTTGATATCGCGATGAATAATATTCTTGGCATGCGCCGCATCCAAAGCTTCTGCAACTCGCTTAAGGATGTGTGCCATCTCGCTCAATTTCAATTCGCCTTTGTTTAAGCGATCTTGCAAACTGCCGCCAGCCATATAGCGCATGACAATATATGGTTGCTGCCCATGCCAGCCAAAATCATAGATCGGCACAATGCAAGGATGTTCCAATGCGGCGATCACTTCCGCTTCACGCTGGAAAAAATCGCGATACACCTCATCCAATGTGCGGCTGTACATCAATACTTTAACGACCACCTGCCGTTGAATATATGGATCTTTCGCAAGAATGATCACCCCCATGCCGCCCTGAGTCAACTCAGATTCGATCTCGTACCGACCAATTTTGGAAATGCTCATCTTAATTCTCCGGGAGTCTGTGAAGTGTATCGATAAAGAAATTGGGATGCAAATCTACTCCCAGTCGATGGGCTCGCGCCCTGCAAAACCCGCCTCAATCTCGTGCCAGAACTGGATAGACCCCTCATTATATTTCCAACACAGATAAACGACTCTGCCATCTTTAAGAGCTGGAAAATCGATCAAGCCGGTGGATAGGTCTTTGACTTCAATGCCCATGTCTTGAAGCTGATGCAGAATAAGATCCAGCCGGTCGAAATCGGGCAGCATCTTACTTAAGGTTGGGTTGCCGCCATTCCCCGCGGATTTTTCCACCACCGACCAGATCTCGGGTTGGTGCGCCCGAATGCGCTCACTGATCGCTATCAATTCCGCCACCATGGGGCGCACAACTTCCAATTGGTGATTTGCTTCTTTCGGCGTATAGTATTTGGGCATGGGAGACAGTATAACGGAAAGAAGTAGGTAGGTAAATATGGATAAAAGTTTAAAGAAGTAGTCGGGCAAACAGGCACTTTCGTGTTGTCTGTTTGCCCGACTATAAAACAGGTTATCTTAAAGATCTATATTTTCAAGTTTCGCAAGCGCAAACTATTTGTCACCACAAAGACACTGCTGAACGCCATCGCACCCGCGGCGAGCATCGGGTTCAAATAACCAAGCATCGCAGCAGGGATGAGGATAATGTTGTAAATGAACGCCCAGAACAGATTTTGTTTAATGGTGGTCAAAGTCTTACGTGAAAGTTTGATCGCGCGCGCAACACCGCGCAGGTCACCACTCATCAGAGTCACAGGCGCCGCAGCCATGGCTACATCCGTACCCGTTCCAATGGCAAGACCTACATCCGCTTGTGCGAGAGCAGGCGCATCGTTCACACCATCACCGACCATAGCTACTACATTTTCGATTTTTGATTTCTGATTGACGATTGACGATTGCAACTTCTTGACTTCGGCAGATTTGCCTTCGGGTAAAACCTCAGCCAGCACAACATCAATTCCGACTTGCTTCGCAATCGCTTCGGCAGTTTTTTGGTTATCGCCAGTGATCATCGCAACTTTCAAGCCCATCTTGTGCAGGTCAGCAATCGCATCTTTCGAACTGTCTTTGATCGTATCTGCCACCGCAATGATTCCTGCAGCAGTATTATCAATGGCAACCAACATCGCGGTCTTGGCTTCGGATTGCAGACGCGACACTTCGGATTCGAGATTGCCCAACGAGATTCCTCTCGCTTCGAACATTCTCTTGTTCCCAACCATAACGCTTCTTCCTTCGACCTCGGCTTGAACGCCATGCCCAGCCTCTGCCTTAAACCCAGCCGGATCCACTAATGTCAATCCGCGAGTTGTGGCTTCAGCCCAGATCGCTTCACCGAGTGGATGTTCACTGCCTTTTTCAACACTCGCTGCCAAACGAAGCAGTTCGTCTGCGGTCAATCGTTCATCGTCCGTGGTCACAATATCCGTCACCGCAGGCTGCCCTTTGGTAATCGTCCCAGTTTTATCCAGCACCACCACAGAGACTTTTCCTGCTCGTTCCAAAGCTTCACTATTTCTAAAAAGGATGCCCGCTTCGGCGCCTTTGCCCGTCCCGACCATGATGGCGGTAGGAGTGGCGAGTCCCATTGCACATGGACAAGCAATCACAAGCACAGCGACCATGTAAATAAGGGCACGGGTGAAATTATTGACATCCGAGTCGATTGGCAAGGCAGGACCAAAGAAGTACCAGCCGAAAAACGTCAGCGTGGCGATGGCAATAACAACGGGAACAAACACCGCCGAGACTTGATCCGCCATTTTTTGGATCGGAGCCTTGCTGCCCTGCGCATCTTCCACGAGCTTAATGATCTGTGCCAGCGCGGTTTCTTTTCCAACTTTGGTAGCTTCGAATTTCAGCATACCCATCTTGTTAAGCGTCGCGCCAATAACTGGGTCGCCGGGCATTTTTTGAACCGGCAGAGACTCGCCCGTCAGCATGGATTCATCAATGGCACTGCGACCTTCGATCACAACCCCATCTACCGGAATTTTCTCACCCGGCTTGACGATGACCACATCCCCCACGCGGACATCGTCCACAGGGATTTCAATTTCAACATTATCACGGATGGCATGTGCAATCCTAGCACGCAGACCCATCATCTTCTTGATAGCATCGGATGTGCGTCCCTTGGCACGAGCTTCGAGGAACTTACCGAGCTTTATCAATGTGATAATGACCGCCGCCGTCTCAAAATAGACGTGACCTGTGAGAAAACCAAATGTGATCGGCAGTGAGTAAAAGAAAGCAGCCGACGAACCCATCACGATCAGCACATCCATGTTCGCAGACTTATTACGCAGCGCCTTGTATGCACCAACGTAATACTGCCAACCAACATAAAATTGCACGGGCGCAGCAAGCAGGAACATGCCGAAATGCACCAATGAATCATGCAACCACAATCCTTTTATAAGACCAAAATCCCGCGCCATTGAAAACACAAACAGTGGCACGGTAAAGATAAGACCGATGATTAGCAGGCGGCGCTGTTCGTTAATCTCATTTTCGCGTGCCACGGCTTCGGCATCTTCTGCCGCACCGCCAAGTTCGATGGCTTCAAAACCGGCGGCAGATACTGCACGGCGTAATTCAGCTTGCGTGATGATCGTTGGCACATAAACGATATACGCCTTCTCCAGCGTGAAAGAGACATGCCCCTTGAGCACACCTTCTAATTTGAGTAAGGCTTGCTCTAGCCGACGGGCATCGTTATCGTCGGACATGCGTTTAATGATAAGTTCCGCTTCACCAGTGGCAACGCCATACCCGGCGCGATCGATGCGGGCGATGACATCGGTCAAGCCGAGTTTCGAGGCGTCAAAATCCAATGTGGCGCGCTCAGAGGAGAGATTCACCACTGCGCTTTGCACGCCGTCGAGTTTCTTTAAATTGCGCTCCACGGTGGCGACGCAGTTGGCACAGGTCATGCCGGTGATGGGGAGTGTGAGTTGCTTTATTTCGGTCATTCGAACCTTCTTTGAAAAGACCTGACAGGTTTTTAAAAACCTGTCAGGTCTTGAACACTACAAAGTGAGCAAACCTTCAGCAGGGTAATTGATCTCAGCAAGCAACGCCTTGATCTTCGCTTCGTCAGCGGGCGCATCGAAAGTGATAACAACCTTCTTGGTGGTTTCTTCAGCCTTCACGGACTGAACGCCCTGCAATTCACCCACTTCTGTTTCGATGGTGTGGGTGCAATGTCCGCAGGAAATTGCGGGAACGGAATAAGTAACTGTAGTCATGAGTTTTTCTCCTTGAATTTTGTTTTTATTATTTGACAATTAACTCGCCCGTCATACCGGCATCGAGATGACCGGGAACAGAGCAAATAATTTTATAGGTACCGGGCTCGGTAACAGTGAATGTGAGCGTACTGGTCTCACCCGCCGTAGTGGATGAGTGCAGGTCGAATTCCGAATGTTCATCGGTGGACATGTGATGGTCGCCCGAATTGGAGATGGAAACATTCTCTACCGGAATGATTTCGATCACGAAATCATGTTCGATGGCGCCTTCATTGACCAGGGTCAATTCCACAGGCGTGCCCACCGCTACTGTGATGGTATTCGGCTCAAAGCCAAATTCCTTCATGGTCAGGGTGGCTTTTGTCACCGACTGCCCTGAACAAGCGGACAGAAACATCACCAATACAACCGGTAAGACTTTCTTAAACAACATAGAGTAGCCTCCAAAAATATAGTTGATTAAACTTTCGTAGACATTTCGAACACTTCAGTAATTTCTTTCAACACCCGTTCGCGTTCCTTCTTGTCATTGCCTTGAATGGCGGTAATGACGCAGGAATTCAGATGGTCTTCAAGAATTCTCGAGCTGACTTTGTTCAACGCCGCTTCCACGGCCTGTATCTGGCGGATGATGTCGATACAATAAGCATCTTCCTCCACCATACGGATGACGCCGCGCAGGTGTCCTTCCACTGTCTTTAATCGTCTAAGTGTCGCTTCGTTTTCCATGGTTACCTCTAGCTTCCAGATACAGTTTGCTGTTTTTCTCTTACCCCCCCCCAGGGGGGTAGGGATAGAAGAAATATAAGGCATCCCCTACCCTCCGTCAAGTCGATAAATGTCATCGGATTGGGGTGTAAAATGACTTTATGAAAATTTCGTCCAAAGACCTAAAGCAGGTCGTCGTTTTTGAGCACTGCACAGACGATGATCTGAACCTGATCCTGAAGAATAGCATCACCCGCTCCTTAGAAGAAGGCAGCTTCTTCTTTATGCAGGGAGATGAAGCAGAGTACCTGTATATTCTCACCAGCGGACAGGTCAAATTGATGCAGTCGAATCCGAACGGACAGCAAGTCAATTTGCGAACGATTTACCCGTGGCAGATGTTCGGTGCGTTGGGCGTCACACGCGGCCCAGGAGCTACATACCCAGCCACCGCTGAAACCCTGGAAAATAGCACTGCGCTTGCAATTCAAAGTGCCTTTTTGAATTCGATGATGGAAACCCGCTCCTATCTCTCCTTCGATCTGATGAACCTTATGACGTCTTATATTCAGGAGATGCAGGTACGTTACCGCGAACTTGCAACCGAGAAGGTCGAGCAGAGAGTGGCTAACGCGTTGATCCGCCTGGCAGGGCAAGCAGGCATAAAGTCGGAAAAAGAGGCGGGCATTGAACTATCCTTCTCACGACAAGATGTGGCAGAGATGACAGGCACTACGGTGTACACGGTTAGTCGCCTCTTAAGTGAATGGGAAAGACGCGGCTCTATAAAAACGGGCAGGGAAAGGATTACCATCCTAAAACCGCACGATCTGGTACGAATTGCGGAAGGTCTCGAAGAATAAGATGGGCGCAGGAATTCTGTGCCCATCTTTTCTTTATTCTAATTTGCGCTAGCGCAAAGAAGGATTTGGGGGAATAAGATATTCTGTATCCACTATGAGCGATGATTTTGCGATTTCAGAAACCAGTGTAGAAAGTCTGCTGAAAGCCACACCCAAAGCCGTCCGCTTCTTTTTGGACCGGCACTTGGGATGTGTCGGCTGCGGATTTGCCCGTTTCTGCACGTTGGGCGATGTCGTCAAGACCTATCACATTGACGAACAGCCTTTTCTGGAAGAGGCACAAAATTTACTCGTTCAAACAAACGTAATTAGGAGTTCAGAATGAAACTTTATACAAGATTTTCTGCTTTGATGATCCTGCTTGGACTTTTCATAACAGCCTGTGCAGGCGCAAGTTTCCAAAATGTTGACAAGGAATATGTATTGACCACCGACCTGCGAGATGGACGATTGGTCTTCCTCGGAGTCAGCGATGAGATCAATGGGATGGAAAATCCCACCCTCAGCGCCAAGCCTGGTGAACGCATCACCGTCACCTTAATCAACGGCGGTGAAGGCGAGCACGATGTCACCTTCCCGGAAGTCAACGCCTCTACCAAAGTACTCGAAGAAAAAGGTGAAGAATCTTCCGTCACATTCACGGTGCCAAGCATTCACGGCGAAATGGAATATTATGACAGCGTTGGCAATCATAAAGAATTAGGTATGTGGGGAAAACTACTGGTGACCGAATCTGGTGAGATGGCGATGCCTGCAGCAAATACAACCAGCAATGGTGATCCTGCCGTGATCGCTGCCTTTCAAAAGGGCGCCTGCGGTTCATGCCATGAAATTCCTGGCATTCCGAATGCAGTCGGCGTTGTTGCCCCCAGCCTTGCCGATGCAAAGATGACCGCTGAAGAACACATTGCGGATGCTGCCTACACGGGTGCAGCTACCACCTCAGAAGAATACTTGCACGAATCGATCCTTGAACCGAACCTGTTCATCGCTCCCAAATGCCCCACTGGCGCTTGTGTTCCAGATGTGATGCCTGCTACATTAGCGGAATCACTAACGACCGATGAGATCAACGCCATCGTCACCTATTTGAATGGACTTCCCGAAGGTGCATACATCGAAGCGACCACTTCAGGTGAATCAGCCACGATTCCACAAGAACCCGATAACAGCGGCGTAGACATCATCCGCGAACCGAGTGACCTGCCCGGTCCGATCGGTGACCGCGAACCGCAAGTTGTCCGTATTGACCTCGAAGCGACTGAAGTCATCGGTCAGCTCGCCGATGGAACCACCTACACCTACTGGACGTTCAATAATCAAGTCCCCGGACCATTCTTCCGCGTGCGCATTGGCGACACCATCGAAGTTCACATGAAGAACAGCGGCTCCAGCACTATGAACCACTCGGTTGACTTCCATGCAGTCACGGGTCCCGGTGGCGGCGCGGTGATGACCCAAACCCAACCCGGTCAAGAAACTGTCTTCACAGCCAAAGCACTCAACGCAGGTTTATTCGTCTATCACTGTGCCACCCCAATGGTGGCTGACCATATCTCGAATGGCATGTACGGTCTCATCCTCGTTGAACCCGAAGGCGGGCTTCCCCCCGTGGACCGCGAATTCTATGTGATGCAAGGCGAACTCTATACCGCTGGTGCATTCGGTGAACAAGGTCACCAAATGGGCGACACTACCAAACTGCTCAACGAAGACCCTGAGTACTTTGTCTTCAACGGCGCAGCAAATGCACTCGTGCAGAAACCGCTCAAAGCCAATGTTGGCGAAAGCGTACGCATCTTCTTCGGGGTCGGCGGACCGAACTTCACGTCCTCCTTCCATGTCATCGGTGAAATTTTCGACCGCGTGTACGATCAAGCCTCACTTACCAGCGCACCCCTCACAGACGTGCAGACCACCCTCGTCCCACCCGGAGGCGCAACCATGGTCGAGTTCAATGTTGAAGTGCCCGGCAACTTCATCCTTGTTGACCATGCCCTCTCTCGTCTACAACGTGGTCTCGCCGGATACCTCGTCGTCGAAGGCGACCCCAACCCCGAGATCATCAACGGTACCCCTTCCTCTGGAAGCGGACACTAAACGCAATACAAAAGCCCCGTTCAAATTGGACGGGGCTTTTTGGTTACAGTGTGCCCACTCTGGGTATAATCATTTGGATGAAAAGAAAAACGCCTCTTCTCTTAACAATAAGCCTGCTCCTATTTCTGACAGTTGCCTGCTCGCCGAAAACGACTCAAGACCCGAACGTGCAGATCCAGCAAGCGGTCAACGCCACACTTGCCGCCATCCCTACACCAACGAGAGCAGCACTTCCCACACCATTTCCCTCGCCGACACCCTTTAGCCTCGTCGGTTTATTCTGCGAATATCAATTCTGCATCGGGCATCCAGTAGATGTATCCTTTTTCGATGTAAGCGCACAACAAAACCCCGCCTCGCCCAGCACCTACAGCCAGGGATTGATCGCCGCCTTCAATGGCAATCTCTTCATTCAAGCCATGTGGCAGATCGCACCCGGCACCGCTGACCCAAAATTTCTCTTCGATACTTTAGTGGATGACACCATTGATACCCCCGCCAACAACCTCGATGTTTTCCTAACCCGCAACATGAACGTGGTCTACGATAGCATCACCTCCATTGCCACCCCAGCCCTGCCCTACGGCGGCGCAGGCGCATGGACTTGTGGTGACCGTGTCTTTGCTTGGAAGGTCTACACCCCCCAAGCCGACTCTGCCCGTGGATTATTCGAGGAAGCCCTAGCGCGCTTCACTTGCGGTCAGTAGGAGTAATAGGTGAATGGCAGTACCTATGAAGAAAGGTAATATCTTGTTTAAGGAGATACCCAAATGTCCACTGAACAAGACCTTATCAACCTACGTGTCCGCGTAGCAGAACTGGAAGTTAAATTAGATTTCCTTTACAGGAATTTAGGCATCGAATATGTCAATAACCCCGGTATGGCAGATTCGCGGATTATTGACTTGCTCAAAAAAGGCAACAAGCTTGAAGCCATCAAAGTCTACCGCGACCTGACCAATGCCGATCTAGTTGACGCAAAAAGAGAAGTTGAAAAAATCGAAGCAAGCATTTTATAAAGAAATAAAAATAGCCAGAGACTTTTTGTCTCTGGCTATTTTATTCTATTTTATCGCGACTTGAAGTTGGCGATCTCTTTTTGCATGATATTTACATCAAAAGATCTGCCGTGTGCCGGGTGAACTTTTTTAATCCCCATTGGCAAGATCTTCTCCCAACTTTCAACGACCTTATTGATATCATCCGCAAGCACGGGCAGACCGGGCGTAAGGCGTAGGTACCAATCGTTCATCGCCATGTCGCCTATGATGGCATCGCCTGTTTCCAGCAAAATGCTCACATGTCCCTGCGAGTGACCGGGGGTGTACACCACTTCACCGGGAATGCCAAACTCTTTCAGCGACATACCAGTATCGGGAATAACTGAATCCACTTTGAGCGGAGTCAGATGCGGATTTAATATCCGCTTAGCTGACCATGCCATCATCTTCCCATACGGTGTCACTCCATCTGGAAATGGCGGCTCGCCGGTCTCAACCATGAACTGATCTTGTTTATGGACGGCGATCTTTGCGCCGGTGAGTTTTTGAATATCCGCCAGACAGGTGATGTGATCCCAATGCCCATGTGTCAGCAGAATTAAATCGATCTCTTGCGGGTCAACTTTCAATTCACTCAGTTTACGTTGAAAGGCAGCGAACCCACCCATTGCGCCGCCATCAATAAGAATGGTGCGGTCACCGCGTAAAAGAAAGCAGTTACAAATTCCAACCGCAATGCGATGAAAAGTGAAACTCATTTTTCATACCCATGCGGGTGAGTTGTGTGCCACTCCCACGCGCTGGAGAGGATGTCTCGCAAGTTGGTGTTCTTCGGTTCCCAGCCCAATTCCTTTTTGATCTTTGCCGGAGATGCCACCAGTCGCGCTGAGTCACCGGCGCGGCGCGGCTGTTCAACAACAGGAATAGCATGACCCGTCACTTTGCGCGCAGCCTCGATCACTTCTCGAACGGAAAAGCCGTTGCCGCTGCCCACGTTGTAGATCATCTTGTCGCGCTTCTCTAACGCACCCAATGCAAGGATATGTGCCGAGACCAGATCGCCCAAATGAATGTAATCACGAATACAGGTTCCATCGGGGGTTGGGTAATCGGTGCCGAAGATCGTGGCGCTCTCCGCCTGCCCTAACGCAATTTGCAGCACACGCGGAATCAAATGGGATTCTGGTTGGTGCGCTTCACCACGTCCGGGCAATGCGCCACAGGCGTTGAAGTAACGCAAGATCGCGTAATGCATTCCAAAAATCGAGCGATACCACTCAAGCGCTTGTTCGGTCATCAGCTTGGTGTGACCATACACATTGGTCGGTCCGATCGGTGAATCTTCTGTCAATGGCTCTTCGCTGGATTGATACACCGCCGCCGTGGAGGAAAAGACAATCTTTCGCACACCAGCTTGCACGGCAGTATCCATCAACTGCACTGAATTTCCAAAGTTGTTACGGAAAAATCTACCGGGGTCTTTCATACTTTCACCGGCTTCAATGAAGGCTGCAAAATGCATTACGGCATCATATTTTTTTGAGTTCAACGCATTTGTAAGCGCCTGACTGTCATCCAATGAAGCATGGATGAATTCAGCGCCAGCCGGAACCGCTCCACGATGCCCGGTCACGAGGGAATCATAAACAGTGACCGAATGTCCTGCTTTGATGAGTGCTTCTGCCGTGGCAGAGCCGATGTATCCGGCACCGCCGGTGAGAAAGATATTCATGGATGCTCCTTACTGTTTTTTACCAGCCTAAAATTATATCTTATCCGCCACTTGCGGGTTCGTTCCACGGCTCGGCGTACCAGCGTAAATAGTCAAGAACATGCGCGCCCCAATAGACTTCCGAATGATCGCCAGCATATAGATGAAATTCATAAAAGTAATCGTTGCGGGCTAATATTTCTTCGAAGACAAGAATGCTTTCCAGTTCGCGGTCATTGTCACCGGCGTCGAGCCACAAACGCGGACGGGCTTCTTCGGGTATGTTCTTCAGAATCCGTTCAATCACAGGCGCATTGTCTTTGAAAATTCCAGGCGAGTGCAAACCAAGCGAGCCGAATAATTCTGGGCGGTCAAAGCCTAATTGGAGCGTCCAACCGCCGCCGCGAGAAAGTCCGCCCAGAGCGCGGTGTGTACGATCGGGCAGGGTACGATATGTAAAATCAATATAGGGCACCAACGCCCCCACCAGCCGCTCGCCAAAACCTGGTCCGGCTGCCAAATTCCAGAAGCGATCATCTGGGAAGACTACAATGAAAGGCAAACTTTCACCCGAAGCGATCATTTGGTCCACCGCTTGCGGAACGCCCAACCGCACCCACTGATCTTGAGTGTAGGTCTGCCCATGCAAAAGATACAACACGGGATAACGCTGGTCGGTCAACTCGGTGTAGCAAGGCGGGAGATAGATAAGATATTCCTGCGCCGGAGTAGTGGAGGATACACTTCCCGCCTCCACCCGCCCTGGCTGGGTTCGGCAACCCAAGGGTGTGGATGTCGCTGTGGGCGGAACCGGGCTTGGGCTGGGAGTAATCGTCGCAGTCGGTGGAGGGGCTGTGATAGTAACAGTGGGTGGAATTTCCGGGGCGGGGGAACAAGCCAAAGGTCCAAAAAGAAGCGTGGCAACAAAGATTGCAAGGATAATTGCTTGACGGGGTCTCATCCTTCGCATTATACTCGGCAGGCTTAATCACATCGAGCTCTTGCTTGGCTCGAAAAATAGCGAAATAGAAGAAATATCGGGGCGTGGCGCAGTCCGGCTAGCGCGCTTGCTTTGGGAGCAAGAGGTCGCAGGTTCGAATCCTGTCGCCCCGACAAAATGATGAGGGTCTTCCCAAAACCCACCAGAGACACGGAAATTACAATTGCGTAATTCGTGTCTCTGTTCATTTAAGGTGTGTTAAAATTAATTTGTGAGGATTTCCCAATGGCAAAAAAAATTGATGGTGTGATCGAAGCCGTACGTTTCAAAAATGGTCAGATTTTTTCTGTGCGTGCCTATGAAAAGCGTGGTTTCACGTTTTCAGACCGACTCGTGCTCGACCGAAAAATGTTGCTAGAACGTCTGCAAAAGGGGCAGGCTTTTATTGCCGGGTCACGGCAAGACCTGATGGCAAGCACGTTCAACCTCTCCAAACCCATCCTGCTCGTTAAGTCAGACGGACGCGAATTCATCGCCACCAGCGAGAATGCAACCCGCGACGAGCTGGAAAATGTCCCCTTCTTTTAGGAAATCGTATGCGCGTTATCGATAAAACCCCGTTTCAGGATGAACAAGGAAATATCAGTCTTATCGCCCGTATTCAAGGTACCTTGAAATATGGTCTAAGTTGGTATTCCGAATTGGAAGCCCAGAAAAGGGTGATTGCCTATTTGGATCGCGTGCTGGAAAAAGGTTTTGTGTTGATCCGCAACTTTCCCCTGCCGGACAGTGAGATCGTGATCCCCTTGATCTTGATCGGTCCGGGGTCTCTTTCGGTCATTTTGGTTTCGCCGGTAAAAGGACAGTTCGAAGCCAAAGGCGCAGATTGGAACATCATAACTAATGGGGTTGCAGCGCCTGCCAGCCGCAACTTGATCGACCTGGTCGGAAAGTTATCGCGCGTTTTTCAAAAATACATGCAAGTGCATAACATTAACATTCCGATGCAGCCAGAGCCGGTACTCATTGCCAGCGACCCGGGCGCGCAGATCGAGTCGGTGCGACCAATGGTACGAGTGGTGCGCAGTGATGCCATCAAGCAATTTGCGAACACCCTTTCGCAAGCCAGCCCTGTTTTGCGAACGGATCTGATCTCGATCATTGCCGATCTGATCATTGAACCGCAGCCAAAAACCATTCAACCTTCAGAACCGGATGCTACACCAGAAGAGCGTGCCAAGGCGATTTTCAATGCCTCCGAAGCAGGCACCATTCCACCAGGGGTGATGCCGCCATCCGCGCAGCCGCGTGGAAATAAAGCTGCACAGCCAGCGCCAAAGAAGTCTCGCCCCATGTCTCGCACACAGCTCATTATGCTGGTTGTATTGGGAATCTTTGAATGTTGTGTACTGGCAGGCGGCGTATACTTTTTATTCTTCTTCAATTCGTAGCTCGCATTGAACACACCTTTCCTCTCCATTATCATCCCTGCCCATAACGAAGAGAAGCGCCTGCCGCAAACGTTGGAGCAGGTTTTTTCATTTCTTAAACTACAGTCCTATACAAGCGAAGTGGTCGTGGTGGAAAACGGCAGTTCAGACCGCACGCTTGAGATCGCCAAAGAATTTTCAGACCTTTACCCAACCCTTGTCGTTATAAAAGAAGAGCAACGCGGCAAAGGCAACGCCGTGAAGCGCGGTATGCTTTCGGCACGCGGCGAATATCGCTTTATTTGTGATGCCGACCTTTCGATGCCGATCGAAGACCTGCAAAAGTTCCTGCCGCCCGCGCTCGAAAATTTTGACGTTGCCATCGGCTCGCGTGAAGCGCCAGGGGCTATCCGTTATAACGAGCCTTCGTATCGCCACATTGGCGGACGTGCCATCAATCTTGCCATCCGCATGCTGATCTTGCCAGGGCTGAACGATACGCAATGCGGCTTCAAGTGCTTCAATGCCCGCACGACCGAAAGCTTATTTAATCAGCAAACGCTCAACGGTTGGTCTTTCGATATTGAATTGCTCTACCTGGCCCGCCGGAAAAAACTGCGCATCCATGAAGTGCCCATACGCTGGTATTTCGCCTCGGATAGCAAAGTCAACGCCATCCGCGATGCACTGCGTATGATCAGCGATATCTTCCGCATTCACCTCAACGCCCTGCGCGGCGCGTATGATTCCAAAGCCTGATCTTTCTTACGAAAGGACCTTATGGGTTACCCACCCTCTCATCGCTGGGATGGATGAAGCCGGACGCGGTGCGCTTGCGGGTCCCGTCTGTGTGGGGGCAGTGATTCTGCCGCACGATCATCCGCATCTTCTCCGCGCTCTAAAAGGAGTCCACGACTCGAAGCAGTTAACCGAGCGACAACGCGCCGAACTCGTCCTGCCGATCCAGGAACATGCTCACGCACACGGAATCGGATTCGCCTCCAGCGTGGAAATAGACCAACTGGGAATCGTACCCGCCACCCGTTTGGCAGCGAGCCGGGCACTTGAATCCATGCATTGTTTTCCAAATTATCTGCTTACTGATTTCCGTCTTGAACTCCCCGAATTGGATCTGCCGCAAAGTGCCATCGTCAAAGGCGACCAGCGTTCACTCAGCATTGCCTGTGCTTCCATCCTGGCGAAAACCGCGCGAGATGAATTCATGCACGAAGCCCACGAGCAATTTCCTGAATATCGTTTTGCAAATCACAAAGGCTATGGCACTCTTTTACACCGCAAAAAAATAGAGCAGTTCGGTCACTCCCCCATTCATCGAAAAACCTTTCAGTTCAAAACAGGGCTTGTATCATAAAAAAATCGCGAGGTGTTGAGCCTCGCGATTTTTTATTTTTTTCTCAAGATCCCGCCGCCTGATAGTTTACTTTCGGGCTTGCTGGTGCGCCAGGCATAATACCCCAGCCCTGCCCCGCCGAGTAAGAGGATGACACCAAAAATACCAAGAATGGTAGAGGTTCCGCTTGTGCCACCATCATCCACAGTGCCGGGGTCTGCCACCAAATCTTGTGATTGAGCGCCAAATGGAACAAAGGCGCGGTCACCTGCATTAACTTC
>JAFLCE010000038.1 GCA_017303655.1 Anaerolineae bacterium
TCGCAACTTCTCTGTCGAAACTGGGGTCGAATGCGCGATAGACAGTTGCCATACCGCCGCGTCCCAGTTCTGATTTTATGATGTAGCGTCCGATCTGTTCAGGAATAGCCATTTGCCAAGTATAAACCGCCTAAAACATAGACGCAAGCGATTTTATGTTTTTGGAATGGTGAGTTAGGCGGGGTTGCCCCACACGATTAAACGATTTTTCCCCGCTCGTTTGCACAATTAGTGATTTGCAGTTTCCAACTTGCGATAGGTTTCCAACAAACTGATGAGGATATCATCTGTGAATGTGTAAATGCGAGTGTACATCTCGGTGGCGCGTCTGGCTGGAATGTTCGCTTCGTTATAGACCTTGACGACCGACTCGACCAAGGTATCTCGAAAGAACAGAAACGCCTTCGCCGCGTCCACATAGCTTAGCTTGTAACGCCGTGCGCGCGAGGCATACTCGTAGCCAATGGCATAGGCTTCTGTGGCAGCTTCGCGTCCATTAGTGGCGGCGTAGGTCATCAACCCATGGAATAACGAACGCGCACTCAGACGATATTGCGCCCGCGCCTCCTCATCTAATTTTTGATACCATGCCTCTTCTTGAAGACGTCCTTCGGAGATCTGCATGCGGACGTTCTTGACGATCTCCTGCATCATGCCTTCAGGCTCAAGCGCATCTTCTCTGGGCTTTGAATTGGATTCTGACCATAAGAGGATTTCCCCACGCTTATAGCGGCGATGCCCGCCCTGCGTCTTGTGGACCGGCAGAATGCCCTTATCGGACCAAAGCCGCACCGTGCTGGGATGTACTCCCAGCATGTTTGCTGCGTCTCTGAGGGAAAGCCATTCGTCGGTCATGATTTTTTCTGGATCCCAGCAGTTCTACTTCGGAATTATTCCGCCGCCAGGGCAACTTTATCGGCGAACTCTGGCTCATGTGCCTTCTTTTGAAATGCGCCGACATCAATACGATATAGCATGATGGCAGCGATGAATAGCATTAACGCTTCGATGCCGAAAACCACCAGATAGCCGTTCAACGCGTTGCCCGTGATCTGAGTGGCAACATCGGCAATGACGCCAGCCATAAGCAAGCCGACCAGGCGCGAAAGTCCGTTTGAGAAGCCCCAAGCACCAATGTATAAGCCGACCTTCTCTGGTACGGTCAGGTCGAACATGAGGGAGAGATTGGCGATGGTGGAGAGTCCGGTGCCGAATCCGAGTAGGATGATGCCGACATAAAAAACCGTTAGGCTCCCTGTTAGCCCGCTGACGACGATGATGATGAAACCGATCAATGCGCCTAGGTTGCCCGTCTGGGCGACATATTTCTTTTTGACACGTCCTTCGATCAAGCCAGCCATGATAAAGGCGAGTAGAGTGAAACCACTGCTGATGGACACGATGCGCGAAGTCTGCTCTAGAGTCATGCCGAAGGCTTGTGCGCCAAAGGGCTCGAGCAGTACGTCCTGACTCAAGATGGCAGCGAGCAGCAGCAGGAGATAGACGAAGAATAATTTTGCCACGGGGTTTTTGATGATGACGGCGGTCATTTGTTTGACGGTGTAAGTTTCGGAGCGCGGACTTAAGTCCGCGCTTCGGCTAAAGCGTGGTTCAAGCCTGAAGAGACCGACCAAGCCCAAAGTCAGAGCTGATGCGGCTACGATGATGAACGCGCGCTGTAATAGTTCAGGCTCATACGTCTTGACCATGCCGCTCAGGATGATCCCTGTCACGATCAAACCGATGACCATGAGCGTGAACATGGTTGCCAGGGTTTTCCCGCGCCCCTTTTCGCCGGAGAGTTCGGAAGCGAGTGAAAAGTAGGAGACGGCGGAGAGGTTGTAGCCCATGCCCCACATTCCGAAGGCAAGGATGCCGACGATGACTCCGAGCGTGAAGTTCTCTGTGAACAGCACTGCAATCTGCGGCGAGACTGCCATGCCCAGGACACACAGGATCAGACCGACGAGAATATATGGCGTGCGGCGATAGCCTGCGATTGGATGACGGTCTGAGAATGACCCGATGGCAACCTGGATCGGCGCGAGCAAATAGGGGAAGATGGCGAGGATCGTGAAGAGGGTCTTGGAGATACCGAGGTCATTGATCATGACACGGTTGAGTGTGCTGTTGATGGGCACGAGGGTCATGGCGACGGCGGTGTGAATGAGAGCGAGTTGAAGGCGTTTGATATGCATGGTTGGTGAGGTAGTCTCGTTGTTCGTTGGCTTGATAGTTGATCAATTAAACGAAGTAAGGGCGTTTTGTGCGCCCTCACCTCGGTTTGTTATTGTAGGCGTAAATTTCTATAGGACTATGTAGATTTATATAGAATTTTACTAGAGTTTTGTGAGGGCAAACTACTTACTCGGTAAATTTTTGGATGAACTCGCTGTATTTTTCAACTAGTTCGGGAGCAGGTTCTTTCCCACCAAAGTTGAGGAAGACTTTGAAAGCGGCATTTCCGCGGCGGTCGAAGAATTGAAAGGACAGCGATTCGTGTTTGTCGAGGTGACTGGGCTTGCGGAATGCGAAGACGGAATCCAGTTCCCAGCCGCGGATGTGCATATCAAGCGACTTGCTGCGGACATTTAGGAAGCCATGTGTGTTGTTGAAGCCGCCAAATTGACCGAAGGATTCAATGGTGGTCGCGCCGTTCGAGACGATGACGGTCACATCGCCGAGTTCCTCAAAGGCGCGGATGAGTTCCTCCCAACGTGAGAAATTGAGTTTGTGGGCGGTGTCGCCTTCCAAAGCGCGGATGATCTCCACTTCTGGGATCTGCAACTGATGCGCGAGCATGAGTGTCATCTGCGAGCGATCTTGATTGAAAGCGTGCCGGATGGCGTTCTGGCGCTCCACCTTGGTCATTTCGGGGCTGAGGGTAATATCGGTTTGAAACATAGCTGCATTCTCCTGGTTTCTGAAATTGGATAATGTTTATCCTGTTTGAGTGAGGCGCAGTATAGTCATTTGCCCAATAGGAATCCAGATAGGTGGATGAAGATAAGTTTCTGCTCAGTAAAAATTATTGTTCAATCAGGGTGCAATTATGATTTCAACCCAGTTGATGATTTAAAAAAACAGAGGCGCAGATTTTTTCTCTGCGCCTCTGCAGTGAGATGGATGAGGGTATGTTTATTTCGTGAACACGGTCAATGAATGTTCGGCGCTGACATACGCTTGTACGCGTGTGCCCACAGCCAGGACGTTCGTATGCGGATTGATGGCATGGATGACCTGTCCCGTATCAAGGCGCAGACGGTAGAGGTTGAATGCGCCGCGAAAGAATCGGTCAATGATGAGTGCATTGCCCGAACCATCTACATGAAAGTCAATGTCATCGGCACGGACGGCGATCTCAACCGAGGTTGAGATGGGCAACTCCACAATTTGTGGGACGAGCCCAATGGCGGTTTGAATGCCGTCACGTTTGACAGTCCCTTTGAGGAAATCGCTATCGCCCATAAACTCAGCTACGAAACGCGTATTCGATTCGTGAAAAATTTCTTCCGGCGTGCCGATCTGTTCCAACGTGCCTTTTTGCAGCACGGCGAGTCTATCCCCCATGTAAAGCGCTTCTTCCTGGTCATGCGTTACAAAGATGACTGTGGCTTGCATCGATTTGAGAATGCCGCGCACATGCTCGCGTACACCAGCACGTAAGTCTGCATCAAGACTGCTGAAGGGTTCATCCATCAGTACGAGCACAGGGCGTGGAGCCAAGGCGCGTGCCAACGCCACACGTTGACGTTCACCTCCAGAGAGTTCATGCGGATATCGTTTTGAATGCGAGAGCAACCCCACCATATGCAACATCTCGCCAACCACAGTGCGGACATCTGCTTGACTCTTGTTTCGCAGACCGAATGCGACGTTGTCGAAAACGGTTAGATGCGGGAACAAGGCATGATCTTGAAAGACCATGCCAACTCCGCGTTGTTCGGGCGGGATGAAAACCGCCTCAGACGCGACCAGAACCTGATTCAGCTTGATCGAGCCTTTATCTGGCCGCTCAAGCCCGGCGATGAGTCGAAGCGTGGTCGTCTTCCCGCATCCGCTGGGACCGACCAGTGCGAGGATTTCGTTGTCGCTGAGTTCAAATGAAATATCGTTCACAGCCGACTGCTGCGTGCCGGGAAATTTTTTGACGAGGTTTTGAACGAGAAGTTTGGTCATTTGAAGATCTGTTCTCTGCGTAAGAGGAAGGATAATGGCAAAGCGGAAACAAGCACGAGCAATAAGGCGGCTGGCGCGGCTTGGAAGTAAAAGCCTTCCCCTGCCCAGACCCACACGCGGACGGCAAGTGTATCAAAGCCAGCCGGGCGCAACAATAATGTAGCAGGTAATTCTTTGAGGGAGGTTAAGAATACCAAGGATCCGCCTGCAAGCAGACCAGGAAGAATTAACGGAAGAGTCACCTGAATGAGCGTTTGTAATGAAGTCCGCCCCATCACACGCGAGGCTTCTTCAAGCGACGGCGAAAGCTGCTTCAACGCGGACTCGCTTGCGCGCACGGCTTGCGGCATATGCCGTAATATGTAGGCGATCACCACTATGAACGGGGTTGCATATAAAAATGGAAGGAAGCGATTCACCAGTAGGACAAGGCTTAACGCGATTACAACGCCGGGAATGGCATACCCCACCTGACAGACGCGCGAGATAAATGCCGAGAGGCGATTCGGATAACGCACGGCTAATAACCCGACCGGCAGTGAGAGGATGACTGCAATGACCGCAGCAGCAGAGGAACTCCACAGGCTGTTCCAAACGTAGGTGCCGAATCCTTGTGAGCCGGTATGGAAGAGCATTGCCATCGTTTCAGGGTCGAGGAAGGCTTGAATGCTCCAGACGAGTAAAACGCCAACGGGTAAGAGCAAACTCGCTGAGACAACGCCGAATACTAACAAGAATGCCGGAATACGCCATTTGCCCAATGGCATCATGGGAGCAGGACGCCAGTTGCTTTCCATTTGAGTGAAGCGCGCACGTCCCTGTAATTGCAATTCGCTCCACAGAATGCCAATGGCTAAAGCGACGAGAATGCCGCTTAGAACCGAAGCCGCCGAACGGTCATAGCGCCCCGAGAGTTGCACGAAGATTGCAGAGGAAAATGTCTCATAACGGAGTAAAGCCACGGTTCCATACTCTGCCAGAATATCTAATGCCACAAGCAACGCACCAGCAGTTAATCCAGGGCGGAGTGCAGGCAATGTCACTTGAAAGATCGTCTGAATGGGCGTGCGACCAAAGACACGCGAGGCTTCTTCAAGCGAGGCATGCAAAGTCCGAAATGCCGCTCCGCTTAGAAGATACACATACGGATACATAAACAACGTGAGAACGAATGCGGCACCCCAAAACCCAAGCGGGCTGGGAGTCAGCACTGGCTGACCGAAAAGATTCTCGAGCAGTTGTGGGATCACCCCGCCGCGCGGACGAAGCAATGCCAGATGCACAATGCCGCCGATATACGCAGGTATGGCAAGTGGCATGGCTAACATCCAGCGGAATATTTTTTTGCCGGGCAGGTCGGTGCGTTCGGTCAGAAATGCCATCGTCACGCCGGTGACTAAGGCACCGCTCGTGACAGCAATGACCAACGCCAGCGTGTTGCCGAATAACTTCCAAATGCGTTCCTGAAATAATCTCTGCCAGGCTTCCGGCTCAGCACTCAGGGCGCGGATAAAAATATAGATCAGCGGTATGGCTACAAATAAAGCCACCAAGCCCGCGGCAAGTGCAAGCCGCGGGCTGATTCGTGAACGTATCTTTTGGTAGGTAAGTTTCGTGCGAGTTAATTCCATTGGGCGTTAGCGCACCATTTTAGCAGGGAAACCTGAGAAGATAAACTAATTTTGAACCGCCAAGCCCGCTAAGGGCGCTAAGAAAAAAACTTTGCGTTCTTAGCGCCCTTAGCGGTTAATGAATTATGGCAGTCCCACGCGTTCGATCAGGTCGAACATCGCATCAAAATTCGCGGCGGCTTTCACCACATCCACATCGGCGAGACGGAAATCATCCAAAGGCTGAACACCTTCTTTGATCGCCACACCCGCCAACAGCGGATATTCATAGTTCTGTTCCGCGAACAACTTCTGCCCTTCTTCCGAAACGAGGAAGTCCAAAAATGCTTGAGCTGCCGCTGGGTTCGATGCCCCATTCACCACAGCCGCAGCAGTCGCATTGGTGAACAAGCCAACCTGTCCTTCGCCCTGGTCGGGATAGACCACACCAACATTGCTGCCTTCTTCCAATTGCAAGTGATAATAATAGTGATTGACCAAACCGATCTTGAACTCACCTGCGCCGACAGCTTTACGCACATCGGTGTGACCGCCGAAGAAAGTCACTTCATTTGTGATCAGACCGTTGAGCCATTCTTCAATTGCTTCGTCGCCGAGCAATTGCTGCATCGCGGCAACTTGCGCCTGCATGCCGCCGTTGGTCGAGCCTGCAGCGGCGACCTGACCCTGCCACTTGGGATCAGTCAAATCGAAGATCGAGGCGGGCACTTCATCCTCAGCCACCAAATCTTTGTTGTAGATGATGACGCGCACGCGCTTGGTCAGCCCGGTCCACGCATTGCCTTCGCCGATAAATTCAGCAGGGATATTCTCCACGCCCACCGGCGCATACTCCTGAAACACACCTTCCGCCACAAGCGACTGCACCGTGAGTAGCTCGGTCGTGATGAACACATCCGCCTGCGGGTTGGATTTTTCTTCGATCAACGCATTCGCCAGTTCGCTGTTGCTGCCCGCCTTGAGCAAAACATTCAAATTCGGATACTTGGCTTTGAACGCATCGATGACCGGCTGGATGAGCGGTTCAGAACGACCGGAATAAATGACCAAGTCGCCGGACACTTCCGCTTCATTGCCTGTGCCAGTGCTGGGTGCTGCTTCGGTAGCTGCTTCTTCGCTGACAGTTTGTCCGCCACAGGCGCTGACGAACAGAGCCATCAGAAATAACAAAGTAAAAAGTTTCTTGCTGGTTTGCATCGTACAAAATCTCCTTAGTGTGATGTGGCGGATAAAGTTGATAGTCTTTGTCTGCCATTAATGGGGCGTAGTATAATCACCGCGATTTGAATAATCTAGATATTTGTATTAAATTTTATCTATATCGGGTTGCAAAACGTTTTCAACCCGGTTGAAGATTTTGGAGCACGAAACACGTATGACCGTAAGCCCCGCCATGCAGCGCTATGCTGCAGAGATATACCGATTACAGCAGGACCATGAACAGGTTCCGCTTTCGCTTTTAAGTTCACACGTGGATTCATCCGCGCAAGCCATCTCGACTATGGTAAAACGCCTGCAAAAAGACGGCTACCTTGTGCATGAACCGTATCGCGGTGTGCGCCTTACTGAAACCGGCGAGAAGATTGCCATGCCTTCCCTGCGCCGACACCGCCTGACCGAAGTTTTCCTTGTCAAAGTAATGAAATACGATTGGGCAACCGCGCACGGACTTTCAGATGTTTTCGAAAAAGGCGTGAATGATGAGATCGAAGACCGCATAGACGAATTAGCCGGTCATCCGACTCGTTGTCCGCATGGCGAGCCGATTCCTTCCAAAGACGGGGTCATGCCCATTGTTAAAGATATGCCGCTGATCGATGTCCCATCGGGTTCAGATTGTATGATCAGCCGCGTGCGCACGCATGACATGGAAAAACTGGGCTACATTGGCGAGCTGGGACTCGTACCCGGCACCTCTTTTCATCTATATAGTTGCGCGCCGTTCAAAGGTCCGCTACGCTTGCAGATGAAGCCGCATGACCATCTCATCGGCTACGAGCTTGCTGCCTCCCTGTGGGTGGAAGTAACCCAGCAGGGACCAGGCAATACGCCTCCCATTCTAAAGACATCCAAATAAACTGAACTATCGCCTAGAATTACCGTCACTTTCGTGTTAAACTGAAAGTGCTTTCATTTGGCTTTCACAATATTATGGCAAACACCAAAAAGACACCCACCATCTACGATGTCGCTGAACTTTCGGGCGTGAGCATCTCCACCATTTCGCGCGTGTTGAACTCGCCCGATAAGGTCAACCCTGATACCCGCCAGTTGGTCATGAACGCGATCGACAAACTCGGTTTCATTCCCAAAGCCGAGGCACGCGCACGCGCCATGCAGCATACAGGTCGAATTGGCGTGATCACGCCTTTCTTCACAGCCCCTTCCTTTGTACAACGCCTGCGCGGCGTGGCAGGCAGACTCTCTCGTGAGAATTATGAGCTGGTCATTTACCCAGTCGATTCGGAAGAACAATTACAAGGCTATCTCTCCTCCATCCCGGTCATGCGCAATTTGGATGGGCTGATCATCATGTCGTTGGCTGTTGAAAGCCATGATGTAAAACGACTGATCAGCAACAAAATGGAAACGGTGCTGATCGAGTTCTCACACGAACAGTTGAACAGCATTGTGATCGACGACTTTCAGGGCGGGCGATTGGTCGCCGAGCATCTCATTCAAAAAGGCTATAAATCTTTTGGTTTTCTAGGCGACATCGAACCGCCTGAACGGAATATCATTCACCCCGTGCGCTCTCGCTTGGATGGGTTTAAGTCCGTGTTGAAGGATGCCGGTTTGCAACTCCCTTCTAAAAATATCAAGCAGGCGTTTTATGCACATGAAAGTTCACGTGAAGCTGCCCACGAACTGCTCACCATGCCAAACCGCCCCACCGCCATCTTTGCCGCATCCGATAATCAAGCATTGAGCATCATGAAGGTGGCGCGCCAATTGAACATGCGCATCCCCGATGATGTGGCTGTGGTCGGTTTCGATGACATCGACATGGCAGATTATGTCGACCTGACCACCGTCCGCCAGCATTTGGACGAGTCGGGCAAGCTATCGGCAGAAATGGTCCTCGGTCGTCTGTCCGACCCATCCCGTACCACGCAACACATTTACCTACCTCTCAACCTGATCGAACGTCAAACTACATAAGAGGCACCCATGCCCATTCATACTTCACCCAACTATTGGATTCTTGAAACACGTCATAGCGCCTATGCCTTCGGACTCAGCAAGAATCTGCTCTCGCATTGTTACTGGGGCAAACGTCTGCCCTTCGTCAAGGATTATCCCGCGCCTTTCGAACCATCAGGCTGGGCGTCTACGGATGGATACGATCATTTCATCCCCGAAGAATATCCCGGCTATGCGGGTACCAAATATACTGACCCGACTCTCAAAGTGACCTTCGCAGACGGCGTGCGTGATGTGGTTCTGTCTTTTGTGGATTTTAAAACCAACGCTTCTTCTTCCGCGCCGGAACTTGTTCTGCGTTTCAAAGACTCAGCCTACCCGTTGCAGTTGACTCTCCATTACCGCGTCCATGAAGAATATGACTTGATCGAACGCTGGGTCACGCTTGAGAATCTCGGTACGGATTCGATACTTGTCGAACGCGCCTTCTCCGCCAAGTGGCCTCTCCCTCACGGGAACGGCTACTCACTCACGCACATGTATGGTCGTCACATTGACGAATTCAACATGCAGCGCGAAACGCTCACTCCCGGATTGAAAGTCATCGAAAGCCGACGCATCATCCCAAGCCATCGTGCCGTGCCTTGGTTCACTGTCGAAAAGGATGCGGGCGAAGACAATGGTGAGGTATTCTTTGGCACACTCGCCTGGAGCGGTAATTTCAAGATCACCGCTGAAGTCACTGAATATGCGTCCACCCGCCTGAGCATTGGTCTCAACGATTGGGACTTCGCCTGGCAGCTCAAACCGAATGAACCGCTCGTCACGCCGTCTGCAATCTCCGGCTACACCCCGAACGGATTCGGTGACGCCAGCCGCATCTTCCATGATTATGTGCGGAATGAACTCCTGCCGCATGGCAAAGTGTTGCACAAGATTCTCTATAACTCATGGGAAGCGACTCTCTTCAACGTGGACGAAGCCTCGCAATCACATCTCGCTGAGATCGCCGCGAACATGGGCGTTGAACTCTTCGTGATGGACGATGGCTGGTTCCACAACCGCAATTGGGACAATGCCGGTCTGGGCGATTGGTTCCCCGATAAGAAAAAATTCCCGAATGGGCTCGGCGGCTTGATCAAACGAGTCAACGACCTCGGCATGGACTTTGGCTTGTGGGTCGAGCCAGAGATGGTCAACCCCGATAGTGACTTGTATCGCGCTCATCCCGATTGGGTGATTCACTTCCCCACTCGCGCGCGCACCGAAGCCCGCAACCAACTCATCCTCAACATGGCACGTGCCGATGTGCAGGATTACATCATCACCACGCTCGATAAGATCCTCAGCGAGAACAACATCGCCTTTATCAAATGGGACATGAACCGTCCCGCCAGTGAACCCGGCTGGCAAGATGCACCCGGAGACCCGCGTGAGTTGTGGGTGCGTTATGTCTATGGTTTGTATCGCGTGTGGGGCGAACTGCGTCGGCGGCATCCGAATGTCATTTGGCAAAGCTGTGCCAGCGGCGGCGGACGACCTGATTTTGGCATCCTGCAATTTGCCGATCAGGTATGGGTCAGCGATAACACCGAAGCGACAAAACGTTTATCGATTCAAGAAGGCTTTTCGCAATTCATGCCTGCCATCACCATGGAAGCGTGGGTCACCGATTGGGGCAAAGAGATCGTGCCGCTTGAGTTTCGTTTTCACGTGAGCATGTGTGGCTCTCTCGGCGTAGGCGGAAACTTACTGGAATGGGATCAGGCTGAACGTCAGGTGGGAGGCGAGTGCATTCAGTTATATAAATCCATTCGGCACATCATCCAATTTGGCGACCAGTATCGACTCATCGCTCCGCAAAAAAATAATTACTCGGCGGTGCAATATGTCAGCAAAGAGAAAAACGAAGGCGTGTTGTTCGTCTTCCGCACGCACATTCCCGACCCGTTCCGTTTCCCTGTGATTCACCTGCGCGGGCTCGACCCCGAAGCCTTGTACAGTATCGAAGGTTTTGATCAACCCCGCTCTGGCTTGGCCTGGATGGAAGCGGGGGTGCGGGTAGAGTTGAAAAACCTGCAAAGCAAGGTGATGAAGATCACGCGCCTCACAACCTAGCCGATACTTGCCAGCCCTGCCCTGAGCTTTTTCTACGCTGTACCCTTCTACACCCGGAAATTTAGGTCCGGGTGTATTTTTTTTCACAAAATTCTTAAAAAATAAAACTGCCCTATTGACTCTGGTACCCGAAAGTGCTATATTGTGCTATGAAAGTGCTTTCAAGGTAACACTTTCAATTTTGATTGAACCTATTTTTAAGGAACATTCAAATCACACCCTTTACCTTCAAAACAATTAGAGGAGAAACCATGAATAAAAAGTCTGTCTTATGGTCTGTAATGAGCTTGCTCATTCTGGCCTCCCTGGTTCTTGCCGCGTGTGCTCCCGCCGCCACTGAGGCTCCTGCCGAAGAACCTGTTGCCGAAGAACCTGCTGCTGAAGAACCCGCTGCAACCGAAGAAGCTGCTGCTGAAGAATCTGCCTTGCCCGAAGGCGATGGCAAAGTTGAGATCTTTGGTGGTTATGGCGAAGCTCAGTCTGCCGCCTTCCAACAGGCTCTCACCGAGTTTGGTGAAGCCAACGGTATTGAAATTACCTTCACCTCCCTCGCCACCTTCGATACCGACATCAAGGTCAAGATCGAAGCTGGTCAGGAACCTGACATTGCCATGTGGCCTCAGCCCGGTGGTTTGAAGGCTCTCGCTGCTGATAACCTCGTCCCCCTCGATGAAGTTATTGATGTCAGCATTCCGCAGTCCACTTTGGTGCCCGGTTGGGATACCCTTGCTGTGGTGGATGGCAAACTCTATGGTCTTCCCGTTTCTGCCAACCAGAAATCTCTCGTTTTCTACAACCCTTCCGCTTTTGAAGCCAACGGCTACTCGGTTCCCACCAACGATGCTGAATTGGTTGCCCTCGAAGCCCAGATCATTGCAGACGGCGCTGGTTCCCCTTGGTGCGCTGGTATTGAATCCGGTGGCGCTACGGGTTGGGCTTTCACCGACTGGATGGAACAGTATGTTCTGTCTTTGAATGGTCCCGAAGTATACGCTCAGTGGATCTCCGGCGACGTTGATTTTGCCTCCCCCGAAATCACCGCTGCTGCCGACCTCGTTGCCGCCCGTTTATTGGCTGAAGGACAGGTTAATGGTGGTGGCATCTCAATGGCTACTGACTCCTTCCAGAACACCGCGCCTCTCTTCGCCAATGGTGCCGCTGAAGGTCAGTGCTTCATGCTCCGCCAGGGTTCCTTCATCGTCTCCTTCATGCCCGATGATATTCAGGCTGAAGTTGCCGCTGGTGATTACACCCACCTCGATGTCTTCCCCATCCCCACTCCTGAAGGTGGTCAGGCTGGTGTAATCGGTGGTGGTGACCTCGCCGCTGTCTTCCAGGGTCATGTGGACCAGGATGTTGCCAAGGTTGCTGCCTTCATCTTCAGCCCCGAAGTGTTGAAGTATCAGGTTGCGACGGGCGATATCTCCCCGCACAAGACCTTTGACTCCTCCCTCTACCCGAACGAAATGCAGAGGAAGATCGGTGAAGCTCTTGCCAACGCCGCGGTCTTCGGCTTCGACGCCTCCGACCAGATGCCTGCTGAAGTGAACGCCGAGTTCTGGGCTGCCGGTACCGACTTCGTTGCCGGTCGCGCCACTTGGGCTGAAGCTGCCGAACGCATCGATAGCAAGTACCCGTAAATTGATTTGTAAGTAGGTAAAATAGTGGCACCGGCTCTTGATGTTGTATGCAGGGTTGGTGTCACTATTCTTTTAGTGACCGCTCAGAAAGAATGATGGATCCAATTTAAGTAAGGAGATGACGACATGAGCGATTTGGTCTTTGGTCTGGTCTCAATCGTGGTGGGCGTGGTTGCCAGTTATGCTGTTTTTTGGCTGCTCCATTTTTTGGTTTCGCTGCTGCCTGAACCTATCTACCGTAAATTGAACTGGCTGGCGTTTTTGCTACCTGCCGCATTGCTGGTGATTTTGGTTCTGGTTGCGCCGCTCTTTCAAACCGTCATCTGGTCTTTCAAAAGTGACAATGTTAAAGAATGGGTGGGGGGGCAAAACTATGTTGAAATTTTTACGGACCAAGTAAAGCCCGATAAGATTGAAGCCAAAAAAGAAGAAGGTGCGGTTTTTGTATCTGATGACCGTATTCTGGATAACCGCTTCATGGATATTCTGATCAATAACTTCTTATGGATTCTGGTTGTTCCAGCCGCAACAGTAATCGTAGGGACGGTAACCGCCTCATTGAGCAATCAGGTGGGACCGAAACGTGAGCGGGTTTTCAAATCTTTGATTTTTATGCCCATGGCGATCAGTTTTGTGGCGGCTTCGACCATTTGGTCTTATTTTTATTCGTTCGTTCCGCCGGGTCGCCCGGAGGTTGGTTTATTAAATGCGTTTGTAAAGCTCTTCGGGGGAGAAGCTCAGCCCTGGTTGACAATCGATCAGGGACGTTTGAACTCCTTCCTGCTGATGGTCGTCATCATCTGGCTGCAGGGCGGGTATGCCATGGTGGTCATTTCGGCGGCGATCAAGAACGTGCCTGTCGAAACGCTCGAAGCGGCGCAGTTGGATGGCGCCAATTCGTGGCAGGTCTTCTTTCGGGTGGTTTTACCGCAGGTGTGGGGCACGGTCATGTCGGTCTTTGTGACGATTCTGATCATGGTAATGAAGATCTTCGATATTGTGCTCTCCATGACGCGTGGCAATTTCACCACCAGTGTGCTTGCCTTTGAATGGTACAAAGAATTCTTTGAAAACTCCAACCTGGGTCCCGCCTCCGCGGTGGTGACCATTCTGGTTGTGTTGATCGCGCCGCTGATGTGGCTGCAAATTAGAACGGTACGACAACAGGAGGCATTGCGATGAACAACAAGGTCAATCACTTCCTTCGAAGAACCAGTTTTGGAAGCACGGTTACATTGCTTGTTCTGGTTGCGATCTGGTCTGCGCCCACGCTGGGATTATTAATCACCTCTCTTCGTCCGCGTGACCTTGCCGAGACCTCTCCCTGGTGGGAGGCATTAGCAGCGCCATTCAGCACCCCATGGACGTTTGAAGCTTATCAAAACTCGCTTGCCAGTGGCATGTTGGACTCGTTGGTCAGCACCATTGCAGTGGCTGTCCCTTCCACTATTCTGCCGTTGATGATCGCTGCCAATGCTGCATTTGCATTCACCTTTTTGAACTTCAAAGGCAAGGAGTTCTTCTTTGCGTTGCTGGTGGCATTGATGGTGATCCCGTTGCAATCCTCCCTTATTCCGGTACTGCGTGGAATGGTCTGGATTCAAAAAACCTTTGATATTGAATTGACCGGCACATATGTCAGCGCATGGATCGTGCATAGTGCCTTCTCGATGCCATTGGCGATCTATACCCTGCGCAACTACATGATGACCCTGCCCAAGGAACTGATTGAAGCTGCCACGGTGGATGGCGCGAGTTATTACCAGATATTCTGGAAATTGGTCCTGCCCATGTCCACCCCGGCGATCGCTTCTTTTGCGATCTTCCAATTCCTGTGGGTATGGAACGATTACCTGATCGCCTTCATTTTTGTGGGCGAGCAAAAATCGGTGATGACCTATCGTCTGCTCAGGCTGCTGGGTCAATATGGCGAAGGCTGGCAGGATGTAGCCGCCGGGTCCTTTATCTCGCTGATCATTCCGTTGATCGTGTTCTTCAGTTTGCAACGCTATATCGTACGAGGGTTGCTGGCGGGCTCAGTCAAAGGATAACTTTCCAAAAAGGACAAGTGGACTGGGCAACCAGTCCACTTTTTATATGACTTATTCTCTTTGGTACAAGAACGCAGTTTTTTATGAAATATCCGTCCGCGCTTTCAAGGATAGCGATGGCGATGGTCACGGTGACCTGCTAGGTCTGACCGAGAAGCTCGACTATCTCAAAAACCTCGGCGTGGACTGCATTTGGATCATGCCGATTTACCCTTCACCCTTGCGCGACGATGGCTATGATATTGCTGACTATTACAGCGTGGATAAAACCTATGGGTCACTGGACCAACTCAAGGCGCTGATCGAGGCGGCGCATTCGCGTAACATCCGCATCATCATGGACTTGGTGCTGAATCACACCTCCGATGCTCATCCGTGGTTTCAATCTGCGCGTGCTGACAAAAACTCGCCGTATCGTGATTACTATGTTTGGAATGATGACGATACAAAATATGCGGGCGTGCGCATCATCTTTAGTGATGTGGAAACATCGAATTGGACCTGGGACGAAAAAGCCGGGCAATATTTCTGGCATCGCTTTTATTCCACTCAACCCGACCTGAACTTCGATAACCCGAAGGTGCAGGATGAAATGTTGAATGTGGTGCGCTTCTGGCTGGAAATGGGTATTGACGGTTTCCGCGTGGATGCACCGACCTATCTCTTTGAGCGTGAAGGCACGAATTGCGAAAGCCTGCCCGAAACGCATGCCTACCTCAAACGCATGCGCCACATGATGAACGCGGAATTTCCCGACGCGATCATGTTGGCAGAGAGTAACCAGTGGCCGCGTGAGTTGATCGAATACTTTGATAGGGGCGATGAATTCCACATGGCGTTTAACTTTCCGCTCATGCCGCGCATTTATCTGGCGCTGGCACAGAGTGATGCGAGTGCCATTGTGAATATCCTGAACGACACGCCTACCATTCCCGAGAACTGTCAGTGGACGACCTTCCTGCGCAACCATGATGAATTGACACTGGAAATGGTCACCGACGAAGAGCGCAAGTTGATGTGGCGTGAATATGCGCCTGAAGAAAAGATGATCCTGAATTTGGGCATCCGCCGTAGACTGGCACCCATTTTGAACAATGACCGCCGCAAGATTGAGCTGGTCAATTCGTTACTGTTCACACTGCCCGGTTCGCCCATTTTGTATTACGGTGACGAGATCGGTATGGGCGACAACCTCAACCTGCCAGACCGTCATGGTGTGCGCACACCCATGCAATGGGATGACACCAAGCACGGCGGCTTTACGACCGGCACACCGTTCACTGAAATGGTTCAAGGTGACTACCACTATAAAAAAGTAAATGTTGCTGATCAAATGAAGTCACCGCATTCCTTGTTAATGACCATTCAAAAGATGATCTCCCTGCGCAAGCAACATGTGGCTTTGAGTGGTAATCATTTGGAATGGGTCGAGACCGGCAACCCGGCGGTGTTGGCATACCTGCGCGGACAAAACAGTGAGGCGGTGCTTGTGCTCAACAACTTGAGCGCCTCCATTCAAACTGTTCAGATTCCAAGCGCGTATAAAAATAGCGCGCGTGATCTTTTCTCGAACCAGTCGGTTGCGTTCAAAAAGCAACTAACCCTTCAGCCGTATTCTTATCTTTGGCTTCACTTGTAGAGATTTGAAATGAGTGATTCTTATCGCCCCGCCTTTCACTTTACCCCGCCATCCATGTGGTTGAACGACCCCAATGGCTTGGTGTATTACGCTGGCGAGTATCATCTCTTCTATCAATATCATCCGCATAGCACGGTCTGGGGACCCATGCATTGGGGGCATGCGGTCAGCAAAGATCTGGTCAACTGGCAACACTTGCCGATCGCGTTGTATCCCGATGAACGCGGGTTGATCTTCTCGGGCAGCGCGGCGATCGATTGGAACAATACGGCTGGCTTTGGCAAAGAGGCAATGGTTGCCATCTTCACCTGCAACAACCATACCTACGACGATAAAAAACGCGTCGAAGATCAGAACATTGCCTACAGCACAGACCGCGGACGCACATGGACGAAGTACGCAGGTAACCCGGTCGTGCCGCACCCCGGCAACCTGACAGACTTCCGCGACCCGAAAGTATTCTGGCATCAAGATCATTGGGTGATGGTGCTTGCCGCAGGTGACCGCGTGCTCTTTTACATTTCGCCTGATCTAAAACATTGGGAACAAAGCGGAGTCTTCGGCGGCGGATACGGCTCCACCGATGGCGTTTGGGAAACGCCTGATCTTTTCCAACTCCCAGTCAACGACTCGGACTCACGCTGGGTGCTGACCGTTGGAGTTGGCAGCGGTGCCTACGCTGGCGGCTCAGGCACGCAATACTTCATCGGCGATTTCGATGGAAAGACCTTCATCTCTGAGAATCCCAAAGAGACCGTTTTGTGGATGGACTACGGCGCAGATTTTTATGCGCCTCAATCCTGGAACGACGAGCCAAACGGACGCCGCATCGTATTGGGTTGGATGAGCAATTGGCAATATGCCCGACTTACTCCCACAGAAACATGGCGCGGAATCTTCAACATCCCCCGCGAGTTGAGTCTTGCAGATACAAAAGATGGTCCGCGCCTAGTTCAAGCGCAGATCAAAGAATTGCAAACCCTGCGTGGCGCGCATCATCACTGGCAAAATGAAACTGTTATGCCGGGTGAAAATCTTTTGAAAAACATCAGCGGTGATTGCTTGGAGATCATCACTAACGTTTTGGTCAACCCGCAAGCGACATCGTTTGGATTCAAACTGCGCATCGGCGCGGACGAGCAAACTCTTGTCCGCTATGATATTCAGAAACAAGAACTCATCGTTGACCGAAGCAAATCAGGCATCGGCGATTTTCATGAAGCCTTCGCATCCGTTCAGGCTGTAAAATTGCGACCGGTTGAAAACACCATTCAGTTGCACATCCTATTGGATCGCTGTTCTGTGGAAGTGTTCGCGAACGACGGCGAGACGGTTATTTCTGATGTAATCTTCCCGTCTACATCCAGCATGGGGCTGGAACTATTCACCGAAGGCAGTGAATTGAAGATCACGCAGTTGGATGTGTATCAACTCACCCCGGCTGTATTTACGAGTTAATAGATTTTGTAGAAGTATGTGTATGGCGGGTTTTTAACCTGCCATTCATTAGAATTCTAGAGAATGTCAGGCTGCAAGCCTGACCTACAACTGACTTTTGCAAAAGATTCAATACATGAAATTATTTTCTGGAGGACCTATGGAATCATATTATGGTGCGATTGAAGGTGGTGGAACAAAATTCGTTTGCGCGGTCGGCAACGGACCCAACAACATCCGTGCCGAGGCGCGCTTTGCCACAACCACTCCTGAAGAGGTCATGGCGCAGATCACGGATTTCTTTCATCAGCAGGAGAAAAAACTTGGTGCCCTCGCTGCCATCGGGTTCGCCAGCTTCGGTCCGGTCGACCCGAATCCGGCGTCACCGATGTACGGGCATATCCTGCCCACACCCAAACCCGGTTGGACAAATTCCAACGTGGTCGGCATGCTGCGCAAAGAGTTCGACATTCCCATCGTTTTCGATACAGATGTGAACGGGGCCGCCTTGGGGGAATGGCGTTGGGGCAAGGCACAAGGCTTGCAAACCTTCATGTATCTAACCGTCGGCACGGGCATTGGCGGCGGCGCGTATGTTGAAGGCAAACTCCTACACGGACTCATCCATCCGGAGATGGGGCATATCCTCATCAAACATGACATGGAAAAAGACCCCTTCGAAGGTGTGTGTCCGTTTCATGGTGATTGCTTTGAAGGGTTGGCTTCAGGCGTTGCCATCGAAAAACGCTGGGGTATGCGCGGCGCTTTGCTGACCTCAGACCATGTCGCCTGGGATTTGGAAGTGGAATACATTGCGCAAGCGCTCACCAACTACACGATGACCCTTTCCCCGCAGCGCATCATTCTCGGCGGCGGTGTCGGTACACTGGCGCATCTCCTGCCCCGGGTCCAGCAGCGGACGCGTGAATTGATCAATGGCTACGTTCAATCACCAGCCATCCTTGAAAATATCGAATCCTATATCGTCAATCCCGGTTTGGGCAATCGCTCAGGTGTCTTGGGTGCCATTGCCCTGGCGGAACAATCGTTGCAAACATTATGATGATCGAAATTAATCAACTCGAAACCGAAGCACGTAGATCACTGAAGCGTATTTTGCCGCGTGTAGAAGCGGCACTCAAGCGTTCCATCACCAAAGACCCGCAGGCATGGGAACAGTTCAACGCGCGTTTGCAGCAGAACTTCCCGGCGTTGTTGTCATTGTATGCCGAAGTGTACAGCGACCGTTATGATTTTTTCTATCACCTCGAAGACCTGGTGGAAAGCATGGCACGTTCATGGTTCAATCGTCCGCAAGACCTGCGCGAGCTGGACGATGCCCGCGAGCAAGACCCGCATTGGTTTCAGTCGAACCAGATGTTGGGCGGTATTTGCTATGTGGATCTTTTCGCCAACAACCTCGATGGCATTCGCAAAAAGATTCCCTACTTCAAAGAACTCGGTCTTACCTACATTCATCTTATGCCGCTCTTCAAAGCGCCTGATGGCGAGAATGATGGCGGCTATGCCGTCAGCAGTTATCGTGAGGTTCATCCGCCGCTTGGCACGATGAAGCAGCTTGCATCCCTCGCGCGTGATTTTCGTGAAGCGGGCATCAGCCTCGTAGTGGATTTGGTCTTCAACCATACCTCGGATGAACACATCTGGGCGGAACGTGCCAAAGCGGGCGATGAAGAATACATGGACTTCTACCGCATCTTTCCCAGCCGGGAGTTGCCCAGCCGCTATGAGCAGAATCTCAGGGAAATTTTTCCCGAAGAACATTCCGGTGCGTTTTCCCCGTTTGTTATCAACGGCAAAGAACATTGGGTGTGGACGACCTTCCACTCCTATCAATGGGACTTGAACTATGCCAACCCCGCCGTCTTCAATCGCATGGCAGAAGAGATGCTTTTCCTCGCCAACCAAGGCGTGGAAGTCTTGCGCCTCGACGCCGTCGCTTTCATTTGGAAACAACTTGGCACAAGCTGTGAAAATCTACCGCAGGCACATACACTTATCAAAGCGTTTAACGCGGTGGCTCGTATTGCATCGCCTGCCCTCATCTTTAAATCCGAAGCCATTGTTCATCCCGACGATGTTGTGAAATATATCTCGCCCGAAGAATGTCAGGTCTCTTATAACCCGCTTTTAATGGCGTTGTTATGGAACTCACTTGCCACACGCAAGATCCGTTTGTTATCACAAGCGTTGGCATCACGTTTCAAACTTCAATCTGGTACAGCCTGGGTCAATTACGTCCGCGTGCATGACGATATCGGCTGGACCTTCTCCGATGAAGATGCGGCTCAATTGGGTATGAATGGTTACGACCATCGCCGTTTCCTTAATGAGTTTTACCGTGGGCGCTTCCCCGGCAGTTTCGCGCGCGGACTCCCTTTTCAGGAGAATCCTGTCACCGGTGATTGCCGCATCAGTGGAACCGGCGCTTCATTGGCTGGGCTTGAAAAAGCTTTGAATGAAGAAGGCGAAAAGGAAGTGGAACTCGCCATTCGCCGCATTCTGCTTATCCATGCCATCATCATCACCGTGGGCGGCATTCCCCTTATCTATCTCGGCGATGAGATCGGCACGCTCAACGACTACACCTACCGCGACGACCCTGCCCACGAACGTGACAGCCGCTGGGTTCACCGTCCGCGGGCAGATTGGAAGAAGTACGAGAAGCGTAATAATCTGCACTCGCTCGAAGGACATATCTTTCACGGCTTCCGCGCGATGATCGAGTTACGAAAACAAAATGACGTCTTTGCAGGCGGCGAGTTGGATGTCATCCCAACCGATAATGAACATGTCCTTGGTTTCATGCGCACGAATGGAGGCAAGCGCGCCGTGGTCTTCGCCAACTTCTCCGAATCCCCGCAGATAATTTCCTCGCGTGTGATCGAGCAATACGCCATTACCAGCCTCAAAAAACTGCACGGACGCAATCACGTCTCGTCCAAAAATAGTCTCCAGTTGGAGCCTCTGGATTTTGTGGTGTTCGGGTAAGAGCCGATATCCTCCTCTTGTGCAACCTCCCCGCCGAAGCACGGGGAGGTTGCCTCTTTTTGCGCTGTCGGATTTTATGGTGTTTGGTTCGACTTGAATCAAAAAGGACTGAACTGCATAGCTTAGTCCTTTTTGATTTTAATAGGGCAGGTTTTCGGGAAATCCCTATTTTTGTCGATTTTTTACCTGTTTTACCGAGTAGGGATTTCCCCCATATGACTCCTTCACGTGCTGTGGAAGAATACAAGCAGAATCGGATGTGACCGGTTTTAAGGAATTACCCCATGACCTCAAATATGACGAAAGCCCAATTAATGGAAGAGTTGAGGATCGACCGTCAGCGTATTGCAGAATTGGAGCGTGTTTCAGTTCCGGCGGGGGGAGAGGCGCTTTTTTCGCTTGTGTTTCAAGTCAGTCCATCTTGGATGATTTTAACGGAGTTCGATACGGGGAAATATGTTGAAGTCAATGAAGCGTTTTTAAATACGTTGGGATATAAGCATGAGGAAGTCATCGGCAAAACGTCAGCTGAATTAAATATATTTGTTGATTCTAACCAGCGGGCTATATTATTTGAACGCTTGCAAAGACAGGGTTATTTGCGGGATGAATTCGTTTCGGTGCATACAAAGGCAGGAGAGATACGGTACGGGATGTTGACGGGGGAACTTATACAGGTGCAGAAGCAAAAGTTTATCCTGATAGGAGTGAACGATATAACCAGCCGCAAACAGGAGGAAGATGAACTTCACCTTGTTGAAAGCCGTTACCGTGCCTTGATCGAAAATGCACCAGATGGCATTGTGCTGATCGGCACAGACTTTAAGTTCAAGTATGCCAGCCCATCTGCTGAAAAAATCTTCGGATACGACTTAAATACCGATTTTGAATTAAGCCCCGATGTACTCACACACCCCGATGATCTGCCCATGGTACTTGGGGTGCTTTCCGACTTGCTCGAGCACCCGGAACGAACACCCACGATCCAATATCGCTTTTTGCACAAGGACGGTGATTGGCGCTGGATCGAAAGCACCTTCAGTAACTTGTTGGCATTACCCAGCGTGGAAGCGCTCGTCATCAATTTTCGTGATATCACCGAGCGTAAACAAACGGAGATGGCATTGCAAGCCAGCGAGGAAAATTATCGTAAACTTGCCGAAACCTCTGATAGTGCCATTGCTGTATTGGATTGGGAAGGGCGTATCTTGTACGCCAACCCGATCAGTCTTCGTATATGGCAGGAACCACAGTTTGTTGGGAAGACGATCCACGACCTTTTTACCAAAGAAATTGCCGATGGGTACCTTGCTGTTGTGCGTCGGGTGATCGATGAGCATCTCACGGATACGAACGAGTTGGAAGCCACAATAAAAGGACGCTCGATGTGGTTCCATGCCACCATGAGCCCGCTTAAGAATAGTGACGGTTCAGTGGATACGCTTCTTTTCAATGCCATGGATATCACCGCACGTAAACGCGCTGAAGTCCTGCTGGTTGAAGCGCAGCGCATCGGGCGGATCGGATATATGGAATGGAATATAGATAAAGAATACCTGACCTGTTCGGAAGAACTCTATGAGATCTTTGGCTTACCGCTCTCCACGCCAATGACGCAAGCCACTGTTGCAACCATGCTGGCATCAGGGGAGTCGTATCGTCTGCGCCAGTTGGATGCTGAAGCATTTGCACTGCGCAGTGATGTGAACTACGAATTTTGCATCTACTTGCCAGATGGGCAAAAACGCCACCTTCACCAGCATGGCAAGCTTACCTACAATGAAGCCGGTGCCCCAATTCGGATGATGGCGATCATTCAAGATATAACCGAGCGCAAAGAGACGGAAGAAGCACTGCGGCAAAGTGAAGAACGCCTGCGACTTTCATTAAGTGCGACCAACCTGGGCATGTACGACCTCAATGTTCAAACCGGGGAAGCTGTGGTCAATCGTGAATATGCCCTGATGTTGGGGTACGACCCCGATACCTTTGTGGAAACCAATCAAGCTTGGCTTGAAAGAACACATCCCGACGATCGTGATAGGACTGCCCAGGTCTTCATAGATTATACGAGTGGCATCTTGCCCGAGTATCGTGTAGAGTTTCGGCAACGTACACATGATGGACAATGGAAATGGATCCTTTCCCTCGGCAAAGTGCTAGAGTACGATGACACTGGCAAACCCCTACGCATGCTTGGCACACACATTGATATTACTGAACCTAAACGGAACGAAGCGTTGATCTTGGCGCAAAGAGACCTGGCGCATGCGGTTGGGCGTTTTAAGACAGCAGAGGAAGGCTATCGAGTCTGTCTTGAAACTGTACTTGAATTAACCGGGTTCGATAGTGGCGGCATCTATCTGTTTTCTCCAGATTACACCAGCCTGGATCTCGTATACCATTATGGGTTGAGCGATTCTTTTATTCAAACGGTCTCCCGCTTTTCGATGGATTCTCGTAATGTGCAGAGAATCCTTCCGGGGGTGCCAATTTATTTCTCCAAGGATGATTCCATCCTTCAAATTGAATATCATCGCATCGAAGGGTTGAGATCCTTGGGTGTGATTCCGATTTTGTACCAAGAGCAGGTGATCGGCTGTCTTAATCTTGCTTCACACACGCTCTCAGATGTTCATGAATATTCAATCCAGATGTTGGAAGCGCTCACCAGGGAGATCGGCAATTTTGCCGTTTATTTACGGGCGCAGGAAGCCTTGCGTACCAGTGAAGAGAACTTCCGCCTGATCGCCGAGACCATCAATGAAGTGTTTTGGATGGCAGATCTGGAAACTCAGCAGATCTTATATGTCAGCCCGGCGTTTGAACGAACATTGAAAGTTTTGAGAAAAGACTTGAAACCTGGTGCCAACCCGTTCTTTGAATATATTATTCCTGAAGATCAAGAAAAGATAGCCTATATTAAAGGATTACAAAAAGCAGGGCAACCCTTTAACGTTGAATATCGCATCCAACGGGTGGATGAGCTGATTCTAACCATTTGGGATCGCGGCTACCCTGTCAAAGGTCCGAACGGCAAAGTTATTTATGTTGGGGTCTCTCAGAATATTACTGATCGGAAACAATCAGAACAGTTCTTAATAGAAAGCGAAGAAAGATACCGTCTGCTTTCTGCCGAACTTGAAGAAAGAGTCCTACAACGTACTGCCGAAGTGAAAGACTTGTACGACAAAGCGCCAACTGGATATTACTCGTTGGATGCAGCGGGCTGCTATGTCAATATCAACCAGACCGTATTGAATTGGCTCGGGTACACACAAGAAGAAATGCTGGGGCGTTCCTTTAAGGAATTCATTACCTCTGAAAGCATCGAGAGTTTCAAACAAAACTTTCCAAACTTCAAAAAAATCGGATATGTCCATGATATTGAATTTGAGTTCATTCGCAAAGACAGTTCAACATTTCTTGCTTTGGTGAATGCTACGGCTAGTTATGACGAACACGGCAACTATCTCACAAGCCGCTCCACCGTGATCGATATCACCCAACGTAAGAAGACCGAGCTCGCCCTGCGCGAGAGCGAAGAGACCTATCGCGCCTTGTTCGAGAGCGCCAATGATGCCATATTCATCATTTCACCAGAAAGTGGCTCCATCCTCAGTTGCAACCCGCGTTGCATCGAGGTGCTTGGCTGGCTTCCTGAAGAACTGATCGGTCAACGACCGGAAGAATTTATTGTATTTGAAGAATTAAATGATGCAGATAGTAAGATCCAAGACCTGTTGAACGGTAAACGCATCCCGGTTTATGAACGAAAATTTATTAGCAAAGAGGGAGGTTTTATAGAGACCGAGATCAATCTCTCGTTGATCCGCGATGGGTTGGGACAGCCCAAATATATCCAGAGTGTAGTGCGAAATATTTCGGCTCGTAAACAGGCTGAGAATGCTCTGCGCGAAAGCGAGGAGCAGAATCGCCTGCTCTTTGAAGAATCACCCGAAGCCGTGGTCTTGTTCGACGATGCCGGACGGGTAATGCGCGTGAACCATGCTTTTGAAAACGTCACCGGCGTGGTTGGCGATACTTTTATTGGGCATCTGGTCACAGAGATTGGATTGTTGCCAAGTGATCTCATGAATGCACTGGCTATATCGGTAGAGGAAGAATTTCTTAAAGAAAGCCCATATGCATCGTTGGAATTCAAGTTAAAACATGCCAGCGGAGAAATGCGCGATATCAGTACGCGCGTCTTTGCGTTGAACGTGCATGGGAAACCACAATACCTGGCATCCATGCACGATGTGACCACCAACAAACACGCAGAAGAGACCCTGCGCCTTGCCAATGCCGAAATGGAACGCAGCCTGCGCCTTAAGGATGAATTCCTGGCAAATATGAGCCACGAACTGCGTACACCGCTCAATGCAATTTTGGGAATATCCGAAAGCCTATTGGAACAGATCTCAGGTCCGGTCAATGAAAAACAGAATAGATATTTACAAACCATTCTTGAAAGCGCCCAGCATTTGCTCGAGTTGATCAACGATATACTCGACCTGGCAAAGATCAATGCCGGACGTGTAGACCTTGACCTTAACAAAACAGATATTCAGATGGTCGCCAATGCCAGCCTGCGCATGATCCGTGAACTGGCTCAGAAGAAAAGTGTTGGGGTCGAATTTGAGATTGACGAGACGGTTACGCAGGCATGGGTCGATGAGCGCCGCCTCAAACAAATGTTAGTAAACCTGCTCAGCAATGCAGTGAAGTTCACACCCAAATTTGGCAAGATCGGGCTCGAGGTCCGGGCTGACCCGCAGGATGGTATCCTCACCTTTACGATTTGGGATACCGGGATTGGCATCGCAGAAAAAGATTTACGTTTACTGTTTCAACCATTTATTCAATTAGATGCTGGCTTTTCACGGAGCAGTCAAGGAACCGGGCTTGGTTTGGTTCTAGTCAGTCAGATGGCACGCCTGCACGGCGGCAGCGTTTCTGTGGAAAGCACACCTGGCAAAGGCAGCCGTTTTAGCATCTCACTCCCATGGATAGTGACTGAGGAAAATATGCCCCCAATATCATTAATAACCAAAGAATCAACACCCCTCCCGCAAAACAATGATCGTTCCATCATCCTTTTAGTGGAAGATACAGTCGAAGTGACCATGCTGATCAACGATTATCTTGAGAGTCATGGCTATGCGGTCATGACCGCCAAAGACGGCTATGAAGCCATTGCACGCGTAAAAGAAAAGCAACCAGACTTGATCCTGATGGATGTGATGATGCCCGAGTTGGATGGGCTGGAGACCACTCGCCGCCTACGCTCAGACCTGGATATGGCAGAAGTGCCCATTATTGCACTGACCGCCCTTGCCATGGCGGGCGATCGTGAACGCTGCCTGGAAGCAGGCATGAATGATTATCTGAGTAAACCCGTTCGGTTGAAAGAACTATTGATTACCATCGAAAAACATTTACACCAGGGAGGTCTTGATGAATAGTGTGATCTTGATCGTAGACGATAATGCCGCCAGCCGCGAGGCGCTCGAGTCGATCCTGAGCGGGCAAGGCTATCAACTGCATACGGCAGAAGATGGCGTACAGGCATTGAAACAAGCCGAGCTCCTGCACCCGGATCTGATCTTGCTGGATGTGATGATGCCCGGTATGGATGGTTTCGCCGTCTGTCGACGCCTCCGTTCCACGCCTGCACTTGCGGAAGTGCCCATTATCATTCTCACCGCCTTAGACGACCCCGACTCCCGCATGGAAGGTATCGAGTCGGGTGCAGATGATTTCCTCACCAAGCCCTTCGACCGGCAGGAACTGCGCTCTCGAGTTCGCACTATCACCCGCTTAAATCGTTATCGCAGCTTGCATGAACAACGCGAAAGCCTGCGGATGATGAGCCAGCGTATGGTCACCAGTTTGGAAGAGGAACGCATGCGCATCTCGCGCGAATTACACGACGAACTGGGTCAGCTCATCACAGCCCAACTGCTCGATATCCGCGACCTGCAATCAGACCTTACCCTGCCACCCGAAAACCTTTTTGCCCGTCTCGAACGGGTCCATAGCCAGGCATATGAAGTCGCTGTGAAAGTCCGCCGCATGGCGCATGAACTGCGTCCGCCTGTGTTGAGTACCCTGGGGTTGAAACAAGCCCTGCTGACCCACTGCTCAAAATTTTCCAGTAGCACACACATCCCCATCAAAGTGGACATAGAAGATAAGGTCAACGAATTGCCCGATGTTTACGGTATCATTCTGTATCGGGTGCTTCAGGAGGCGTTAACGAACATTGCCAAGCACGCCTCTGCCAACCGCATCTGGGTGGAAGTAAGTTTGGAGGACCGTCACGTGAATTTAATCGTACAGGATAATGGCATTGGCTTGCCTGCGGACAAACCAACAAGCGGGATCGGTATCACCGGAATGAAGGAACGTGTCGCCTTGGTGGGTGGCGAATTGCATGTGCGTTCCGGCAAGACGGGTGGCACCATTCTGGCTGCGACTTTGCCGTTCGAACAAAAAACCAAAGAAGAAGGGGAGACATTGTCATGATTCAAGTCTTGATCGCGGAAGATCATCAAATGGTACGGGCAGGGCTGCGGGCTTTGCTTGAAAAAGCAGGCGATATGCATGTCCTCGGTGAAGCCTCCAATGGGCAGGAAGCCATAGAAATGACCGAGCAATTAAACCCAGACGTGTTGATCATGGACATCATGATGCCGCGTTTGAACGGTATTCAGGCGGCAGAACAATTGAAAGGCCGCAAGAATAACAATACCCGCATCCTGCTGCTCTCCATGTATTCAGATGAAAGCTTGGTATATCAGGCATTACAAAGCGGAGTGAATGGCTACCTGCTAAAAACATCCGCCAGTGATGAGCTTGTGCAAGCTGTGCGTGAAGTAGCCGCAGGCCGCAGGTTTCTTAGCGCTCCCATTTCAGAGATCGTTATGGAAAATGCCTTTAAGCCGCGTCCCACCAGTGAGTTGGACCCGCTGGCGAATTTGTCTCCTCGTGAAAAGGAGATCTTGCAATTGATCGTGGAAGAACATACCAGTGCAGAGATCGCGCAATTGCTGACCATCAGTGAGAAAACGGTCGAGAAGCATCGCGCCAATATGATGGAAAAACTGCATGTTCGCAACCTTGCCGGGTTGGTGCGGCTCGCCGTCAAATATCGGGTTGTAGATCGCGACTCGTAATCCGTCTGTGGGAATTTCTCAATAGGGGATTCCCCGTATATCCAATCGTTGTAGGCTGGGCTACCCTTGGGATCAGGAAAGGATATCAAGTTATGAATCCCACTATTCTTATTGTTGAAGATGACCCCGCCGGTCAGCAGGTGATCGAGGCCATTTTAGAGAACCAGGGCTATGAGATCGAGTTTGCGGCAACCGGTAAGGAAGCCCTTAAAAAAGCGGCACAGTTAAAGCCCGACCTGATCCTGCTAGATATCATGCTGCCCGAGATGGATGGCTTGCAAGTTCTTCAACTACTGCGCAGCCGGGCTGAAATTGCCAAGATCCCGGTCGTCATGTTGACGGCTCTGAACGACCGCGATATTCGGATTGCCTGTCTCGATGCCGGGGCAGATGACTTTTTTAACAAGCCTTTCGACCGTGCCGAATTGCGTGCGCGCATTCGCTCTATCACCAAACTCAATCAATATCGCCTGCTTTCTGAACGCAACCTGATGTTCTCCTGGATCAGCGAAAAAGCCAGTGATGGTTTCTTGTTAATGCAAACGGGAGACAAGATCAGCTATGTGAATCCACGCGCGCGTTTTTATCTAGGGTTAGACATGGAATCCAACCAGCCGCCTGCCAATACCTTTATGGATATCCTATCTTCACAGTATCAACCACAACCCAGTGCCGCCTGGGTAAATTGGGGCACACCTGCTGCTGAGGTCGCGTCACAGCCGCGCTATCTTGTGAGACCTGAATCCAATACTTCACACGAATTCTGGCTGGAGGTTTCAGTCTTCGAGATCACAGATGGAGAACCCGGCTCACGTATCATTCGCCTGCGCGATGTCACCACAGATATTCTCAACCGGCGCAATACCCGCAGTTTTGGCGAAGCGGTCAATCACAAGGTCCGCACTCCCATCACTCATATGGTTTCCAGTCTCGACTTGTTGGTTCGGCATGCTGCACAATTTTCGCCAGAAGAGATCGCCGAGCTTTCTCAAACCGCATTGAAGGGCGCCAGGCGCATCCATGAAACCCTTGATAAGATATTGCAATATACCAACGTGCGGACAAGTATTGACTCTGCCGAAGGCTTACAGCTTGGTACTTTTATAGAACTGGTGGAACGGGTTGCCCAGGATCTTGAATCTATTCAACTGAGCATCTCCATTCCCAAAGCCCTCGAGCAGGTTCAGGTGATCCTCTCTGCCCAATCCATGGAGATTTTGCTTTGGGAGATCTTGGAGAACTCAAAAAAATTCCATCCGCAAAAAAATCCAAATATTAAAGTGGAGATATTGCCAGGCAGTTCACCCGAGATCCACTTTCAATTCACAGATGATGGCATTCATCTCTCACCCAAACAATTAACCACAGCAATGCTGCCGTATTATCAAGGCGAAAAAGATTTCACCGGAGAAATGCCCGGTATGGGGCTGGGACTCGCCACCGTAAACTCCATTGTTTGGGGGGCAGGTGGCGCGAGCCGAATCATGAACCGCAAAGATAGACCTGGGGTTGTCGTCCGCTTGACCGTTCCGGTGGTCAAAACGCCGCATGGTTAAGATTGTAGAGGTACATCATGGAAGATCTGAAATCCACCATACTGATCGTTGATGACGATGCCGCCGGACGCGAAGCGATCGTGTCCATTTTACAGACAGGCGCTTACGAACTGGTCGTGGCAGAGAACGGCTTTCAAGCCCTGGAACTCGCCAAATCGATTCACCCAGATATCATCCTATTGGATGTGATGATGCCCGGCATGGATGGCTTCGAAGTCTGCCGTCGTATTCGCAGTGATGCCACCATCGCCGAAGTCCCCATTCTGTTCCTAACCGCCTTGGATGACCGCCAGTCTTTGCTAAATGGATTGGACGCAGGCGGAGACGACTTTATCTCCAAGCCGCCAGATCGGTATGAATTACGCGCCCGTGTTCTTAGCATCTCTCGTTTGAACCGCTATCGTAAATTATTAGATGAACGCAAGAATATTGAAACGGCACACCAACAACTATTACTGGCATACGACAAGACCATTGCTGGCTGGTCACATGCCATGGACCTGCGTGATAAAGAAACAGAAGGTCATTCACAACGTGTGACCGAAATGACCGTGCGCATGGCGCAAATGATCGGCATTATAGGTGATGCGCTTCTGCAAATTCGCAGGGGTGCCATGCTTCATGATATTGGGAAGTTGGGCGTGCCAGATGCGATCTTACTCAAGACCGCAGCCCTGAGCGATGAGGAATGGAAGCTCATGCGGCAACATCCGCAAATGGCATACGACATGCTCTATCCGATTGAATACCTGCGCCCGGCGGTTGATATCCCCTACTATCATCATGAGAAATGGGATGGCAGCGGCTACCCCCATGGCTTTCAAGGGGAAGAGATTCCGCTGGCGGCAAGACTATTCTCCATTGTAGATGTGTGGGATGCCATAACTTCGGATCGCCCCTACCGTTCTGCCTGGTCTTTCGACAAAGCCTTAGCCTACATTCAAGAACAATCTGGCAAACACTTCGAGCCAGATATGGTAAAGCTATTCATCAAAATGTTGAATAACTTCCTGCCCTAGCTCAAGGAAGTTCCCTCTCCCAAAGGGAGAGGGCTAGGGTGTGGGGAGATACGCGTTTTACTCAAATTTGCGTAAGGTCACTTAATTAATTCCTGCAGCTCTTTTGGCAGGGATTCTATTCCATTAAGAACCTCCCAGGTTTCTGCATGCTGCACACTGGCACGGGGTTCAAGTCTCGTTAACGGGGCGAGGCTTTCCAATTCCACGAATTCAGCGTTGCAATATAACTCGGCGTTGCTGTTATTGTCCGGGTAGGTTGCTCCGGATTTTACATCGAACGATTTTTTGAAGAGAATGCCATCCACATAATATGCCAGCCAGCCATGTGAATTGAAATAACCCAACTTGAAAGGCGGCAATGCATCCGTGTGGAAAAGGATATAGTCATCGCGCAGGCTCAGGCGCGGATCATTGAGGCGAGTGTACGGCCAGAAAGACATCTGACGGTTATGCAAAAGCCCGGCTTCGTCCACATTTCCAACGGGCATGGGCAAAATCGCTGTACCACCTAAACGGAATTGTGTGATCGTCCACGGGGCAAGTTCCACCGCCCACAAACCATCGTTGATGAGAGTGTGCGTGAGCGTTACAGTGGGGGCGTTACTGGCGAGGTTTATCTCAATGCGTTTGCGAATGCCAGTGCCTGGCTCGGTCTGTGCTTCGAGGATGACCCCATTCGATAGCTCAGTGATTTTTACTTCAGTATCTGGGATATAGGTGCGCGGCATGGCTTCAGGCGCATGCCACAAACGATGCCCGCCAAGAAAATAAAAATCACCATAAGGCGTGGGGACTGGCGCTTGATGACTCAAGTCTACTAATAGATTCGTTTTGCCTTTTGGCGTTAGACCTGAGATGCGTAACGAGTCTGTCAGATATTCGATTTCGAGAAAGTTATTTTTGAGAGTGCGTTTGTTCATGGATGCCTACCAATAGTTGTGGACCAAACTGCGGATGTGCGCATCATAGATCGCTTTGATCTTTTGCATCGCCTCAGGGCTCAGGGACGGCTGGTCTGCCGCTTTGGCATTATCTTCCGCTTGAGCCGGATTCTTCGCGCCGGGAATCGTGCAAGTAACAGCCTCGTGCATCAGGATCCAACGCAGGGCGAACTGCGGCATCGTCCAACCGGCTGGGATAAGCGCGCGCAATTCCTCAACAGCTTTCAGTCCTGTTTCGTAATCCACACCTGAGAACGTTTCACCGCGGTCAAATGCTTCACCGTGACGATTGAATGCACGATGATCGTCTTTTTCAAAGGATGACTTGGCAGTGAGCTTGCCCGTCAACATTCCGCTGGCGAGCGGCACACGTGCCAGAATGCCAACCTTGCGACGAATGGCTTCTGGGAAGAACAACTCCGCTGGGCGCTGGCGGAAGATGTTGAAAATGATCTGCACGGTCTGCACATTGGGATATTCAATTGCCTTGAGAGCCTCTTCCACTTTTTCCACGCTCACGCCGTAATGACGCAGCTTGCCTGCGTGGACGAGATCATCCAGCACGCCGAATGTTTCAGGCATGTAAAAGACTTCGGTGGGCGGACAGTGCAATTGCAAAAGGTCGATGGCTTCTGTATTAAGATTTTTCAAACTGCGTTCGACGAAAGCCGTCAGATTGACGCGGTTGTAGCCATTTGCCACATGCGGATCGAGTCTACGCCCAGCCTTGGTTGCCACATAGATGGTTTCGCTGCGCTCCTTGCGGAGTTGTGCCACAAGGCGTTCCGAACGTCCGTCGCCATAGACATCGGCAGTGTCGATGAAGTTAATGCCCAAGTCTATGGAGCGATGCAACGCTGCCAGTGATTCTTTATCGTCTACTTTGCCCCATGTGCCGCCAATTGCCCATGCCCCAAATGAAACCGTTGAAACTTTCCAGCCTGTCCGTCCAAGTTCACGATATTGCATGATATGTTTCCTTCGTTCAAAATAAACCCTAAAGGTCTTTAAGACCTTTAGGGTTCGATAGTTTATAAACCTTTGTTCAAGTGATAATACAAATCGTTCCAGCGCAGTTTCTCGCGGAATTCCTGTACACGTGTGTTCTCGTCGATGACCAGAAATTCGATGCCAGCCATGTCTGCGAAGTCTTGCAGGTGTTCGGTCGTGAGCGAGTAGCTGAAGCTGGTGTGATGTGCGCCACCTGCATAGATCCATGCCGCCGCAGCGACGGAAAGATTGGGGCGCGGAACCCACAAGGCGCGAGCCACGGGTAGGTTGGGAAGCGGCGCATCGTTCGGGACAACATCCACCACGCTGGCGACCATGCGGAAGCGATTGCCCATGTGGACGATGGAAGCTCCGACAGCGGCACCCAGCTGCGAGTCAAACACGAGGCGGACGGGGTCTTCCTTCCCGCCAATGCCGAGCGGATGAATCTCCAACTTGGGTTTATGTGCCGCGATGGATTCGCAAATTTCAAGCATGTGCGCGCCGAGGTCTTTGTCGCCGCTGGCGCTGAAGTGATAGGTGTAATCTTCCATGAATGAAACGCCACCAGGCAGACCCGCGTTCATGACTTTCATGGCACGTACGAGGGCGGATGTCTTCCAATCGCCTTCCGCGCCGAAGCCGTAGCCATCGCGCATCAAACGCTGCACCGCAAGACCAGGCAACTGCTTCAGTCCATGCAGATCCTGGAAGGTGTCGGTGAATGCCATGAAGCCGCCGTCTTTCAAGAATCCGCGCAGACCGAGTTCGATGCGGGCGCCATCGCGCAGGGATGAATGCTTCGCGCCGCCAGGTTTGAGTTCGGGGACGACATCGTATTCGTCGAGATAGGTTTTGATGAGCGTATCCACATCTGCATCAGTGGCATCGTTGACGTATTTGACCAAGTCGCCAATGCCGTAGCCGTTGGTGGAATAGCCGAACTGAATTTCGGACTGCACCTTGTCGCCTTCGGTCACTGCCACTTCACGCATGTTGTCGCCAAAGCGAGCGACCTTGCCGCCCTGCCAATCTGCCCATGCAGATGCGGCACGAGACCACACACCCAACTGTCGCTGCACTTCATCGTCAGCCCAATGACCAACCACCACCTTGCGTTCGATGCGCAGGCGGCTGCCGATGAAGCCGAATTCACGGTCGCCATGCGCGGCTTGGTTAAGGTTCATGAAATCCATGTCAATGGTTGACCAGGGAATCTCGCGGTTGTATTGCGTGTGCAAATGTGCGAACGGTTTCTTGAGCAGGGTCAAGCCAGAGATCCACATCTTAGCGGGGGAGAAGGTGTGCATCCACGCAATGAGACCGATGCAGTTCTTCGAAGAATTTGCTTCAAGACATAGATCTCGAATGGCATCAGGCGTGGTGAGGACGGGTTTGAACACCACCTTCACAGGGATGTGCTTGGACGCATCGAGTGCCGCCGCGATCTCTTTTGAGTGCTCGGCAACCTGCTCCAAGGTTTTGGGACCGTACAAATGCTGACTTCCCGTAATGAACCAAACTTCATATTGTTTTAGATCGATCATGATTGCTCTCCTTTTTATTTCTGTCCGTAATAGGCGTTTGCGCCGTGTTTCCTCAAATAGTGTTTATCCAACAATTCCTGTTGCATGGGTTGAATGTTCGGGTTGAGAATCATGGTTTGGATGTTCATGAACGCGACCTCTTCCATCACCACTGCATTGTGGACGGCATCCATCGCATCTTTGCCCCATGCAAATGGACCGTGACTGTAGACCACTACACCAGGAATGGCATCTGGATTTTTATCTCTGAATGTCTCGATGATGACGGTCCCCGTCTCTTTCTCGTACTCAGCCTGAATCTCCTCAACAGTCATTTTTCTTGTGCAGGGGATTTCGCCGTAAAAATAATCGCCATGTGTGGTGCCGAGCGCCGCAATGCCGCGACCTGCCTGCGCAAAGCTCGTCGCCCAACGGCTGTGGGTGTGGACGATGCCGCCGATGTTCGGGAAGGCTTTGTACAGTTCCAGATGCGTAGGTGTATCAGAGGATGGCTTGAGTTCGCCATCTACAACTTTGCCAGATGACAACTCCACAACGACCATATCCTTGGCTTTCATCGTTTCGTAAGCAACACCAGAAGGTTTGATCACGACCAATCCTTTCTCGCGATCAATACCAGAGACATTGCCCCAAGTGAAGGTGACAAGTCCGTGTTTGGGAAGCAGCAAGTTTGCTTGGAATACTTGTTCTTTCAGTTTCTTGAGCATGGTTTCTCCAACGGTAATTAGTAACTGGTAATTACCAATTACCAATTACTTAAATCCTTCCACCGCCGCGCGTTCAATGCCAAGACCTGCTTTGTAGCGCTCCATGAATGTGTTGAAACCATCCACGTCCTTTTTGTCAGGTGCAATGGTGGAACTTTTTTCGTTGGCAAATACTTTGCCATTCAAATAATCTTCGAGTGTTTCATTTCCTGTTTTATGGAGCACATACGCGGCAAGCAGAGCCATGCCCCATGCGCCGCCTTCGCCCGCGGTTTCCATCACCGAGACGGACGTATTCATCGCCGCTGCCATGATCTTTTGCCCAACGCCTTCTGTTTTGAAGAACCCGCCATGACCCAGCAATTGGTCGAGTTTTACGTTCTCTTGCGAGAGAATATCCATGCCGATCTTCAACGTGCCCACCGACGAGAACAAGTGCGTGCGCATAAAGTTCGGCAGGGTGAAGCGGCTCTCAGGGGTGCGGATGAATAACGGGCGTCCCTCGGTCAGGTCCGTGATGGATTCGCCTGAGAGATAGTTGTAGGCGAGCAATCCACCGCCATCGGCATCGCCCGCGAGCGCTGATTTGTACAGCATCTCAAACAGTTTGGACTGGCTGATTTCCACGCCGAGCGCACTGGTAAATTCGTGGAAGAGTCCCACCCATGCGTTGAGGTCAGAGGTGCAGTTGTTGGCATGGACCATCGCGACAGGTTTGCCCGTGGGAGTCGTGACCATGTCAATTTCGGGATAGAGTTTGGATAACGCTTTTTCCAAAACGATCATGGCGAATACAGATGTCCCAGCCGAGACATTACCCGTTCGCTCTGCCACGCTGTTGGTTGCCACCATGCCCGTGCCAGCATCTCCCTCAGGCGGGCAGAGCGGAATGCCAGCCTTGAGTTGCCCGCTTGGGTCGAGCAGCTTCGCACCTTCTTCAGTTAGGACGCCCGCAGAATCTCCCGCTACTAAAACTTTCGGCAAAATATCTTCGAGCTTCCAGGACATGTTTTCGGCTTTGAGCAGGTCATTGAACTGCCCGAGCATTTTTTTGTCATAGTCATTGATTGTGCTGTCGATGGGGAACATGCCTGAGGCTTCTCCAACGCCCAGCACCTTTTGACCCGTCAACTTCCAGTGGACATAACCTGCCAGTGTGGTCTGGTGGCTAATGCCTTTGATATGCGCTTCCTTGTTCAAGATCGCCTGATACAGATGAGCAATGCTCCAACGCTGCGGGATGTTGAATTGGAAGAGGCTCGTAAGTTTCTCGGCGGCTTGCCCCGTCATTGTATTGCGCCAGGTACGGAAGGGGACGAGTAAATTTCCGCTCTTGTCGAATGCCAGATAGCCATGCATCATGGCGCTGAAGCCCATCGCGCCGACGGTCTTGAGCGTGACGCCGTACTTCTCAGAGACCTCATTGCTGAGGTTCTGATAACTCTCCTGCAATCCTTTCCAGACATTGTCCAAACTGTATGTCCAGACGCCGTGCTCGTATTGGTTCTCCCACTCGAAGCTCCCTGAGGCAATCGGAGAATGATCTTCGCCAATCAATACAGCCTTGATGCGGGTGGAACCGAGTTCAATGCCAAGGACGGTCTTGCCGCTTTCGATTGATTTTTTGATTTCGTTTTTATCCATATTGATCTCCTGTAATTCGGACGACGGACGATAGACCGTAGACCATGGTCTGTCGTCTGCGGTCTATCGTCTATCCTGGGTACCAAATCTTGCGCGGATCATTCTCTGCACGCACGTAGTCAAAAGCTGAGTCGATCATCTTTTTCAAGTCGTATTCTGGTCGCCAACCAAGTAAAAATTTTGCTTTTGTGTTATCGAGCCAAGTGGAATGAAATTCGGTTTTAATCTCCGCGGTGGGGAAGCCGCGAGTTGAATTCAAATACTTGCCCATCTCGCCGTAGTCCACGGGTTCGTCCATGCAGATGTTGAAGAGTTGCTGGCGGGCTTTGGGGTGGTCGATGGCAGCCAGGATTGCGCTGACCAAATCATCAGGGTGGACAAAGTTTCTTT
>JAFLCE010000039.1 GCA_017303655.1 Anaerolineae bacterium
GTATTTGGGACTCGAGTGGCTCAATGCAGTGAATGGAAATAGAATCTATGTTGTTTTGCTTTTAATAATGTTGTTTGTGATTGGATATGAAGTTTGGCTATTCATTCGGTATCAATCAGCCCAAAAGAACCTTTCAAAAAATAAAACAGGATAACAAAGCGTGCAGCAACTGTCTTGAAGATCAAGAGCAAAACCACCTTTCTGGTGGGGCGGCTTTGCCAAGTCCGCGTGATGGGGCGGGGTCCATGCAAATCGTTGAACAGCCCCTTCCCAAAAGACGCTCCTAGAAAAGGCAAAAGGATAATTTAGACACTATGCGTATTGTAATCATTGCTCCAGGAAGCCGCGGGGATGTTCAACCTTATATTGCATTAGGAAAAGGCTTGCAGAATGCAGGGCATTATATTCGTCTTGTGAGCCATAGCAACTTCGAGTCATTGGTCACATCATATGGGCTTGAATTTTGGTCATTTGGAAATGATGTAAAAGACGCTGTTGAAAATAGCGAAATGCGAGAGTTGACCGAAAAGGGCAACTTCCTATTATTAATGGCAAAAATGGCAAAAGAAGCCAAGCGCGAAGCACTCCATTTTGCCGAAGGTGGTTTAGCGGCAGCGCAAGGAATGGATGTTGTATTGGCTGGCATAGGTGGAATATTCATTGGCACTGCAATTGCAGAAAAACTAAATATGCCACTGGTTCAAGCCTATGTTTTTCCTTTCACGCCTACAAAGGATTTTTCCAGTGTTCTTACTCCAAAACTTCCGACTTTTCTTAACCGTTTGTCACATCATCTTGCCCGTCAACTGATGTGGCAAGGGTTTCGGTCAGCAGACACAATAGCAAGAAAAGAAGTGCTAAACATTCCATCGGCTCCGTTTCTAGGTTCCTATGATTCCAGATCAACACATAACATGCCTGTTCTTTATGGCTTTAGTCCTTCGGTGATCCCTGCGCCATCAGACTGGAATAGCAATATTCACATTACTGGATACTGGTTTGTGGACGAAACAGATGATTGGCATCCTCCCACTGCTCTACTTGATTTCTTACAATCGGGTTCCCCGCCTGTGTATATTGGGTTTGGTAGCATGAGCACTCGAAACCCCGAACAAACAGCAGATCTGGTTATTCAAGCATTGGCACTGGCTAATCAACGTGCAGTATTGCTTTCAGGTTGGAGCGGATTACAAAAGAACAATGTACCCGACTCGATTTTTATGATTGACTCCATTCCGCATTCATGGCTGTTTCCGCGTGTATCTGCGGTTGTTCATCATGGCGGGGCAAGTACAGTTGCGGCTGGTCTTAGGGCTGGCGTTCCATCCATTGTTATTCCCTTTTTCGGTGACCAACCATTTTGGGGTCAGCGAATTGCTGATCTAGGGGTGGGGACAAAACCGATTCCACGAAAGAAACTTACTGCCGAAAAACTTGCAAATGCTATTCGAGAAGTGATGACTAATCAAGAAATACGTCAGCGTGCCGAGAAAATAGGAAAGCAAATTCAAGCCGAGAATGGAATAAAATCTGCTGTAGAAATCTTTAATAAACTTGAGCAACAAAAGGCTGCTTAACCCCGCGTGGCAGGGCGGGGGGTGTGAAACTTACTTTAGAATCAAATCATTGTATGGAGAAATTTTATGAATGAAAAACGAATCACAACTGCGATCCATAAAATTGTCGCGGATGGCGGTCTTGCTGGCGCAGTCACCTTGGTTTGGCAGGATGGCAAAGTATTACAGTCTGCTGGCATAGGCTGGCGGAATGTAGAAGCCAAACTGCCCATGGAGAGGAATACAATCTTCCGCATCGCCTCCATGACGAAGCCGCTCACGTCCACGCTGGCGCTTATGTTATTGGATGAAGGCAAGTTCGCCCTCACCGATCCGATCACACGCTGGGCGCCCGAGTTTTCGCAGATGCATGTCCTACGCTCCTCCTCAGGTGCGCTTGATCAGACCGACCCGGCAGAACGCCAAATCACCTTTGAAGATTTACTGACTCACCGCTCAGGGCTGACCTATGCAGACTGGCATTCTGGTCCCATTGTGAAGGCATACAAAGAGGCATTGGGCGGCGATATAGACAGTGAAGTCCTCCCCGATGATTGGATCGCCCGACTCGCTACACTACCTTTGATCGATCAGCCGGGGGCAGCGTTTCACTATGGTCACTCGACTGACCTCTTAGGCTTGCTGATTGCACGGATAGAGAACGCGCCCTTGGGTGACGTATTCAAACGACGCATCTTCGACCCGCTTGGGATGAATGACACTGGCTTTACGGTTCCAGTTGACAAGCATCAGCGGCGAGCTGATGCATATGGATTTGACGCTTCTGGTCAACTCTGTGTGCTGCGTAATGGACCCGGTGACTCTTTCCTCCCTGAACGCCCCGAAGGGATGGCATTTGTCTCGGGTGGACAGGGGCTTTGGTCAACGGTCGATGATTATCTAACCTTCGCGCAAATGTTCGTAAATGCGGGCACTGTCAATGATGTCCGCTTGTTGAAACCGGAGACCTTCAAACGCATGGTGACCAACTGCCTGAGTGAGGATCAACTGCTAAAAGCCAGGTCCATTCTCAACACGGGTCATGGATTCGGGTTAGGCGTCGCCACGGTAATGGATCCCTTAAAGGCGGGGCTGCAACTTTGCGGCGGGGGAATGGGCGCGGTTGGCTGGCCTGGCGCGTTTGGGGGTTGGTGGCGAGCCGATCCCAGTAATAACTCCGTGCTGATCTTCCTGACGCACAATATGCTTGAGCTGGAACAAATCTTTGAGGGCATCGGTCTGGGCGCATTTGATGCAGTGACTCAATTTCAAGCTGAAGCTGTCTCTTTGTTACGTTAAAACAGGCGCATATCATGAACAACATCATCTTCATTACAGGCATGGCGGGTGCAGGCAAAAGCACAGTTGGGCGTCTAGTCGCCAGGCATTTTCCCAAATCCATTTTCATTCAAGTGGATGAACTGCGCGAAAAGATGGTCAAGGGCTATGCCAGACCTGAAGCTGGTGTTTTTACAGAAGAAGTCATGCAACAATTTCAGATGGCGCGATCCACCGCGACCTATATGGCACGTTTATATGCCGATCATGGCGTGGATGTGGTCATTGATGATGTTTGTGTCCCTTCTAATTTTGTGGAGCAGTACGCGGCGCTTTTTGAAATCTCAGAAGTCAAGCGTGTTTTGCTGTATCCCAAAGCAGAGATCGTGATCGAGCGGATCAAACAACGCGGCGGTCCGTTGGAGCATATTCCTTATGTGCCTGTGATCTATACCTTCCTCGACTCGATGCCGAAAGATGGCTGGATCGTCTTGGACTCAAGCGAATGGACGATCGAGCAGACCGTTAACGAAGTGCTATCTAATGTTCAAGAATAACCCCTGCGCTCATTGAAATCAATAATAGATTTCTTGCATAAGTAAATTGTCAGGGAACAACCAAGCCACCAAGTTTTCACTTTGAGTCTTCGAGGCTTTGTGCCTTTGTGGTAAAAAAAACAGACTTTTGCAAGAGGTCTAATCTAGTACCAACGTCCTGCCGGTCAATAGTACCAATAGTATGAATTTCTCCTTGATGTTTATCAAAGGTATGTCATAATAGCTATGTAAACAAAGGAGAGATCTCATGTACAGAAGAAAATCTACTTTAGTCCTATCCATTTTATTGATCGTCGCACTTTCTGCTTGTAACCTGCCTGAGGGCTCGTCGGATGCAACCGCCACCCCCGACCTCGCCCTGACCCTGACCGCCCTCGCAAGCAGCGGCGGGCAGCCCACAGCGAGTGGTCCACAAGAGACGGCAACGCCCGAATTCACAGCCACGCCCATCCTCACGGCAACGCCGTCCATCCCACAAGTGACCGTCAGCACCGACACCAACTGCCGCACCGGTCCAGGTGTGGTGTATGACAATATCGGCGCTCTATTCATTGGGCAGGTGGGCACCGTGGTTGGCAAAAACTCCCAAACCGGTTATTGGATCATCAACAACCCCGGCAAGACCGGCACCTGCTGGCTCTTCCCGCAGTATGCCACCGTTACTGGGAACACTGCCAATTTGCAGGAATATTCCATTCCGCCCACACCCACGCCTACGGCTACTTCCACACCTACACAAACGCCCACACCGTCTATCCCTGCGCCGGTGAATAACCCGATCATGAATATGATCTGTATCCCCATTGGTCCGAACTACAATCACAGTGGCGTTCTGACTTGGGAAGATAAGTCTAACAATGAAACCGGGTTCAACATCTATGTGAACGGTGGGCTGGTAGGTACCGTCCCGGCGAACACTGTTATATTCAACGTTCCACCCATCGGTCCATTTGCACCTGGTATTGCTTCCATATTTGGGGTTGAGGCTTACAATGCAACCGGTAAAGCCACGATCAAAACTGTTCTAAGAGCTTGTCCGTAAGTTTTGAAAAACTCTGAATAATAAAAAGCCTTGTGGATTTATTTCCGCAAGGCTTTTTGTTTTGTATAATACAAAGGATATGACCACCTTCCACACGCCTCAAACCGTGCCGATTCCTGAAGTGGCTAAAGAAAAAGCCTTTGCCTTCGCTGAGGCTGTTACGCACACGGTCAACTATCGCGATAGCAATCAATCCATTCTTGAGAAGATCCGCGACGATCATTTCGTATCGAAGCTCGGCGAAGAAGCCGTGCGGATTCTGTTCGAGGGTAGGCAATGTTTGGTCGAAGGACCAGATTACGGCGTGTATGAGGCGAAACGCAAATCCTGGGCGGCGGACTTGAAAGTCAACGGGTTGGATGTCGCCGTTAAGACCCAACGTCGTTCCGCTGCCAATCGTTACGGACTTTCATGGACGTTCCAAGACTCGCCCGAGCGCCGAGATCCCATTTTGGATATGGCGGATGCCTGGGTATGTTTGGTGGTGTTTGAAGATCTAAAATCAGAAACAGAATGTCTGGTGTACCCGCTACGAAAAATAAAACAACTTATTTTTGAAGCACCGCGGCTGGCAAAACTGATTGGTAAAAAACAAGCCGTCTATTTGGAAACACTGATAAAGCACGGCATCATGGAATAAAAAAAGCCCCGCGAATTTTTCGCGGGGCTAAATCGTAAATCACCAATCGTCAACACTTGCACCAGCACGCAAGTGCAGGTGTCAAAAATTGACTTAGGTTCCTTCTTCCCAAGAGTTGAGGTAGTGAGTCTGCTCGGGGGTAAGGATGTCGATCTTGACGCCCATCGATTCAAGCTTGAGGCGGGCGATCTCGTTGTCGATGTCTGTCGGGACGGAGTAGACCTTCTTCTCGAGCTTGTCGGCGTTCTTCGCCATGTATTCGGCGGAGAGAGCCTGGTTCGCGAAGGACATATCCATCACCGAGGCGGGATGACCTTCAGCCGAAGCGAGGTTGATCAAACGACCTTCGCCGAGGATGTTGATCTTGCGTCCGTCTTTGGTCTCATACTGATGCACGAACTCGCGTACATGCTTCGGTTCGCCTTTCGACATTTTTTCCAATGCGGGGATGTTGATCTCAACATTGAAGTGACCGGAGTTGGCAACCAAAGCGCCATCTTTCATCACTTCGAAGTGATGCTTGTCGAGCACGTTCAAGTCGCCGGTGACGGTGCAGAAGATATCGCCGATCTTGGAAGCGTCGAGCATCGGCATGACCTGATAGCCGTCCATGACCGCTTCGAGCGCCTTCATCGGGTCGATCTCGGTCACGATGACCTGAGCGCCCATACCGCGTGCGCGGGAGGCGAGACCACGTCCGCACCAGCCGTAGCCAGCGACGACGAAGTTCTTGCCAGCCAATAGAACGTTGGTGGCGCGGATGATGCCATCCACGGTGGATTGACCGGTGCCGTAGCGGTTGTCAAAGAGGTGCTTGGTCAGTGCATCGTTCACCGCGATAACGGGGAACTTGAGGACCTTGTCAGCTTCCATCGCCTTCAAGCGGATAACGCCCGTAGTGGTCTCTTCGGTGCCACCGATGACGTTGGCAAGCATCTGCTTGCGCTCGGCTTCGCTGAGACCTTTTGCCCATGAAGCGAGGGAGGGTTCGAGTTTTTCGAAGCGTCCCATTTCGATGAAGAACAGGGAGGAAACGAGGTCAGCGCCATCGTCCTGAGTCATATGGGGCATATGCTCCAATGCGGCGCGGATGTGCTTGAAGTAGGTGACTTTGTCTTCACCCTTGATGGCGAAAACGGGGATTTCGTAGTTGTTAACCAACGCAGCGGCGACGTCATCCTGGGTGGAGAGGGGGTTGGACGCGGTCAGAACGATGTCCGCGCCACCTTCTTGCAGAGTGATCATCAGGTTCGCAGTTTCAGTGGTCACATGCAAACAGCAGGACAAGCGCAAACCCTTGAGGGGTTTTTCTTTCTTGAAGCGCTCGCGGATGGAACGCAGCACGGGCATTTCGCGTTCTGCCCAATCAATACGGCGGCGTCCGCCTTCTGCCAGTTCAATATCTTTAATATCGTAATTACTCATTTAATACTCCTTCGGTATTCGGTAATCGAGAGTCGTTATACAATGATGTTCAGGAAAGCGGGGCGACTCCCAAAACCCGATTTCCGATTTTTTGTTACTTCAACAACACATCCAGCTTGCCGCTGTCATTAAAATGCTTGCGGAAACGCTGAACGAAGTCTTGACGAGTGTAGGAATGATTCTGCGTGCCGCGTTGTTCAAGGCAGTATACCGCAGAGAGCGAGCCAATTTCACCGCACAACTTCCAATCGAAGCCGTGGGAATAACCTGCGAGGAATCCGCCGCGGAAGGCGTCACCCACGCCGGTGGGGTCGACCACTTCATCTTCTGGCACGGTGGGGATATGAACCGAATCACCATCTGAGTACAAGTCCGCGCCGTCTTTGCCGCGGGTAATGACCAGCACTTTGACATGCTCGAGGATCTGGTCGAGGCTCCAGCCGGTCTTTTTGGAGATCAAACCGAATTCATAGTCATTACAGAACAGGAAGTACGCGCCTTCCATATCACGTGCCAGTTCCTGACCTTCAAGGCGCAGGACCTGCTGGCTGGGGTCATACAAATAGGGAATGCCCAATTCGCGCGCTTCGGCAGGGAACTTCATCATCGCATCCGGTGAACTGGGCGAGACGATGACAAGGTCTGGCTTTTTATCAAGTTCCTTGAGCGATTGAGTCGCAGAGTAGCCCATGGCTCCCGGGTAGAACGAAGCAATTTGAGCGGAGGCATGATCCGTCGTTGCGAAGAACGAGGCGGTGAAGATACCCGGTACGACCTTCATCAGAGTTGTATCCACGCCTTTGTCTTCGAGCCAGGCGCGATAATCGCCGAAGTCTTCGCCGACGGTTGCCATCACGCGCGGTTTTTGACCCAGCAACGCCATGGTGTAGGCGATATTCGGCGCAATGCCGCCGCGTTGTTTGGTCATGCCATCCACAAGAAATGAAAGGCTGATCGATTCAAGGCGTTCAGGGAGAATTTGTTCCTTGAAATGACCGGGAAAGGTCATCAAGTAATCGTAAGCAACAGAGCCAGTGAGTAAGATATCCATATGTAACTCGCAGAAAAAGGCGCACTCTTACGAGTGCGCTTGGGATGGTAACGACGCGAGTTTATCATGGCGCGCGCAGGTTGTAAAGTTTTCGAGCTTGCATTTTTTACAACCTGCGCACTGTTTTACTGTTTTATTTCAGTCCACAACTCATCGTATAACAGTAAGGCTTCACCGAGGTCGATCACTTCATGTCCCTTGGCAAATTCTTCTGCCGGGGTGTTGGTGATAGGAGAAGCGAAATACGGTTCGTATACATCGGGATGATTGGTCTTTGCAAATTCAAGTGCGGCTTTGTTCGGGTTGGTGTAGGGATAATCCACCAGCGTCAGCCAGTTGATATCACCCTGTAGTAAATAATTGAACCAGGCGTACGCCGCGTCGGTATGAGCGGCAGTGGGTGAGATGCCCATGCCGTCATAGAAGATGATCGAACCTTCTTCGGGGAAGACGTATTCAAAGCGCGGATCTTCGGTTTGAGTCAGGAAAGCTTCACCATTCCAGACGATACCCAGGTCCACATCTCCTGCCACAAGCGGAGTCTTCGGGCTGTCGCTATCGAACACGCGAATGTTCGGCATCAGTTCCAGTAATTTTGCTTTGGCTTCTGCCAAATGAGCAGGGTCGGTGTCGTTCACGTCATAACCCAGGGTCAACAAGGTTGCCCCAATCACCACACGGCTGTCATCCACCGCTACGATGCGACCTTCATATTCCGGGCTCCACAAATCTGCCCATGATGTTGGCGGGGTGGTGACGGTTTCAGTATTGTAGATGATGGCCTGTGTACCCATTTGGTACGGCACGACATAGTTCGTGGTATCGCCATAAGCGGCGGTCAGTTTGGAATCTAAATTAGCAACATTCGGCAGGCGGGTGAGGTCCAGCTCTTGCAGCAAGCCTTCACGGATCAAGACTCCGATCATATAGTCACTGGGGTGAATCACATCATACGGGTTTACATTTTCACCTAATGAAACCTTCGAATACAACTCTTCATTGGACGAAAAATAATCAACGTTCACTTCCACGCCGTAGACCAGCCCAAAACAATCGAAAATATCAGCGGGTACATATTCGGTCCACGTAAAGATGTTGATCTTTTCGCTTTCGAATTCAATCGGCGGGTTGGGCAGGGGGCAAACAAACCCGCTGGATGTGACGAGCTCTTCCGGGGCAGTGGGCTCGCTCGCCGCTGCGCAGGCTGTCAGAACAATCAACAGCACGCTCGACAAAATCAACCGAGCCAAACGATGGATTTTGTGGTGTGTGTTCATATTTCTCCTTATTGACATTTTTATAGCCTTGCAAAGGCGCAACGCCCCAGCAAGGCTTGGAATAACGTACAAAACGATTATAGTACATCCAACTCTCTCATACAACGTTTTGAATTTTATGAGAACCGGCTCACGCCCCGCTTGACGTTGATTCTGTTTACCAGTATAAAAATAGGATGAAGACCATTCGCCTCCTGCTCGGACTTTTGATTTCCGTCTCCCTGGTCGCCTGTTCCACGCTGGAAAATCTTCCTGCCATCCCACCCGGTTGGACGCTCACCCCCAGCCTCACTCCCACCCTCGAAGCGACGCTGACGCCCACCATCACGCCCACACCTCTGCCGGTGGCTCGCGTCACTGAAGGGGACCAGGCGTTCTTCAATGGTGATTATGATGCTGCCTTGCTGCACTATCAGATCGCGTTGCAAGATTCACCTGATGCGCTCATTCGTGCGGCGGCAAAATGGGGGGAGGCACGCATTTACTATGAACAGGGACGTTACAACGAAACCCTGACGGCTCTACAAGTCATCATCAATGAATATTCCCAATCGCCGCAATTTCCACGCGCTTACTTTCTGCAGGGATTTGTCTATTACCGCTTGGAGAACTATCCCGCCGCCGCTGATTCGTGGCAACTTTATCTGACCTTACGCCCCGGTGTCTTGGATGCCTACGTCTTGGAATTACGTGGAGATGCCCTCTTCGCTGCTAATGACTATGCCGGAGCTTTATCCGCGTATACCACTGCCATTCAAGCCGACGCTTTGGGTGACGATACAACTCTGGATCTAAAAGTAGCGTCCGCTCAAAAAGCGTTGGGGAATTTTGAAACCGCACTTACGCTTTACGATGGCATCATCGGGCGTGCTTCTAGTGACTACATCAAAGCGCAGGCGTTGTATGAAGCCGGGTTGGCGAATCAGGCTCAAGGTCAGAATGCCGAGGCGATTGAACGCTATCGCTTTGCGATTGAAAATTATCCCCTGTCGTATTATTCCTATCTCAGTCTAGTAGCTTTGCTCGATGCGGGCGGAACGGTCAACGAATTGGATCGCGGACTGGTGGATTATTTCGCGGGTCAATATGATGTTGGCATTGCTGCCTTTGATCGTTACCTCGCAAGCAACCCGCCAGAAAATGATGGCACTGCCTATTATTATCGTGCTTTATCAAAAAGCAGCCTGGGGCAATACGAAGCGGCATTAGTGGATTACAACTTGTTCCTTTCCAATTTTTCTGCCCACCCAAGTTGGAGCGATGCCTGGGGCGAGCGAGCTTTCATTGAATGGGCGCAGTTGGGCGATTACACCAGAGGCGCGCAAACCTTGTTGGAGTTTGTCAGCCTTTCACCGAATGCTTCGCTTGCTGCCGATTATTTGATGAGCGCCGCACGCATTTATGAACGTGACGCGCAATACGATAAAGCCATTGAAACCTGGTCGCGAGTTACGCTTGAATATCCCGGTTCATCACAAGCATCGTATGCTGCCTTTTTGATGGGTATTGTGGACTATCGCCGCGGAAACTTTCAACCTGCGTTGGATGTGTTCAAACGCAGTCTGGCATTGTCCGTTGCAGAAGAAGACCGCACCCGTGCACTGCTTTGGATCGGGAAAGCCTATCAACAACTTGGGGATGTAAACGCTGCCAACGATGCCTGGCGTGAAGGACAGAATATTGATGCAGGCGGATATTACAGCGAACGCGCCAGAGATCTACTGGCGGAACGTGCGCCGTTCACTTCCGCTTCTTTCTCAAATCTGGTTGTGGACTACGCCCGGGAGCGCGCCGACGCTGATGCCTGGATGCGCCTGACCTTTGGTCTCGGCACCGATGTGGACTTGAGCAATTTAGGTCCGCTCGCTTCGGATGCGCGCATTATTCGCGGCAGAGAATATTTTGAAATGGGCATGCTCGACGAAGCCCGGCTTGAATTTGAGAATCTACGCCAGCAACTCGAATCGACGGGAGATTCAGTCGGCAGTTATCGCTTGGCAAACTATCTGCTCGAGATTGGCATGTATCGCTCTGCTATCTTTGCGGCACGGCAGGTGCTCACCATTGCAGGCTTGGACGAACACACCGAATCCATGATGGCTCCGGTATATTTCAGTCACATTCGGTATGGCTTGTATTACTCAGACCTGGTCATCCCTGTGGCTCAACAGGAAGGCTTCGACCCCTTGTTTGTTTTCAGCGTCATCCGGCAGGAAAGTCTCTTCGAAGGTTTCGTGCGTTCAAGTGCAGGCGCACACGGCTTGATGCAGATCATCGAGTCGACGGGGGCGCAGATCGCTTCCGAACTAGGCAAACCGATCAATTACACCGAAAACGACCTCTACCGCCCATATGTGAGTGTTTTGTTTGGCACGCACTATCTGGCGAAAAATCGCACCCTGCTTGGCGGCGATATTTATGCCACCCTTGCCGCTTACAACGGCGGACCCGGCAATGCAATCGCATGGCAGGAACTCTCTGGCAATGACCCCGACCTCTTCCTTGAAACCGTGCGCTTTGAAGAGACTCGCAATTACATTCGCAATATCTACGAGATCTATATTATTTACTCAAGATTGTATGGCGGGACTAATTAGAAAAAATGTGATCCGGGAAAATAAAGCATAAGCCGGAGTTATCTCCGGCTTATGTCTTTTACGATTGAAAATCTGCAACCTTTACCCCATTGACCCACAGGCCGTACATCCCGGTCGGGAAACTCCCCAGTGCGTAATTAACTTCGAACGGAGCGAGCACTTGCACACAAGCCTGATCGGGGTCAGCGATGGAATAGACTTCCACATTCACCTTGTTCTCCGCATCCGGTGGGCTGACGGCGATACGTAATTGATAGCAGGGTGTCGGCAGGTTACCTTTGAGGTTGAGCATAAACTGCAAAGGGAAACTTTCAAGCGTCAGCAGTTGCGTCGCTTCTACATAGACTTCACCGCGCGTAAAACCAGCATCTTCAGGCATCGGCGCGAAGTTTTCGTTCGCAGGCATCGTATCCCCAGACGAATTCGGGTAGCTCGGGTAGCTTGGGTAACTTACAGTTGTGTCGCCGCTGGTAGGGACACAAGCGGAAAATGTAAAGATGAACAACATTAAAAGAAAAGATATTTTTTTCATGAAAGACTCCTATATCTTATAGACGAGTTTGACTGAAGAAAGTTCCATCAATACGAAACAAAATCTCCCATCAAAACATCGTTGACCCAGACCGCATATCTGCCAGGTGAATAGGTTCCCAACAGAATGCTCGTCTCGAACTGCTGAAAGACGTTATCACATTGTACATCTGGGTTGATTAGGCTGTACACATCCACATAAAGATTAAAATCTTCATCCGGTGGGTTGATGCTCACTCGCAATTCATTGCAGACGCTGGGCATGTATCCTACTAGGCTGAGCATTGCACGCGGCGGCGAGAATTCATACTGCTCTGAAAGACCCACTGACACGATCGTCACTGTTGCCACCTGCCAATTCACATCCGCCAACCCGGGCGCGAACGGATTTTCATCCGGCGTGATGCGATAAGGCACCACGGCTGTTGCTGTTGGCTCTGGGGTGGGCAGGGTCGTACAACTTGCCAGCAAACATACTGTCAGCATTAAAAGTCGCAATGACTTCATGCTTCCTCCAATGCCTTCTCAACGGCTGCAACTGCATGGATTTTTGTAGTGGGGAAGAGTGGAGCGAGGCTGTCACCTTCTTTGATGAGTAATTCGATCTCTGTGCAGCCCAGAATTATCCCTTCCGCACCGTTTGCCAATAGATCATTCATAATCCGTTTGTACTCTATGCGAGAAGAATCCACGATCTTGCCAAGCACAAGTTCTTCATAGATCACCTGATGCACGATCTCGCGATCAGCTTTTTCTGGGATGATTACATCCAGTCCGAAATTATTTATTAATCTTCCTTTGTAAAAATCATGTTCCATGGTGAAGCGTGTGCCCAGCAAGCCGATACGCTTGATACCCGTTGCAACGATCTTTTCTGCTGTCGCATCGGCAATATGCAGAAATGGAATGTTCACATGCGCAGTGATCTGATCTGCCAGTTTGTGCATGGTATTCGTACACAGCACAATGAAATCCGCGCCGCCGCGTTCGAGGTCTTGCGCACACGCCACCAGAATTTGCCCAGCCTCCTCCCAACGGGCTTCATGTTGCAGCTTTTCGATCTCAGCGAAGTCCACAGTCACCATCAAACTCTTTGCCGAATGCAACCCACCCAATTTTTCTTTTGCCGTCTCATTGATGATGCGATAATACTCAATCGATGATTCCCAGCTCATACCACCGATCAACCCGATAGTTTTCATGATGTGCCTCCCATAATGCGCGGCTGCTCAAAGAACTTTGCGGCAACGACGTACACTCCGCTTCCTTCCACAGCGACGGTTGAATCAGCCAGCCGAATTTCACCCACGCTGAGAATTTTTCGCTCGCCCACTTCAGTGATGCGCGCGGATGCGGTGAGCGGCTGAAAAAGCGGCAATGGCTTGCGGTAATTGATGTTGATATTCGCCGCCAGCACTTTATGTCCCGCTGCCCAAACGACCAGACCCATCACTTCATCTAAAATGGCAGCCGATGCGCCGCCATGCGAATGCCCGGGCGGACCCTGATGTGATTCTCTCAAGGTGAATTCTGAGGTGACAATGCCGTCATCATCCACAAACATCGTGATTCCAATACTGTGCGGATTGTCCGTCCCGCATACAAAACACCAGCCATGATAGGGGAGTTGCCGTTTCATAGCTTAATTTAACCACAAAGGCTCCCCAATAACTTGTGACTTTTAATCTTCGAGCTTTTGCCTTTCATGCTAGAATCCAACCGATGATGATCCGCGTCAAAATGATTGCTAATTACCGCGATGCCCTGCCGCCCGGGCATAAACACGGCGTGGTGGAGTTGGACGTTCCCGAAGGGACAACGGTCTACGACGCGATCTCGCGCTTTGATATTCCCCTCAATGATGAAAGTGTGATCGTACTCAATGGTCTAACCGTGGACATGTCCACGCCGCTCAAAGAAGGCGATATGGTCACAGCTTTCTCAGCCATCGCTGGCGGATAGTTTTCATCTCAAAGGCACAAAGTTAAAGACCTTTGACTTTTGACCTGTGACCTTCAACTTTCAAACCTTCAACCCAAGGAGTTCCCATGTACGGCTGGCATCTTAGAATCCTACGAGTAAACCTCACCACCCGAAAAGTCACCACCGAAGATGTAGACCCAAAGATCGCGCGCGATTATCTCGGCGGGCGCGGATGGGCGATCCATTACATGTATAAAGAAATGGACCCGTCCGTTGAGCCGCTCTCACCGGAGAATATGCTCATCTTCGCCACCGGTCCACTGACGGCTACGCCTGCACCCACTGGCAATCGTTACATGGTTGTCACTAAATCCCCGCTGACGGGCGCACTGGCGCACTCCAATTCGGGCGGTGAATTCCCAACCTGGATAAAGCGCACGGGATTCGACATGTTCATCTTTGAGGGAAAAGCCTCAGAGCCAGTATATGTTTTGGTGAACGAAGACCAAATTGAAATTAAGTCCGCGGCGCATGTTTGGGGCAAGGATACGCACGAGACCACGGACATCCTAAAAGCAGAAACGTCCGCAGAGGCGCGAGTCGCTTGTATCGGACCTGCAGGTGAGAACCTTGCTTTGATGGCAGCTATCATGAATGACAAACATCGCGCGGCGGCTCGTTCGGGCGTAGGTGCGGTGATGGGAAGTAAGAACCTTAAAGCCGTGGTGGCGATGGGGAACAAGAACCCGCCACTGCACGACCCTGAAGGGATGCGCACGTTGAGCGTGGATACTTCGAAAGCGGTGGGCGCAGATGTGAAGAAGGGTTCGAACATGCGCATCTATGGGACTTCATATGTGCCGCAGGTGACGAATACGCTTGGTATTTTGCCGACGCGCAACTTCTTGCAGGGTACATTTGAACATGTCCATAACATTGATGGTGATGCGCTCAAAGATAATTATCTAGTTCGCCACACACCTTGTTATCGCTGTCCGCTTTCGTGCGGACGTTTAACCGAAGTGCCAGACGGTCCATACAAGGGCAAGGGTGAAGGTCCTGAATACGAAACGATCTCGTCACTTGGCACGGGTTGCGGAGTTAGCAATCTTGCCGCGTTGGTCAAAGCAAATTACTTGTGCAACGAATACGGCATGGATACCATCACCACCGGCATGACCATTGCAGTTGCGATGGAAATGTACGAGAAGGGCTACATCTCTGAAGAATTAATTGGTATGCCGCTCAAATTTGGCGATCACGATGCCATGATCGAAATGATCAAATTGATGGCGTATAACAAAGGCTTCGGTCAGGATCTTGCGCAGGGCAGTTATCGCCTCGCGGAAAAATATGGTCACCCCGAGCTTGCCGTTACCACGCGTAAACAGGAATTCCCCGGCTATGATCCGCGCGGCTCGCAAGGAATGGGCTTGTTGTATGCAACTTCTAATAAGGGCGCATCACACATGGAAGGTGACGTCGCTTATGAAGAAGTCTTCGGCGTGCCGGTCAAAGAGAATCCGCTCAGCACAGAAGGCAAGCCTGAACTGGTCAAACATTTTCAGGACTCGTTTGCGCTCATCGACGCGTCTGGATTGTGTGTTTTTGTGGCGATCCGATATGTCTTTGACAAGAATCGCCTGATCTTGCCACAGGTGCTTTCTGAAATGATGAACCTTGCCACGGGCGCGGGCTATACTCCCGAAGAAGCCTTGCAAGCCGCCGACCGCGTCTACACCCTTGAGCGCATGTTCCTCATCAAAGCCGGTTCCGGCCCCGAATGGGATGTGCTCCCATACCGTATGCTGCACGAGCCTCTGCCTGATGGTCCTGCCAAGGGCATGGTCGCCGAACTCGATAAGATGCTGCCCGAGTTTTATGAAAAACGCGGCTGGGATGAAAAGGGTTATCCTACCCAAGAGAAATTGCTGTCTTTGGGATTGCCACTTCAGTAAATCAAAGAGAAGCTATGTCTGACCTAAACACTGCCATTCAATTGATCCGCCAGGGTCGCAAGACCGAGGCGCAGCCTTTGTTGCAAACGCTCATCAAAGCCGACCCGAAAAATATTCAGGCGTGGTTTTGGTATGTGGAGGCTTGCTCTACCACCGCCCAACGCATTCAAGCGCTGGAGATGTGCCTGAAGATCAACCCTGGGAATTCACAGGTGACGCAGGCGTTGCAACAATTTCGCTCGCAGTTATCCGAGGCATCTATGCCGCCAGCAGCCACCATCTCTCAGTCTCCGTCTGCCTCGGCATATGCATATCAACCCGAAGAGCCCATCCCTGCAAAAGAGGATGACCTATATGATTTTGATTCCTATCGGTCAACCTATTACGAAGAAGAAAAACCTTCAGCGTTGTCTTCGCTGGATGAAGAATACGAATCGTTCAAATCCAAGCCCGAGGCGGGTTCATCCCAAAAAACATGGCAGCCGGATAACTCGCAGTATGTAGATAACTCCATGTTGTCAAAATCCAAAAAGCCGCTGCGTTCGTATTCCACTTTGGATGTTTGGGCAACGGTGTTAACCGCACAGGACGAAAAATCATACGCCGACATTTTGAAAGACCCCGAGATGGGACTGGGGCGCGCCTTTACCTGGATGGCATATGCGGGCATCGTGGCGGCGTTGGCGGTTCCACTGCAATTGATGTTCAACCCGCAGATCGCGGAATTGTTGGACATGCCAGAATTTCAAAATGCCTTTGGCTCCATAGACTCGATCTCTTTTCTGGTGATCCTCACAGGCATCGCCGTCGTCATCACGCCCATTAGCAGCGTGATTAACCTGGCACTGAGCGGCGGAATCATGCATCTGATCGCCATGGCATTTGGCGGCGGCGGCAATTACAAGCGCACCGTGTATGCAATGGCGGCATTCCTCGCCCCAATGACCATGATCACCTCCTTGCTTGCCTCGATCCCGTTGATCGGTCAGTGTTTGACATTCCCCTTGGGGCTCTACAATCTGGTTCTCAACGTCCGGGCATTGAAAGCAGCCCACGACCTCTCGAATGGCGCAGCCATTGGAGTCATCTTTGCTCCACTCATTCTCGTATTTGTATTTGCCTGCCTCGTTATAGTTGCCACAGGAATGTCTCTGCCTGCTTCCTAGTAGATGAAGACGTGCATCCGCTTCTTCCTTACGCGACAGTTGATTCTGCTTTCTGAATCTTTTGCTATCATCCAAACATGACCAACTCTCCCGCCAACGATCTCTGCAAAGCCTGCGGACTATGCTGTTCGGGTCATCTCTTCTCCTGGGTGCGGCTCAATGCCAACGAACTGGATAAAGTTGAAACACTCGGGCTGACCGTCATCCGCGACGACCCGCGCCAGCGTGGCTTCACTCAACCCTGCCCAGTTTGGAATGGCGTTTGCACCGTGTACACATCGCCAGATTATCCGTCAAGTTGCAAGAAATACAAATGTAAAGTCTTGAAGCAATTGCTCAACGACGACATCGCATACCCTGAAGCATTAACCATCATCCAAGAAACGCTGACCTTGATCCGCGAGATTGAGCCGCTGTTGCCAGAGTCGTCCGCGATCAGTTTTCGCGAGCGGGTAATTGCACACAAAGAAGATTTGGAATCAAAACGAATGGATTTGGATGGTGAGTTTCTCCAAAAGACTTCTGTTTTGTTATCCCGCTATGAAGATTTATTTGGTGTGGATGATTTTATTGATTACGATATGTAAATTTCAACCGACTCACGGATTGGAACGGACTTTTTCTACGATCTCGTGAATCTTCTGTTCAATTGCAGACAACGCATTTTCCGAGTCGGTGATGTCTAAATCTGCCACATCCCAGTAGATAATTTTTTCAGCCCATGCGGGGAAGTATTTTTTCATCATAGGCTGATGCTCCACGCGGTGGACGGCAATAATGAGACCTGCTTCTTGCAGGTCTTTTTCTTCTAATTGCATGGGGAAGCGAATAGGCTCGCTGAGCGGAATTCCTTGGTGGGTGAGACGTTTCAACGCGAATATTGAGATGGGACCGACATTGCGACCTGCGCTGGCTTCTAACCCGCGTGAGTCTGCGAACCAGTTAAGCTGCTTTTTCGCGGCGAGGTGGTTAAAGAATATCTCCGCATAGCGGCTGCGATAGTAGTTTCCGGTGCAAAGGAATAGAATGGTGTTCGGCATGCGAAAAGTATACCCGAGCGAATAATTTTTTTTTCACGCTTGCAAACGTGGTCTACTTATCCCACCATTGCAACACCCGCAACGCCCTAAGTGTATTCCACCGGCTCGGCTGACCAGCTTTCTCCATATCGAAGAACTTTCTGCCAGTCATGCCCGTGTTCATCACCCAGCAGCCATCGGGTTTTTGCTTGCTTTTCAATAACTCGAGGGCGTCTTTCATTCTTTCGTCTTTCTTGGCATTGCAGGCTTGGAAATAATCCAGCGCGCGCAGAAAGTCGTAGCGCCAACGTGGTGGGAAAGGCATGGTCGTCATTTTTGGGTCGAAGACTTTTCCCGTTCTATGTGATTTATATAAATGATGCGCGAGCAGGAATTCATGTCCACGGGCACGGACTTGACGGATGCGTTTCTTCTTTTCTGGGAACAGGCACTCGTATTCGTACAATCCCTCCAAGGCGGCGATGGTCGTATGAAAGGAGGAGTGAGTCGCGCCTTTGGGTGATTCACAGTTCCAGCCGCCGTCGGGCATCTGTTGGTTGACTACAAAGGAAGCAATGTCGTGGATCCGTTCGTCGGGATAACGAAAATAAGCCAGCAATGACAGGATCATACTGGTGACGCAGGTTTCGCTGTATTTCCATGCATAAGAAAATAAATTGATACCCCCATCTGTATAAAAACCTTCATCAAGAAATAATGTACAGGCTCGTTTGGCTTGTGGGTTATTTGCAGGCAGCCCGATCAACCTGAGTGTAAGCATGGTATAGGTGGTAGAGATGAATTTGGGACCATACATTCCGCCGCCCCAACGACCGTCTGAATCTTGCAGATCGAGCAGGCATTTTCCCCAGCCTTCTCTGGTAACTTTCTTTCGTTCGGTTTCGTACTTTGTTGATGGAAAATGTAATAAATCCTTCTGTACTTGCCAGCGAATGGATGGGTCACCTTCGAGTAGCCAGGAGAGGATTTCGGAGTTCATGTTTTGAAAATTTGCCTCAGATCACGTACTTCTGTTTATCAGAAAATTATTCTTTTATTTTATAGATAAAAATCCCATCTTTTCCAGTTGCAACATATAAATATCCGTTTTCATCTTTGGCTACCCCCCATGCGCTTAAGTTTGTTGATAGAGTGTATGAATATATTTTGACGGGGTTACTAGGGTTTGATATATCAAAGACCAATATGTCTTCTTTGTTGTCTTCATCAGAAGCTGAATTGGCGATATAGGCTAAGTTGTCTGAAAGAGTAATGGCTCTCATGACAGTATTATTGTCAATGTAAGACCCTAATTCCGTTGGCAACATTGGGTTTGTGATATCTATTACTCTAAATCCATTGGGTTGTAAAACATAGGCATAATTGCCTTGCCTGCTAACTCGATTGACGGACCGCGTCGGGTAATAGTATTTTATTTTTTGGGGATTACTAGGTGTTGATAAATCTAACATCCACAAACGATTCTCGTCGGCATAATCACTCATAAAAGCATAGTTACCTGATACTGCTAATATCCAGCCCCATGAGGTCTCAGGGTTAAAATAACTGTTTTCAGGGATTTGATAACGTTTTATTAATGAAGGCTGACATGGATTTGCCACATCTAAAATGTAAAAATTATCTTGATTGGATACATAGGCGTAGTTTTCTACCGTAGTGATACCCCCAGAAACATTTTCTATTGCGAAGGTGATTTCAAGAGGGGATATTGGATTTGTTGTGTCTATTATTATTAGACCTTCTTCCTCAGATGTGAGGTAAAGGCAATGGTTGATAACTGCCATTCCTCCATAGGTATGATCAGCACTATAGGAGCCTGCATCAACTAAATTACTTGGATTTTTAACATTAATAATCGAGACGCCGTTTTCTTCAATGGATAAATAGATGTAATCTCCATTTTTTACTAATTCTCTAATTTGATTAGTTGTTGTATACGAGCTTTCTATTATTGGTTGCAATGGGTTGGAAATATTTAGTGTAAACAAATTATTATCGTCCAAAGCATAGATATAATTACTTTCAAGCATAATACTTTCAAAACTCATATCTTCCAATACTAAATAAGGCTCTCGAATTGGAAGTCCTTCGTCTGTTAGTTTGATAATTTGAATTCCATTATTGGTGGTGAAGTATAAATGTTCGCTGTCGGTTTCTATGCTGTACAACCGACTGGTGTTCAGATTGTAAAAATCAACAATTGTAAATACACCTGAGGGTAAAATGTCTACAGTCCATAAACCATTCCCATTCCCTAAAATGTAAGCAAATTTATTCCCAATTGCAATATCATCATAATAAGGTATATTGAAAGAGCTCGCCTTATTAAAGGAACCTGATTCGAATTTCAAGATTTCAAAAGCGCTATCCTCAGTCGTGATGTAAGCATTATTGTTGTCCACTGCTATATCATTGATTTCATTGGTAATGGGGTAAAAACTTAATTCAACAGGAGCGTTGGGGTTGGATATGTCTACTGCCTGAATGCCTAAGCCTTTAATTGCCAGATATGCCACATCCTCATCAACTGTCGTGCCTGAGACAAAAGTTTTTTCATTGGCGCCGGTTTCCATAATTTTAATTTCTTCAGGTAAAGAAAGAGAGCCTGATACAAATAGAAACTTTGGGTTAAATATATTTATTATTTGAAAATCATTGCTTCCTGATGTTGTATACAATCGATTTTCGCTTACTTCAAAGTCGTATGGGGACGTGTTGCTTTGGTATTCTCCAATTTTAGCTGGTAGAGATAGATTTGCAAAATCAACCACTTGGATGACATCCTCAGAAATGATAAATAGGTAGTTCTTATTGAATGAAAAATCCTTAATATCCTCGTCGAAATTATAAGAACTTATTAGTAATGGCTGAACTGGATTGGAAACATCTAAAACTTTTATGCCTTCATTAATATATGTGTAATTGTTAACTTCTGCAAAATCATAGATATTGTTTTTATCTTCAACAATATCTGATGAAAGTAAGGTGGTAGCTTTAGTTGGACTTTCTCGATTGGATATATCAAATATTTCAAGTAAATTGCCATTTGAAATATATATATAGTTGTTGATAATAGTTATTTCCCCATCAAATATATTATCAACAGATGTAATTTCTTTTACTTGTGTAGGGTCGGATATATCCATGACCGCTATATTGCTTTTGCTCCAAAAATCATTAGAAATATAAGCGTAATTCCCAGATAGCGCCATGCTAACCGGTAAGCCGGTAGTTTTATGACAGCTTATCTGAATTGGATTGGATAAGTTCGACACATCTATTATTTGTATTGCACCTGCACATGTGCTACCAAAATCTCCGCCATAATTACACGCTGATAATAAAAGATAAGCATATCCTTTAGAAACTATGACTTTATTAATTGGCGCTGAAGTTATATGAGCACCTGTTTCAATTGGATAGAGAGGATTGGATATATCTACGATTCTTAGACCTGATTCGACAGTAGCTACATAAGCATATTGCCCTTCAACGTATATATCTGTAACTTCATCTGGTAGTACAGTGTAACCAAGTCTTTGTGGCGTTGCGGGGTTTTTTACATCTAAAACGGCAAACTCAGGTCCAAAACCGATATATAAATATGAATCAGTCGCAAAAATGGATTGCATTGTCCCGCCAAAATGTCCAACCAATTCTAATCTTTGATCGTTATTAATATTTTCAGTAGAAACTTGATTTTCCGTGTTTGGCGAGCACATTTCTGGAGTGGGCGGCGATAGTGTTTTAGAGATTGCCCCTGCTAGAGCAAATAGGGAAGCATAACAAAGTGCGATTAATGCGCCTATTATCACGATGAATTTAAGAATAATTTTTAAAAAATACGAATAGAAATCTGAATCTTCCATTTTCACCCTCAACTCCCTATATCACAAGGCTTTTTATATCTTCGATAGTTGCGACATATTTTCTGTACGCAATGGTTTCATTTAGTATGCCTTGCAGGGCGATGAATAATTCCGCTTGCAGGTAGGGATTTTTTTCCTGCATCTCTTTTGATAATAGCACAATATCTTCTTCGATGCTTACAGTCAGCTGTCCGCTTGCAGCGAGCCATTCCAAACCTAGTGCAATAGTGATCTCTCGTGATGCCATGGCAGCAGCCAGTTCGTGAATGCTGGTCTTGCCGTCTTTTTTGTTTAATGCAAATTTACAAAGCCCAGCTAGCCGGTTTAGAAAATCTTCAGGTTTTTCTTCTGCAGGTGAAACTGCAAATAGATAAACTGTTTTTGGTTTTACGGTTTCCAGAACCTGACGAAGTTCTACGGGCGATGGGGGCGTTGTATAAATGGCGAGTTCGTCGGCTGGCGTTAATTCAAAACGCGCTTTGCCTTTGGCTTTATTGGCGCCTTCTGCCCAGATCAGAGTTTGAACGTTTAAACGTTCGAACGTTGAAACGTTCAAGCGCATGTCTTGGATCTCTACCTTCGATTCTCGAACTTCAACCGGACTTTCTTCAGTGACTCGGAATTCCTTAAATTGCAGGCTGACCTGTCGCTGTCCGCGGAAGGTGGTGGCACGCAGAGTGTAGGCGATGTCAAATTTTGTTTCGGTGGGAGGCAGGTCTTCGCCCGCTCCGCTCCACCATAGGAAGCTTTCTACATTACCATGCTCATCTTCCACGTTTAGGCGTAGATGTTCTTTTGTTTTGCCAAGTGTGACCGCGGATTTAAGCGTCACGTTGCGTGTGGCGAGAGTCAATTGTGGGTTGCCCGCGCCGAAGGGAGCGAGCAGCTCCAAACTGTCAGCGAGGTCAAGGCTCAGGTCGTTTAATCCAAGCCAGGCGTCGATCTGAAGCGTGGGTTCTTCAAAGACGATATCTCCGAGTTGTTTTTCGATCGCTTTGCCGAGTCCTTTACGGAAGGCAGCTAGATTATCCTTTTGCAAAGACATACCCGCCGCCATGGGATGCCCGCCAAAGCCAAGCAATAAATCTTTTTGGGTGGCAATGGCTTCGGTGATGTGCAAGCCTTCAATGGAACGCGCTGAGCCGCGCAAAATACCATCTTCCGATTCGTTGAAGAGGATGGCGGGTTTGTGATAACGGTCCATGAGTTTGTTGGCGACAATGCCCACCACGCCGCCGGGCCAGTTGGGATGCGAAAGGATGATGGCAGGTTGATTGAGTAGATCTGGGTTGTCTTTGAGTTGTGCTTCAGCAGCATCGGTGACTTGTTTGGTGAGCATGCGTCGTTGTGCGTTCAAACCTTCGATCTGTGCGGCAAGCACACGCGCACGAGCCGAGTCATTGGTAAGTAAAAGTTCAACAGCAGGGTTGGCATCGCCCAAGCGACCGAGTGCATTGAGACGTGGTGCAAAGGTGAAGCCGATGGTCTCTTCGGTCAGCGAATCAAAGGAGGCACCGGCAAGTTCTGCCATCACGCGCAAACCTAGGCGGCTTGTTGTTCGCAATTGCTCAATGCCTTGCTTGGCAAGCGAGCGGGTTTCATTTTGCAACAATGCCACATCGGCTATTAAACCTAATGCAACTAAATCTAATAATTCTGCATTCCGCATTCCGCCTTCTGCATTTAAGAGTGCTTCAGCCAATTTATACGCCACACCCACGCCAGCGAGGTTTCGTAGTGGATGATCTTCGGGCAATAGCTTTGGATTGATGATGACTTTTGCATTTGGAAGTGTTTCTCCAAGATCATGATGGTCAGTAATGATGACATCTATCCCGCGTGAGTTGGCGTAATCAACGGCTTCATGTGCCGTGATGCCTGTATCACATGTGAGCAGCAGAGAGACGCCATTGTCAATGATGGGCATGAGTGACTCAATATGAATGCCATGACTTTCTTTTCCGCGCACGGGCACATAGTAAACAACATCTGCATTCAACAAACGTAATGTCTGCACCAATAGGGCTGTGGAGGTTTGACCATCTACGTCGAAGTCGCCCCAGACGCAAATCTTTTCTTTACTGCGGATAGCCATTTGGATGAAGTCAACGGCTTTTTGGATTTCAGGAAATTGCGATGATTGATTCTTTTCAGGATAAAGAAACGCCTCTGCTTCTACGGGAGAGCTGATTCCGCGTCGGAGGAGAGTCTGCGCGATAAGGGGAGGCAAGCCCAAGTCTTGGAAAGAGGCGGGGATGTCTACAGGGTGAGGGTCAAGCCAGCGAGTCATATCTACAAGTATCAGGTTTCAGGTTGCTGGTGTCAAGTGGTTTATAATTTTGTCATGGCAGATACAGGTTATTCTGGAACTCCACTTTATAAAAAACTTGGTTTTACCAAAGCGCCGCTGCGGGTGTTGACCATCAACGTGCCGCGTGAGTACATCACCTGGCTGGGTGAGCTGCCAGAAGGCGTGGCGTTGGCGTCCAATGTCCGCCCGCCGGTGCAAGCTGTGCATGTTTTCGTCACGGAGAGCGCCTTCTTAAGCGCGGTACTTTCCACACTTCGCACCGAACTCGCGCAAGATGGCTTTGTGTGGGTTTCGTGGGCGAAGAAGACATCGAAAATTCCAACCGATGTTACCGAAGATGTCATTCGTGAGATCGCTCTGCCCATGGGCTTTGTGGATGTGAAAGTGTGTGCCGTCAGTGAGGTTTGGTCTGGGTTGAAACTGGTGATCCGAAAATCAGAACGGGAATAGTTATTGCATTGTCCTTTGAAATTCAGTAAGATAATAACGCTACTTAACGTTATTTTATTGTCAAAGGAGAATGCGAAGTATGAAGAAAGTATTGAAATGGATCGGTTTTGTAGTGGGGTCTTTGATAGGGTTGGTGCTTGTTGTGGGTGCAACATTGGCATTGATGGGGAATGCCCGCCTCAATAAGACGTATGATTTCCCACCTTCAGATCTTGTTTTACCGACAGATGAAGTCAGTTTGGAACTTGGAAAGCATCGCGTAGAGTCATTATGCGCTGGCTGCCACGGACCAGACTTGGGCGGCATTGAGAAATGGTTCGATGCAGGCCCGCTTGGAACCGTTGACTCTGCCAACCTAACGGGAGGTGAAGGCGGTGTTGGAGCTACCTACACCACCGAAGATTTTGTTCGTGCAATTCGGCATGGAATTGATGCAGAAAGCAAACCTATTTTTATGCCTGCTGTATATTCCACCTCTTACCTAAGTGACGAAGAACTTGCTGCGATCATTGCCTATCTTCAAACCCTCCCACCAGTTGACCACACAGTGAATGGAGCAAACTTCACCCCTCTCGCAAAGATCATGCTGGTAGCGGGCGTGCTTCCTCAACTGCCAGTTGAAGTAGTGAGCCATGAAACTCAAGTGGATGCCATCCCTGCGGGTCCAACTGTTGAATATGGAAAGTATATGGTGGATACTCACGATTGCCGCTTATGTCATGGGCAAGAATTGAACGGCGGACCCTTCCCCGACCCGACCATCACAAAAATCTCCCCGAACTTAACCCCGGGTGGACAAATACCTTTCTGGACGGAGGAGCAATTTATTACTACGATCCGCACGGGTGTCACTCCAGGCGGATATGAATTGGATCCAGAATTCATGCCGTGGAAAGATTACGCCAAGTTCTACGATGATGAATTGAAGGCGATCTACGCATACTTGCAGACAGTAGAAAAACTTCCGCAGTATACCGAGTAAATAAAAAGTCGCATGTGATGAGCATGCGACTTTTTATTTAAGCATTGAAGCTAGTCTTTTCTTTTACTGCCTTTGGCAATTCAGGCAAATGACTGCGCTCCACAAGAAAGGTAGAGACTTCGGTCAACTCCTTGAAGATGTAATGCTGTCTCAACGCGCCTTCTAGGTAGCCCGCTCCACTCGTGCCGCCGGTGCCGGAGCGCATACCAATCATGCGGCGCGCCATCAGCATGTGTTTGTAGCGGAATTGTGAAAGCATTTCGTCAATGTCGATCAGCGTGTTCAACAGGTCAAACGGCGTGTGGAAGATGGGCAAGTTGCGGTACATCATAATGAACAAAACCGCGCGCATAGCATCCACCGAAAATTCACCCAAGCCTTCTTTATAAAAAATGCGCTCCAGCTCATCGAACTGACGTAACTCCACCGAACCCGAAAGACTATTCTTGTAGATCTGTTTGTAGTGGCTCCAGAATTTTTGCTCGCCCTCTTCCTGCGGATATTGGGATTGGAAATCCCGCCACAAGGCTTCGTCGAAGAAGGGAGTTCGCTCTGCCCATTTGATGACCAGCCCTTTGAGCGTCGCCTCGGACTCTACGCTGTTGATTGCTTCGTAATCCTGTTGGTTGAAGCCACCCGGACGCGTGTTCTTGTAATAGTTCGACTTATAGCGCTGATCCATTTTCAGTCCCAGCTTGGCTTCAATGATGCGGAACTGCAAACTTTGGAATCCTGAAGATGGTACAAGCAGGTCGCGAAATTCGAGGAAGTCCATCGGCGTCATTGATTCAAGGATATCCACCTGGCGGTTGACCACTTCGAAAATCTTCACCACTCGCTTCAACTTGTGAACGGCAATGCTCATTTCTCCGGCATTGTCCAGTACGTTGTCTGTATCAAAAATACGGCGGACTTGATCAAGTTCGTGAATCACCATTTTGAACCACAGTTCGTATGCCTGATGGATGATGATAAACAACATCTCATCGGTTTGTTCGTTGCTCTTGGGATGCTGACTGTTGAGAATTTTATCGAGCTCAAGATAGTCGGTGTAATACAGAAGTTCTTCGGTCATGGGTTCCTCACTTTGGCAGGGGAGTTGATATACGCCTGACTGATTCTATCTTTAAATAAGACGCTGGACGATAAGTCGATTTTCATCGTCCAGCGTCCTAATCTACTTAAATTAATTTTCCTTTTCCAAAAAATCCGTTCCCATCCGTGAATCCGCTACAAAGTCCGTTTATCGTTTACCACGGCAACGGATTGCTCTCGATCTCATTCGTCCACAGATCGCGCATCGCCTGAACGGTTTCCGCACTCAGTTGTTTATCTGCTGCGGCGAAGTTGTCCAATGCCTGTTCTACCGTCTTCGCGCCCGGGATTACTGTGGAGACTTCCGGCTGCGCCAGCACGAATTGCAATGCCGCGTGTGCCATTGAAGTTCCTTCAGGAACTAACGCCGCGAATTTTTCCACCAGTTCGCTTCGGCGCTTCAATACCTCAGGTGACCAGCGACTGCGTACATCGTCGAATTTGTGATTGCCGCGATAGCGCCCCGAAAGCCAGCCCGAATCCAATGGCACTTTGACGATCAAGCCCATGCCTTGTGATTGCGCCTTCGCAAAGGCGGGCAGACATTCTTGATACAACGCATTGAAGAAAACCTCTGCCGCCTTACTTTTCGTTGTATCCAGCACGTTCTCTAGCTCAATGCGCCAATCTAACGAAACGCCATATGCGCGGATCTTGCCTTCGTTCTTTAGTTTCTCCATCTCGGCATACAACTCCGCAGAGGCATTCCCATCCATCAACTCGCGCGGCGGATTGTGCAGCAGCAAAATGTCCACATAATCTGTCTGCAGCCTTTTGAAACTTCCTTCGAGAACGGAACGTACATGTTTTGCCTTCCATTCGCTTTCATGATTTTCATTGTAGAAACTGAACTTCGTGCAAATGATGATGTCTTTACGAACCGACTTCAACCCTGCGCCGAGCAGTTCTTCGCTTCTTCCTCCGCCGTAGCCTGGTGCGGTGTCGAAGAAGGTACAGCCCGCCTCAAGCGACTTTTGCACGATCTTCAAGGCTTCAGCTTTATCGTTAATGCCCCAATCGGGGTTTGCCAATTGCCACGCCCCAAGCCCTACTTCTGAGACGTTCATGCCTGTGTTTCCAAACTGACGGTTTTTCATATCTTTATCAATTCCTTTTCTTCGACCACTTGTGAGTAGTAGTCGATCTTGTGATGGATTAGTTTTAAGTGTTCATTCATTTCATCAATATACGCTTCTACTTTATCACGCAGCACCTTCAACATCTCCACACGCTCTGGCAGAGTCTCATCACCCTGGCGCTGAAGTTGTGCATAACGTTGCATATCCTTGATGGACATGCCCGTAGCGCGCAGTTTGAGGAGGAACTCGATCCAACCGATGTCATCTGCAGTGTAACAGCGGCGGGTGTTTTCCTCCCTGTTGATGGGGTGGATCAGCCCGATGCGCTCGTAGTAACGCAGTGTATGCGGTGTCAGCCCAGTCGCTTTGGCAACTTCTTGAATGGTGAGTTTCTTGTTTTGCTTGTCCATATCCCTAGTTTACATCTTAGAGCGTGCTCTAAGTCAAGCCCTAATTTATCCATATTTTGAAGGTTGCATTAGCAGAAAAAATGTTCTATAATTTATCAACTTTATCCAATTGTGCCTATCCAAAAGGAGATCAAACATGGAACTCGGAAAATTTTCGCTCAGCCTGACCGTGAAAGACATCCATGCTTCGCTGGCGTTTTACCAGAAAGTAGGGTTTGACTTGCTCGATGATCATCGAGATGAGAATTGGGTCATCCTCCAGAATGGAAATACCGTGCTCGGATTGTTTCAGGGTATGTTCGAAAAGAACCTGCTGACTTTCATCCCAACCGATGTGCGGGGGATCCAGAAACATTTGAAGGCAAACGGTATACCCTTGAATGAAGAAGCCGATGAATCTACGACAGGACCTGCCTACATCACATTGACCGACCCAGACGGTAACCCGATCATGTTTGACCAGCATGACCCAGATTACAAGCCGACTGCCTAGTTGGCGAGAGAATTGAAAAAGGAGCGGCTAATAATGGATCAGGTTATTCATTTATCGAGTCGGCTTTCATGTGATGCTCACCAAGCCTTTGAGATGTTTACGGTGAACACCAAACTTCAAATATGGCTGACTGAAGTTGCCGAAGTGGAATTGCGAGTCGGCGGACTCTACGAGTTGTTTTGGGAACCCGAAGACCGGGAAAACAATAGCACGATTGGCTGTCACATCACTGCTTTTGAGGCAGATCAATTCCTGTCTTTCGAATGGCGCAGCCCAAAGCAGTTCAAACATTTTGCCAACCAAGCCGACCCGCTGACGCATGTAGTCGTCTTTTTTGTTCCCATTCAAAATGGAACTCAGGTACATCTGATTCATTCTGGATGGCGAAGTTCGCCTGAATGGATTGAAGCCATGCAATGGCAGGAGCGTGCATGGCGTATGGCGTTTGATGCGTTGGAGAAATCAGTGTAATTAAGAGAAAGGGACAGTCACTTTGACTGTCCCTTTTGATTTTACAACGGCTCAAACCGCGCCGTGAAATGGCGCAACAACTCGGGGGCGTAGGTGAATCTGTAGCCTTTCACTGTGTTCGCGCGGGACTTGATAGCGGCGAAACAATCTGCTACATAGTCGAGATGACTCTGTGTGTACGTTCGTCTTGGAATGGCGAGGCGCAATAATTCAAGCGCGGGGTAATGCCATTTATTATCTTGCGGGTCGAGGCAGGCAAACATGACCGAGCCGATCTCGACGCCGCGGATGCCGCCTTCGCGATAGAGTTCAACTCCCAAAGCCTGTGCAGGGAATTCGTAATTGGGGATGTGCGGGAAGATCGCACCGGCGTTGACGTACACGCCGTGCCCGCCCGTGGGTTGCAGGGTGGGAATGCCTGCTTCGTTCAGTCGCGCCGCGAGATAGGCGGTTTGCCCAATGCGATAGGCGAGATAATCTTCATCCAAGCCTTCGTATAAGCCGACTGCCATCGCGTCGAGGTCGCGCCCGGCGAGTCCGCCATAGGTAGGGAAGCCTTCGCGCAGGATCAATTCATTCTTCAAGTTTTGAAAGAGCGTATCATCGTTCAAACATAACAACCCGCCGATGTTGACGATGGCATCCTTCTTCGCGGACATGGTCATGCCGTCTGCCAGCGAGAACATTTCATGCGCGATTTCTTTGACGGATTTAAGCTCAAAGCCAGGTTCCCGCTGTTTGATGAAGAAACAGTTTTCGGCGTAGCGTGCGGCGTCGATAAAGAATGGGATTCCGTTTTGGTGGTAGACGTCTGCCACAGCCTTGAGATTTTCCATCGAGACGGGCTGTCCGCCTCCGGCATTGTTGGTGACGGTGATCATGCCAAAGGGAATTTGCTCACGCCCATACTTTGCGATGAAGGCTTTGAGTTTGGCGATATCCATATTGCCCTTGAAGGGATGACGATTCTCGGGGTCGTGCGCTTCGTCGATGACGAGGTTGGCAGGGCGACCCTGTCGCGCGCGGATGTTGGCGTCGGTGGTGTCGAAGTGCATGTTGCTCGGCACCCATTGTCCCGGCTTGACCAACACCGCCGCGAGGATATTTTCAGCGGCACGACCTTGGTGGGTGGGCAGGAAGTGCTTGAAGCCGAAGACATCGTCCACGGCATTCTTGAGTCGGTAATACGAGCGCGCACCCGCATACGACTCGTCCCCGCGCATGATGGCTGCCCATTGCTCGGAACTCATCGCGCCTGTGCCGGAGTCGGTCAGCAGGTCAACGAACATGTCTTCGGCTTTCATCAGGAAGAGGTTGTAGCCTGCTTCTTTGAGCGCGGCTTCTCTTTCCTCACGGGAAATGAGATGGATGGATTCGACTACCTTAATACGAAATGGTTCGGGGGGATAGATGGGGGTCATTTGGTCTCCTAGAAATTTGAGTTTGCGTCAAATTTTGGGTAGCGAGCCTGGCGTGTGTTCCCCTTGTGCCATTCGGTCTCCAATGACTAAATCATTTTACAATTAATACAGGTTTTTCAATATATAACGAATGTCATAGATTCTCAGAATAAAAAAACACCAGACCTGGAACAAAGTCTGGTGTTGAGAGAAAATCTCCATGTTTAACTCGCGGCGAAATAGTTTTGTACCGTTTGTTTTTTCTTTGCTTTTATTTCATACATGGCTCTATCTGCCGCTTGGATAATTTCTTCAATGCTTTTATAAACCGGGTAGGAGGCGATCCCGGCAGAGAAACTGACCGGAAGATGAATGCCTTCATGCACAATCGTAATATCTTGTGTCCGTTCGTTCCATTCGTGCAGGCGCACCGATGCCATTTGCTCATCTGCGTTGTGCAAAATGACAAGGAATTCATCCCCGCCAAGACGGCAGGCAATATCTTCTACACGGGTTTGGTCTTTCAGCAATTTGGAAAGAGATTTCAGGGCAATATCGCCCACAGCATGACCATACTTGTCGTTCAGGGATTTTAGGTTGTCCATATCCATCATCACGACGCTGAAAGGTTGATTTCCGCGTTTCGCGCGGGCGAATTCCTGTTTGAGCGCTTCTTCCATAAAGCGACGGTTGTATAGCCCTGTAAGTGAGTCTTGGATCGCCTGCTCATGCAAAATGGCTTGCAGTTTTTCGATCTCTACCAATTGCAAGCGTAGCCGCTCGTTCACGTCTTGGAGTTGGTCTGCAACGCGCTTGCGTTCAGTCACATCGCGAGTGATGGCAATGAATGCCACTGGGATACCAATTTCATTCTTGATCAGTGCCGCGCTCAATTCGGCGGGGAAGGTACTGCCGTCTTTGCGTTGCAGGTTGAACTCGATATTTTTGCTGAACCCCTCGGCGCTGGTCAGGCGCATATGTTTTGTGGCTTTTGGGAGTTCACTTAAAGGGAAAAAGCTAAAGGCACTTTTGCCGATAAATTCATCAGGAGAGTCATACCCATGCAGGGCGGCGGTCTGTTTGTTGGCGAAAATATAGTTCCCGAGCAGATCCGTCACAGCGACAGAATCGGGCGAGGTCTCCATGATGGCGTGATAAATCAAGGTGCCGATCTGGCTGAGCTCAGAGTCTTTTCCCTGATTGTTTGCCGTATACCCCCGTAAAAGGATGAACTCAAAGATCACCACTCCTGCCAGCCAGAGGATCACATGAGTGAGAATTTCATTCTTAAACCAAATATTCCCAATGGTATATGTGCCAACGATCAGCAAAGTCCAACCGAAAATGATCTGAATGGAGACCGCCCGCCATACGATCTTGTTGAAATTTTGAGTCTTCATGCTTGGCTCCTTGGTTTTGACGGGAGAAGTATCTCGTAGTTACGAATGTATCTTTTGAAATGATACTGGTCTGTCTGCCTATGGTCAAGAAACTTAAATCACTAGGTAGTGCGGTGAAACTCATATCGTTGGATGACAGCCTCAAGAACTGCGACTTGCGCCGCAGTGGGTTCTACAAATTCAAAGCCGAGGTTTTCGTAGTGGGCTTCATCTTGGCTGGCTCTTGCCACGCGAGCTTGGATGGTGAAAGGCTCAGGCGGCAGGCTGGCGGTGTCTTTGGGGAAGTCGATCACGAGGGTGACAAGCGTATCGGCTTCCAAGGCGACATCTCCCACCACGCGGGCACCATGCGTGGTGAGGTCTTCGAGATAGCCGATCAGTTTCTTGGGTTTGAGGGTATAGACGGGGGTGAAAGCCATTAACTTTTTGCGTGGGTCTTTGCGTTTATCGAACATGGCGGACTCCTTTTGAAAGAAAAGAATTATAAGAATATAGCACGGTTCCATTCGTTTTTATGCGTGGTTTGCTGGCAACTTGTAGAGTCAAATTCAGGGAATTGTTGTGATAAAAAATACAATCCGTAACTTTTTAAGCCCGGCGGTGATGTTAACATTGTATTCATATTCACTTAACGGCGAGTATAATGGCGCTCATCACGACCGCACGGCATTTGCAAGCTGATTCCATTTCATAGGATTTGCATGTGACCACCATCTTTTTTGCGACGGATATTCACGGTTCTGATATTTGCTGGAGCAAGTTTCTAAATGCGGGGAAATTCTACGGCGCCGATCAATTGATCCTCGGCGGCGATATGACGGGCAAGGCAGTTGTCCCGTTCATTCATCAGGGTGGATTAAATTACCGCGTCACGTTACTCGAACAAGCGTTTGAAATTACCAACGAAGACGAAATGACGGACATGCGCAAGAAAGTCCGTAGCCGCGGCTATTATCCCTACCTGACCAACCCCGATGAAATTAAAGAATTGGAAAAAGACCCGGCTCTGGTGAGCAAGATCTTTTTGCAGGAAGTCTTAAAGGTCGTCCAGCAGTGGATGGAACTTGCCGAGAAAAAACTCGCCGGAACAGGCATGAAGATTTATTGCTGCCCAGGCAACGACGACATGGATGAGGTCGATGACATCATCCGCGAAAGCCGCGTGGTGGAGTTGGCAGAGGGCAATGTCACCATGTTGGCAAGCGGACATGAAATGATCGCGTCTGGCTGGAGCAACATCACACCCTGGGCTACGCACCGTGAAGAGGGTGAGGATCAGCTCGCAGTTAGGTATGAAGCGATGATATCGCAGTTGAAGAATCCAGCAACTTCTATTTTCAACATCCACGTGCCGCCGCATAAATCAGGGTTGGATGAAGCGCCCGAACTCGATAAAGACTTACGCCCGGTCTTGGCGGGCAATTCAATGATCCCAGTCGGTTCGACGGCTTTGCGTAAGGCGATTGAAAAGACCCAGCCGTTGCTCAGCTTGCATGGGCACATTCACGAAGGACGCGGTTCGACGCGTATCGGAAAAACGCTTGTGATCAATCCCGGTTCCATGTATGAGCAGGGGACACTGCTTGGAGCCATTATCAAGCTCGGAAAGAATAAGGTCGACAATTACGTTCTGACAACCGGTTAATTCACGCGTTTGCGTGTAAAGACAACATCATACAGAGGAGAGTTGTTATGAGTGACTTGTTTGTCCGTAAGGCGACTGGCATGGTACGTTCATGGTCAGTCTTCGACGCGTTCGTCTACGCGTTCTTTTCCATCAATCTGGTAACCCTGGGTCTTTATATTTTCAGCCAGATGTATTTCTTTGAAGGCGGCATGATCAACGCGTTGTTGGTGAGCGCGTTCTTCCTCGTCTTTGAGATCATCGTGTATGCCTCACTCATTTCGGTGATGCCCCGCGCTGGCGGTGACTATGTGTGGATGACACGCATCTTTGGTGGAGCGGTGGGCTTCATCCTTGCCATGACGGGCTGGTGGTTCACTTTGTGGCTGTGGGTTCCGTTGTATGGCGATATGCTGCGTCATATTGTGATCACGCCGATCTTGGGTTTGCTGGGCGCTACCAGCACCGCTTTGTGGTTCGGGCAGACGGAGATCGGTCTGTTCGTGACGACGCTCATCACCGTTGGGCTCGCCACACTAACGGTCATCCTCGGCATGAAGACCTATGCTCGAATTCAGAAGTTCTCCTTCTATGCCGGTATGCTTGGCTTCTTGATCGTGTTGGTCTTGCTGCTCACTGGTTCGCCCGAGGCTTTCAAAGCCGGGTTGGAAAAATATGCCGTGAGCGTGTTCGGCGCGCAACCGGGCGTGTATGATGCCACGGTTCAAGCCGGTACCGATGCGGGTGCGATCACCCCCATGTGGGGCGGCTCGCTTAATTCGATCCTTTTGCTTCTGCCTTACCTCGTGTTCTTCAACTTATTCCCAAACTGGGGCGCAACCCTTTACGGTGAAGTACGCGGCGCAACCGATTACAAACGCAACTTCGCGGGTATGGCGTGGGGCTTGGGCGTCACAACCGTGTTGGGCATTGTATTCTTCCTCGCTATAAACAAGACCATCGGCTGGGACTTTTACATGCAAGCCAATGCGGCTTGGTGGAACTCCGTCTGGTATGGTGCTGAGTCACCGTTGCCGTTCTGGCCCTATCCGGCGCTCTTCGCTGCCTTCCTCACCAATAACACGTTTGTTCAATTGATCATCATTGTGTTGATGAGCTTCTGGTGGTTTGGCTGGGTGGGTACGGTGTTCTTGTCCTCTACGCGTGTGATCTTCGCTGCAGCCTTCGACCGCCTGCTCCCTGAAAAAGCCGCAGAGTTGAACAACAACGGCACACCAGTCAATGCGATTTTGCTCATGGCAATTCCGGCGGTGATCGTTTCTTATTTATTTGCGTTCAATGAAGCGGGCTTCCGCTCACTGACATTGTTCGGTACGCTCGTGATCGCGGTGATGTACCTCGGCACCTCGATTGCGGCAATGATTCTGCCGTACACCAAGAAAGACCTGTTCGAGGCTTCGCCAATTGCTAAGATAAAAGTGGCTGGTATTCCATTGATCACCGTTGCAGGCGCAATTTTCAGCGGCTTCGCACTCTACTTGCTGTATCAATGGATCCTCGACCCCAACGCGCTCTATGGCATTGGATACAGTATCAACCCGAACGGTCTAAAGAATCAAACTTCCATGATCTTGATGTTCGTCTTCTATGTAGGTGCGGCTGGTGTGTACTATTATTTCAAAGCCCGCCGTAAGAGCGAAGGCATCGACATGGACAAAGTCCAGTCTGAAATTCCAGTTGAGTAGTTGAATTAAATAGAAGACCTGGCAGGTTTCAAGAACCTGTCAGGTCTCTTTAATTTTCAGGAGCTGCGCATGTCCACTATTGAAGAGATCGCCGTAAAGGTGGAGGATTGGAAAGGAAAGGATGTTTCCATTCAACTGCTTTCGGGCGGGCTAACCAATACCAATTATAAAATTCTTGTTGATGGCAACCCTTTTTTTGTCCGTGTGCCCGGTGAAGGCACCGAACTGCTTGCCATCGACCGTAATAATGAATACCACAATACACAAGCGGCGGCGAATGCGGGTGTCGCACCGCAAGTTCTAAATTATTTTCCCGAACACAAAGTGATGATCCTGAAATTCCTTGACGGCAAAACCATGTCGAAGGATTCGCTCAACGAGTCTGGGATGCCCTCGCGCATGGCTCACGCCATCAAGCGACTCCACGCTGGCGAACGCTTCCTCACGGACTTCAACATGTTCCGCCTCACAGAGTATTACCTACGCCTGTGCAGTGAGCGCGGCTTCAAAATCCCCAAAGGCTATCCTGAGCGGATGCCCACCGTGAATGAGATCGAAAAAGCCATGTCGGTCAACCCGCTGGCGACCGTCCCGTGTAACAACGACCTGCTCGCTGAAAACTACATCGACGACGACAAACAACTTTGGTTGATCGATTACGAATACAGCGGCAACAACGACCCAACCTTCGAGTTGGGCAATACCTGTCAGGAAATGCAATTTAACGACGATCAGATTAAAGAAGTCTGCGCTGCCTACTTTGGCGAAGCCACTCCGCAACTGATCGCGCGTATGAAACTCAATATGATCATGTCCGATGTCGGCTGGGGGTTATGGGCAGCCATTCAAGCCAGCATCTCCACCATTGAGTTTGACTTTTGGGGCTGGGCACTCGAACGCTGGGGCAGGGCAGTAGAGAAAATGGACTCGGCGGAGTTTTCCAT
>JAFLCE010000004.1 GCA_017303655.1 Anaerolineae bacterium
TGTAAAAGTCGGAGATCGCGTCTGTTTGCATTACAACCTCTCCTGCGGCGATTGTTATCACTGCTCCACCGGCAATGATCAATTTTGTGAAAAGGTTTTGATGATCGGGCACTACACCAATGGCGGTTATGCCGAATACATCGCTGTGCCTGCTCGCAATGCGATTCACTTGCCCGATGAAATTCCTTTCGAGCAAGGCGCGACTCTCATGTGCGCCAGTGCCACGTCCTTTCATGCACTGCGTAAGAGCCGCCTCAAGGCAGGGGAACGTGTAGCAATTTTCGGCGCGGGCGGACTCGGTCAGTCTGCCATACAACTGGCAAAAGCTTTCGGCGCGGTTGCAGTCTATGCGGTGGATATCAATCCCGATAAATTAAAACTCGCCAAACAATATGGCGCGCTTCCTATCAACGCAAAAGAAGTGGATGCGGTTGCTGAGATCAAACGCCTTACTCAAAACAAAGGTGTAGATGTCGCCATTGAAATGATCGGCTTGCCGCAAACCATGAGGCAGGCGTTGCAAGTGGCAGGCGTGATGGCGCGCGTGGTCATCGTTGGTCTGGCGAACAAGCCGCTCGAAATAAATACATACACTGAATTGCTCGGAAATGAAGTTGAACTCATTGGCTCGAACGACCATCACTTGCAGGAGCTTTCAACTCTGGTAGAAATGGCTCGCAAAAAAATCCTCGATACAACGAACATCGTCAGCCGCACCGTGCCATTGGATGCAGATGCGATCAACGCCGTGCTGGATGACCTGGAACACTTCGGCAGCGACATCCGCACTGTGATCGTTCCCGCCTCAGACTAAGCCGATACTTGATTCAGTTTCGACGATATAATCCACACCGAAGGCTTTCATGACAAATCAAACTCCCTCCATCAAACTCTACTCTAAACGTATTCTGCTCTTTCTATTTGCCGTTATCATCGCATTAGTCTCTTTCAGTATTTGGGGACAACACATGCGCTTCTTCGGCGTAGCAGATATCCGCGGTGCATGGCATGAGTTTCTTATCGACCAGATGATCAACAATTTCTATCTCGATTACGAAGGCAATGTTCCCACCTATATCAACGCATTGCTGTTATTTATTCCTTCGCTCCTTTTGGCGGGCATCGGCGCATGGAAAAGTTCCATCCGCGACAAATTCCGCTTTCATTGGAATGGTCTAGCGCTCATCTTCTTCTTGCTCTCCATCGACGAGACGGCTTCCTTTCATGAAGAACTCATCAAACCGATGCGTGCGGTCTTTGGTTCAGAGGGTATTTTCTATTTTGCTTGGATCATCCCCGGCATGATCGCCATCGCCTTGTTCGGCTTGACCTACCTGATGTACTTCCTGCATCTCGAAAATAAATTTAAATTGCTATTTTTTCTCTCCCTCGGCGTGTACCTCGGTGGCGTCATCGGCGGTGAGATGGTCAGCGGATACTTTGCCGCCAATCTCGGCATAAAAAATTATACCTATGCTGTTGTCGCCAGTCTCGAAGAATCAGTAGAGATGATCGGTTGTTCTCTTATTATTTACTCACTACTTGAATACATCAAACACTATTTACCCGAAGGCTTGACCTTTAATCCGTCATGATCCCTGAACGAATCGTTTCTCTCCCTGAACTCAAACGCAACACCGGTGAACGCGGCTCACGCATGTGGATCGCCCATAACGGCATCGTCTATGATGTGACTGACTGTCCCAAATGGCGTTTGGGCTTGCATGAATTTCTGCACTTTCCTGGGCAAGACCTGACCAGTGAGATGGAAGATGCCCCGCACATGGAAGAAGTATTTAAACATGACTGCGTGAAGATCGTTGGCAAGTTGGAAAGTTTGCAGGTTTAAAGTTTCTCAACTTTTCAACTTACTAACTTTCAAACTTTCAGACCTAAAAGGAATTAACTAAAATGACCTCCCTAAAATGGTGGCAAATCGCTGTCTTTTATCAAATCTATCCCCGCTCCTTCGCAGATGGTAACGGTGACGGCATCGGCGACTTTAAAGGCATTACAGAAAAACTTGACTATCTCGCCAACCTCGGCATCGACGCCATTTGGCTCTCGCCTCATTTCCCCTCCCCCAACTGGGATTGCGGCTACGACATTTCCGACTATGTAAATGTCGCGCCGGAATACGGCACACTGGAAGATTTCAAAACCTTCCTCAAAGAATCTCACAAGCGCAACATCCGCGTCGTTCTCGACCTCGTGCTGAATCACACTTCCGATGAACATGCCTGGTTCGTTGAATCAAAGTCCAGCCGCGACAACCCCAAAGCAGATTGGTACGTGTGGGTCGATACGCCTCCGAACAATTGGCAATCCTGCTTCGACGGTGATGCGTGGACCTACGTCCCGGAACGTAACCAGTATTACTATCACTACTTTATGAAGCAGCAGCCAGATCTGAACTGGCACAACCCCGAAGTCAAACAAGCCATGTGGGACGCCGTCCGCTTTTGGCTTGGCCTCGGTGTAGACGGCTATCGCCTCGACGCAATCGGCACGGTCTTTGAAGATCCGAATCTTACGCCGCATACTGTCCCCATGAATCTCGCCGAATTAAGACGTTTCTCTGAAACCGCCCAAACGGACGAAGAGAAAAAACTCAAAGACCAATACTGGCTTGACATGTTCAAAAATCAGTATGGTCAGGCAGGGGTACACGAGCTGATGAAGGAATTGCGCGCCGTCATTAACGAATATGATGGTGACCGTATGTTGGTTGGCGAGGATGACAATATCGACTATATGGGCAATGGCAACGATGAACTTCATCTCGTTTTCAATTTTCCGCTGGCAAATACCAACCGCATCACACCAGTTCATATTCGTCAAAACCAAAGCGAGCGTATTGCTCGCTTGAATCAATTGGCAGTGGAAGGCTGGGCATGTAACACCCTCGGCAACCATGACCGCTCACGCATCTACACAAACTATGGCGATAAACTTCACGATGCCGAACTCGCCCGCCTCAACGCCGCCCTCGTGCTGACTCTGCCAGGGACGCCTTTCCTGTACAACGGAGAAGAGATCGGTATGACCGATTACTTCCTGCCGCATATCTCTCAGGTGAAAGATACGATGGGCTCATGGTATTACCATACCATCGTCACCGAAATGGGCGTGGACCCGGAAGAAGCCATGTTCCGTACTGCCGAAATGACCCGCGACAAAAACCGCACGCCCATGCACTGGTCGAACAAATCAAATGCAGGCTTCTCGCCTGAAAATGTAGAACCCTGGCTGCCCATTAACCCAAATTACAAGGCAGGCATCAACGTCCATGATCAAGAGCACAACCCAGACTCTCTTTTAAACTACTACAAACACCTGCTCAAAATCCGCAAAGCGGCTCCTGCTCTGGTAGAAGGTGACTATATTCCGCTGCATGAAACCGCCGAGGAGTATTTTGCCTTCCTTCGAAAATCTGAAAAACAAAGCGTATTGATCGTGCTGAATTACTCTGAAAAAAGGCTGGAGTTAAATTTCTCAAAAGAGTTGACTGACAAAAAGCTTCATACCCTCTTCACCAGTGGAGTCCGCTCGCAAGTGGACCGCGCAACAGGAAAACTCACGATCGCGCCATTTGAAGTCTTCATCGCGGAATTGAAGGGATGAGCGAAGAACGTCCCCGCCCCAAGGCATTCGCCACCCTATGCGGACGTATTTTCCGCGATGCCGACCCGCAGTATTTCCCTGTGGCACAGCATAAAGGGAAGAAAATTTTACTTTGCACTGAAGCCTGCCTAGGCGCGTTTCTCGCCGACCCAGATATCTTCTGCAAAGTACACCGCAATTCTGATAAAGCTGCGGCACGCATGAAAGCTGAGATCGAACACCTTATTGGTCTTTGGAGTACGTATGATTCCTCCACGAAAAGCGATTGAGTACGAACGTTATGAATTCAAAAAATGGGAACACTTCGACGCAGAAACCATCGTCGAGACACCCGTTTCACTGACGGTGAACGGTCAAGTGTGGATCTCGTTCATGTGTACGCCCCTCCACCTCGAAGAACTGGCGGTGGGATTTTTATACAATGAAGGCATCATCAAAAGCATGGACGAGGTCGCGGATGTCCGTTTGTGTGAACATGGGGATAACGTGGATGTCTGGCTGCATCGTTCTGTGGAACAGCCGACAAATTGGCGCAGAACATCCGGCTGTACAGGCGGTGTAACTGCTGTTGACCTTCTGGCGAAACCAAATGTCGATTTCTCAGCGAACAAGTTCAAGGTCCAGCCAGAAGCGGTAATGGAGATGGTAGAGAAGTTATTCGAGTCGCAAGAGCTATATCGCGACACGGGCGGAGTCCATACATCCGCTTTAAGTGATGGGAATAGGGTCGTCTTTGCAGCAGACGACATTGGCAGGCACAACACGCTCGATAAGATCGCAGGCATGTGCCTGATGCAGAATGTCTGGCCCGAAAACCGCATCCTCATCACTACCGGACGCATCAGCTCGGAAATGCTGCAAAAGGCGGCGCAATTGAATGCCCTCATTTTGATCTCGCGCACCTCCCCATCATCTCTATCCATTGAGATGGCGCAGCGATATGGGATTACTTTGATCGGCTATGCTCGGAAACATCGTTTCAACGTATATTCGTGCGGGGAAAGGATTGGGTTGTAATGGCAAAAAAGGACAAAGATGAAACCCCAATACAATTTAGCGACCCAAGCTGGGGAACAAAGGGGAGCAGAGTGCCAATTCCGTTAAATCAGAGAGGTTGGAAATATAAAAATTACTCATACAATAATCCCAACCCAATGGGTGCGGCATTTGCAATCTTTATGTTGCTTGTAAGTATAGCTTTGTTGTTACTTATATTTACAAACCCTGAAGCAGAATATGTTTGGATACTGGCAATTGCTTGTATAACAATTACTGTATTTATGTTCTTGTCTAACTTTCGACAAACTAAGTAGTCGAGTGAAAGAAATTTCACATGCTATATTAGCGCAAGTAAATCTATAGAAATCAAATAAAAAGAATAATGTGAACAACAAATATATCGCCCAATGATGAAGTTTATTATTTATGTTTTTGTGAAATTTTTCACAATACAGGAGGATAGTCACCCGTCTAGCATGAAGAATGAGACTTACCTAAATAGACAAGATAGAGAATAATTTTATAGAGATAATTTTAATAAGCGGAGCATTGAAAGGGCGACCCGGATTATGAATATGAATCTAAAAGAGATTATTACTATTTGCCAAGGCGAAATACTCACGCCAGAATTGGATACGAACGTAAACATCCACGGTGGTTGTTGTGCCGACCTGATGAGCGACGTACTGGCGTACAGCCGTCCGCGGGCGGTACTGATCACCGGGCTGACCAACCCACAGGTAGTCCGAACCGCGCAGATCGCAGATTTCCGCGCCATCATTTTCATCCGCGGGAAAAAGCCGCAGCCTGAAACCGTCGAGATCGCGCTTCATGAAAACATTCCACTCATCTCCAGCCCGCTTGGGATGTTCGAACTCAGCGGCATACTGCATGACGCCGGATTAAAAAGCTACGAAGGCAATGACACCAACTAATAAGCCCACCGAGCAGGAAAAGTTTGGGCGACATCGTCCAGTCACTGACCTTGATGCGCATGAGATCAACCGCATCGAGGAACTTTCGTATGACCTGAAGATCCACGAAGTGATGAATGCAAACGTTATCACCACTTCGCCGGATGTGCCCATTGCCAGTGTCTTGGAATTAATGCGGGTAAATCGCATCTCAGGTGTGCCAGTGGTACAAGATGAAAAACTGGTGGGGATTATCAGCCTCGAAGATATTGTTCGCGCTTTGCAAAGCAATGAACTCGCTGAACCTGTAAAAAAATATATGACCGGAAAATTGGTCACTGTTCGGCATTCAGATAGTATCGTCGAAGCCATCAAGAGATTTACCGAAAAAGGGTTGGGACGATTACCAGTTGTGGATGAAGCCAACAACCTGAAAGGCATCATCACCAAAGGCGACATCACACGCGGAATCCTGCGTGCAGTGCAACATGATTACAAAGAAGAAGAAGTCCGCCGCTATCGAGCTAGTCACCTTTTTGAAGACATCAACTCTGACCGCACCACGCTTGTCCTTCGATACAACATCAAAGTTGGAGATTTCACGCACGGGGGCAACGCCTCTAGCCATATCAAACGCGCATTGCTCCGCCTCGGTGCAGACCAGCAACTGGCACGGCGCTGCGGCATCGCCGCCTATGAAGCGGAAATGAATCTCATTATTCATACCACCCACGGCGGCGTCCTCAAATTGGAAGTGGAACCACATCGCATCATCATCTCCACCAGCGATGATGGTCCTGGCATTGCAGACATTGAAAAAGTTCTGCAGCCCGGCTACTCCACCGCCAGCGACAAAGTCCGCGAAATGGGGTTTGGCGCGGGCATGGGTTTGGTCAACATCAAACGCTGCGTAGACAAAATGGAACTCGAATCGACTCTCGGAAAAGGCTCCAAGCTCATCATGCGCATCGCGGTTCCATCTGAAGTTCTTAAAGGCAAAAGAGAATAAACCATGAACCTGCAAACCATCATCGATCAACTTCAACTCACCGTCCTCACCTCACCGCGTGACTTCACCAGCATCACCCCGCAAGGTGGTTATACATCAGACTTACTCTCCTGCGTGATGGCAGGTGCAAAGGTCAACAACCTTTGGATCACCTTGCAAGCGCACTTAAACATCGTTGCCGTTGCAGCCATGCTGGATGTTGCCGCCGTTATCATCACCGAAAACGCCATCCCCGACGAAGCCACTCTTGCAAAAGCCAATGAACAAGGCGTTATCCTGCTTTCCACGTCCAAGTTCAGTTATGAGATCTGTGGAACGCTTTGGGAAATGAACATCCGGTAGAAATGAAAACCTTTCGCGCGGACCTGCACGTTCATACCGTCCTCTCGCCCTGCGCAGAGGTGGAAATGATCCCGCCTCTCATTGTGCAAACGGCGCTTGAGAATCAAATTGACATCATCGCCATCACCGACCACAACGCCAGCGCCAATGTGCGTGCCGTTCAAAAAGCAGCAGATGGAACCGGGCTCACCGTCCTACCTGGAATGGAAGTGCAGACTCACGAAGATGTTCACATGCTCTGTCTCTTCGCCTCTTTGCTGGACCTCGAAAGCTGGCAGCACAAAGTGGACCTTTCCCTCCCCGATGCCTTAAACCAGCCCGAGCATTTTGGCGAGCAATATGTTGTGGATGAAAACGGTGAATACATTCGCACTGAAAACAGATTGTTGTTAACTGCTACAGAATTTTCAATTGAAGAAGTCATTGAGCAGGTAAATGAGTTGGGCGGTCTTGTCATCCCTGCGCATGTAGACCGCAAATCATTCGGCTTGTTCCCCACCCTTGGCTTCCTAGCAGATTGGTGGCACTTCCCCGCTCTGGAAATATCCCGCCACATTACCGCAGAAGCTCTTCATGAAAAATTCCCATCCTCCAAAAATAATGTGCTTATCCAAAGCGGAGATGTACATCGGCTGGACGAGTTCTTAGGAACAACACATTTCGAGATCGAGGCACCAACGGTTGATGAGATAACCAAAGCGTTTTGTGGGGAAAATCAACGCAGTGTGCAGATCAAACGTCCCAAAATTGACTGACAACCTACACCACAGTCATATGACATCCTTCATTGACTGATTCGGGATGAACCATTAAACTATGTTTGTGAAAATTATCACAATACTTTATAAAGGCATACAATGACACGGCGACAAAGAGAAATCCCTGAGAACGACCCCCTGAACAAAGAAAACCTAAAACTGCTGATAGACCAGGCGATCCTTGAAAACAAAGACCGCCCCGGCGCAGTGATGCTTGTCTTGAATGAAATCCAGTCAAAGATCGGACACGTCTCCCCTTGCATGCAAGTGTATATTGCACAGAGCTTGAAGGTCCCGCAGGGGCAAGTCCACGGCGTGGTGACGTTCTATTCATTCTTCAAGACCAAACCCAAGGGCAAACACACCATCAAGTTCTGCTTGGGTACGGCTTGCTATGTGGCAGGTGTTCCGCAGCTGATTGAAAAAGCCAAGCAGATGTTGAACATTGACCTCGGCGAGACCACGCCTGACGGACAAATCACGCTCGAAGAATGCCGCTGCGTAGGTGCATGCAGTCAGGCTCCTGTCGTCGTGGTGGACGAAGAAGTACAAGGCAAATTACGCCCGAATAAGTTCCCGCAGGTGTTGAAGAAGGTTCAAGGATAACCATGCGCGAAATCGCTTTGCATCTTTTGGATATTGCTGAAAACAGCGTCGCGGCAGAAAGCCGAAATATCCGCATGGATGTGATCGAAGACCTGCATAATGACTTGCTCAAAGTCAGCGTGACTGATGACGGCAGAGGCATGGATGTAGAAACTGCCAAGCGTGTTCTTGATCCGTTCTACACCACGCGCACCACACGCAAAGTTGGGTTGGGCATTCCGCTCTTAAAGTTGGCAGCAGAAAGCTCGGGCGGCGGATTAACTCTGGAAACAGAATCAGGCAAAGGCACGCGCATTGAGGCGTCGTTCCGTCACAGTCACATTGACCGAATGCCGCTGGGCGATGTCAGTACTACATTCCTGACCTTGCTGGTTTCTTATCCGCATATTCATTGGATCTTCAAATATCAAACGACAGCAAACAACGGCTCAACCAAAACGTTTGAGTTGGATGATGAAGAAATCAAAGCCGTACTCGGTGACACGTCATTTACTGAGCCGGATGTGTTGAAAATTTTACGCGGGATGATTGAGGAAGGCATTGCCAACCTCACCCTGCAAACGGAGTTTTAAAAAGGAGTAATCATGCCAGCCATTAAATCGTTGGAAGAACTGAAGCGTGTTCGTGAAGAAGCGCTTGCCAAGAAACAAATGAAAGCCGCGCCAGGAAGCGTGCAAGTGATCGTTGCTATGGGCACGTGTGGAATTGCAGCCGGTGCGCGTGACACGATGAAGAGCGTGTTGAATTACATCGAAGCGCAACACCTTAGCGGCGTGACCGTGACCCAGACTGGGTGCATGGGCATGTGCGAGCAGGAACCGATCGTGCAGGTCATCTTTGGTGAGCAAGCTAAGGTGACGTATGGAAAAGTCAACGCCGATGTTGCGGCGCAGATCATGAAACAGCATGTGCAAGGCGGAATGCCTTTGAAGGACCACGTTTTACCTATATAACCATGTCATGCTGAGTGAAACGAAGCATCTCTACGGTTATCTAAGAGACCCTTCGCTAACGCTCAGGGTGACAGTATCGGAGAATAGTTTTTATGCCTTTTTATCGATCTCATGTTTTAGTATGTGTTGACCCAGAGTGCCTTGCTAAGGGTGCTCATGAAGTGGTAGATGCTTTGCAAGACGAACTCGTTGCACAAGGTTTATTGGACGAGATTCAAGTTCTTGAAACCTCCCGCATTGGTAGTTGTTCTGATGGTCCTGAAATGATGGTCTACCCGGATGGTGTGCATTATGTCGGCATGACCGCTGACGATGTGCCATTCTTGGTGGAAGAGCATTTTCTCAAAGGACGTATTGTTGAGAAGTTCCGCGAAGTTCATAAGCCAATCGTTGATGAAGAGTTAGGTCCGCTGCGCCCGAAGGAAGTGCGTGTGGTGCTTCGCAACTGCGGCGAGATCGACCCGATGAACATCGAAGATTATCTCGCTGTGGATGGTTATCAGGCGCTGGGCAAAGTCATTGGTGAGATGACACCGGAACTGGTTATTGAAGAAGTGACCAAATCCGGTCTGCGCGGACGTGGTGGCGCGGGCTTCCCTGCCGGACGCAAATGGGGACTCACCCGCCAGGTACCTGGTGATATCAAGTACATGGTCTGCAATGCAGACGAAGGCGACCCGGGCGCATTCATGAACCGCCGTGTGTTGGAAGGTGATCCGCATTCGGTCATTGAAGGCATGATCATCGGCGCGTATGCCGTCGGTGCGAGCTATGGTTACATCTACTGCCGCGCAGAATATCCGTTGGCGGTGGAAACGCTCAATGTAGCGATCACTCAGGCGCGCGAATTTGGCTTTTTGGGAAATAACATCCTCGGCACCGACTTCAACTTTGACCTTGAAGTGCGCGTGGGGGCAGGGGCATTCGTGTGCGGCGAAGAAACAGCTCTGATGGCATCTATCATGGGTAAGCGTGGAGAGCCGCTTCCGCGTCCTCCATTCCCTTCTGTGAAGGGCGTGTGGGGTAAGCCGACAAATAACAATAACGTGGAGACCTACGCCAACATTCCGCAGATCATCGTCAAAGGTGCGGACTGGTACGCCAGCATGGGCACGGAACGCTCGAAAGGCACCAAGACCTTCGCAGTTGGCGGCAACGTTGCCAAGCCGGGTCTGATCGAAGTACCGATGGGCATTACCCTGCGCGAAATTATTTTCGATGTAGCGGGCGGAATCAAAGACGGACGCACATTCAAAGCCGTGCAAACCGGCGGACCCATGGGCGGATGTCTCACCACGGAACACCTTGATCTACCGCTCGATTACGAAGCGCTGAGCCAAGCCGGTTCGATGATGGGTTCAGGCGGTTTGGTTGTGATGGATGAAACCTCCTGCATGGTGGACATCGCCCGCTTCTTCATGGATTTTACGCAAGCAGAGTCTTGTGGGAAGTGTACGCCCTGCCGTGTGGGTACGCGCCGCATTTTGGAACTACTGCAGAAAATTTGTGATGGCAAAGGTGAGCATGGCGATCTCGAAAAACTCGAAGATCTGTGCCACGAAGTTGCCAAGAACAGTCTATGCGGACTTGGTCAAGGCGCGCCGAATCCTGTACTCAGCACGCTCAAGCACTTCCGTCATGAGTATGAAGCGCATGTGTATGACAAGAAATGTCCGGCAAAAGTCTGCCGCCCGCTCATTCGCTTTGAGATCGAGCAATCCTGCACTGGTTGTATGGTCTGCGCCAGGAACTGTCCGGTGGAAGCCATCAGCGGCGAGCGCAGGCAGATGCATCACATTGATCTCAACAAATGCATCCGTTGCGGCATTTGTATGCAAGTTTGTAATTTCAACGCAGTATCGGTTTTGTCGTAGTCACTTTTTCTGTTATTGCTCGCAATGACAGAAGTAGAAAAGAGGTTGAATGTACGCTCCAGCGGTTGAACGTGAAATCAAGGAAGTCGTTCAGGAAGCCATTGAAAAGCATGGGTACGGACGCGATGCGTTTATCCCGATCCTCAGCGAGATCAACCATGAACTTGGGTATATCCCTGCGGAAGCAATTCGAGAAGTGAAGGCACAGATCAATCATGATGGCAGTTTCGTCTCACAAGGACAGTTGTACGGGCTGGCGAGTTTTTACGACATGCTTTCCACCCAGCCGCGCGGACGGCACGTCATCAAGTTCTGTGAGAATGCGCCCTGTCATATCGTGGGCGGCAAAGTCATTTGGGATGCCCTGCGCGAAACACTTGAACTTGACAATGGCGAAACCACGCCTGACAAGAAGTGGACGCTCGTCACCACATCGTGCATTGGCTTGTGCAGTGTCGGTCCCGTGTTATTAGTTGATGATGACATGTACGGCAATGTCACAGTCGAACAACTGCCCGAAATTTTGGGGCATTACGAATAGGAGCCAGCCATGAAAACCAAACGTGCCATGATGTTGGTCTCCACAGATCCAGAGAGTATGAGGCTTGGGGCGAGCGAACTGCTCGAAAATCTGAAAGAGGCGTTGGAAGCCTATCAATTGCAAGACGAAGTCGATATCGCCGAGATCAGCGACATCGAGCGGACAAATATCCTCCCCTTCGTTATGGTCTACCCCGAAGCCGCCATCTATGGACCGGTGAAACCGGGCGATGCGCGCTACTTGGTGGAAGAACATCTTTACAAGGGACGCGTTGCTGAGGATTTGCTTGCTCCGCCCAAACAGTTGACGGGACAGATCGGTTCTCTCCGCGCTCATAAAGGATACAACCCATCGGAGCAGCGCATCGTCCTTGAGCGTGCCGGGCGCATCGACCCGGAGAACATTGAGGATGCGATCGCCCATAATGCATATGAAGCGCTCGGCAAAGTGCTGAGCGAAATGACGCCGGAGCAAGTCCTTGACATGGTTGAACGCTCAGGTTTGCAAGGACGTGGCGGCGCAGGCTTTTTGACAGGACGCAAATGGAAATTTGTGAAATCGGCAAAAGGTGAAAAGAAATACGTCATCTGCAATGCCGATGAGAGCGAGCCGGGCACGTTCAAAGATCGCATCGTACTTGAAGGCGACCCGCATGTGATACTCGAAGCGATGGCAATTGCCGGGTACGCCGTCGGTGCAGACGAAGGCTACGTTTACATTCGTGGTGAGTATGGTCATGCGTATCGCCGTCTGCAACATGCGATCGAACAGGCTGAGGAATTTGGTTTCCTCGGCAAGAACATTTTCAATACGAACTTTAACTTTCACATTCATCTGCACGCGGGTGCAGGCGCGTATGTCTGCGGTGAAGAGACCGCGCTGATCGAATCGATTGAAGGCAAGCGCGGCGAGCCACGCCCTCGCCCACCCTACCCCGTCACACGCGGATTGTGGAACCGACCAACAACAGTCAACAATGTGGAGACGTTGGCGAATATTCCCGCTATCATCTGCAACGGCGCAGAGTGGTATCGCTCATTCGGCACACCGTCCAGCCCGGGTACGAAGGTCTACACCATCATGGGCAATGTCAACTTTAGCGGCGTGATCGAAGTACCCATGGGCATTACCTTGCGCGAGGTCATCAACATCTATGCCAAAGGCATGAAACCCGGCAGTGTGCTGAAACTTGCTCAAACTGGCGGCAGCAGCGGCTCGATCATCCCCGCTTCGTTACGAGACGTTCCAATGGACTTCGAGTCCTTCCGCAAAGCAGGTGTTTCACTTGGTTCCGGCGCATTACTGATCTGTGACCAACACACCTGCATAGTAGACCTAGTGAAAGTACTTTTGCAATTCTTTCGCTTTGAGTCGTGCGGCAAATGCACACCCTGCCGCGTGGGCACGCAACGCTCCTATGAGATCGTGGATCGCATCTCGAAGGGACAGGGCAAGTTGGAAGATTTAGATACGCTTCAAAACCTGATCTCAGAAATGGAACGCGCCTCGAACTGCGGGCTTGGTCAGACCGCCACAGTGCCGATCCGCGACATGCTCAAGCATTTCCGCACTGAGGTAGAAGCGCACATTCAGTTGGGAAGTTGCCCGAATGGCGTGTGTGAAATGAATTTAGTAGCCGAACATATTGGATAAAAAAATCCGGTAATTTTAAAGAGGATTACATGGTTCAAATAACGATCAACAAACAACAGATTGACGTCCCCGAAGGAACGACGGTTCTGCGTGCAGCAGAGATGGCGGGGATTAACATCCCACGTCTATGCGACCACAAGGAACTAACCCCTTACGGCGGCTGCCGCTTGTGCATTGTGGAAGTACAGGGCGTGCGTGTGCCGATGGCATCTTGTACCCTGCCAGTCAGCAATGGCATGGTGGTGGAAACCGAAACTGATGCGCTCAAGAAGTCGCGTCAGTTCGTGCTCTCCATGCTGTTCAGCGAACGCAATCACTTCTGCCCGTTCTGCCAGGTCAGCGGCGGAGATTGCGAACTGCAAAACGCCGCCTATCACGAAGAGATGGCCCACTGGCCCATTCAACCAGGCTGGAGTGATTTCCCAGTAGATACCTCGCATCCATATTTCGTGTTGGATAACAATCGCTGCATCCTGTGCCGCCGCTGTGTGCGTGCTTGCGCAGAGATGGCAGGCAATTTCACTCTCTCAGTCGCAGAACGCGGCGCGAAGAGCATGATCGTGGCAGATACTGATATTCCGCTCGGCGATAGCACGTGTATCAAATGCGGTTCGTGTGTGCAGGTCTGCCCGACCGGCGCGCTGATCGACCGCACCAGCGCCTATCAGTCACAAGATAAGAATTTGCAGGAAATCAAATCGGTGTGCGTGGGCTGTTCTGTCGGCTGCTCGATCAAGATCATGGTGCGCGATAACCGCATCGTGCGCATCGAAGGCGATTGGGATGGAGCCGTCAATCACGGCGTGATGTGTGAGTATGGACGCTACACCATCACCAATGAAAACCGCGTGCGTCTCACTGCTCCGTTGATGAAGAAGAATGGCAAACTCGAACCCGTCTCTTGGGATGAAGCGCTAAACGCTGTACAAGAAAAAATGGCGAAAGAAAGTGTCGCGGCATTGGCGTCAACACGCTTGTCTGCGGAAACATTATCTGCTTTCAAAGATTTGTTCGAAACCAAACTTCACAGCAAACTCGTGACCAGCATCGAAGAAGGCGTACCGACTGAGTCGGTGGCAAAATTCGCCGAAACGCACGAAGGCTTTGAAGGCAAACTCGACGCTCTGAAAACTGCGGACACCGTACTCTGCGTTGGCGCGAACGTCAATCGCAGCCACATGGTAGCGGGATTTTTATTCAAACGCAATTTAAACGCTGGTGTGAACTTGATCAACATCGACCCGGATGAAACTTCGCTGGATGAAGTTACCCGCGTCGCGCTTAAGCCGAAAGCTGGTTCTGACCATGTGCTGATTCTTGCGCTGCAAGCGATCATTGCAAAAGAAGAACTGGAACGCAAGTCCCTGAACATCACAGATGCTGATGCCCGCATCAAGAAAGCCGTTACTGAAACCGGCATCTCCGAAGCGGACTTGAGCAAAGCCGCGCGCTTGCTGGCACACGCCATCTCACCGATGATCGTCTTTGGTAAGGGCGTCACCGCTCAACGCGATGAAAAACTGATCGAAGCGCTGTACCAGCTTGCAGTCCAAGTGGGAGCCGTAGATGGCGAACGCAGCAACATCCTTTCGGTTAAGGGTGAAGCCAATAGCCAATCCGCTTCGTTGATGGGACTCGAGCAGCCATTCAATCCCAATGGTGAGAAGGTTATGTATCTTGCCGTTGGTGATGATTATGCCTCGAAGAAGTTGGTAGAGAAAGCATCCAAGTCTTCGTATTTGGTAGTGCAGGCGAGTTACGAATCGAAACTTACTGAGCAAGCCGATGTGGTGTTGCCGGTGAGTAATTGGGCAGAACAAGAAGGTCATTACATCAATCTTGATGGACGCATCCGTAAAGCCGAGAAGGCTGTGACCGCGCCGGAGAATGTACGCGACAATTTGGACGTGCTGACCGAACTTGCCAAACGAATGAAATTGACCCTGGATGCAGATTGGAAAAAATCCATCCGCGAACGCAAATCTAGCGTGGCATTGAATTGAGGACCTTATGACTAAACCGAAGATCGCTACTGATTGGATGTGCGGCTGCGCAGGCTGCCACATGTCATTGCTCGATATGGATGAGCGCATTTTGAAGATCGTCGAACTTGCAGATTTGCGTTCGTCCCCTATCACAGATTTAAAAGAGCCTGATGCCAGCGGCGTGGACGTGGGCGTACTCGAAGGCGCTATCAACAATACCGCCAGCGAAGAAGTGGCACACCGAATGCGAGATCGCTCCAAGATTTTGGTGGCACTCGGCGACTGTGCTGTATTTGGCGGCGTGCCTGCGCTGAGAAATTTCTGCGGAGTTGAAGCGGCACTGCGCCGTGCCTATGTGGAAGCCGAAAGCAACGAAGCAGGCAGTCAAATCCCTAATGATCCTGAATTGGCGACCATGACACAAACACGTGCCATTCATGAGGTTGTCCCCGTCGATTACAACGTGCCGGGTTGCCCGCCCGACCCGGATGTGATCTTTTATGTGCTTTCAGAACTGGCGCAGGGGCGCAAGCCGGACCTGAAAGATGATTTATTGCACTGGCATTAGAAGTGTTGAATACAGAATGCAGAATGATGAATGAGGAATAATTTATGACTACACAAAAAATTACCATTGAACCTGTCACGCGCATTGAAGGTCATGCCAAGGTGACCATTCACATGAAAGATGACAACACCGTTGACCATGCTTATATGCACGTCAACGAGTTCCGCGGTTTTGAAAAATTCTGTGAAGGGCGTTTGTACTTTGAAATGCCACAGATCACGCCGCGCATTTGTGGCATCTGCCCGGTGAGCCATCACCTTGCGGCTGCCAAAGCCAGTGATGCGTTGACGGGGCAAACTCCGCCGCGCCCGGCAAAACTCCTGCGCGAATTGATGCACATGGGCCAAGTCATTCAAAGTCATGGCATGCACTTCTTCGAACTGGCTGGTCCCGACCTGTTACTTGGTTTCGATGCCTCACCGGAAATTCGCAGTGTAGTGGGCTTGATCGGTGCGAATCCCGAATTGACGGTCAAAGCGGTGCAGTTGCGCAAGTTCGGTCAGGAGATCATCAAAACCCTTGGTGGTCGGCGCTTGCACCCAGTATTTGCTGTGCCGGGCGGCGTGAACAAAGCCTTAACGATACAGGAACGCGACTCTATTCTGCAAGGTGTGGACACTGCTGTTGAAACGTTGCAGCTGGGCATCCAGATCATGAAGGATTGGGCAGCGAAGAATATGGAAGATATCAACAAGTTTGCCGTCTTCCCCACTGGCTATTTCGGTCTGACCACCCCAGAAAACGGACTTGAACTTTACGACGGCGATATCCGCCTGATCAGCCGCGAAGGCAAGGAATTGGAACGCTTCCAGGTTACGAATTATCTCGACCATATTGCGGAACACGTAGAGCCGTGGTCCTACCTCAAATTCCCATATTACAAAAAACTGGGCTATCCCGATGGGGTCTATCGCGTCGGTCCGCTGGGGCGCTTGAACCTCGCCGAGAAAATTGATACGCCGCTGGCAAATGAAGAACTCAAGATCTTTAAGAGTCTCAACAACGGCAAACCTGTCGAGAACACCTTGTACTATCACTATGCCCGTCTGATCGAAGCCTTATTCGCAGTCGAACGTGCGCGCATGCTGTGCGAAGACAAAGATATCACCAGCACTGACATCCTTAATACGCGCAAGAATTACACCGGTCATGGTGTCGGCGTACTCGAAGCCCCGCGCGGAACACTCATCCACGATTACACGGCGGATGAGAACGGCAAACTGCTGAAGGTGAATCTGATCGTTTCGACCGGTCACAATAACTGGGCGATGAGTAATGCGGTAGACAGCGTCGCCAAGACCTACGTGAAGGGACCGGACGTCAGCGAAGGAATGCTCAACCGTGTCGAAGCCGCCATCCGCGCGTATGACCCGTGCCTGTCCTGTTCCACTCATGCCGTCGGGCAGATGCCCATTCAGGTTGACTTTATTGCCTCAGACGGTACAATGATTAAGACACTGAAACGTGATTAAAGTTTAGAGGTGTTGTCGTCTCTCGTTCCATCTACTGAACCAAGGAGTTCAATCATGACGACTGTCCGAAAAATTATAGAAAACAAAGCCCGCACAGAAGTGTTCACCGTTCCTATTGATGCCACGGTTCTAAGCGCTTTGAAAGTAATGGATGAAAGCAATGTCGGGGCTGTGTTGGTGACGGAGAACGAGAAGATCGTAGGCATCTTCACCGAACGGGATTATGCCCGGCGGGGTGAACTCAAAGGCAGGCACGCCGAAGATACTCTCGTCCACGATTTGATGAGCACAAGCCTTGTGATGGTTAAACCAGAGACATTACTAACAGAATGCGCCGATCTGATGTACAAATATCACGTCCGACACCTGCCGATTGTAGACAAGGATAAATTGATCGGCATCGTCTCAATCCGCAGGCTGGCAGAAGCGTTGCTAGCTGAAGATAAAGGGACGATCTCCAAACTTGAGCATTACATTCTCGGCACAGGATATGGCGAGTGAATTAATTAATATTTGAGACTTCCGAAGTCTTGAAGGCTTCGGAAGTCCGATAATAAAATTTTAGAGGTTGTATGAAAAAAATTTTACTATTAGGCTATGGGAATCCCGACCGGGAGGATGATGGTGTTGCCTGGCATATCCTGCGGGCATTGGCAGTCAAAATGGGACTGCCCGCACCTGATTCGTACGAAGATGATTTTCCTGAAAACCCACATGTTGATTTCGGCTTCTATCTTCAATTGACGCCGGAAATGGCGGAAGATATTTCTGAGTATGAATACGTCTGCTTTGTGGATGCGCACACGGGCAATATTCCAGAGGAAGTGCGCATCATTGATGTGGAAAGTGATTTTCAAAAGTCGCCGTTCACGCATCACCTCACAGCACAATCACTGCTTTCCATTTGCGAAACTTTATATAACACCAAGCCCGAATCTGCACTGCTTTCAGTACGCGGATATCGCTTTCTGTTCTCACGGACACTCTCCGAGCCAACATCCACGCTGGTGACGGAAGCCGTGGAATTGGTCTGGGCGTGGATGAATGCCCGAGAATCACTGAAACAGGCTTGAGATTAAGTCTGAGCCGTTTATCCTCTTTATAGGTTGAAACATGCATGAACTAGCCGTCACCGAATCCTTATTAAAAATTGCGCTTGACTATGCTGAAAAAGCAAATGCCAAGCAAGTCACTACTCTGAACATCGTCATCGGCGAGCTCTCGAGCATGGTGGATGATTCCATTCAGTTCTATTGGGAGACGATCGCCAAAGATACAATCGCCGAAAAAGCTGTGTTGAACTTTCGCCGTATTCCGGCAGAGTTGCAATGCATGACCTGTTTTACAAAATATCACCCCACTGATAAGGAACTTATCTGCCCGCAATGCAGCGGCGTAGGTGCCAAGATCCTCGCGGGGGAAGAGTTCTTTCTAGAGACCATTGACATAGAAAGTTGACCGGGCAAAATACGGAAGAAAATCATCTAAATTGTGGGAAAAAGAGACTACTTCATATTTAGGGTCGGTCGTAGAATAAACATATGACCCAAAGAATCCAAGTTGTAGAAAATATTTTAAATGCCAATGACCGCCTCGCGGAAGAAAATTTCGCGCGCATCGAAGCAGCGGGTGTATTCTCTATCAATATCATCGCTTCGCCTGGCGCAGGCAAGACCTCGCTGATCGAAAAAACATTGCCGTTACTTAAAGACAAATTACGCGTTGCCGCCATCGATGGCGATATCGCTACCTCCATTGATGCAGATCGTGCGGCGGCGGCGGGAGCGGGAGCCTCTATTCAGATCAACACGGGCGGAGATTGTCATCTCGATGCGGTCATGTTACGCGGTGCGCTCGAACAACTCGACCTTACGCAGTTCGATCTGCTCATTGTTGAGAATGTTGGCAACCTCGTTTGCCCGGCAAACTTTAAACTTGGCACACACAAAACTGTGCTGGTGGCATCTGTACCTGAGGGCGATGATAAGCCGTATAAATATCCCGGCACTTATCGCGGCGTGGATGCGCTCGTCGTCAACAAGATCGACCTGCTGCCCTACGTAGACTTCCGCATGGATTACTTCACTCAAGGTGTGCAAGTCCTCAACCCAAACGTCACCACATTCCCAATTTCCTGCCGCACGGGTGAAGGTCTCGATGCCTGGGTGAGTTGGCTCATTGATCGCGCAAGGAAATAATGGATGGTCTAAAGGTTCACATCACGGGTGTTGTGCAAGGGGTTGGCTTCCGTCCGTTTGTATATAACCTTGCCGTGAGTTTGAATCTAAAAGGCTGGGTCAAGAACACTTCCGCAGGTGTAGTGATCGAAGCCGATGGGGATAAAGAAAAATTGGATCTGTTCTTGCAAAAATTGCGAGACGATGCCCCGCCCCTCTCGCGCATAGACGACTTCACCGCCTCATTCGGACCCGGTAACGGCTTCACCCAATTTGGCATTATCCATTCTGAAAGCGTGGACGGCGCGTTCCAGCCCATCTCCCCAGACGTCGCCATCTGCGACGACTGTCTGCGCGAACTCTTCGACCCGAATGACAGACGCTATCGTTATCCCTTCATCAACTGCACCAACTGCGGACCGCGTTTCACCATCATCAAAGACATTCCCTACGACCGTCCATTTACGACGATGGCGGGTTTCAAGTTATGTCCCGATTGCGAGCGCGAATATAAAGACCCGACAAATCGACGTTTCCATGCGCAGCCGGTGGCGTGCCCCGTGTGTGGACCGAGGGTTTGGTTGGAAATGCAGAATGCAGAAGGTGAAAAGCAGATTGATAGCAATGAAGCCTTCACTGAGACACAGCGCCTTCTTATCGAAGGTAAGATCGTCGCCATCAAAGGCTTGGGCGGATTTCATCTCGCTTGCGATGCGACAAATGCAGATGCGGTGAGTAATCTCCGTGCCCGAAAATTGCGTGTGGACAAACCCTTCGCGTTGATGATGCCTGATCTGGAAAGCATCGAACAACATTGCTTTGTCAGTGATGATGAGAAAAATCTGCTCACTTCCCCAGCCCGCCCAATCGTTTTGCTAAAGAAGAAACCCGAATCAACGATTGTTGAAGAAGTTTCGCCAAAACAATCTTGGCTCGGGGTGATGCTACCCTATACGCCGCTTCACCATTTACTATTCACCAATTCACTATTTACTACCCTTGTAATGACCAGCGGAAATATTTCCGAAGAACCGATTGCCACAGATAATACCGAAGCCCGCGAACGTCTCGCCAAACTTGCGGATGCGTTTTTGATGCATGACCGTGACATCCATATCCGATGTGACGATTCGGTCGTGCGAGTTTTCGAAGACAATCGGAAATCGTCAATCGTAAATCGTAAATCGATTTACCCAATAAGACGTTCTCGCGGCTACTCCCCATTTCCAGTCAAACTTCCGTTTGAAGTTCCCCAACTCCTTGCAACGGGCTCTGAACTCAAAAACACCTTCTGCATCACGAACGGAAATTACGCTTTTCTCAGCCATCACATTGGGGACATGGAGAATTACGAGACGCTAAAATCCTTTGAGCAGGGCGTGGAACATTTCGAGCATTTATTCCGCGTAAAGCCTGTGGCAATTGCATATGATATGCATCCTAATTACTTGGCTACGCGCTACGCAATTGAGCGAGCCGAACGAGAAAACCTGCCCACAATTGCAGTTCAACATCACCACGCGCATGTTGCGGCGTGTATGGCGGAGCATGGACTGACCGAGCCGGTCATCGGTGTGTCATTTGACGGGACAGGGTATGGCGATGATGGCGCGATTTGGGGCGGTGAGTTTTTGGTGGCGGATTGTAAAACCTATAAACGGATGTTTCATTTGGAGTATTTCCCTTTACCCGGCGGGGATGCAGCGATCAAGAAACCAGCGCGGACAGCGTTGGCTTTGCTGTGGAGTCTCGGCTTGGAATGGGATGATGCGCTTGAATCGGTGAAAGAGTTTTGTTCGGAAGATCAAGTGACGTTGCGGTTACAACTTGAAAAGAAAATCAATACACCAATGACTTCATCAATGGGAAGACTTTTCGATGCGGTTTCGGCGTTGGCGGGTGTGAGACAAAAAGTCAACTACGAGGGGCAGGCGGCGATTGAGTTCGAGGCAATGGCAGATTCGGCTGAGGCGGGGCACTATGTCTTTGGTGTTGAATCAGGTCAAGTACGGGTAAGAGGCGCGGTAGAGGCGTTGGTCAATGATGTGATGGCGGGAGTCCCCATATCAAAAATATCCGCTCGGTTTCATAATGGGCTGGCAGAGTCGGTGCGAGAGACAGTTCAAAAAATCAGCGGAGAAACGTCACTTCGAAGAGCGATTCTCTCTGGCGGAGTTTGGCAGAATATCACACTATTACGACGAACATTATCACTATTAAGAAATGACGGTTTTGAAGTATACATACATCGAGAGGTTCCGACGAACGATGGCGGACTCTCGTTGGGGCAAGCGGTGATCGCCGCATCAAGATTGAGAGGTTGAAATGTGTTTAGGAGTTCCCGGCAAGATCGTGGATGTTTATGAAAAAAACGGTTTGAAAATGGCGAAGGTCGATTTTGGGGGAGTCTTCCGTGAGGCATGTTTGAGTTATGTGTCCGAAGCAACTGCTGGCGAGTATTGCATTATTCATGTGGGTTTCGCGATCAGCTTATTGAGCGAAAAAGATGCAATGGAAACGTTGGAACTTTTAAAAGAGATGGGGACGTTCGAAGAAGAGTTAGGAACGGAAGCGCCGTGAAGTATGTGACTGAATATCGCGACGCGGCATTGGTGAAAGGTGTGATCGAAGAGATCCGCCGCACTGTGACGCGCCCGTGGACGTTGATGGAAATTTGCGGCGGGCAGACACATTCAATTGTGCGTCATGGTATTGACCAATTACTGCCGCCTCAGATCGAACTGGTGCATGGTCCTGGTTGCCCAGTGTGTGTGACTCCGCTGGAGCTGATCGATAAAGCATTGTCGATTGCGGCGCGACCTGATGTGATCTTCTGCTCGTATGGTGACATGCTGCGCGTGCCCGGCTCGAGCCGTGACCTGTTCTCGGTCAAAGCCCAGGGCGGGGATGTGCGCGTGGTTTATTCTCCACTTGATGCAGTGGCTCTCGCAGAGAAGAACCCAGATAAGCATGTCGTTTTCTTTGCGATTGGTTTTGAGACTACCGCCCCACCCAATGTGATGAGTGTCTTGCAAGCACAGCGACTTGGACTTAAAAACTTTTCGGTCTTGGTTTCGCATGTGCGCGTGCCACCTGCCATCAGCGCAATTCTGAGTTCGTCGTCCAACCGCGTCCAGGGATTTTTGTTGGCGGGGCATGTCAACGCGGTGATGGGCTATCATGAGTATCCGCCCTTGGTGGAGAAATTTGGTATTCCGATGGTCGTCACTGGCTTTGAGCCGCTCGATCTTGTGCAGGGAATTTTAAAAACAGTGCAACTGCTCGAAGAAGGCAAAGTGGAAGTTGCCAATGCCTATCAACGCGCTGTGACATATGAAGGCTTGAAGCCCGCGCAAGATGCCATTAACAAGGTCTTCTTGGAATGTGACCGCAAGTGGCGCGGGATTGGAATGATCCCCATGAGTGGCTGGGGTTTGCGAGCTGAGTTCGATGAATTCAACGCCGAGAAACGATTTGACGTGGAAGCCATCCATGCAGAAGAGTCTCCGCTCTGTATTGCAGGGCAAATTCTGCAAGGCTTGAAGAAACCGCATCATTGCCAGGCGTTTGGAAAGCAATGCACGCCAGAAAATCCGCTTGGGGCGACGATGGTTTCGTCCGAGGGAGCGTGTGCGGCATATTACAAATATGGTCGTGTTGACCTCCATCAAAGTGTGACATCATGAACGAAGAAACTGTAAACATTGAAGGCGCAGTATGTGCTCCGCCGTTAACGCATAACGAACAAATTGTGATGGGTCATGGCGCGGGCGGACGGATGAGTCACCAGTTGATTCAGAAGGCGTTCGTGTCTGCGTTTCAAAATACGGCATTGAATGCTGGCGATGATGCGGCGTTGGTGGAAGCGGGGTTGCGACAGAAGTTATCCATTAGCACCGATTCTCATGTGGTCTTTCCGCTCTTCTTCCCCGGTGGCGATATCGGCAAATTATCCGTGTGTGGCACGGTCAACGATGTGGCAATGCTTGGTGCAAAACCGTTATATCTTACGGCTGGATTCATCCTCGAAGAAGGTCTTTCAATGGATACGTTGAAGCAAGTCATTGAGTCTATGCGGGAGGCGGCGGAAGAAGCGGGTGTGCAGATAGTGGCTGGTGATACGAAGGTTGTGCAAAAAGGCAAAGCGGACGGAATGTACATCACCACGGCGGGAATTGGTTTGGTGCGCGAAGACGTAAACGTCAGCGGGGCGAATGCGAAGCCTGGCGACGTAGTGATCATTTCAGGAACAATGGGCGATCATGGCATTGCCGTCCTCGGCGCGCGCGGAGAGCTTGGATTTCAATCCAGTTTACAGAGCGATGTCGCGCCGTTGAATCATCTGATTGCGGCGATGCTGGATGCGAGTCCGAATATCCATGTACTTCGCGACCCGACTCGCGGCGGATTGGCGACGACTCTGAACGAGATTGTGGCGCAATCCAATGTAGGGATTCTCCTGCGCGAAGAAACGATCCCTGTCCACCCTGAAGTCAACGCAGCTTGCGAGATGCTTGGGTTCGATCCGCTTTACGTGGCGAATGAAGGGAAGCTAGTGGCAATCGTCCCGAAGGAAGAGGCGGACAAGGTCTTGGCAGTGATGAAGTCCACAAGATATGGCGAAGGCGCAGTGGTCATCGGGGAAGTCATTGCAGAACCCAAAGGACGTGTGTTACTCAAGACCGTTTTAGGCAGCACTCGCATGGTGGATATGCTGGCTGGTGAGATGCTGCCGCGAATCTGCTGATATTAAAGGGACAAACGTCATAAGAGAACAGGATGTTCTCCGTGTGACGTTTTGATTCCCGTATGATAAAAAGATTGCAAGGAGATGAAATCATGACAACTGTCCGAAAACTTTTGGAAGATAAAGAATTTGCAACCAATTACTCCATTGAAGCCTCGCAAACCGTTTTAGACGCGATCAAAGTGATGGCAGAAGCGCATATCGGCGCCGTGCTGGTGACAGAAAAAGGAAAGATCGTCGGGATTTATACAGAACGTGACTATTTGTATAAAGGCGAAGCATTGGGGCGGGTCGCCAAAGACACCAAGATCAAAGATGTGATGACCCCCAAGATGATCAACGTCACCATGGAAACGACGGTTGAACAGTGCATGGGATTGATGAAGCAGTACAAGATCCGCCATCTGCCCGTGGTGGAAGGTGAACACTTTGTCGGTCTCGTCTCGATGCGCGATGTGATGGTTGCCACCATCGAGATCAAGGAAAGCGAGATCCGCGGGCTGGAGAATTACATCATGGGGTCAGGGTTCCAGTCGTAATTTTCGAACAAAGACAAAAAGAGACGCAAATGAATGCGTCTCTTTTATTATGTTTTCACAGCGGGTACTTTGGTAAAATCACGTCCATGTCCTTTTCCAAAATCACCTCGGCGGTGCTTCTCGCCAGCCTGCTCGTTTCCTGCACGCGAAGCATCGAAGAACCCGCCACCTTCCCAACCTACGATCCGTTCATTTCTGCCAGCGGAAACACTCCCATTCCCAACAACAACCCAGCCAGTGTATCGACAGCCACAGTCGCTATCACGTTAACGCCTTCACCCACTGCAACCCGTCCACCCACACCGACAAGAGTTCCGTTGAGCATCTCGGCATTGTTCGGGTTTCAAAATCAGGCGTCATCCAGCTCCCCTACGCCCGATGCGGCGCGGATATTGCCCACTCCAAGACAAGACTCAAATGAATATGTCGTCCAACCGGGCGACACATTAGGAGACATCGCTCAACGCTACGGCATCAGCTTGCAAACCCTGCTGGATGCAAACAACATCAGCGATGCAAATCTCCTTGAAGTCGGCATGGTGCTGGTGATCCCTGCTCCGCAGCCTAGTGGCTCCGGTTCTGCACTAAAGATCATTCCTGATTCAGAACTGGTGAACAGCCCTTCGGTGATCGAATTCAACCTAAGGAATTTCATCGCCAGCCAAAACGGATATCTCAATAGTTATGTCCAAGATGTAAATGGAGTCTTACTCAACGGCGCGGACATCATCGAAGCTGTCTCTACGAACTACTCGGTTAATCCGCGCATCTTGCTGGCTTTGCTCGAATATCAAAGCGGCTGGGTCACCAACCCGACTCCCGCCAACATTGACTATCCCATGGGCTATATGGATGAAAGCCGCTCGGGCTTATACCGTCAGGTAACGTGGGCAGCCAACACTCTCAACCGCGGCTATTATCTTTGGAGAGCCAACGCCATCTCCACACTTGTGTTGGCAGATGGGCAAGTCATTCCCATGGACCCCACCATCAATGCAGGGACAGCTGCCGTGCAATACTTTTTTTCTGAGGTCTCTGGCTACGGTGCCTGGCAATTCGATACCAGTGAAACCGGCGTGGTCGTAAGTTACTTCGTCTTCTTTGGTAACCCATTCCAGTACGCGATCGAACCGTTGATCCCCGCCACGCTTGCGCAGCCACTCATGTCACTCCCATTTTCATCCGGCGAGAGTTGGTACTTCACCGGTGGTCCGCATGGCGGTTGGGATTCCGGCTCTGCCTGGGGCTCTTTAGACTTCGCCCCGCCCGATAATCCTGCCAGTTGCAACTCAAGCAGTTTATGGGTCACTGCCATGGCAGATGGCTTGATCACTCGCACAGGCATTGGCTCTGTCATTCAAGACCTCGATAACGACGGCTACGAACAAACTGGCTGGGTAATTTTATACATGCACATCGCTGCCGCTCAACGTGTGCAGCCGGGTGAATATATTTTTGCCAACGAACGCGTGGGGCATCCCTCTTGTGAAGGCGGGTTCTCAAATGCAACCCACGTTCATATTGCACGCAAATACAACGGCGAATGGATCGCCGCCGATGGTGCCATTCCTTTTGTGCTCGACGGCTGGGTCTCCAGTGGCAATGGCTACGAGTATGACGGCTTCCTCACCCGCGGCGGTGCCAGCATCGAAGCCATCGACGGCGCGTCTGAAGAAAATCTCATTACCCGCTAACTCACATCGCATTAACGTAAGTGGTTATAATTCATCCTACATATGCAACGTATCTTAGCCATTTTCATCACAGGGGCGATGATCATTTCCGCCTGTGGAAGTTCGCCTTCTTTATGGGGCGTGTCCAACACTCCAACTCCTTTCTCCTCTCAGGCAGCGCCTCAGGTCGACCCGTTTGCTTTTCAAGACGAACCGATCATTTTCCCCACCTCGACCATTCCGCCCTTCATCGAGACACAAGCTGCCGCATCGCCTACGCCCACAACCACACCAGCAAAAACCTCTCTTCAAGTTGAGCCAACACTAACCCTGCCAGCGCCGCTGAATGATTCAGCGCCCTTTCTTTATTATGCCCAAAGTGGAGATATGCTCTCTGCCGTGGCAAAACGTTTTAACGTCAGTGAAACCGAGATCATCTCAGATGCAGATCTCACCAAAACCACGTTGATCGCCCCTGGGACTTTGCTGGTAATTCCAAACAACATCACCGAAGCCACCACGCCCAATATTCAACTCTTGCCAGATACTGAATTCGTCTTCTCTGCCACTTCACTTGATTTTGATACACAAGCCTATGTGCTTGAACAAGGTGGGTATCTCAGCACATTTCGTGATTATCTCGGCTCCAGCGGCTGGCTCGAGGGCTACAGCGCCATTGACCGCCTCGCTGTTGAGAATTCGATCAATCCGCGTTTGCTACTTGGCATTCTAGAATACGAAGCCCGTTGGGTGCGTGGTCAACCTATTGACTTGCTGCACACTGAATTCCCCATGGGCTTCAATGACTATCGCTACAAAGGTATGAGCGTGCAAATGACCTGGGCGATTAACACCATGTCGATTGCATATTACGGTTGGCGGGCGGGCAGCATCACCCAACTTGAATTTCCCGATGGCACAAAACTACGCCTTGACCCGCGCCTGAATGCCGGGACAGTTGCCATTCAATATTTATTCTCCCGATTGCACAGTCAATCGCAATGGTCTCAGATCGTCAATCCAGAATCAGGTTTTCCCGTCCTCTATCAAGAAATGTTCGGTGATCCGTGGGCACGTGCCGAATTGGTCGGTCCCATCTTTCCGCCCGGGTTGATCCAGCCGCCACTTGCCCTGCCATTTGAACCAAATGCAAAGTGGAGCTTCACGGGCGGTCCGCATAATGGCTGGGGACAAATCAACCCTAATATTTACGGGCAATCGCACAGTGTTTTCTCTGCCATCGATTTTGCTCCGGCTGCAAGCAAAACAGGTTGTTATCCAAATGATGCCTGGGTGGTTGCCTCTGCGCCCGGGCTGGTGATCCGTTCTGATAATGGCGTTGTCACCCTTGATCTGGATGGCGACGGATACGAACAAACCGGTTGGAACCTGCTCTATTTACACCTCGCAACCAAAGACCGCATCCCTGCAGGTACGTATCTCGAAACCAATGATCGAATCGGGCACGCCTCCTGTGAAGGTGGCGTCTCTACAGGTACTCACTTACACTTTGCGCGCAAGTTCAACGGCGAATGGGTCACAGCCGATGGACCGATTCCATTCGTTCTCAGTGGCTGGCGTGTGATCGCTGGTGAAGAACCCTACAAAGGACAATTGGTCAATGGAGATCGCGTGGTCACTGCCGACTTACTCAGCCAGGCGTGGTCGAATATCATCCGCGAAGAAGATGAATAAATTATTTTTCAATCCCAGCGCCAAGGTGGTCGCAGCGTTCATGCTGATCTGCACTGCCTGCGCTTCGCCCGCGAACTCACCCACGTCATCTACCCCAGCTTCTGTTGAAGAGAACAGTGCTATTGGAGTTCAACTCAACGTCACCCCCATTCCAACTCGTCCAGCCTTCACACCTGGTCAATTAGTGGATTACACCGCCCAAAGCGGTGATACCTTAACTGCACTTGCCAGTCGCTTCAACACGTCGGTGGATGAGATCCTCGCAACAAATTCGTTTATTCCGCGTGATGCCACCACTATGCCGCCGGGTATGCCGATCTCAATGCCGATCTATTATCGGGCATTGTGGAGCAGTCCATTCAAGATTTTGCCAGATCATGCGTTTGTCAATGGACCCGCCAACAGCGGGTTTAGCACGGCTGCCTTCGTGGCTGCCCAGCCCGGGTGGCTGAGCAGTTATCGGTCATATGTGGGAGGCGAATGGAAGACCGGCGCAGAATTGGTAGATTACGCCGCGATCAATTACAGTCTGAATCCCAAACTGTTGTTAGCCATCCTTGAATACCAAGGCGGTGCATTGACTCAAAATGAACCGCCAGTGAAAAAACGCCTGCTCGGGTTTACCCGTCCGTTTTGGGATACACCCTACCTTCAATTGGTGTTGGCTTCGAATGTACTCAATAATGGTTATTATGGCTGGCGCACAGGTTCGTTGATCGAGTTTGAAGATGTAGATGGAAATATCATCCGCCCTGACCCTTGGCAGAATGCTGGCTCGGCTGGGTTGCAGTTTTATTTTTCTCAAATATATTCCGGCGAGCAATATGCACAAGCAGTAAGCCCTGAAGGTTTGTACAGAACCTATGTAAATCTTTTTGGAGAAGCATGGGATGAATCTCTGGTACTGATCCCCGGCAGTTTGCAGCAACCTGAATTACTTTTGCCTTTTCCCGCAGATCAAACCTGGAATTTTACAGGCGGACCGCATACAGGTTGGGGCACGGGCATTCCGTTCGCCGCATTGGATTTTGCTCCGCCATCTGAAAAATCTGGCTGCACCCCTGCCAAGGTAGAAAATTTTGCAACCGCCTCTGCCAACGGGTTGGTTGTTCGTTCGACCACAGATGGTCTCGCCCTCGACCTTGATCGTGACGGAGATGAACGTACTGGTTGGGTACTCTTTTATCTACATCTCGCTACAGAGGAACGCGCTCCGCTCGGCTCGGACCTGAAAGCGGGCGACAAGATCGGATATCCCTCTTGTGAAGGTGGACGTTCCACTGGAACCCATATTCATATTGCCAGAAAATACAACGGCGAATGGATCCCTGCCGATGGCGCTCTGCCTTTCGTGCTTAGCGGCTGGATTCCCCACAATGGTTTGGCAGCCTATCAAGGAACGCTCACCAAAGGCGGTCTGACGGTTATCGCCTGTGAGTGCGGTGATGCCTATACTTCTATTAGTGGAAATTATCCCTAAAAGAATTAAATCAAGTTATACAAAAACAACCGGTCATTACATGACTGGTTGTTTTTGTTTCCAATTCAAATACCCATTCATGTGTTATTAATCTTTTATGATATCAGGCACATACTTTTCAAGATTTCTCTTGGATATTCCCCCGATCCACATCAAGCGGACCTGCCCGGTACGATCAATAACATAGGAACTTGGCAGGTTCATTGTCTTAAAGACAATCCCAGCTTGGCTGCCCGTATCAAGCCATACAGGGAAGGGCAATGCGAATTCCTTTACGAATGGCACGACCGCTTCCAAGGTTTCCCCTTGGTCAATGGCGATTAATTCAAAACCTTGTGAATGATATTTCTCGTAGAATGCTTTCAACGTAGGCATTTCTTCTGTACACGGAGGGCACCAGGTTGCCCATAAATTAACAAGGACAACACTTCCGCGATAATCAGATAAAGATGCTTCATCGCCTGCCAATGTAGTGAGAGTCAATTCGGGGGCAGGAAAATTCACCTCGGCGGGAACCGTTGAAAATTCAGTAGTAGATGCGTATGAGGCGGAGTCACGCTGTGTCATAAAAAAAGAGATACCCAAGGCAAGGAAGCCAAATCCGACCAGCATTAATGCAATGACACGCCCAGGAGAAGAGTGAGTATGTTGAAGTTCGTCCATTTTATGTTTTTTTACAAAAACTCAGGCAGATCAGTGCCGGAATATCTTTTCAAAAGATGAAATTTTCCTTATTTTAATCTTTACTAATTTATTCACAAAGTATAACAGACCATGCTTGACTCAATTTTGAATCGGGATGAATGTCATCCAGATTAGGATGGATGATACTAGCAGGTTATTTAGTGCTTGATTAATATAATTTTAAATGTTAACCGCTTTGCCTGAAATACCCCTTTTTGTTGACCTGAACGCCAAACAAGCAACATTGCTCAGAACCATGTTCGAAGATTTTAACTGCCAGCCCGGGACAGTGGTCTTTGAACAAGGCGAGCCATCTGTCCATCTCTATTTGATTCTCACGGGAAAAGTCATCCTTACCTACAAACCCTATGACGGTCCGCGCATTATCTTGACCCGTTTGAAAGATGGAGATGTCTTCGGCTGGTCTGCGATTGTGGGTGGAAATAAATATTCATCCAGCGTGGTCAGTGAAACAGCGTTGAGGTCGATCCGCATAGATCGCAACAGTTTACTAAACCTGCTCACGAATCAACCGGATACTGGTGAGATCCTTATTAACCGGCTGGCGCTTAATGTCTCACCGCGTTGGAAGAATGCACTCGAACAGATCAAGCCTTTTATTCATACCGAAAGGATCAGCCATGGCAGTTACTAAATCAATTGACCGCGAAAGCCAGGTCCGCCGTCTGCTCGAAAATCTGAGCGCGTATATTGAACAAGTCCATGGCGGGACGGTTGAATTCGTTTCACTCGAAGAGGATTTGCTGAAAGTCCGGTTGGGCGGCGCGTGCTTAAATTGCCCATTGCTGCCATCCACTTTACATGGCTGGGTGGAAGGCACTGTTCATCAGTTCTTCCCAGAGCTCAAAGTGGCTGAAGGAAAATAAAAAAAGCCCCTGCAAATTGCAGGGGCTTTCAATTCACAGAAGTAGGTTATGCACGCCGGGTGAAATAGCGCAGGATAAGAAAAGCACCAAACACAATCAGCGCAACTGCCCAAAGGTAGCTGGCAATATTCAACAGGGATACAAGCCCTAGAACACCCAGGATTCCTAAAATTCCAGCAGGCCAATATGCCCATTGCATTTTTGCCAACACAGCGACGAGCAGGAAGGTAGCGGAGAGCCCCAGAAAAAAGATACCTGCTGTTTGGAATTCACCAAACCGCTCTGCGGCAACTGTCATTCCAGCCAGAGTAGTAAGCACCCCGCCAGGAATCAGCGCCCACCAACGTTCCGCGGGGTTGGACATGTATACGATGAAGAATGTCAAGCCGATACCGCCCAACACAATAGCACCTGAATAATCCTCAAAATAGGTAGAGGCGAGGATCAACAGAGCGAGCGCAGATAAAACTCCGCCAGGGATGATCGCCCACCAACGACTGGAACGGTCAGTGAAGTAGACATACCAAAATCCGAGGGCGATGCTACCCAGAAAAACTGTGCCACCCAGATCTTCCAATACCTCGGGCAAAAGGATCAAGGTACCCAAACCCGCCAGTGTAAAGCCTGGGATAGCTGCCCACCAATTCGCGCCCCCACTGAACAACAACGTGAGAAACGCCAAACCGCCTAAGAGAAACGCGGCGCCCCAAAAATAATCGGAAGTATTTTCAAGATAGCCCATCGTCTGAGCCAAAGCCAACCCGCCGCCAATAATAAGCAGCAAACCGATCACAATTCGTGGATCAAATCGTTTCATCATATTAACTCCTATTTGATTTTCACCGAAACTGCACCGCCCTTGACCCAAATATCAACTGCATTTTCTGCGGTTGCAAAATCAGGCGATTCGTTGTTCGGAAAGCGGGATTTATCCACATGAAAGTCGCCTGCACCAATGGCACTCTTGGCACGAATGGATACACCCTCAGGGACGATCACGGTCAGGGAAGCGGCACCAATGTCACAGTCCATTTTGAGGCGACCGCGTGCGGGCAATGTAAGGACAGTATCGCTGGCACCTGTCTTCAATTTGATATCGGTGATGGTCAGATCCTTCAAATCGATCTCAGATTTGTTTGCGCCGAGGTTCATATCTAGTGAAGTTGGGACTGAACTATTAAGTGAAACATCCCAATCTAACTGAGTGCGGGAAAGAAAGTCGGGGAAAACAAAAGAATCATTTGCCGGGCGCAAATCGACAGTGAGGGTATCGCCATCCAGTTTGGATTTATGATCCACCCCGCCACTGAACGTTCCGTGCAAGATTTCGGTCACACTTGCGCCGCCATGCAGACGAAGCTCACCAGCACCATGGTTAAAGCGCAGGTTTGCAGAACGTGCGCCTTGCAGTTCAACACTGGCAGACTCAGTTTCGACATTGCGGCGGATAAAAACGCTGAGGAAAACCCAGACGCCAAAGCCTATTAAGAAGATAGGCCAGAAAAGACTCATAATAGAGTTTCCGTTGGGTAGGCGCAGTCCCATTTCACTGGCAAGCATCAAACCACCGACCAGCAATAAAATGCCGCCCCAAAATAATTGATTGCGACCCATGTTATTCTCCTCGGTTTCGGAAGGAACGATACAACCCGCTACCCAACACCCATAGCCCAAGCAAGATCAACAAGACAGCCGGTCCATAATTACCAAGGATGTTCCAACCGCCAAGGAAACCCGCAAAGACAAGGAACAGAACGGCACTGACAACCATCAGGTTGAGTCCCTTTTTGAGGTTAGAAGCCGTGTTCTCGCCGAGCAGTCCTTGAAGCATTGTGCCAACGCCAATAAAGCCGGGGATGAGCGCCCACATATACGACCATGAGCCGTAATCATCTGTAGCCTGCTGGTAATAAAAGATTCCACCGATGCCTGCCACGATCGCAGCCGGAACAGCCAGCCCGGGCGAACCCGTTACAAGACCGAGGATAAGAATCCCTGCGCCGATCAACAGCATATTGGCGGGCCACTCGGTATATGGCTCAAAGAACTCGCGGAATTCGGGCATGGTCTGGTTGAGCAGGAACCAGCCGCCGACAAGGATCAAAATGATGCCGAGCACAAGTTGAGAACGACCTGTTTTGTTCATATTAATTCTCCTGGATGGGTTAAGAATAGTGTAGTACGTTTCAGAAAAAAATGAAAGCCTGGGAAGATATACGCAGAAAAACCGCCTCGGTTTCAGCGGCTGCCCAGCCACAAGCCAAATTGAGCCGGTTCCCGCCCGCCGCGCAGCCATGCTACAAGCGGCTTCAACGCCCAGCGTAAACCATAAAATGGCACCACATGCTGCCAGCGAATACCCAAGTTTTGCCCCAACGCCTGCAAGCGGTCATAAGTCAGAAAGCCTTCACTTTGAATGGCATCCGAAGCGAATCCGTAACGAGCCAAGAACTGCTGTTTGCGTTCTGCGAGCATCATCTTCCCCGAGTATTCATCCTTATACACAGGGGAATCCATGACGACCAACATCCCTTCAGAGCGAAGCACTCGCAGCGACTCGGCAAGAGTCTGCTCATAGCTTTCAGCGTAATGCAGTGACGCATTGAAGATCACCACATCCACAGATGCCTCAGGAATCGGCAAAGCCGTGAACTCTGCCTGAATAGGAGTGAACACTGACTCGTAATGTTTCCAGGCGCTCAAGCCATCTTCAGCGTTCACGAGCAAGTCCACGGCACAGACGGTATGCCCAGCCAACGCCAATCGGTTCGAGAGCCAGCCATTACCAGCGCCTAAATCTAAAACAGTTGATTTCGCAGAAAGCATCTTTGTTAAAGCATAAAAACTTGCCGAGCGAATTTTCCAATCTTTAGAAAATCTTCCACTTAAATCTTGAAACGGGAGGGCGCGATAGTAAGAAACCTCAGCGGAGAAGCGACCTTCGAAGCGCCGCACCGCTTCATAGTCTGTAATGAAGCGGGCATAATGTGACTCGCGCTCAGGCAGCAGGAATCGCCAGACTCCATCTATTTGACGGAAGACCAGCGCATCTTTCTCACATCGAAGTTGGTCTGGCGCTTCGAGCGTCAACTCACCCTTGCAGCGCGGACAAATTAATCTCATGCACCCTCGTTCAGAGTTTGAATTACAGCGCGATATGCAAACTCAAACGAACGATTGATCCGTTTCATATCGCTGGGCATTTCCCATGTCAGATTCGCCAGTTTATCCGCCGCCACCACCACCGCCGATGCCTGCACACCGCGCACCTTTGCAAGCGCAAACAATGCGGCAATCTCCATTTCAACAACCTGAATCCCTTCGGCTTGATAGCAGAGAATCTCCTCACGCGTCTCACGATAGGGCGCATCGGTCGTCCATGTTGCGCCGACTGCTATTTTTTCTGTGTTGATATTTAGATTCTGTTTCAATGCCTCAGTTAGTGAAGCATCTGCATTTACATGTTTTTCTGCAGGTAGGTAATGATGTGACACGCCTTCATCACGGATCGCTTGGTCTACAAGCACAATATCGCCAGTGTTCAATGACGTCTGCAATGCGCCGCCCCATGAAAGTATGATGAAGCGCTTCACTCCCCAAGCCATCATCTCTTCTGTCAGCGAAGCTACCACCGGCGCACCAATGCCAAAATTGGAAAGCACCCCCACCCGTCCGCGTGTAGAACGGACAAGATAAAAGTCGCCCATAACTTTACCTACTTTTTGAACTGGCACCTTCCAACGTAATTGATAGGGCAAATCATTTTTGAGGCATAGGATCAAACCTTCGGGCGCATCCACCTTGGGGAAATTCCCAAAGCGCTTGCGCATGGAAATCGTATCTTCAGGGCGCATGACGGGCTCACCTTGGTACTTTTCAGGGAAGTTTGGTAGTGACATACTTTCTCCATTGAAGCCACAATAGCACCGCATGAACTAACTCAGCGAATAAAACCGCCAATGCAGAACCCACGCTGTCAAATTGAATAGTCAAACCGATTAGCAACAAGAGCAGTACAGTTAATGCAACTAAAAGAGAATGTAAGACCGGTGTCTCATATCCCAAGGCGACCAAACCCAGCGAGGTGTACGTCACCAGCACGTACAGCGGGATGCACCACACTAGCACACGTAACACAGGCACAGCAGGCAAAAATTCCGCGCCGAACAAAAAGGGGACGATAAGCCCGGCAAAAAAATATAACAAGACAGAGATCAAAAATCCTACACTCAAAAGCGGAGCTAAGCCCTTGTGCTCTTTTCCAAAATTATCGTCACGCGTCATTTCCGGGTACATGACTGTGAAGGCAGAAAGATGTCCCAACTTGCCAGCTTCTGTCACCCGCGTTGCCGCAGAGAAGAACCCCGCCTCGGCAAATCCCGAAACGACTGGAAGCAGCATGAGGGGAATTTTTTCATACATCAACCGCAATGTACCGATCACTGCCATAGATAAGCTTTCTTTTAGTAAAGCGAAGGAACGAACCATGGAAAGAAATTCAAGCCGTATCACAACATGTCCGTTTGCCCAGATGGCGATCAGAACATGTGTCAATAATAAGGCAAGGATCAAAAAATCAAGATCTCCCTGAGTCGTCCATAACACCGCGACAGCAAAGAATTGTAAGAAAGCCATCAATAACTGTGCGATGGAATACATTGCCATTTGTCCTCGGGCACGGATCGCGATGGTAAAGATCGAATAGAAGGAAAGCGGAAAAAGCGCCAGCGTATAAAACTTCACCGGGAAAGGGATCGAGATGAATTGCCCCACAAAAAACACCGCACCGCTATATACCAGAGATAAAAATAATTGTCCGCCCAGCCCATCAGTCAACAACCAGGGCACATCGGTGACAGATAATTTGCGAATCAGGATCATATCCATGCCAAAGTTCGTGAAGGCATTGCCGATCAACAAAACAGCCGAAGCCAGCGCATATTCCCCAAAACCCTCCGCACCCAAATAACGGGCAAGCATGATATTGGAAATAACCGCCAAGCCCTGTGCGCCATAGCGTGAGAGAACCGTCCAGGTGATATTTTTCAACATTGGGTTTCTACATGACGCAATCGATATACCTAGCGCACAAAGTTTCTTAAGCGCAATTCAGCCCGCACCCAGCCTAATGCATAATATGGCGAAAGCAGCATACCGCGCAGGTCGGTTTTCTTCCATGCCTTGCGCAAGCGGAATTCGTGATGCACCCGCCCATGTAGAATACGATAGAACTCCTGTGGGAACGGTCCATGATAGAGCATGGCAAGATCGTCCGAATCTACCCAGTTTTGTTTTTCGCCCAATTCCAGTTTTACACGCTCGTAGAACTTCGTCCCCGGCAACGGATATGAAACGGAAATGCCGATGTCATCGGGCATACACTCGCGCACCATCTTCAAGGTCAATTGCACATCATCCCAAGTCTCGCCGGGGTAACCAAATTGCAAAAAGAACCCGACTTTAATTCCATGCGCATGCAACAGATCAGTCGCGCGATAAATATCTTCCACCTGATCGCCCTTATCCATCGCATCCAGAATTTTTTGCGAACCCGATTCCGCACCAACCCACACGATCTGACAACCCGCCTTCGCCAGCGCCGCCGCCGTTTTCTCGGTCACCAAGTCAGCACGCTTCAAACACTTGAAAGGAGTCACCGCATCGTTCTCGATGAGCAGATCAGCAAAGCGCTCCGCCCAATTGGGCTTCAACCCAAAGATATCATCCGCGAACCAAATATGATCCGGCGCAAAATTTTCCTTGAGCCATTTCATCTCCGCTGCCACATTCTCAGGCGAGCGCGAGTTATAGCGCTGCCCCCAGATCGGCTTGGCACACCAATTGCAATGATACGGGCATCCGCGCGTGGTAACCATATTCATAGAAAAGTAACCATGGCGTTCGAGCCAGAGCTTTTTATATTTCTCTATATCCACCAAGTCCCAGGCAGGGAATGGCAAGGCGTCGATATTTTTGATGTCGGGACGACGAATAGCATGAAGAGTGAAACGTGAAGCCTGACCGATGACTTCGCTCGCATCTTTCCCCGCCGAAAGCTGACTCAGCAGTTCTGCCAGCGTTTCTTCGCCTTCACCGAGGATGCAGTAATCCGCGCCCTGCGCGAGATAGTGATCGGAATGATCCGTAACATCCGCGCCGCAAAGGATGACGACACATCCGCGCTCTTTCGCCATGCGGATCATCGTAAATGCGGCTTCACGCATCCGTGAGAGACACATCTTGGAGAGATAATTAAAATTATCTTCATAGATGACCGCGTATTGAGGTGTATGGTCATCAAGCGACTGCGCCCATTCCTGTTCAGATTCTGCCAGTATGGCATCGAACAGAGCAACCGTATATCCTTTTTCACGGATATAACTCGCCGCATACAACGTCCCCAATGGCGGGTAGGGCTGCATAGCTCGCCAAAGTTTTGGGTCAAAGCGCAGGTAATAGGATTGTCCAAATAAGACCTGTGTCATGCGCGGGGTTCTCCTTCACTTAATAAAGCTAAACGTTCGTTAAAAGAATTTTCTGTCCCCCGGCGATGGTCGTGAAAATTCCCCTGGCACAGATCAGCAGAAAAATTAGCTTCTATGCCTGTGCCATATGTGTGCATTATTTTTTTCAATTGCAGGTTCATCGACCAACCTTCGAGGGCATCACCTAATTTTCCTCGAAGTGGAATTTCAAGCCATTGTTGAAAAACGGATGTTGATTTCACTTCAGGAGTCAGAGCTGGTGCCGAGTCTGCATTCGGCAAAAAGGATTTTGTCCACGTATTGGCTGCACGCAAGCGTTGATATACATCCAAACCAGTCAGAGGAATCATCTGACACATTTCGCGCGCAGAATATAGATCACGTGGATGCCATTCAAGTGCCGATTCAGAAACTAATAAATTGACACAAATCCGATCACCGAAGATACGCATGAGTCTGCCAAACAATACGGCGAAGGCTCTAGCCAGCCATAAACGCCCGGGCTGTGTTACGAGCATATAGTCCATGTCGGCATCATGATTGAGGTTAAGCATTGCCAGTGACCCCGTCAATGTAACCATGCGAACGAAAGGTAATGACCCAAGAATAGCTCCATACCAGCAGGCACGTTGGAATGCCGCACGTGACGCTTGCTCACGACCCATACGTGTGCGCACGATCTCATGCCGGGCAGCAAGAAAGTAGAATCCATTTTCGGTGGCGACCACGCTCATGTCGCTGAGGCAAGCCGCGAGGTCGGCAGGAGGCGCGGAGGCGGTCAAATATCGATGCAATTCGTCAAAGGTCAGGGGGTAATCAAACACGTCCGAATACGCTAAAGTTTCAAGGACGGCTTGTTGCAATATCTGTGAATTCGTCACGCCAAAACTATAATGCCCGAACATGCATCTGTCAAACACTTTGGGTTGTGTGATTGATTCCAATGTGAGATAATTTTCGTTATTCCCGTATGCATTTAGCCGTTGTTACTCCGTTTCCCCCAGCCATTACCGGTATTGGACAATATGGTTTTCATACAAGTCGCTCGCTTTCAGACGCGAATGTTTTTGACCAAATTAGTGTTTTAGCAGGTGCGTCCAATGGCACGCCTGCTATTTTGAACATCCCCCATGTTGAAGTTGAATATCCGTGGCGGCTCGATCATGCAGATGCAGGCATGCACATCATGGCGGCGTTACAGCAAAAAAAGCCAGATGTGGTTTGGTTCAACTTAGGCGTGAGTTCTTTTGGCAGATCACCCTTGGCGAATCTTTCAGGCTTCTCGGCAGTCGGGCGTACTAGAAAGCTTGGTATCCCAACCGTTGTGACCTTACACGAAATCGTTGAGCTTAGCGATCTGAGCGCTCTGCAAGCACCGGGTGGTATCTTCGCCAAAATGGGAGCGCGCTTGATCACACGCATGGCTTTACAAGCCGATGTGATCTGCCTGACGCTTAAGCAGTACACGCACTGGCTTTCAGAACACGACCCACATAAAAAAAGTATTCATATTCCGATCGGCTCTTATCATGAGCCTGATGTATTAACGCACATGGAAGGAGAAGAATTACTTTTCTTTTCCACTTTTGCACCGTTCAAGGGAATTGAAATTTTGATCGCAGCCTACGAACGACTGCTGCAAGAAAGACCAAACCTAACACTTACCATTGCCGGAGCAGAGCATCACCGTTTTCCAGGATACGCGCAAACGCTTATTGAAAAATACAGTGAATTAAAAAACATCCGCTGGCTGGTGGATGTGCCCGAAGATTCGGTTCGGTCTATTTTTGAGCGAGCCTCAATTGTGGTGTTACCCTATTCCGCATCGACCGGTTCCTCAAGCGTTTTGTATCAAGCCGCAACCTGGGGCAAACCCATCATCGCCAGTGACCTGCCCGAGCTTCGCTCCGCCGCAAAAGAAAGCGGACTGAATATCGCTTTCTTTCAAACAGATAACGCCGATGACCTTGCGGTTCATATCAAGAACTTATTCGATCATCCCGAAGAACGGATGACTCAGCTTCGCCAAAATGCTGAGCGCATTCAAAACATCCATCCGCAAAATACGGCGAAACAATATATAGAAGCCTTCAACCTGGCGCTCTCCACAACTGGGAAAACCGCACGACTCAAAAGTATGCAGGAGCCTGATGCCGCGTAAAGTTTTATGGGCAATACTCATCGGCTCTGCCCTGCATGGGTTTTTCGTATTAACTGCACGGTATCACTGGAGCTATGACGCCTATACCCATATGCTATTCGGCAATCATTACCGCGAAAACTGGTTCGGGCTATGGGAGCCGCGCTGGTATACCGGTTTTGAAGTTGTCTCCTACCCGCCGTTGATCCATCAATTGGTCGGAGCATTTGCGTTTCTAGTTGGGTTCGAAGCCGCTTTCGCCATCATGCTATGGCTGATAACAAGCCTCGTTCCTTTAGCGATCTATTCTTGGAGTCACATCTTCATTGGCAAAACTGCCTCCGCCCATGCCGCGCTCATCTCTGCGATTCACCTGCCCATATTTGTAACAGCGCATATCTTCGGGCAATTGCCGTTCCTGGCAGCTACCACATTAGCCTTATTTGAAATGTCTGCGCTCGCACTTTACTTAAAACATGGCAAGCCGCGGCATTTATTCCTTGCCGTTGCGCTCACAGCCACAACCATGGCAGCACATCATGCTACTTTGATGGCGCAACCATTTTTAGGGTTTGCTGTCGTAGTCGCATATGTCGAAAGAGAGAATCTCAAAACAATTGCGTTACGCGTCACGCACTATCTTCTCCTCGCAATTCCAGCCGGAGTATTAGTCATCTGGCCGTTTTGGGCGTGGGGGCAAACGCAACAACTACAAACTCCCATTGACCATCTCTCGCGCTACAACTTTTTTCAGTCCGCACTCGCAGCCGCAATTTTCTTTTTACCGTATTACTTGCCGCTTGGTTTTATACTGCCATTCTTGGTTAAAAAAATAAATAAAAAACATTTCGGGCTCGCGTTTGCATTCCTGTTTTTTTTCATCATAGGGCTGGGTGGCACCACGCCACTACCGAAAATCCTATTAGGGAAAAATTGGGAATGGCTGACCTATGACCGCTTCGCCTTTTGGGCGAGTCTCCTCTTGGTCACATTTCTGGGAATGAACTTCGCCCGCCTCAAACAGCGCTGGCGGCTGACTCTCCCCTTCGGCTTTTTGCCACGCTGGAAGGTTAATCCCACCCATCTCATCATCGCGTTTCTCTTTTGCCTCTCCCTCCTCTCATGGACGACTCCATTCATGCTGCCACTTCAACCCAGCGAAATCGATATGCAGCCCATCGTATCCTTTTTAGAAGAAGACAACCACTCAGACTGGCGTTATCTCACCTTCGGCTTCGGCGACCAATTCGCCCACCTCAATTTATTGACCACCGCCACCACCATAGATGGGAGTTATCACACTGCGCGCACCTTGCCCGAACTTCGTCAAAGCGGCATCGGTCAAATCGACACGACCTTCTGGGCATTGAAAGGGATTCCTGCCATCAGACCTATTTTGCAAAAATCCGGCGAGCATGGCGTGCGTTGGGGCTTTGTAAATAAATGGGAATATGTCCTTGAGTTGAACAAGGCAGGTTGGAAATACAAACAAACATTGAGTAATAACATTTCAGTTTGGGAAAACCCAAACGCCATCCGCCCCGAGCCATTTCAACCACCACAGGTAAGTAAACTCGAAAGCCTTTCGTGGGGAATTTTGCCTATGTTCTCTTTATTCTGTACGGGTTGGTTAACTATTCTTTGCTTCAAACCGCTCCAGCGCCGCAGCAAAGGCGCCCCAACTCAGCCAGTGCATCAACCGCCCTGGCACTAACATCCACGGATAATGATCGAACAGTCCAATCACCATCACAGCCAGAATCAAGACCAACCCCATTACGATGCCATCGTCCTGAAGATATCGTCGATTACGAAGCACACAATAGAAAGGCAGGATCATCGCCGCCACATAGAATACAGCGCCGGGAATGCCCGTTTCCATTGCTGCAGCCAAAATGGAGACATGCGGCGGCTGGTAGCTCATCCGAAAGACCGGGTAATATGCCTGCATCGCAATCACCGAAGCGCCGAGTCCAATACCAGTCAAGGAGTTTTGTGCAAATATCTTGTGCGCCTGATCGTAAAGATATAAACGCTCCACTACAGCGCCGCGTTCCACCCGATTTTTGGCAAAGGAGTCGTCCACGTCAAAACGAGCAGCAATGTAATCACGATTATTTTGAATAAAAGGAACCAATACCAAAGCACAAGCCAATGTAAGGAATGCACCGCGCCAAAATCCCTGCGGATTGCGCTGTAAAACAGTAACGCAAAAAAGGAAAAAACTGCCTACCGCCAGCGCCGCCCATGCCGAACGCGAGTACGTCACCAGCAATGCGGCACTAGCCAGTATGACTGCAATCGTTGCAAATATTCTCAGCCACTTTTCAGAGTCACGAGCCACGATTACGCACAGCAATGCCAACATTCCAAATGCAAGGCAGCCACCCAGAATATTTGGGTGGTCACTCAAACCATACGCACGCAAAAACCGGACGCCATCTACTTCAAGGATACTCATAAAAGGCGCATTTGGATCCAATGAATATTCGCCCAACCACCAAACGCCCAGATCACGCTGTGCCAGTGATTGCCCAATGGCGATCACAGATTGTAAGAAAACCTGTATACCAAGCGGAAGAGCAAACCAAACCGGAGTCTGAATCTCATTTACGATAAACAGATACAAAGCAAATAGAGCAACTAACCGCAACAAATGATAAAACGAGAGTGCAGTATCCAAACTTGAAATCCATGAAAACAACGCAGCGGTCAACAAACCAAAGAGTGGCAGAGCGATGGATATATGCCCAAACGAGATATTGCGTTTATCAAGAAAAAGCGAGCATAACCAAAAAAGTAGTACCAGCACTTGCGCCGCATCCATGGCATAGAATAGGAAGTCGGTGTAATCACCATACACACCCAAAACGGGACGGGCTTGTGCAACAAGTCGCAGCCGAAACGGCAGCAAGATCAATAGAATCGCAAATGACCCACGCGCCAAGTGGAGAAATAAATTGGAGACTCTTTTATGAATATTCGTCAACATGTTCGGTGTTCAGCCGCAGCCAAGACATCACATTCTAATATAATTCAACAATGCTAAACGTTGCCATTGTCCATGAGTGGTTGAGCACCTTCGGCGGAACCGAGCGCCTACTGGTCGAATCGCGAAAACTTTTTCCAAATGCAGATGTTTTCGCGCTCACGCACTTTCGTAAAAACTTTCAAAACACGGCTCTTGCTGATTTAACTACGAAGACAACTTTTTTGCAAAATATCCCCGGAATTGAGCGGCATTATCGCAAGCTTTTGCCGCTCATGCCATTTGCGGTCGAGTCTTTGGATGTCAGCGCATATAACCTTGTGATCTCCCTCTCGCATGCCGTTGCGCACGGAGTCAAGACTCGCAGTCAGCAAACGCATGTATCCTATATTTCGACGCCCATGCGTTATGCCTGGCACATGCGGGATGAATATTTGAATCTCCATGGGCTGACCAATCCATTCGTGCGCCTCGCCGCCAACGGGACCTTGAACTTGTTGCGCCAGTGGGATATTTCTGCGTCTGTGAGGTCTGATTCGTTGGTCGCCAACTCCAAATGGACAGGCACCCACATCAACGAAGCTTGGAGCCGCACCTCTGAGGTTATTTACCCGCCTGTCGATGTGGATCGCTTTTCACCTGCTGGTGAGCGGGATGAGTATTATCTACTCGTGTCAAGACTGGTTCCATACAAAATGGGAATTGAGATCGTAAAAGCGTTCAATGTATTAGGCATGCCATTAGTGATCGTAGGGGATGGTCCTGACCTGCCCGCCATACGCCGGATTGCCAAGGAGAATATCAAACTGCTCGGCTATCAACCCGATAGCGTTGTCACCGACTTGATGAATCGCGCCAAAGCCTTTGTGTATATGGCAACCGAAGATTTTGGCATCGCCATGGTCGAAGCGCAGGCGGCGGGGTGTCCTGTCATTGCATATTACAAGGGCGGTGCATCTGAGATTGTCCGTGATGGAGAAACAGGTCTGCTATTTAAAGAACAGACGGCTGAGTCATTAATTGAAGCTACCACACGATTTGAGACGATGAAATTAAACAGCAAAGCCGCATCCAATAATGCGGCTCGCTTTTCAGCAGAACGATTTCGGCGGGAATTTTCAGACCATATTGAAAAGAACTTGAAACACTAAAGCACAGCCTTCGCCAATGCTTCAAGTCCTTTGAGATCGTCTAGATCCAACCATTGCAGCATGATACGCTGGAGACCACTTTCCTCCAGTTTTTGCAATTGCGCTTTGACCACACTTGCAGACCCGGCGATCATTCCGCGCTGATGCATTTCTTCGAGAGATCGTCCACGTGCATCCAATTTTTGTTTCAGCGCTGAATCTGTATGACCAAAAAAGCAGCCCGTCATCATGGAGCGGCGCACAGAAGCCAAATCACGGTTTTCTTTTTTCAAGGCTTCATCAATTCTCTGGTTTGCCTCTTTGAATTGTTCAGGCGTGAGGAACATGGCATTCCACTCATGTGCAAATCGAGCGACCAGCTTCGGGGTGCGACTCCGTCCCACTCCGCCGATCAAGATGCGAGGTCCGCCAGGGCGAAGCGGGCGTGGGAGGAGAGTCGCTTCACGGAGTTGATAATACGACCCGTCAAAAGAAAATGGAGAGTCGCTGTTCAAAAGTCCAGTGATGACTTGCAAGCCTTCCTCAAAACGGTCAAAGCGCGGCTTCGCATCCAACAGGTCGAACCCAAAGAGGTGATGCTCACGTTCCTGCCAGCCTGCACCGAGACCGAGAGTCAATCGTCCGTTCGATAGATCGTCAACCGCGGAAGCCATGCGTGCGGTTAATGCGGGGTGACGAAACGAGACCGGCGAAACGAGCGGACCAAACTCGATGCGCTTCGTATTGGACGCCAACCATGTCAGTGAGACCCATAACTCGAGCGAGTCTTTGTCAGGCGGGTTCATGTTGGTAAAGTGGTCGGAACGATACAAACCGACAAACCCCAGTTCTTCAACAAGCCGGGCGATAGTTTGCCAACGCGCCCAGTTCAATCCATTCTGACCTTCAAGCATGATCGCGATCTCAAGCATGGGAACTCCTTTTGCCTGAGTGTACTGCAAAGTCAGATAGATATGCCTTTTGTACGGCTGAAATTACCCGACCAAAGGCGGGAGTGCAACTTCTGCAGCACCGCCTTGAGCCTGGATCGCTAAATTTTCAAGAAGTAGTTTTGTGTCACAGTGAATGCGGATCGAGTCCGCTTTTGCCCACTTCAAGTGGATGATATGGATGCCCAGGTTTGCTCGCTTCTCGCCGTTGAGAAGGGTGTAATGATCGTCCCATTCCACTAAGACAGTGGTATCCCAAGGCGTGCCTTGTACTACGATATTCTTGATGTCAAAATGAATATTCGGAAATATTCGGTAAAGTCGTTTATACCATTTACGCGTGACAGGCAGGGAAGTCCGTAAGCCAGAGAGTGCGTGTTCGCCAATGAACCAGTGTTCAAATGTTGGTGCGAGGCTGGCAAGAATCGGTTCGTAATTGCCTTGATTTAGTTGGTTGAAAATCTCGCGCACCTTTGAACGCATAATGGCGTGATACATACTTACATTCCGAGTCCGCGTGCCATGGCTGGGGCAGCAAAAAGAATCAAAATCAGACCGATGATTTCCAACCATAGCAAGAGGCGAATGTTCTTATACTCAGCGTCGGGAATCTCAGGCGACTTGTTTGCTTCCAGCACCGGATTCCACTTGATATAACGAATGGTGGGATAAATCGACAACAAGCCGATAATCACAAACAGCACTATTTTTGTCCAAAAGAGGTGATTGGCAAAATAATAGGGTGAGCCTTTCTCAAAAAAGTACACGCGCAAGAAACCTGCGACTAGGACCAAACCAGCCGCAATGCCATACGCCAAATCAACGCGCTGAATATTGCGTGCTTCAGCAACAGTCAAATTCTTGCGATACGCTACGAACTCATACACTAAACAAGCCGCAACCGTGAAGGCAGCGATGTGATGCAAGCTTGCCATGATCGAATTTATGATAGCCATATAAATCTCCTTTAATTTATTTGATTATTTTTTCTCGGGGTGACTCTTATACCAAGCCACGGTCTCTTTGATGGCATCCTTCATTGGCGTGGCTTTCATGCCAAAGGCATTCTCGAAACGGCTCGAGTCCACGATGAAGGGCTGCTCAAATTCATACATCATTTCAACGGTTTCTTTGGCTTCAGGAATAAATAAACCACCAATCCACATCATCGTTTTGCCCATTGCGCTGAACTTCGGCTCAATGCCCATCTCGGCGGCGATCATGGTCAACATTTCTCGCTGGGTGATTTTCGGGTTGTCATTTGGCACGTGCCAAGGCTTGCCATCCGCTTCATCGCGTTCGCCAAGGATGACCAGCGCCTTCCCGAAGTCTGGGATGTAGGTGTGTGTATGCGGGATATCGACGTTACCAACCAGACCAGCGGCTTTCCCGTGCAATAATGGATAAAACGTGCGCTCGCCCATTGCAGCTGTTGGCAGCCCCCATGGACCAAAGAAATCAGACCCACGCGCAGACGTCACGAGCAGCTTGCCGGCGCGATGTGCCTCGAAGGCGGCATTGCTGATCTCACTGCGTACCTTGCCTTTACGTGTATGCGCGTTGTGCGGAAAGTCCTCGGTCTGCGGCTTGCCGTTTGTCTCGCCATACATGTACAAATTTTCAACCAACACCAATTTGGCATTACTTCCGGTCAACCCATCAATGATGGATTTTTGCAGGGAAGGGAATTTTTCGGGCCATTCAGTGTATTCCGGCTGTGAGGCTTGATAGACCACCTTGGCACCCCGCGTCACTTCTTTAACCTTAGTCGGATCGAACACATCTGACGCCACTACCTCCGCCCCGGCAGGGGCTTCGTCCATTTTGCCCGAGCGATTCACCATGCGGACAGATTCTCCGCGCTTGATGAGTTCGTTCATAATGGCGCGACCGATCGCACCCGTTCCTAAAACTACATGATTTATAGTCATTCTATTTTCCTTTATCTCAACCAATCCAAAATGATCTTATTAACTTCATCAGGCTTTTCCTGATGCACAAAATGATCCGCATCCAACATCACGGTCTTCGGCTCATGCTTGAGCCAGCGCGCATTATGTTCATGACCCGACGCCAGTAAAAATCTATCGCGCTTGCCATGAATGACCAATGTTGGCGCTTCAATGATCGGCAGGGTTTCATCCAACGCATACGGCTCACGCGGATAATTCAACTGATAGAACGAAGTAATTGCATCAGGGTCCGTGCCGCGATCTGCGCTCCAATATAGAGGCAGCGCAGGCATATCCATCAACAACCCGATCTGCCAGGGGCGAAACATTGGGCGCGCATTCTCAACTTGCATCTTGCGCGCATACTCACTCGCCTCGTGCTGTACGCCATGTTCTGCCAACTCTTCACGCATCGCATTGGGATGTGGAACGCTCAGGATGACAAGCTGACTCGTTAACTCGGAATGTTGCGCCGCGAAATGCCACGCCGTCCATGCCCCCGCATCATGACCGACGATCACAGCCTGCTCCCGTCCGAGATGCTTGATCAACGCCACGACATCTTCCACCAACTTCTCAACCCGATAACCATCCTTGGTTTGCGGCTTGCCTGATTCATTAAATCCGCGCTGGTCGATTGCTACCACCTGATAATTCGCAGACAATGCCTCAATCTGATGACGCCACGAATACCAAAACTCAGGAATGCCGTGAATCAAGACCACCAGCGGACCTTCTCCTAGCGTGACGTAATGCAAGCGAATGCCGTCATTCTCGAAGAAACCATCCTGAACGCGTTTGGCAACAGGGTGGGCAAACGCCCAATTTTTTGTACGATTCATCTGCTGTGTCTCTTTACACGGGCGGAGCGGGCATTTTGAAACCCGATTGCATCATCTCAGGCGCAGTATGTCCAGCCGTCTGCAACGTAGAAGGATGCTTAACCTTGGATAACTTGCCATTGATCAACATCTGTTGATGAGCTTCTTCCCAAGTCGGCAGTTGCGTGTCAGCCTGCTGCCAGCGAGCCACAGAAGCCTCATTGCAAATTTCAGAAAGAAGACGCATGGCGATCTGATGCGCCCCAGAACTGCGATATTCTTTCATCTTTGCTTCGTCTGCCCAAATAGTTTTCGTCCACACAACATTATTTTTCTCAAAACGGGTTTCCACGCCCTGCACGCCGTCGGCTTTTTGAGCCTGGGTCATGGTACGCATGGCATGCAGCATGAAGAGCGGCATATAGAAAATGGAACGAACTCGAAGACGGGTAATGGATACGGTATACATTTCTAAACTCCTTTAGTTTGAATCTTTTTGATAAGGTGTGGCTCGAATTTTTTTCTCGGCACCGAATTTTTTTGCTGCCTGATTCCAGCCGAAGCCGCCCATCACTTTATATAACCAAGCAGGGATGATCGGTCTTGCCAACAGGTTACGAGCAGATTGCGGGATGGGCTTGCCCTGCAATAGTGATTCGGCTGCCAACTCGAGCGATTTCTTGATGGGAATTGCGCGTCCGCCTAAATCTCGGAGCGGGGTGCCATGAACGATGCCTTCTCCTGCACCAAGAGCAAGACCGCCTAGCCAGCCTAAACCGTTCTGGCGGGCAAACTCTGCACAAATGGCAAGAGCGTTGTCAGTGTGATGTGCCTCAGGGAAGCCGCAGTTAGCAATGGCGGCAAAACGCGCTGAAGTGGGATTTGTCTTGCGATGAATAGCGATCCGTTCCAACAGGGTGATGACCGGTGCGGGAAGTGTATCCACATAGAGAGGAAAAGCGAGTACGACAAGGTCGGCTGAGTCGAGTTCCGCAAACAGCTTGTCCATTTTGGCGGGTGAATTAAGTATGGTGTAGATATGAAAAGTCTGGATCTCAACACCACGTTGGTTCAACTGTTCAAAGAGATACTCCCCCAATGAAGCAGAGGTGCTTTTCTTCGTGCGCGGACTTCCAACCAATAGAACGGCGCGTTTGATAGGAGCGGCAACAGTGGAAGAAAAAGTTGGATAAGGCAGAGCAGGCACGGGCGAGGAGGAAGCGTGGGCAATCGCATCGAGCCAGGATTCGGCTTGGGAGGTCAGATCAGAGTCTGAGGGTTGACCGGTTACCAATCCTGTCACTGTAGTTTTTGAATTCATGTTGATGGACATGCGCTGGACAAGATGGCGAAAGATGACTTCAGTTTGCGCGTCGGGTTCGTCCATCCACCCGACGACGAGGATATTGGGATAGCGGTCGTAACGAGCTTGGTGATGAGTTTCGCCGTGAATGGATTTGAAAAATGGAGCGATGTTCTGGATTTGGTGATCGACCATGCGTTTGAGGGCGGAGGAATAACCGCCAAACGTGACCGGGGTGAGATAGATGACGAGGTCACTTTGGATGATCTGTTCGGCAATGATGCGATTGTCATCGTCGGTATTGCATACGCCAGGTGATTTCACCCAGCAGAAAAAATCTCCGGCACAATTGCCGATCTTTTGTTCGCGCAAGACAATCGTTTGAGCATCCCAAGCGCGCTTGTTTAGGCTGGCTTCGAGGCTGGCAACCACCCGCCTACTGAGAGCATCATTGGCATGGGAACCATCAAGGATGAGCGTTTTCATGTTTACTCCTTTATGAATTGTTTTTCAATGGATGCGATTTCGTAGGCGTAAAGCGCGGAACCGTCTACGCCGAAGGGCGGCATATTGCCAGAAACTTCCAGTGAAACCAACCCATGCACACGGCTCCAGATGATCATGGCAACAGAAAGAGAGAAGATTTCATAATCGCCAGCGAAGCCGCGCCAAACATCAAACATCGGTTCATAACCAGGTTGGATCGAGGGGAAATTTTCTGCTTGCAATTTGTTGGCTATCCGCAATTCATCAATAACGCTGACGAGAGCACTCAATGAGCGTGCGGCAGAGGGCAAGACTTCCCTCATCGGCGCTTGATAGTTGGGAATGGGCGTGCCAAAGATCAACTGATAGCGTTGTGGATAATCCAATGCCCATTGTCGGTAGGCAAAGCCAATTGCACGCAAACGCCCCACCAGGTCATCCCCTGTCTGAGCGTCGCGTGAGGCGATCTGGTAATCTCCAAAAGAAGTGTAGGCATCGATAATCAGGGCGGTGACGAGCGCATCGCGGTCTGGGAAGTAGTTGTAGATGGCAGGTGCGGTGATCTTCAATTCACGCGCAATGGCACGCAACGAAAGTGTGGACGCTCCGGTTTCGGCAATCTGTTTCCACGCCATGTCTTTGATGGCTTCTTGTAGATTGGGGATCTGAGTTTTTTTGCTGGGTCTGACCATTTTGGCTCCTGTTTTATCTTACAGTGTAAATATACAGTGTTTATTTACTGTTGTCAAGTAGATAAAATGAGAAGAAAGGATCAATTTCCAAAATTGGTGTAAAAAGGTATTGACTTAATGTATGTTATAGCTTACATTATGAATACTAAAGCATACAGGAGTAAAAAATGTCCTACCAAGAGAAAAACATCACCGTGTCGCTAGTCAGCCATTTATTCATCATGGTCTACTATCTGGTCAACCTATTCCCCATCATTCAATCGGGCGAGTGGATCGCGAGTACGTTATACGGCTTATGGGCAATTGTGATCGGCGCCAATATCCTTGTGACCATCATCGGCAGTATCTTGACGAATATCCTGCTTACCATCGTTGAATCTATTCGGTCGCAGAAATATGAAGACCCGCGCTTCATCACAGATGAACGTGACAACTTGATCGAGCTAAAAGGCGTCCGCGTTTCATACATCATTTTTTCAGTCGGTGTGCTGATCTCTATCTTTGCCTTCATTTTCGGTCAACCCGCTCTGATGATGATCAGCTTGATCTTCGTCTTCAGCATCCTCGCTGAGATCGTCGGGGATATTGCCCAGATCACTCTCTACCGTCGAGGGCTGTGACATGGAGAAGCGACAAGTCCGCAACAACATCCGCAAATTGCGTTTCAGTAACAACGAAATGACCCAAGAGCAACTGGCGGAAAAAGCAGGTGTGACGCGCCAAACCATCATCGCGCTTGAAGGTGGTAAGTATGCCCCCTCTCTGGAATTGGCGTTCCGTATTGCACTCGCATTCGGTGTGCCCCTACAAGAAGTATTTTCATATGAACTGGAAGGAGATACAAAATGAACACGAGCAAAAAAACCGCCGTAATCGTAGGGATATTATTTCTCACCGCCATGATAGCGAGCCTTGTGGGCGGTGGTTTAGTGGAGTCGGTGCTATCTGCACCCAATACCTTCACTTCTATTCTTGAAAATGAAACTTTGTTGGTGGTTGGGGTGCTGCTCGAATTGGTCAATGCGATTGCCGTGATTGGAATTGGCTCCCTGATGTTTATGATATTGAAGCGACAAAATGAAACCCTTGCGACTGGCTACCTCAGCCTTCGAATTGTAGAAGCGGTATTTTGCAGTGTGATTGTTATCAGTCCGTTATCGCTGATCAGATTTAGCCAGGCGTATTCAAGCGCTGGGGCGATTGGAGCAGATATTCAAATGGCAAGAGTATTGTCCATTGCAGAACGTGCGAGCGTGACCAACCTCTTGATTCCCGTCTTCTTTTGCCTGGGAGCCTTTTTGCTCTACACGTTGCTTTATCAATCAAAACTCTTGCCGCGCTTTATATCGGTCTGGGGCGGCGTTGCCACAGTGTTGATTCTGACATTGAATTTGCTATCCATATTCGGCTTGGAAATCGGAATAGGTATAAGTTTGATGTTTGCGCTGCCTATGATCTTAAATGAAATCTTCATGGGCATCTGGCTGATCGTGAAAGGCTTCAATCCGCCCGCGGGGTTGCCGAGTCCGTTATAACGGAAGAAATGCTGTGCTCGAAGCATGGCGATAATAATCTTACAAGAAATCAAACAAGGAAAATACAATGAAAGCCATTACTTATACTGAATATGGTTCCCCCGATGTTCTACAATTACGAGAAATCGCTAAACCAGAGCCGAAAGATAACGAGATCTTGATCCGCATCCACGCTACGAGAGTCAACTATGGAGACACGCTGGCGCGACGCTTCGGGAGCGTAACAACGAAAGAATTCAACATGCCAGGTCTCCTGCTGCTCCCCGCCCGGATGGAGTTTGGCATCCGCAAACCGAAAAAGTATATTCTCGGCAGTGAATTCTCTGGGGTGATCGAAGCCATTGGCAAGGAAGTAAAACGCCTCAAAGTCGGTGACGAGGTCTTCGGCTATCGCGGACCATTATTCGGCGCATATGCGGAATATCTCTGCATGCCCGAAATCGGACTGGTCACGCATAAGCCAAAGAACATGAGCTTTGAAGAAGCAACGCTCATCCCCTATGGCGCATTGACGGCACTGAGTCACCTCAAGAAGATGAATATTCAACCCGGGCAGAAAGTTCTAGTCAATGGCGCTTCGGGTGGCATCGGCTCGGCGGGGGTACAACTTGCTAAATACTTCGGCGCAGAAGTGACTGGTGCGTGCAGCACGTTAAAACTAGCGTTCGTCCAAGCTCTCGGCGCGGACAAAGTTATTGATTACACCAAAGAAGATTTCACCCAAAATGGTGAAAAATACGATCTGATCTATGATATTCTCGGGAAAAGTTCATTCGATAAAAGCCAATCCTCACTTACCCCGACTGGCATTCACCTCTATGCCAGTTTCAAAGTAAAACAACTGATTCAAATGATGCAGACTTCCAAGTCAACGGGCAAGAAAGTGATTTGTACATTCTCCTCCGAAAATCTAGATGATCTCAATTTCATCAAGGAGCTTGTGGAAGCTGGGAAATTCAAGACCGTGATCGACAAACGCTTTCCGCTCGAAGAAACTGCCGCAGCGCATCGATATTATGAATCAGGGAGAAATACGGGGAATGTGGTGATTTCAGTGAACTAGAAAAAAGACCTCGGAGGTTTTTTTAACCTCCGAGGTCTGATGATTTTCAGGGTATCTTCCTAAGAATTAAAAACTTTGATTTATCTTTAACATACATACGATGCATATCCTTATCAATATTAATATTTAAACAAGAACAATAAGCATTATCCTTTGGCGTTGATGGAATAATCGTCTGGCAAATTTCGCATTTATAGAAAATATCCCTACCAATAATTGCTTCGCTAATATCTTTTATTTGAATATCAAGAACTTCATAATTTACTTTTTTCATGTCATTTCCTTCAGCGTTAGCCATTCCCCCGAAATTTTGGGATGATCCGCTAAAACCAATTTACCTGCATCCACCAATTTCCCAATACCCTTCTTCACCACCTCATTCCCCCACCCAAACAACTTCTGCACATCACGGACTTGCGCCGCACCCACCATATCAAAGTACAACTCAAGCAATTTTGCCCGTGCCTGCGACTCGCTGATCTTGCGCGCCTGCTCCGAAAGCTCAGGGAAGTGACTGGTGGTAATGGCATAGATGTGCGAATACTTCCATGCGCCTGCTTGTGCTACACCCACTGGCAAAATCTTGAAATCACGCTGCAAATATTCCAATGCTTTATTGAATTCTGAATCTTTGGCATTCGTGAGTTTCGACTCTTTCCGCAGGTCAATCGTATGCATCGCACCTTTATCCAACAAGGCTTCATATACTTGCTTCGCAGACTGAGGCAAGCGTCCCGCTTGATAGGCAATCAGATAATCCTCTTCGGGCGAGCCGTAATTTTCAGATAGGGCATAAAAATATGGCGCAATTTCAAGCGAGATCATGGTTGCCTTGCCGCGTAATATTTTTCCGTAGTACCAGATCTTTTTATCGAGCGCGCCATCCTTCCAGCCCCACGTGATGTGACCTGGGTCATCGTGCTTGTCTGCAACCGGTCTATCGCCAGCGACTGCCGTCCATAACGAGGGTAGGTCAATGCCTTTGATGGGCCAGAAATAAGTAAAGCCGCGCTTGTTGACAAACGACAATGCTGCAGCGGGAGTCGAAACCCGTTTTTGCGGCGGCAGGTTGAAGGTCCGCGTGCGAAGCGTTTGTAGTTTTTTGAGGTTGATCGTTTTCATCCGTCAAATTTTATCATTTGAGATACAATCGGCAAATTATGTCCATCAAAATTTTCAAAGATAGCGACGAATTAAGCCAATCCGCAGCCGAGGCATTTGCCGCACTTGCCAAACAATCCATCGCCGAACGCGGTCGTTTTCTCGTTTCACTTTCCGGCGGTAGCACCCCCATGAAATTATACGCACGGCTTGCGAATGAAAAAGTGGATTGGGCACATGTGCATTTTTTCTGGGGCGATGAACGCTGCGTGCCCGTGGATGACCCCGGCAATACCTTTGGCGTGATGCGTGAAATCTTTTTCGACAAAATTGGGACGACGAACATTCACCGCGTCGAATCGGAACTGGAGCCTGCCTCAGCTGCCCAAGCCTATGCCCACACCCTAAGCGGACTCGCTGAAGCGCCCTTCGACTTCCCGCGCTTCGACCTCGTGTTGCTCGGCATGGGCGATGACGGTCACACCGCGTCCCTCTTCCCCGGTTCTCAAGTTGAAATAGACTCAGCAACCATTGCAGTAACGGCACATTATCAAGATCGCCCCGCTAACCGTGTCTCCTTGACCCCCAAGGTGTTCAATCAAGCCAGAGAGATTTGGTTTTTGGTCACTGGTGCAGGCAAGGCAGAGACGTTACGAAACGTCATTAAGGGCGAAAGAAACCTCGAGTTATACCCCGCACAGAGAATCCAACCTGTGAATGGAAATTTGATTTGGATGATCGACGAAGCGGCGGGAAGATTACTAAATTAAAATCAATAGACTTCCGAAGTTTTAAAGACTTCGGAAGTCTGACAACCAAAGGAGTTTTACAAAATGGAATTAGCATTAATTGGTTTAGGTAAAATGGGATTGAACATGGCGACACGCCTCGTCCGCGGTGGACACCGTGTAGTTGGGTACGCCCGCACAAAGGAAAGTGTCGATGCTGCCATCAAAAATGGCGCAGAAGGCGCATCGTCGCTGGAAGAAGCTGTTGGCAAGCTAAGCTCCTCCCCCAAGGTTGTTTGGGTCATGGTTCCGGCTGGAGCCACCACCACTGAGACCATCGAAAAAGTCGCCTCTTTATTGAAGAAAGGCGACATCATCATCGATGGTGGCAACTCGAATTACAAAGACACCATCAAGCACGCCGAAATGCTCGCAGCCAAAGGCATCGACTTTGTCGACTGCGGCACAAGCGGCGGCATTTGGGGTCTCACCGAAGGCTACAGCCTGATGATCGGCGGCAAGGAAGAAGTGACCCAGAAATTGAATCCCATCTTCGAAACACTGGCTCCCGGCAAAGAATTAGGTTGGGGACGCGTCGGTCCGCATGGCGCGGGTCACTACGTGAAGATGGTCCACAACGGCATCGAATATGGCTTGATGCAAGCCTTTGCTGAAGGCTTTGGCATTTTGAAAGGCAAGAAAGAATTCGGGCTTGATCTTTCGCAGATTTCACATATCTGGCAACACGGCAGTGTCGTTCGTTCGTGGCTGCTCGATCTCGCCGCCAATGCCCTCGACGAAGACACCGAACTCAAAGACATCAAGCCCTGGGTGGCGGACTCCGGCGAAGGTCGCTGGACGGTCTTTGAATCGATTGATCTCGACGTGCCCGCTCCCGTCATCACGCTGGCATTACAAATGCGTTTCGCCAGCCGTGACGAAGAGAATTACCCTGCCCGCATGCTCGCCGCGCTCCGCAATCAATTCGGCGGGCACGCGATCAAGAAAGCTGAATAAAAGGATGTAGAATGGTTAATGGGATAAGACATCCATTAACCATTCTACATTAACCATTTTATGAATACTCCACTTTATAACGGGCTACTAACTACCATCGTCATCTTCGGTGCTTCCGGTGACTTGACCCAACGCAAGCTGATCCCATCACTGTTTAATTTATTTCGCAAACGACGCACCCCGAAGAAATTTCAGATCTTTGGCTTCGGCGGAACTGCCTTTAGCGATGAACAATTCCGCGAGCACCTCTATCAAGGTGTGAAAGAGTTTGCTGGGTACGAATTCAGCGACGAAGATTGGAACGTTTTCGCCCCCAACTTGCATTACCTGGCGGGCAAATACACCGAGCAAGAAGACTACAAAAAACTGGGCGAAGCTTTGACCGCTTCTGAAGAGGGAGATGCAAATCGTCTATTTTACATGGCGTTACCGCCCACCCTCTTCCCCGCCATCATTGACAACCTCGATACCACCGGTCAACTGCACGAGAACGGCGGCTGGCGGCGCGTGGTGCTCGAGAAACCCTTCGGCACCGACCTCGCCACGGCAGTAGACTTAAATAAACAAGTCCATAAGGCGTTACAGGAAAAGCAGATCTACCGCATCGATCATTATCTCGGCAAAGAGACTGTGCAGAACATCCTCTTCACACGTTTTGCCAATACCATCTTCGAGCCCATTTGGAATCGCAATTACATCGACCATGTTCAGATCACCGTATCAGAAAAGGTCGGCTTGGAACACCGCGCCGGTTTTTATGATGGCGTCGGCGTGTTGCGCGATATGTTCCAAAACCATCTGCTGCAAATCTTAACGCTGGTCGCCATGGAACCGCCTGCCTCGTTCAGCGCCAGTCACTTGCGCAACGAGAAGGTAAAAGTTCTCAGCGCCATCCAGCCCATGTCGCCCGAACAGGTGGCGGCGAATACGGTGCGTGCGCAATACAAAGGCTACAAAAACGAAGACAAGGTCAACCCAAAATCCACTACGCCCACCTATGCGGCGCTGCGCTTATTCATCAACAACTGGCGTTGGAAGGGCGTGCCTTTCTATTTGCGCTCTGGAAAAAATCTCGCGGAGAAACAAACGCAGATTATTATCCAGTTTAAAGAACCGCCCACAACAATGTTTCCTATGCAGACCATGAAGCCAAACATACTTGTGCTTTACCTGCAACCCGATGAAGGCGTGCATCTGCGCTTTGAAGCCAAAGCGCCAGACACCGTCAATGAAACCCGCTCAGTCGATATGGAATTTCACTACGACGATGCCTTTGGCAAATCGTCCATCCCCGAATCCTACGAACGCCTCTTGCTGGATGCCCTACAAGGCGACGCATCCCTCTTCACCCGCGCCGACGAAGTGGAAACCGCTTGGTCACTGATCGACCCAATTTTGCAGACTTGGGATACGCATCAGACTCCGCCGTTAGCTGTTTACAAACCAGGCAGCTGGGGTCCCCCTGAAGGCTACGACCTGCTCGCCCGAGACGGTCGCCGTTGGTTGAATGAAGAAGCCAGCATGATGCTGGAAAAATAGTTCTACAGAATGGGGTAAAGAACAGGTTAACAATACGCAAAGAGCACAACCATGACGGTTGTGCTCTTTTATTCCCGCAACCAATCAAAATAAACTCCGTACATAAACAAGGAAAACCAACAACTCCAAGTTGAGTTGAATAGAACACTTCCTATTACTCATTGTCAAAATAAATCATATATGTTTACAAAGGAAATTGCCATGAAATCTCCAAAAATCATCATCACTCTTATCCTTGCCCTGGCGCTCGCAGCCTGCGGAACCACCACCGCAACACCCGAAGCCACGCCCATGCCCATCGTCGAAGCGTATGACACCATCATCGCCGAAGGTAAACTCGAACCGGTCTATTTTATTGAGGTTTCGCTCAATGCCAGCGGATTGGTCAGTGAAGTCAATGTGGCAGAAGGAGACACTCTCGCCACGGGAGATGTGATCGCCGCTGTGCAATCGGAAGAAGCACAGACATTGGAAGATGCACGTGCAAAAGCGTCACTTGAATTAACGGAAGCGTATCAGGAATATCAAGTTGCTCAAAGCAAACTAGATGATTATTACGTCCCATCACAGTTCAATGGGATGACTCCACCCGAAGCCGTGGCAGCTATGTTGGAAAAGTTGAATGTAGAACGGACTAATTTTGAACCCTATCGTCATCTTGATGCAAAAAAGCTCAAACTTACAGACGAGGAAGAAAAGGGAGATAAACCTGTCCAAGGAATTGCCAAGGTCCGCAAAAAAGCATTAGACAACGCCTGGAATTTATATCGCACTGCCATCCGCTGGTTGGAATTGGAAACGAATTTCCAGAATGCACAGGTACGGCTCGCCAATGCTCAAAATGATTTCGATGCCTTACAAGATGCCTCGTATTCCGGTTTGCAAGCCGTACTTGCCAATGCAGAATTGCGCGCGCCGCATGCGGGTACGATTACAAATCTTGATCTACAAGTTGGTGAATACGCAGCCACAGGCACCCCGGTAGTGACCATTGCAGACACGTCCAAATGGGTTGTGAAAACTAGTGACCTGACCGAGATCGATGTGGTCAATATTGAAGAAGGTCAAGCTGTCACCGTCAAATTAGATGCGTTAGCGAGCATGGAATTCAAAGGCAATGTTCTTTCGATTAGTCAAGATTTTTCAGAAAATCAAGGCGATGTTGTCTATGAAGTTGCCATTCTCTTGACTGACATCGACCCGTCGATGCGCTGGGGCATGACTGCCGTCGTTACCTTCGAATAGCATACATCCCTAAAAGTATTTTTTCTTTAGGGAACGAAAGAGTTTTTTATGGCAATTTCATTTTTCAAACCCAAAATAGATACGAGCAGCAATGACAAGCGTTCGATGATCGACTTAAGTCAGGTCAATAAGCTTTATAAAACCGCAGTTGGGAATTACCAAGCGCTTAAGAACGTGAACCTAAAAATCGAAGCAGGTGAGTTCGTCAGCATCATCGGCAAATCGGGCAGCGGCAAGACCACCCTATTGAATATGATCACAGGCATCGACCGTCCAACAGATGGTGAAGTCTGGGTCAATGGCACCGGCGTGCATGGACTGAATGAAAATCAAATGGCACGCTGGCGTGGCAAGAACCTTGGCATCGTTTTTCAATTCTTTCAACTGCTGCCAATGATCTCAGTCATTGAGAACATCATGCTGCCCATGGATTTCTGCCGAACCTACCCCATGCACGAGCGCCGCAAACGCGCCATGGACCTGCTCGAATTGGTGGATCTGGCAGACCACGCGCATAAACTTCCCACCGCCCTCTCAGGCGGACAGCAACAACGCGTTGCCATTGCGCGCGCATTGGCAAACGACCCGCCAGTTGTGATCGCCGACGAACCCACTGGCAATCTCGACTCGAAAACGGCAGAGTCGGTCTTTGAGTTATTCAATGACCTCGTGGCAAAAGGCAAGACCATTATCATCGTCACTCACGACAGCGGGCTGGCAAAACGCACACACCGCACCGCCTTGATCGCGGACGGAGAGATCGTCAACGAATATGTTGCCAAAGCCATGCCCACCCTCAGTCACGGTCAACTTTTGCAGGCGAGTAAATCTGCAAAGAAAATGAATTTTGAAGCCGGAGCCATGATCCTTGCGGAAGGCACCAATGCAGATGCGTTTTACATCGTGACACACGGCACGGTGGAAGTGGTTTTACCGCGACCGAATCAATCGGATGTGATCGCGCTTCAACTCGGACCGGGAAAAGTATTCGGCGAAATGGAGTTTTTCCACGAGACGAAGCATCGTGCTTCCATTCGCGCCTCCGAGTCTTCTGCGGTGGAAGTGCTCGCCATCGGGTATGACCAGCTTTCAGAATTGCTGAATCAGTCTGACGTTACGCGTGAGGCGTTGAATCAAATGGCGAATAAACACAACGGTGAGAATCTATCCTGGCGGGGAGTCTCATCATGATCGGCAGCCGTTGGAAAAAAGTCTGGGCTGATTTTTGGAGCAATCGCGGACGCACCTTGTTGACCATCGTCACCATTGCGGTTGGCGCTTTTGCAGTTGGCTTCAACAGCAATTTGGGGCTATACATGAACGAAAGTATGGATGTGGACTATCTTTCTGCCAACCCATCTGAAGCGGAGGTGTACGCGTACCCTTTGAATGATGATATGGTAAAGAAAGCAAAGGAAATCCCCGGTGTGGATACGGTGGAAGGGTTCTCAAACACCAATGCCCGTATTTTGCTTGCAGATGGAAGTTATGCAAATATTATTTTCACAGCAGTAGATGACCCAAGTACTCTGACGTTGAACACACTTAAACCTGCACTGGATGGAACGAGCATCCCGACGTATGGTGAAAAAGAGACTATTCTCGATGCAAGCGCAAGTTCATTGGGATATGAACCTGGTGATACCTTAGTGATCGAACTTGCGAACGGTAAAAAACGCGAGATCAAACTTGGCGGATATATGCATGCAGTGACAGGCTTTCCTTACAACCTCGCGCAGCAAGTCAATGCATATGTGACCAAAGATACACTCGAATGGCTGGGCGGCGATATTGAAAATTATGGTCAGCTTTCGATCAGCGTTTCAGAGAAGCAAACCGATGCCGAGCATGTAACGACCGTAGCCCAAGCCGTGGCAGATGAGTTGAAACGTGCCGGTGCGACTGTGTATTTTGTCAGTGTCTATCAGCCAGGACATCATTTTGCATACAGCATTACGCAGGGTGTTTTCTTTGTATTGAATGTTCTTGGTTATCTAACAGTATTGTTGAGTGGATTTCTTATCGTTAATACCATTACGGCGCTGATGACTCAGCATACTCGCCAGATCGGCATCATGAAAGCAACCGGCGGAAGTACCATGCAGATCTTCGGCATGTATCTCGTATTGATCCTTGCTTTCGGCGTTGGTTCCTTGCTGCTCGCAGTTCCGCTGGCAAATGCCGTGGCAAAAACTATCGGCGGCGGCATGGCGCAATGGTTGAATTTCCACGCTGCACCGTATCAAGGCTATTCAAGTACGCTGATCCAGCAAGTGCTTGTGGCGCTCGTGGTTCCAGTACTGGCGGCGATCCTGCCGATCTATAACAGTGTCAAGATCACCGTCCGTGAGGCACTCAGCGATTATGGTTTGGGTGGCAATGCCAAACCCAAAGATGATTCGGTTAACAAGTCTTCGGTGTTAATTCCACGCCCGATCCGCATTTCGTTGCGGAATACGTTTCGGCGCAAGACAAGGCTAGGGCTAACCTTGTTCACATTGGTGCTGGGCGGGGCGGTCTTCATCGCCGTTTACAACTTATGGGAATCGTTCGATCAGGTGATCGAAGATATTCAAGGATATTTTCTGGCAGATATCAACATCTCATTCGACCGCGGATATCGATACGACAAAGTGGCGAATATTGCCATGAGCATTCCCGGCGTGGAAGGTGCAGAAGGATGGTTGGAATATACCGGCACTTTGCAATCAGACGAAGAAGAAGCAGGCACACAGATATTATTCGTCGCGCCTCCTTCGACCTCGATCTTGATCGACCCCATCATCACATCAGGTCGCTGGTTACAGCCTGGCGATGAAAACGCGATTGTGATCGGCAATCACTTGCTACAGATCTTCCCAGACCTCAAGGTTGGCGATACATTGACCATTGAGATCGATGGCAAAGATACGATCTGGCATATCGTTGGTACCTACAGCATTACCGGGAATGTCAGCCCGCCGCTGTTGTATGTAAACTATGAATATTTGAGCGTACTGGTTGGGCAACCTGAGATGGCATATTCACTCCGCGTTGTGACATCCCAACACGACTCACTAACCCAAAATCGCATCAACGATCAGCTACAGGCGGCGTTCGAAGAACGTGGAATCCAGATCCAATCAACCCAATTAGGCGCAGACTTCATCCGCGACCAAAAGGCGCAGACGGATGTCCTCGTCTATTTCATGCTGGTGATGGCATCGCTGATCGCCTTTGTCGGCGGACTGGGATTGATGGGCACCATGAGCATCAATGTGCTGGAACGCACTCGCGAGATTGGTGTGATGCGTGCCATCGGCGCGAGCAATGGCGATATCCAGTCGATTGTCATCACAGAGGGCATGGTGATCGGCATCCTCAGTTGGGCAATTAGTATTTTGATTGCCATTCCCATCACGAATGTCTTATGTTTTGGTGTAGGTATGGCGATCTTAACCGCCCCCATGCCGCCCATTTATGGAAGTGCAGGCGTGCTTGCCTGGCTGATCTTCACCATCGTACTGGGAACACTGGCTAGTGCAATCCCGGCAAGGCGCGCGTCCAGTTTGACTGTCCGAGATACGCTGGCATATGAGTAGTTTTTTACGCATCACGAAGTACATACTTCGTGATGCGTAATTCGTAAAGAACCTCCCCACAACTTACACACAATTCCTCCATTTCTTTGAAATACCTATATGGCAAAATGAATTCAAGTTTACAAAATGGAGGTAAACATCATGAAAAATACAAAATGGATTTGGCGAGTGCTCGCCGTTATACTTACTTTAGTCGTGCTTGCCGGGGTTGGGTTGGCTGGGTTTCGCTTCGGCGTGATGCAGTCCGCGAACCTGACTGGCGACGGAACGGCTTTCATGTTCCATCACGGACGCGGCTTTGATAATAGTGACACAGCCATGAGATTGGGCAGTATGCATGACGGCTCTGGCTCTCATCACTCCAACCGTGGGCATGACTTTGGCGGTGGACGTGGCGGGTTTTCCTTCTTCGGTCCGATCTTCGGGCTGTTGCGCCTGGCAGTACTTGGCGGGCTGATCTGGCTGGGTTACACCTTCTTGAAGCGCAGCGGCTGGCGAGTTGTGAACGTCAATACACGTCAACCGGTTGCTCAGGAAGCAGCACCAGTAGAACCGGAAGCCGAAGAGAAAAAAGACGAGGCGTAGTCCACTGTTCGTAACGCCACACCCACACCCGGCTTGAAAGAGGCGGGTGTTTTCAATCCACATAATATCTTCACAGCATTTATGAGATAATCGCAATATGCCGCAAACTATCCTCATTGTGGACGACGAAAGACGCATGGTCTCGCTTTTGCAAAGTTACTTGCAGCAAGAGGGTTACCATGTAGTCACTGCATACAACGGACGGGAAGCGTTGAGCGTTGCCCAAACAGAAAACCCTGACTTGGTTGTGCTTGATATTATGATGCCTGAAATGAATGGCATTGATTTCATGCAAGCCCATCGAGCCGAACGAAATACGCCCATCATCATGCTGACCGCGAAAGTGGAAGATGATGACAAGATTATCGGGCTGGAACTCGGCGCGGATGATTACGTGACCAAACCGTTCAAACCGCGCGAGTTGATGGCACGCATTCGAAATGTGTTGCGCCGCGCAGGAGTTAATGAACCCAAGGGCAAGGCGCTTAAAGCGTTGGATATTTCACTGGATCACGAATCACGCGAAGTGCTGGTGCGCGATCTCGCTATTGACTTGACCCCTTCTGAATTCGACCTGCTCGCAGCATTGATGACTTCACCCGGTAAAGTTTTTTCACGCCTCGACCTACTGGATGTGATCCAAGGCGTGCGCTACGAAGGCTATGAACGCACCATCGATACGCATATCAAGAATTTGCGTGCCAAGATCGAAGCCGACCCGCGCAAACCAACTCATATTGAGACGGTGTACGGCGTGGGGTATCGTCTGCGAAAAGCATAATGGATGGCGGACTGTAGACCATCAAATCGTCGTCCATCGTTTATCGTCTAAATAAAAATGAAACTAACCACAAAACTAATTCTCTCATTCTTACTGATCAGTGCCATCAGCACAGGCATTGTGATGCTATTAACGCGCGTCACTGCAAACCGCGAGTTTGATAATTTTATCAACAACCGCTATCAAGAAGAATTAGTAGAAGAACTTACCTGGTATTACCAAAGCAACCAAACGTGGGATGATGTTGAAGAGGAATTTGAACGATATGAGCATAATGGAGAAGATCATGGACCCGACCGCGGGCTGGAATTCTATATTGTCAATGAAGATGGCGAGGTAATCGTGGCGGGCGGCGGGCGCACCACGGAAGAAAGGTGCAGCGCCGAAGAGCTTGCCAGTGGCACGCCGATAAATGTGAATGGCAAAACTGCGGGCATTCTCATCATCGAAGCGCCGCTCAACCGCAGCCCGGTTGATTATGAATTTTTACGAAGGCTGAACAGATCCATTTTCTTCAGTGCGATTGGCACATTTATGCTGGCGCTGATCCTTGGCATTTTGCTTTCGCGCAGCATTACACGTCCCATTCGTGAATTGACCCAAGCCACCCACAACATGGCGAACGGTGATCTCAGTCAACAAGTGCCAGTACGCTCACGCGATGAGATCGGTGACCTGGCACAATCGTTTAACAAGATGAGCACTGACCTCGCGCGTTCCTTCAATTTGCGCAAACAAATGACGGCCGATATCGCTCATGAACTGCGCACTCCGCTCAGCCTGATCCTTGGGCATGCAGAAGGCGTTAAAGATGGTGTACTCGAACCTTCACGCGAGAACTTCGAGATTATTCGCGAAGAAGCCGAACGACTCGAGCAACTCGTCAACGACCTGCGCACCTTATCGCTTGCCGATGCCGGTGAACTGGCAGTGGAATTCCAACCTGTGGATGTGAATAACTTAATGAGAGATGTCCACACCCATTACTTGACTCTCTTTACTCAAAAACGCATCACCCTTAATCTGGAGCTTGCTTCGGGTATTCTGAAAGCGAATCTTGACCCAAGCCGCTTTACTCAAGTCATCAATAATATTTTGAATAATGCCCTGCGTTACACCCCCGAAGACGGGCGCGTGGAATTGAAAACTCAAGCTGCAGAAAACAAGATCCAACTCTCAGTTAAAGATAGCGGCGAAGGCGTTTCCTCCGAAGAAGCCCAGCATTTGTTTGATCGCTTCTACCGCGTAGACGAATCTCGCAACCGCAACGACGGTGGTTCTGGCTTGGGGCTTGCGATTGCCAAATCTATTGTTGAGATGCATAACGGGCGCATTTGGGCAGAGAGCGAAAAAGGCAAAGGCTTGAGAGTAGTGATCGAGCTTCCGGCTGGGTAAATATTCTTTAAAACAAAAACTCACCTTATGTAGGTGAGTTTTTGTTTTAAATTTGTCTATCGTGCGGCAGCCCGTTTGGCTTGCTTCCTAGTCCATACAATGACTGAGTAAATTCCACCCGCAATTGACATCAACGCAAGCGCCTTAATGATGCCGCCAGGGAAACCAAAGCCCCCGCGCTCGCCTCGTTCTTCATGTTCCTCATCACCATCCGGGCGGAATTGTCCGCTCGGACGTCCTCCATCAAGCGACGATCCGTTTGATGAACTCGAGGCATTCACAGCCGCGTACATTAATCCGCTAATTAGGGAGGCGACAACTAAAATGATCAGAACGCGCAAGAGAGTTTTCATGTTATGCCTCCTGTTCCACAGCGACAGCCGCCGTCTTTTTCCCACCACTCAAGAACACTCGTTTGAAAGTGGTTACGATCCAATTCCAATGCATGGCAAGGTGCAAACCCATGATGAGCAACGCCAAATTGGCTGATATATCGTGCAGTCTGCGCCATGCGAAATTCAACGGCAGGGCAATTCCCAATGCAGGCATGGCTGATTCAGAGATCAAGATGCCAGATACCATGATGAGGATGCCATCAATGAACAGCAGCCAATTCAGCACATAATTAACTCGAGCACCATTTGTCGCTTTGATGAACAAACGTTTGGTCACGTTCACGATCCAATCCCAGTTTAGTAGTAGATGAACGACGATGGTTCCTGCCAACGCAATCGACAGCCATTCATGAATAGCAAGCCCGCTAAAGTGTGGATCCATCGTGATAAGGAAAGCTAGAAAGGTGACAATATCCAGCAATAGTTTCGTGCGATTCGAAGTAGACATATATTCTCCAATATACAAAATGACAGCCACTATTTCAGTGACTGTCGCCTATTCTATAGAAACTCTATTTTTCCAGGTGATAAAAATGCGAATAGATTATGAAGAAGTTGTAAAAAGCCGAACTAGATCTTAACGATCTCTTCCTTTGTCTCGATCACTTCCGCTTGAATTTTCCCTGCAGATAGTTCACGTACGTCCACTTGAAAGGCTTCATACTCCGCCACTGGGAATTGAAGCGTAAGCGTAATATCTCCTGCAAAATCTTCACCCAAGACCTTGCCATGATTTTTTGAGACGAGCAAACGCAGGCGTTCAAGAAAATTATATGGGATCGCCACCAATGCCACATGAACAGAAATACGCCGCCCATGTTCCACCACATTAACGACGGATTGCGCCGCTTCGGTATAGGCTTTGACCAATCCGCCCGTGCCGAGCAAGGTCCCGCCAAAATAGCGGGTGATGACGAGAACAGCATCTCCAAGCCCACTGCCACGTAAAACCGTCAGCGCAGGTTTGCCAGAGGTGCCAGATGGTTCGCCGTCATCGGAAAAATATTCTGTGACTGTATTCCCACCGCCAATAATGTACACAGGCACATTATGACTTGCATCGGCAAATTCTTTGCGAATGCGAGCCATGAAAGTCCGCGCTTCGTCGATGGAAAAAGCAGGTGCGAGCGTGGCAATGAAGCGTGATCTCATCACTTCATGCTCACGGCGAATTTCAGTCAGAGGGATGGTATATGGGCGACTCATAAGTTGGTTGGAATTTATACTGCGGGGGGAAGCGAGAAATAGAAAGTACACCCGTGATTATGTCCTTCTGATTCAACCCATACGCGCCCTCCATGGGTCTCAATAATGCGTTTAACAAGTGCAAGCCCAATGCCAGTGCCGGTTGTAGAGGAATCTAGACGATTAAATAATCCAAAAACAAGTTCATGATATTGAGGGTCTATCCCGATGCCATTATCTTGAACAAAAAAAATAGGATATCCGTTTTTGTCCATCCCAGATGCGCCGATAATGACATGCGGGGATTCCTGTTTGCCCATAAACTTAATCGCATTGGCGATCAGGTTCTGCAAGACGCCGATCATGCGGGTCTTATCGGCTCGAACATCAGGAAATGGATACTGAAGGTAAACGGGGATTTTCTTCTGTTGCCCAGGCGACATGATCAGGTTGACTGTCTCCTCAGCCAGCTCTCCAAAGGAAATCTTTTCTATCGGGTTGATGACTCTGCCAACCCGTGAGAGTTCGAGCAGATCTTGCAACAGCTTCTGCATCGTTTGGGTGGATTTCACCACCCGCTCCAGGTCACGGTCGAAGCGGGTCATATCCCCTTTTTCTGCGTCGCTGCGTAAGTATCCCAAATAACCGCGAATCGTCACGAGTGGAGATTTCAAGTCATGCGAAACTGTATAGGTGAATTGTTCCAGTTCTGCATTTTTTGTTTCCATTTCACGAAGCAAGCTGGTGCGCTCATCAAACAGACGTGCAGTATGAATGGCAATAGCGACTTGATCTGCCATGGTTTGCAAGGCATTGATATCCCATTCGGTAAATGCTGCCTCTTTTGCAGACTGGATCCCCATGGCACCGATCACCATGCCACGCGCGCGCAAAGGCAAGGCGATCTCAGAACGTGTGAGTGGGAGCAAAGGGTTTACAAAGCGGACGGCTTCTTTGCCGACATCGAGCGCAATGCGTGCCTGATCATTGGCAATACTCCAACCGATCATGGAAGAATTGCCGATCGGGAGAGCATGCCCCGCTGCCAGTAACGTTTCACCAACTTCCCCCGTCGCGGCACGTAAGACTGCTTTTTCATTTTTTGAGTCGGCAAGGAATATACATACATAGTAATAATCAAAATGAGCGCGGATCAGCTCAACCACTTTGGGCAGTAACTCATTTAATTCAAGGATCGATGCCGCCGCAGAGGAGACTTCGCTGGCGGTCATCAATTGCATGGTGCGGGCGGTCAGGTCGCCAACCGTTTCTTCGCGGAATTGTTCGGCTGTTTTACGGTTTGTAATATCCGTCCACGCACCAAGCCAATATTGAGGCTTCCCATCCAGGTCGTGAACCAAGCGGGCTTCATCTCGCACCCAGATCGTGTCACCGCTTTTTGCAATAAGGCGATAGTCCATATTGAAGGGCTCACCTGTTTCGGTCGTACGAAGGACTTCGGCAGTCACACTTGGCAAGTCCTCTGAGGGAATGAGCTTTGTCCACATTAGCGGATCTTCCATTAATTCCCGCTGTGAATAGCCGACTAAACCTTCCACCTGTGGGCTGACGTAAATAGTTAATGCACTTCCTGAAAGGTCATTAATATAAGTAATGACTGGAATATTCTCCAACAGCGAGCGATATTGTTCATCGCTATTTCTTGCGCGCGTCAGTGCATCGGTCAGAATCGCTTCCTGAGCGCGTTGAAATAAAAAAACAACTGCCAGGAAGAAAATATAAATGGCGAAGAGCGTCAATGGCGTATATTCTTCCCGCTCTGAAAGCATTCCGTTGATCTCTGCTAGATAGAGAATGCCACTAGAAATCAGGCAGGCAATGATCGCGATCTGCCCACCCAGTTTTCCGCCTAGTGCCCAACCAGTCAGGATAACGATCAGACTGCCCATATATATGGGAGCATGCAACCCACCGTTCGTTAATGCACCTACAAACGTTATCAGCCAAAGAAAGGTTACAACTAAAATTGAGGGTAATTGTTCATAGCCTTTATTAAGCAGGACCAGCGCCGCCACACCGACCACCACCACCCCAACGCCAAATGTCAGTGAACGAGTCAGAATTTCATGAAATGCTAGAAGTGCTCCAGAAATGAATAAAAGACTAAAGACCATCAAACCCACAATGATCGTACGGATCATTCTCAATCGAATTTCGCGGGCGATCGGTACGTTTGCAGGGGCGAATGGGTTCGAGGTCATAGGTTTAAATTTTACTTTAGAATGCCCGCACAACCATTTCAATTCATTAACAAGGCAGGCGATAAATAAAAAGACGGCAGTTACGCCGTCTTTGAAAATCTTTCTTATGGATCAATACCGCCCTCGGGTCACGACTGCTTCGGGGTTCGGCAGGTCGCTTTCCCTTGCCGGGAAAACCTGTACCGCACATGCCTTGAATTCAGGTATTTTTGCCTGTGGGTCAAGCACGTCATTGGTCAATAGATTTGCGGCAGCTTCTGCAAAGTGCCAGGGAAGGAAGACAACGCCCACGGTGGTTTTCTCTGTTACTGTAGCGCGGACGATGATCTCTCCGCGTCGGCTCTGGACCTTGACCGGGTCGCCGTTTCTGATGCCGTGGATCTCGGCGTCGGCGGGATGAATTTCCACACGTGCTTCGGGGTAAATTTCATTCAGCGCAGAATTGCGAGTCATGGTGCCGCCATGCCAGTGTTCGAGTAAACGTCCCGTCGTAAGGATAAAGGGATACTCATCGTTGGGTTCTTCCATTACTGGGATGTATTCCAGTTGATGGAACTTGCCGCGTCCGCGCGGGAAGGATTCTTTGAAAAGGGTTGGCGTGCCGGGATGGTCCATCGTCGGCACAGGATAGATCAAACCGACTTTGTCGATACGATCATAGGTGATGCCAGCATAATCAGAATTGACACTCGCCATCTCGCGCAGGATTTCTTCGGGGTTGGAATAGGTCCAATGGGCAGTGGCAAGCCCAAGTCGAGATTCGAGGCGGAGTGCCAAGTCGCACAGAATTTGCCAGTCGGGGCGGGCTTGTCCACGTGGCGGTTGCGCGGCGCGGACTCGTTGCACGCGTCGATCTGTGTTCGAGAAGGTGCCATCTTTTTCAGCGAAGGGCGTGGCGGGCAGGAAGACATCCGCAAACGCGCCGGACTCGTTGATGAAAATATCCTGCGCAACAAGAAACTCAAGATGCTGCATGTGTTTGCGCGTCTCATTGAGATTCGGCTCAGACATCATCGGGTTCTCGCCCATGATGTACAGTGCACGGATGCCGCCTTCGTGTGCATGGCTGAGAATCTCGGTGGTGGTGAGACCCAGTTTGAGGCTCAAGCCGCCTTCTTCGATGTTCCAAGTCTTTTCCCATTTGGCGCGGTTTTCAGGATTATCCACGCGCATGTAGCCGGGATAATGGAAAGGCATCGCGCCCATGTCACTTGCGCCTTGCACGTTGTTTTGCCCGCGCAAGGGATTCAAACCAGTGCCATCACGCCCAATATGACCCGTGAGAAACGCGAGATTGATCAACGCGAGTGCGGAGGCGGTGCCGTGTGAAAGCTGAGAGATGCCCATGCCCCAATAGATCGCCGCATTTTTAGCATTGGCATACAAGCGTGCCGCTTTGCGAATATCTTCGGCAGGTACACCGGAAATTTCTTCGGCATATTCAGGGGTAAAGGTTTCGAGCGATGAAAGGAATTCGGTGTAACCTTCGGTGCGATCATTGATAAAGTCGTGATTGACAAGGTTTTCTTCAACAATCACATACGCCATGGCAGTGAAGACGGGCACATTTGTGCCGGGCTTGAGCGGCAGCCACATCTCTGCCATATCCACTAAATCAATACGGCGCGGGTCGATCACGATCATCTTCGCGCCGTGCTTTTGAACCGCTTCCTTCATCTGTAATGCAATGATGGGATGGTTCTCAGAAGTGTTCGAGCCAGTCACAATAAATACATCATTCATCACGACCTGACTTGCCGTGTTGCTCATGGCAGAAGAACCAACCGCCTGTTGCAGTGCAACCACAGAACCTGCGTGACACAAACGCGTGCAGTGATCCACGTTGTTGGTGCGAAACAGAGCGCGGTACATTTTTTGCAAAAGATAATTATCTTCGTTGGTGGCTTTGGCACAGCAATAGACCGCCATTGCATCTGAACCCTCACGTTTGTAAATACGCGTGAGGTTATCCGCCACGAAGTTCAGGGCGGTGTCCCAATCGGTTTCGAGCCAATCCCAGTCATTCGAGATTTTGGAATCAGGAATCGGTTTTCCATCCACGCTTACGGCAAAGACTTGCTCGCGTCCTTCGGGTTTCGGTTTGCCTTCCAGCAAATAACGACGTACAAGTGGAGTCGTAATACGTTTGGGGTGATAGACAAAGTCGTAGCCAAAACGTCCCTTCACACATAAATTTCCATGATTGACAGGCGAGTCGAACGGACTGGTCACCTTGTAAATAAAATCATCCTTGACGTGTAACTGCAATGTACAGCCCACGCCACAATACGGACAAGTCGTTGTGGTCACTCGGTCTGATTTGATCATCGCGGCTTCCTCTGTTTTTTGCCTGTATTCATAACGCTAATTTCAGCAGGCGATTTTCCTGATTCCAATAAAAATTCGCGTTTGGGTTTCAATGCGCCGGTCGGGCAGACGCCCACACATTGACCACACATCACACAAGTCGTTTCAGGAATGGGCTTATCGAAGAACGTAGCGATCTGCGTTTCAAAGCCACGCCCTTCAAAATTGATGGCAAAGGTATATTGCGCATCCTCCGCGCAGACTTGCACGCAGCGCCAACACAGCAAACACTTCGAATAGTCGCGGATGTACATTGGGTTGTCGTCTTTGACATCTGACTCGCGCCGCTCGGCATCGGGGAAGCGTTCGTGGCTCGCGCCGTATTCGTCCATCATCGTCAGGATATCGGGCGCGTCGGATAAGTCCATGGTGGAGGCGAGCATTTCGAGAATGGTCTTGCGCGCGCGGATGACTTTCTCGCTTCGCGTCTGGACCTTCATGTTGGTTCCCGCTTTGACGATGCACGCAGGCTGGAGCACTCTCTGCCCCTCCACTTCGACGACGCACATGCGGCAAAGTCCATTCGCTGTGGTGGCTTCGTGGAAGCAGATGGTGGGAATGTCGATACCGTTATCGCGGGCTGCATCTAACAATGTCTGACCATCTTGCGCGGTAACTTCCTTGCCATCCATTACAAATGTGACTGTCATGAGCTCACCTGCTTTTCGCTGAATAACTCGGGCCACAATTTCATTGCGGAGAGAACCGCACTCGCAGCGGTCTGACCTAAACCGCATAACGAAGCATCGGTCATCGTCCAGCCGACATCTTGTAAGCGGACGAAATCACCGGCCTGAACATTTCCTTCCGCTACGCGGTCAAGGATCTCTCGTTGGCGTTGAGTTCCCATTTGGCAGGGATAGCATTTGCCACAGGATTCATGCGCGAAGAAGTGTCCGAGCCGTTTCAAAACATCTACCATATCACGGGTTTCATCGAAGACCATCACCACACCAGAGCCAAGCGGCAAACCAGTAGCCCGTAAATCTTCGAAGGTCATTTTCACATCGAGATGCTCAGAGGTAGCGAAGGCTCCTGCCGCACCGCCGAACAGAACGGATTTGAGTTTTTTCTCGTCTGTTACTCCACCTGCCATGTCAAGCACTTCGCGCAAGGTCGCGCCGAATGCGACTTCATACAAGCCGGGCTTGACGACATCGCCCGATAAGCAGAACAGTTTTGGTCCGGGCGATTTCTCGGTGCCGATCTTGCGATATTCCACTGCACCCATCTCAAGAATGAGCGGTACATTACACAGAGTTTCAACGTTGTTAATGACAGTTGGTTTGCCGAACACCCCATATGTTGTCGGGAAGGGCGGCTTCACACGCGGAAAACCGCGCTTCCCTTCGATGGATTCGAACAGCGCGGTCTCCTCGCCACAAATATAGGCACCCGCGCCAACGCGAATTTCAATATCAAAGTTTTCAAGATAGCCTGCTGTTTTGGCTTCTTGAATTGCGTTTTCCAAAACAGGGACAATATACGGATATTCCCCACGAATATAAATGTACCCTTTGGTCGCACCGATGGCATAGGCTGTGATGCACATGCCTTCTATCGTTTTATGCGGATCATCGAGCAACAAGATGCGATCCTTGAACGTGCCTGGTTCGGATTCGTCCGCGTTGCAGATGACGTATTTTTGATCCGCTTCCGCTTTGAGCGCACCTTCCCATTTGATGCCAGCAGGGAATGCTGCGCCGCCGCGTCCGACTAAGCCGGAAGCTTTAATCTCATTCACAACTTCTTCGCGACTCATGGCTTTGGCTTTTTTCAAGGCGGTATATTCGCCATATTTTTTCAGGGAAGTTGTTTCGCCGCCGCAATTTTTTGTCAGCAGACGAAGCGTCCCACCAACGGGAGATTTGGGACGATAGGCTTTGTCTACGCCAAAGTCTTCGAGGGCATGGTTGCCCTTCGTCACCAACATCGCCGGTACTTGGTCACACAGCCCCAGGCATGGACTCGGCTCAATGGTGAGATCCAACTCTGGGTGAGTCTGATGCGTTTCCAGGTCATATTTTTGACATTGCCGCTTTAGGAGTCCATCCCCATCTTTTAATCCACACGCCGGGTCGGCGCAGACGCGGATCACATTTTTGCCGGTCGGTTTGTTGTAGTACATGGCATAGAACTCGATGACGCCATGCACATCCGCAAGCGGAACGCGCAAGGTTTTGGCGACTTCGGCAGCCACGGGTTCGGGTAACCAGCCATAAATATTTTGAGCCGCATGCAAGGCTGGTAACAGCCCCGAGCGGCCCATGGGAACATACTTTTCGAGTGCAGGTTGTAATGGGGAGAGATCAATTTCAGGCATGAATGCTCCGAGAATTTGAGTATAACCGAATGTAATTTACATGACACGCGGCACTTCCGAAATCGACTAGGATTATATATAATATACAATCATGCCGTCAATAGCAATAAAAGAACTCACCCACAAACCTCTAAAGGAAGAAATCTACGATGCGTTGCATCGTCAGATCATCGCGGGTAAATATACGCCCGGCGACTGGCTTCGACAAGAGGATATTGCCAGTCAAATGGGCGTCAGTATGACTCCCGTCCGCGAGGCGTTGGATCTTTTGGTGGCAAAAGGTATCGCCGAACGGGTGCCATACCGTGGCGTGCGCGTTCGTGAAATGTCTGAGAAGGATATTGTGGAAGCGTATGGCATGCGCTTGATCCTTGAGGCGATGATCGCCAAAGAGGTGGCATTAAATATCACCCCGGAACAGATCGCGGAGCTTGAAGCCATTATGGCAGAAATGGATCGGCATGTGGAGTTAAGCGAAATGCCGCAGGAACGTCAACTGAGCCGCCAGTTCCATGCCGCGGTGGCAGCCGCTTCAGGAAATGATCTCCTGATACAGCTATATGCCATCGTTTCGAACGCCTTTCCAGATTGGTTGTTGTATGAAGCGTTGTACCGAAAACCGGAGCTGGTCTCTAGCAGTGTGGCGCAGACTCATGACGAGCACGCGTCAATGATGGAAGCCTTTAAGAAGCGTGACGCGGATAAGGCTGTGAAGGTTTCGCTTGAACATGTAATGGAATCAGGTCGCTGGCTGGAAACCTATCGAAACATCCCGGCGAATTTACTTAGAGAAAAAGAAAAACAAGTTTCGCACTTGATCAAAAAAACAAAATAATTCAGGAGGCAGTATGTCGGAAGAACTTGAGAAATTATATAAGGATATGGCTCAAAGCATTATTGAAGGCGACTCGGATATTTCTGTGGAGCTCGCGAAGAAATCCATTGAAATGAACGTTCCGCCCTTGGATGCGATCACAAAAGGATTTGTTATTGGCGTCAATTACATCGGCGATCAATTTGGTGCCGGTGAAGCATTCTTGCCTGAGTTGGTGATGGCTGGTGAAGCCATGAAAGCGGCGGTTGCTACGCTCGAACCGGAATTGCTCAAACTCGGTGAAGCCCGCGAGACCATGGGACGAGTTGTGCTCGCCACGGTAGAAGGTGACATTCACGAGATCGGCAAGACCCTTGTCGGCACCATGCTAAGCGCCTCCGGCTTTGAAGTGACCGACCTGGGTGTGGATCAACCGGCGGATAAGATCATCGGCAAAGCGCTTGAGATCAACGCCAGCATCATCGGCATGAGCGCCTTATTGACGACCACCATGGTACGTCAGCGTGAAGTGATCGAAGAGATGGATAAAGAAGGGCTGCGCCCGCAGATCAAGGTTATGGTTGGCGGCGCTCCCATCACCCGTGACTGGGCAGCCAAGATCAAAGCCGATGGATATTCAGAAGATGCCGTCGGTGCCGTAAAGCTCGCCAAGGAATTGGTCGGCAAGGCCTAAAGCAGGAAACGAACAACATGGGATGAGGAATGAGGCGTGCCTTGTTCCTCATCCCTATTTCTTTTACCCAATAGAACTTAATTAGAGGTGTTGCATGAGACCCAAACTTACTTTGCTTAGCGATGAGATCATCGCCCGCATATTTGCAGAAGCCTACGAGTTGCTTCTGAAGCCCGGCATCAAAGTTCAAAATGAAGAAGCGCGGGAATTATTGATGCGCGAAGGCGTGGTCATCAACCCCGAAACCAATGTGGCTCAGATTCCCGCTTCGTTGGTGCAACGCGCATTGGAAAGTGTGCCGCGCGAGTTCTATTTGTATGATTATTTTGGGAATCCCACCGTCCATTATGGCGGCGACTCGGTTCACTTTGACCCCGGTTCATCGGGCATCACCATGCTCAATCCGGATACCCTTGAGCATGACACCACCGAGACGGAACATCTGATCCGCTTGCTAAAAATAGCGGAGCAAATTCCACAATACGACGCACAATCCACTGCGGTTATCTGTCACGACGTGCCTAAAGATATTCAAGATTCATATCGCTTATATCTGGCGCTTTTGTATTCTAAAAAGCCCATCGTTACTGGTGCTTTCACGAACAAGACCGTGCAAGAGATGATCGACATGCTATCCGTTTTTGCGGGCAGCCCCGAAGCCGCGCGCGAAAAGCCGCGTGCCATCTTTGACGTGTGCCCTGCTCCGCCATTGATCTGGAGCAACTTCGGCGCTGGCAACCTTATCAAACTTGCGCGGGCAGGCATCCCTGCCGAGATTGTATCTGTGCCACTCTCAGGTGCTGCCGCACCCGTGACCATGCTTGGAACGGTCACCCAGCATACAGCAGAATGTTTGGCGGGCATCACCATTCATCAACTTGCCCACCCCGGCTCCCCCATTGTGTGGGGCGGCGCAGCGGCAATCTTTGATATGAAAAAAGGCGCGACCCCCATGGGCGCCATCGAAACCGCCATGCTTGATTGTTCCTATGCCCAGGTTGCCAAAACCCTCGGCATGCCCACGCATACCTACCTTGGTGCAACCGATTCAAAATTAGTCGATGCCCAAGCCGGGTTAGAGAGCGGCATTTCTGCCATGGTCGGCGCGCTCAGCGGCATCAATATGATCTCCGGTTCGGGCATGCTCGATTTCCTCGCCTGCCACAGCGCCGAAAAACTCGTAGTTGATGCAGAAGGCATTGCCATGGCAAAGCGCATGATCGGCGGCGTAAAACTGCATACCGATACGCTCGCCACTGGCTTCTATGATGACAAGATCAACTTCAAAGGCGGCGACTTCCTCAAACAAAAAATAACGATGCAACTCTTCCGTGAAGAACAGCACCTGCCCGGCGATGTCATCGACCGCAGTTCGACTCGCGCCTGGAAGGAAGCCGGTTCATTGGATGCCTTCGGTAGAGCCAAACTACGTGTGAAGGAATTGCTCGCCTCCTACATCCGCCCAGAGCTGGACTCTGACCAGGAAGCGCGTCTCCACTCGTACATGCTCGACCTCGCCAAAAAGACTGGCGTCGACGAATTGCCCAAGCTCGAAGATTTTCAACCTGTCTAGTAATTTATTAAGATAAAACCGAGTACTATACACATTACTCGGTTTTATCTTCAAGAAAGTATTGCCTCCTTCATGCTCACTCTGCCTCAACTCCTTCAAATCCCATACGTAGATACCGGTCTGAGTTTTACGATCTCACCCGACGAAAAACATATCGTCTTTGCGTGGAATAAGACCGGCACCTGGGAGTTATGGGAATACTGCCAGGGTGAGACAAAAAAGTTGGAGAGTAGCTTGGAAGGCGCGAAGGGTTCGCCGCGCTTCTCGCCTGATGGAACGAAAATTGCTTTTGCCATCGACCTTGACGGCAGTGAGTCGTATCACATTGCCATTCACGACCTGAACACGAACATCACCACTGATCTCACGCCGGATGTTCTGTACGCGCATCAACCTAATATTGCCTGGTCTGCAGATGGTCAAGCGTTAGCTGTGCTTTCCGATGCCAAGGGGACATTTGCCTTGTTTTTGCTTCCATTAGACGGCAGCTCAGCCCACATGGTTCGGAACTTCTTTCACCCAAGTTGGGATGTAGCCTGGTCACCCGATGGCATGTGGCTGGCAGTTGAGTCTGAATCCACGGCAAGTGACCGGACGCTTCACATCGTGCCAATGGGCAGGCGCAAAGGTCCACGTGTAAGCACGGTGCAATTGAGTATTGATGGAAAGCCGATCAACGCACAACACCCAGTCTGGTCGCCAGATTCAAAATCGTTGGCGTTCTCATGCGAGAATAGCGAATGGTTCAATATCGGTGTCTATCATATTGACACAAAAGAAATTGAATGGATCTCTGATTCAGTTGGGGATGATACCCAGCCCACATGGTCGCAGAGCGGAGATATTCTCGGCTGGGTACACAGCGAAGGTGCCAAGACCAACTTCCAGTTTAAGGAAAGAGGCGCTGCCATTCGTGGAGTCAAAGTCGGTGAGGGAGTCCATGCTCACCCACGGATCACCGCCGATGGAGTCGTCATCCTCTTTGAAGATGTGAATCGCCCGCCTGACTTATGGAAGATCGATCTTGAGAGCGGCGTAGCCACGCAATTATCGAAGTCTTTGGATGCAGAGTTGAATTTTGTTCAGCCCGAAGAGGTTTGGTATGCGGGCATGGACGGCGTGCAAGTGCCGGCTTTGTTGTATCGCGGCGGGAATGAAAAAGCGATAGTAGACATTCACGGCGGACCGAATTGGCATTTACAATTTTTATGGAACCCGTTGCTGAGTTACATGGCGGCACAGGGGTGGACGGTGCTTACGCCGAATTATCGCGGCTCGACCGGCTACGGAAAGCAGTGGCAGAATGCCAGCCGCTACGATATGGGCGGCGTGGACAACGACGATTGTGCCGCGGGTGCAAAATATTTATTGGAAAATGGTTTGGCGAAAAAAGTCGCAGTGACCGGGCGAAGCCACGGCGGATATTTAACGATGACCTGTTTGACCGCGTACCCGGGTTTATTTGCAGGTGGGTCGGCGGTGGTGCCGTTCTTAAATTGGATCAAGTCTCATTATGAGTCGAGAGAAGATCTGCAACATTGGAATATTGAGAACATGGGCGACCCAGAAGATAACCGTGATTTGTGGATCGCGCGTTCACCATATTTCTTTTTAGACCGAGTGCAAGCGCCTGTGCAAATGATCTGCGGAGAAAATGATCCGCGTTGCCCGGCGTCGGAGTCGATTGATGCACGTGATAAGTTAGTAGAATTGGGGAAGGAAGTAGAATTGTTGTTATATAAAGGAGAAGGTCATTCCTTTTTGAAGATCGAAAATGTGATCGACTCAGAATTAAAGCGGATAGAGTTTTTGGAAAAAGTATTAGACGATAGACGATAGACTGTGGAAGGTCTTACGGTCAACAGTCCATTGTCCATGGTCAAATATCTCAACGAGGAGAGCCAATGGAGCCACTGAAGTTTTTATCGGATGCAGACGTTCAAGCCATGCATGAAGCTACGCTGAAAGTGATGAGCGAGATCGGCATCATCTGGACGCATAAACCCAGCCTGGATATTCTATTGCAAGCGGGCTGTTCCATGAAAGATAATCGTGTCTTGATTCCACCGGATCTTGTGATGGATTCGGTTGCGAAGGCAAACAAACGCCCGAAGATCCGCGGACGCAATGGAACGGTTAACGAATTGGGCGGCGGGAATTTATTCTTCCATAACCTCGGCGGCGCGCGCGATGTCTTTGATGCACGCACAGGCACACATCGCGCCGCGACAAATGAAGATTGTATCAACGCCACACGCGTCTTGGACGCACTGCCCAACTGTAATAACATCACACCCTTCTTCACTCCGCCCGATGTTGCCAATGAAATGATGGCATTGCATATGTTCCGGCATGCCTTATCGAACACGACTAAACCAGTACAAGGACCTGGCATTCAGTTTGGGCATGAAGTGAAATATGCCGTGGAGATGGCAGCTGTTCTCGGTATTCAACCGCATGAGATCACCCTGTCGCTTTCGCCGGTCAGCCCGTTGACGATGCATGACGTCGCGGCACAAGCCATTATGGATATGGCGAATGCAGGCGTCATCCATGCCAACTTGCCCGCCCCCACCGGCGGCGCAACGTCCCCGATGACGATCACCGGCAGCCTTGTGCAACAAAGTGCAGAGACTCTGGCTCCGCTTGTGCTGGCGCAAATCATGAACCCCGGCTGCGGCGTAGTCTACTGCGGGCGGCTGGGTCTGCTTGAGCCACGTACGGGTCTCATTTGGGGCGGCGTGGAACTTGGCATCTCATCGGCTGCCACGGTGCAACTCGGGCACTATTACGGATTCGCCGTCAACGTGTATGGATTTTCCACCAACGCGCATACACTGGATGCACAAAACGCCTTCGAACGTGGACTCAACGCCTCTCTCCCCGCTCTGGCTGGGGCAGATGAACTCTCGGGCATTGGTGAAATGGAAGCCGGAGTCATGGGCTCCTTTGCCCAAATGGTTTTGGATAATGAATTAGCAAAAAGCGTGCATCGCCAACGTCAGGGTTTATCAGCGGATGCTGAACATCTGGCACTTGAAGTCATCAACACCGTAATGGATACCAACCGGAATTATCTGGCAAGCAAACACACCCTCAAACATCTCCGCGCCGGTGAAATGGCACTCACCAAACTCGCCGAACGCAACTCCTGGGACACCTGGGAGGAAAAATTGGGTCGTAAACAAATGGCAGATAACGCCACAGACGAAGCCGAACGCATCCTGCGTGAACACGTCGTCCCGCCGTTGGAAGCGGCACAAGAAGCTGAATTGGACAAGATCCTCGCATCAGCAGAGCGTGAGACGGTGAAGAAGAAGTAGACAAGTACAGGAGAATGTATCATGATCAAACAAGCACATTCAATTTCAGAAGAACTCATCGAGTGGCGGCGGGATTTTCATCAACATCCCGAAACAGGCTTTGACGTTTTTCGCACGGCAGGGATTGTGGCAGATGAACTTGAAAAGATGGGCTACCGCGTCACACGCAGCGTAGGCAAAACAGGCGTGGTCGCAGAAATAGGCGAAGGCGGCAAGCTCGTCGCTATCCGCGCAGACATGGACGCCCTGCCCATCTTCGAACAGAACGAGACGGAATACGTCTCCCTGAACGAAGGCAAGATGCATGCCTGCGGACATGACTCGCATACGGCGATGGCATTGGGTGCGGCAAAGATCCTTGCAAAAGAAAAACTAAATGGACGGATTCGCTTTCTCTTTCAGCCTTGTGAAGAGACCGCAGACGATGAAGGCTTGAGCGGCGCACAGCGCATGTACGCCGAAGGCGCAGTGGCGGGCGTGGATTATGTCATTGCCCAACATGTAGACCCGAGCATGCCCGTTGGAACCATCTCCATCAACGAAGGTCCGAGCGGCGGCGGCGTGACCTCATGGCAAGCGACGATCTACGGAAAAGGCGGGCATGGTGCCTATCCGCATGCATCCAATGATCCTTTCGTTCTGTTAACGCATGTCATCATGGGCATTAATGCGATTGTCTCACGCAGGCTGGATCCATTTGAACCGGCTGTGATCAGCATTGGTGCTGTCAACGGCGGCTTCACGGAAAATGTCATCCCCGATAAAGTGGAACTTAAAGGCACCATCCGCTTCACTTCGCTTGAAGTGGAAAAACAGATCCGCGAAGAATTGACGCGCGTCTTCGAGATCGTCAAGACTCTCGGCGGCGATTACAAATTAAATGTCCTCTTTGGTGGCATGCCCACCATGAACGATAAATTTGTCTCGGATACGATTGCACAGGTTGGCAAAGACCTGCTGGGCGAAGGCAGTGTTCATCCGCTGGCAAAAACACTCGGCGCAGAAGATTTCCCCGAGTTTCTAAAAGATGCGCCCGGTGCGATGTATACCCTGGGCACTAGGATCGAAGGTCGCCCGATTTATGAATTGCATCACCCCAAATTTGACCTCGATGAACGCGCCTTGCCGGTTGGGACCGCCGTTCTGGCAGAGACGGCATTGAGGTTTTTGAAATCTTAATTCATAGACCTGACAGGTTTTCGAAAACCTGTCAGGTCTGAATATCCTTCGGAGGGCACCCATGCATACCATTCTTAAGTCAGATAAAAAAGAAGTTGTCATCGGCATCGATAAGCCATTCGTGATCATCGGCGAAAAACTGAACCCGACCGGCATCAAAAAGCTGGGACAGGCGCTGGTGGAACGCAATATGGATTACGTCAAGCACCTTGCCAAACGTCAAGTGGATTGGGGCGCGGATGTTTTGGATGTCAATGTGGGGCATCCGCAAATTGAAGAAGCCGAAGTAATGCCATTGGTGGTGGAAGCCGTGCAATCCGTGGTGGATGTGCCACTGTGCATCGACTCGAATGAGCCGAAAATTCTTGAAGCTGGGTTGAATGCCATCAGAGGTGGCAAGCCGTTGGTCAACTCGGTCAACGGGGAAGAAAAGCAATTGAGCACGGTGCTGCCCATCGTCAAAGCAAGAGGCGCGGCTGTGATCGGGTTGACCATCGCCGATGATGGCATCCCCGCCACGGCGGAGGGTCGCCTGGCTGCAGCAGCGAAGGTGATTGAACGGGCGGCGAAGATCGGCATTCCAATTGAAGACATTATTATCGATCCGCTCGTGATGACGGTGGGACATAACAGCAGTGCGGCGCTAGTCACATTGAAAGCGATTGAGTTGATCAAGAATGAGTTCGGGGTGAACATCAGTCTCGGCGCAAGCAATGTTTCGTTTGGTCTGCCAGACCGACACTCGGTCAATGCGGCGATGCTTTCCATCGCCATGCTCACGGGGGCAACCACCTCCATCACCGATCCTATCAAGCTGGGCAACACCATCCGCGCTACAGACTTATTGATGGGCAGGGATGCAAATTCGATGCGCTATCTGAAGTACTTCCGCACCACTGAAAAACTGCGCGAAGCAGAAGCTGCTACAAAATAGACTATGGCTCCGGGTCTGTATGACCCGGAGTTTTTTTATGAGGACTAAGCATGAAACCTCAAACGTTCGGATTCAAGTTAATGATCGTCAATATCGAATACGGCGGCACCTAAGTCAGTATCGGTCAATAAATTTTACCTAGTGTTGCAAATCTTCTCTAGTAACAACAAATCTTATAACATTATCTTCAAGGGTACCATCAAAGAAAGGCATTAAATCATAATTACCATCTCGATTTATATCGTAGAGAGCCACAATAACAACAGGTTCTTTGTCTACTCTTAAGCTAATTTGATATTGAGAAAATACATGTTGAAAATCTTGGTAGGTTGTTGTAGGTGTCTCAAATTTTTCTTTTATAAAATCCGAGAAATCGGATGGATAGACTTTCTCAGTACTATAACAAATAGGTTCTTCTTCAATATTCAGCCTTTCACACAAATATGTGACATCCTCTATTGGCACCGGTTTGCCTAGGTTTCTAAAATATCCTCTTGGTGATAGCCAAAGTAACGCACCGCATAAAACACAGAACAAGATAAAGCCTAAACTATAGAAAAAATATTTCGAATTGATTTTGAACTTTTGAGCTGTCATAGTTACGCTTGTGTTACCGCATTATACGCCACAAAATGACCGGTGCGGCTTTGCGCAGGTTTGGGATGGGAACTGCAGAAAGCAAGTCCTTGGTGTACGGAGGAAATGGATTCTCGTAAAGTTCGTCCCAGTTGGCAAACTCGACCGTGACGTCAAAATCTGTTCTTTCACCCGATCCCATTCCAAGGCGTAAGTTTATTTCCCCAATTGACTTCTTAATACTCAAGGAGTACTCATGAAACAAAGCCTTCTTGTATTTTTAACTTTAGCGGTTCTTATCTCTGGCTGCGCACCCCAGGCGGCGCCACCACCTACTCAAACCATTCCCCCGCCGACTGAAACAGCAACTCAAACCAGCACGCCAGACCCCACAGCCACGTTTACATTAGTACCAACTGCCACTCCGATACCAAACCCGATGAGCATCGTTGCCCTTCGAAATCAGGATTACCCCGGCAGTGAAATCACCATCGTCAGGGAACTGGAGCGCGGCGTAAATTATCGCCGCTATTATGTGTACTATCTTTCTGAAGGGTTGAAGATCTACGCATTACTTACCATTCCAAATGGAGAGAAACCTGAGGGCGGCTTCCCAGCGATTGTGTTCAATCATGGCTACATTCCCCCAGATGTTTATAAAACCACCGAGCGCTACATTGCCTATGTGGATCAACTTGCACGCGCAGGCTATGTCGTCTTCCGCATTGACTATCGCGGACATGACCAATCGGAAGGCGAGGCAACTGGCGCCTATGGCAACCCCGGCTATCAATTCGACGTGATGAATGCACTAGCATCTCTCAAGCAACATCCCGATGTAAACCCCGAAAAGATCGGCATGTGGGGTCATTCCATGGGCGGATACTTAACCCTACGAGCCATGGTCATCTCAAGCGACATCAAAGCCGGTGTGATCTGGGCGGGCGTAGTCGCTTCTTACCCCGACCTGTTATATAACTGGCGACGAACAGGCGCTTTCACGCCGTCACCAAGTTCCACAGGCAGAGGCTGGCGCGGTGCATGGATCGAACAATACGGCACGCCGGAAGAAAACCCAGCTTTTTGGGATTCTGTCTCCGCAACCTCTTACCTCACGGATCTTTCGGGACCGGTGGAGCTGCATCATGGAACCACAGATGACGATGTCCCTGTGGAGTTTTCGATCCGCCTGGCAGAGTTGGGACGACAGAATGGTCAGATCATCAACTTATATACGTATGATGGCGATAATCACAACATCTCGAAGTATTTCACCCAGGCAATGAATCAGACAATAGCTTTCTTTGATATTTATTTGAAGTAACCTTCTGTCATTGCGAGGGCGATGCTCTTCCGCCCGAAGCAATCTCATGGGCATGTTTGGAGATTGCTTCGCCGCAAAGAGAAAAATCGCGGCTCGCAATGACGGAATACTTTACTTATCAAAATGCAATATCGCCAGATTACCGTCGAAAGATTTAGCGATCTGCTCGGGGATATTCCCAAGTGTATCCTGCACACGTTTGCGAGAGCCAAAACCCGGCAAAACGATGAAGTCGCTCACGGCTTCATGTTCCAATTTTTCTGGTTTAAGTTGGTCGTTGAGGACTTCCAGCTTCCATTCCTGTTCTGGCTCCATGGCAGCAAATAAGGCTTCAAGGGTCTGCACGTAGCTCTTATCTGCTCGCACAAGCAAAGGGACGTTCAACGCCTTGGCAATGGCAAAGTTGGCTTCGAGCATACGGCGTAAGGCAATTGGCGGGACAGCTTTCGCAGGGACAATAAAGATCACCCGTTGCATACTATTTAAAGGTAGGGATAATTTCCCTGCCACCACGGGTGTATCTGAACCCCAGATCACTTCATCCAAGACCGAGCCCAGTACATTTTCACGGAAAGTGCGTTTACCGCGCCAACCCATGACAATCAATGAAGCGTTCTCTTCATTTGCCGTGTGTAAGATGCCCTGGGCATGCGTAGCCGCAAGCCGTGGGATAAGTTCCAATTCCGCTTCGGGGTCGTGCAATGCCTCGTTGACTTTGCCAAGCAATTCCTTGTGGAACATCAAGCTATTATGTTCATGCGGTCCATTATCTTGGGCAACACTAACCGCCAGCACCTTTCCTTTGGAACTGCGTGCGAGCAGGCTTGCCAATGCCACCAAGCCTTCAGAATGATGTGCTTCAGAAACAGGGACGAGAACCCGCCCAAAGAGTGGAATCGCTTCATCGTCAGTCGAGGCAGTTTGCAGGTCAGGGGCGAAGCGCTGGACGATGAGAGGCGAAGTGATCGAGGTGAGGAGAATCATCAAGATGGCAGCATTGAACAGGGTGGTATCAAAAAGTCCAGTTTCCAAACCGATGACTAATGTTGGAATGGTGACAGCAGCTTGGGCGTGAGACAAACCATAGACCGTCCAGAATTCGGCTTTGGTGTATTTGTAGATCTTGGACGTAAGCCATGCCGCGATGAATTTTGAAACATAAGCAACGATCGTTACGCCGCCAGCGACGATAATGGTTTCAGGGCTTTTAAGGAAAGTCAGCGGGTCGGTGATGAGACCGCTATAAAGTAAAAAGACGGGGATGAAAAATGACTCGCCGATGAAAAGCACGTGTCCTGCCACCGGGCTGTGACGCGGCAACATGGAGTTGACCGCCAAGCCAGCCAGAAATGCGCCGACCACTTCATGCACGCCAATGACTTCAGCGACGAAGGCAGCCACAAACAAGGCAACGATCACAAATTGAAATTCAACCGCACGCCCGGTCAACTTTTGAAAAATCAGTTTACCAAAACGCGGCAAACCAAAAATGATTGCGGCGGTAAAGAGAGCCAACAAGATGAATAATTGAGCGAAGTACCCGAAGGAAAGCCCGCCCTTATCCGCGCCGAGGACAACAGCCAACACGATAAAAGCACCAATATCGGTAAGGACGGTGGCACCAGTGGTTACTGCAACGGCTTCGTTGCGAGTCACCCCAAGCTTTGTAAGAATGGGAAATGCGATCAAGGTATGCGATGCAAACGCAGAACCAAGCAAGATCATACCCAGCCAGTCGAGCCCAAGGATGTAACCAAGCCCCATGCCCATTAACTGCGGGAATGTAAAAGTAATGACCCCAAATACCAACGCGCGCGTGCGAACTTTCATAAACTGATTAATGTCTACTTCCAGCCCGGCGCTGAACATAAGATAGACCAAGCCAATGGTGGAAAGGAATTGGATGCGGTCGTTATCTTCGAGCAACCCGAACCCATGCGGACCGATGAGCATGCCGCCAATGATGATACCGATAATGCCGGGCAGTCTCAGCCGTTCTGAGATGAGCGGCGTAACAAGGATGATCGCCATGACGATCAAAAAGAAACCAACAGGCTTGGCAAAAAGTTCTTCCAGCATTTTTCTCCTCGAGGTACTAAAAATATAAAGTTATGACACGAGCGTGGATTTTAATGCAGCAATATGCTCAGGGGTAGTGCCACAACATCCCCCAATTATCTTAGCGTCCCAATGAGAAGCATGCCCACAATAGGCAGTTGGGTTTTCAGCATCGGTATTGATCCAGCCTACTTTTTCATCGGCATAACCAATATTGCCATACGAAATCAAAGGGAAGTCTTTGCCGCAAGCAGCACGCAGTTCATCCAACGGATGATGAAGCGTGGGAGTGGGTCCGCAGTTCACGCCAATGGCACATACGCCTAGAGGCATTAATTCACGAGCGGCAGTAGTCAACGTTTCGCCGGAGAGAAGTTTGCCATCCGCACCGCAGACAAAGCTCACCACCACTGGCGTTCCGGTAATGGTGGCAAGTTTCGCAATAATCACTGCCTCACGAATGGTGTTGATGGTTTCGATCAAGAACAAGTCCACGCCGCATTCTAGAAGATGATGAACCCGTTCGGAGTGTTCGGCACGAAGCGCATCATCCGATGGGACCAGGTCTGGGCGATAACAATCCTCGAGCGTGGATATGGAACCGGCGACAAAGCGGCTCGTTTCCGCCGGGACAGCTGTCAGCGCTCCCCGAGCCGTAGCCACCGCCCGGCGAGTCAATTCGAGCGCGCGTTGAGCATTTCCACTTGGCACCAAAGCACGATGATGAGTCCTGAATGTGTTCGTTGTGATGATATCAGCACCCGCCCGTAGATAATCTTCGTGAATGGTCTGCAAAATTTTTGTATCGCGGTCATTCATGAGCGCATTGGCAGACCAGAGTGGCAAGCCTGTATCTACGCCGCGACGGTTAAGCTCCGTGCCTGTGGCGCCATCGAGTATTAGTTTTTTTGGTTGAGCAAGTGCAGTTAGAAACGTCATGAGAAAGTTTTTCCAATTCTTTTATTTTGTTGTGTCATATTTTTCCATCCAACGTATAGGGTCTTTAAGTTCTGTAAACCCAAATTGTTCATAGAGTCCATGTGCATCTTGCGTTAGTAAACACCAACGTCTTAAGCCTTGCAGATCGGGGTGAGCCAAGATGCACTGCATCATCCATTTACCAAGGGCTTGTCCGCGATACTCTTCGTGAATAAAAACGTCACAGAGATAAGCAAAGACGGCGCGATCTGTGACCACACGGGCGAAGCCGATCTGCCTTTCACCATCATATACACCGAAGTTCAATGAGTACTGAATGGATTTTTCGATCGCATCTCTTGGGCGTTTATTTGCCCAATAAGAACGCGAGAGAAACTCACAGATCGCATCCATATCGAGGCGGGACGTGTCATCTGAAATCGTAAAAGGGTCGCGTTTGAATTCCATTCAAATATTTTATCAGGCAGAAATCAAATAAGGTAAACTTGGCAAAACATTCTTTCCTCTTTCTTATTTCAGCAACTGCAACTATCCACTTCCTAAATTTTATGGAGCCTTCCCATGCGACTCAGCAACCTTATCACCGCCGTTGACTTGCACGCCTGCGGCGAACCCGGACGAGTCATCACCGGCGGCGTGCTCGACGTACCCGGCAAGACAATGTTCGAGAAGATGAAATATATGGAAAAGAATCTCGACAACCTGCGCCTGCGTATGTTGCGTGAGCCGCGTGGGTATCCGGCGCTGTGCTGCAATGTCATCATGCCGCCCACCCATCCCGATGCCGCTGCGGGTTTCATCATCATGGAACAGACAGAGTATCCGCCTATGTCTGGCACGAATACCATTTGCGTAGCGACGGCACTGCTGGAAACCGGCATGATCCCCATGATAGAACCCGTCACCGAGTTTATGCTCGAAGCACCTGCAGGGTTAGTTGGCATCCGCGCCGAGTGCAAAGATGGCAAGGTCACAAAAGTAACGTTCAAGAACGTCCCTGCTTTTGCGGTGCATCTGGATGTGAAAGTTGAAGTCCCCACCCTCGGCACGGTCACCGTGGATGTGGCTTGGGGCGGCATGTTCTATGCCATCGGAGACGCTTCACAATTTGGCTTACAGCTCACTCCCGACGAAGGCAAAGACATCACGCGTATCACCGAGATGGTCAAGACTGCCACGGCGGAGCAATACCCGGTAACGCATCCGGATAACCCAGAAATTACCGGTCCCACCATTGGTCAACTTTCCGCGCCGCCAGTGAATCCACAAGCGCACCGCAAAAATGTAGTCACCGTTTCGACCGGCAAAATTGACTGGAACAAACCCTCCACATGGACAGGAGTGATCGACCGTTCTCCCTGCGGAACTGGCACATGTGCAAAGATGGCAACACTGTATGCACGTGGTCAACTCGGCTTGAATCAAGATTTCATCCACGAAGGGATTCTTGGTACGCTATTCACCGGGAGACTCATCGAAGAAACACAAGTCGGTCCATACAAAGCCGTTGTCCCTACCATTGGTGGTACAGCCTGGATCACGGGCATCAATCAATTTGTGGTGGACCCAAGTGATCCATTCCCAAATGGGTTTACAGTTGGTGATATCTGGTAATTGCTAGTGACTGGAGAGTATATATGATGGAAAAGCCGTTGGATGAAACCGTCAATCGTCAAATAGATTCAAACATCCAAAAATGGGGCAGCATCGCAGCCTTTGTGTTGGCGATCGCATTTTTTGTTCCGGGGTCGATCTACCTTGTTGGGAATTTGCGAACAGCCATCGGTCCATTTGCTTATCACCTTGCTGACTTCCTGTATGGACCTGTTTGGTCTGTGAGTCTCATTACAATGATTTTTGCACTTCGCGAAAAAATAGGCAACCACGCGCAGCGCCGCATGTCTCTGGCATTGTTGTCCGGCTTCATTTCTGCAGGGATGATGGTAGCCGTTGCCTTTATCCGTTCATCCAATCGCCAATATCACATCCTACATCCCGAATTAAATTTGCAAGACTCCGTTCCTGTCCTCCTCATCTGGGGTACTTTGATTACAGGTTTAACTTCCGTTGGCTGGCACTTCCTTGGATGGGCACAAATTCTGATCGGTTCTGCTAATTATGGGCTTCATCAAATGCCCCGCCAATTAAGTTTGTTGTATTTTGCAGCAGGCCTTGTTTCACTTTTCGTCTATTTATTTCCATTTGCTGAAGGATTGGGAATATTGCTAGGTATGGTAATTGGCATTTGGCAAGGCGTTCTGCTTTGGAAAGCGAATTCAAATTAAGAAGCAGGCAAAGGAACTCTCATGCTCGTTCTCTCACGCAAAGAAGTAGAAGAACTACTCGACCCCCAAGAACTTCTCACCGCCCTTGAAGAAGGCTTCAAGGCATTGAGCGCTGCTCAACTCAACGTGCCGCCGCGCAATCAGGCAATTGCGCCGAAAGGTTTACTGGTGGGCATGCCTGCTTTTATGCCAGGTCAACTCATGTCGGTCAAACTCGTTACCGTCTTTCACGAGAATAAAACTGTCCCTGCACATCAAGCCACGATTACTCTCTTCGACTCTGAAACCGGCACTCCCGTCGCTTTCATGGACGGCGAATACATCACTGCCATGCGCACTGCCGCCGCCGCGATCCTCTCCATAAAACATCTTGCGCGAAAAGATAGTAAACGTCTTGCCATTATTGGTGCAGGCGTTTTAGGGGATGCCCATTTAAAAATGATCGAGACTCTGGGTGGGCTCGATGAGATTTTCATTGCCTCGAAAGATTTTTCCAAAGCCCAAGCCTTGGCAGTGCACGCCTCAAACGTCCATGCAGTTGATTCCGTCCATCAGGCAGTTTCCCACGCGGACATTGTTTGTCTTTGCACCTCATCGCTCGAGCCTGTCATTCAAGCGGATTGGTTAAAAGAGGGCGTACATGTCACCTCCGTGGGGTACCGCCCACCTGGAGGCGAATTACCGCGCAATTTGGTTGAGACGAGTCATATCTTTGTAGAATCAAAAGTTGCTTTCAACGCTCCCCCAGTTGGTTGCAGTGAATTGCAAGGTCTGGATCCAGAACTTGGCACCGAGCTTGGCGAAATGCTCCTGAAACAAAAACCAGGCAGAAGGTCGGAGAATGAGGCGACGATCTATAAATCCATGGGTCATGCCATGGAAGATCTTGTTGCTGCAAACTTGGTGTATGAAAAAGCAAAAGCTAAAAATACTGGTCAGACCATCGAACTATAACATCAGGCTTTCATTCGTTCAGCAAATTCACGAAGCTGAATCGGGCTAATCGGTTTTAGCAGCACAATATCTGATTTTTCACGAAGGAATTCAGCTTCTTGTGAGTTGGCAGTTGCAAGGATCACCCGGGTAGTATGGAAGCGCTTTTCTTTTCGAATGACCTCAAGCACCTGTGCGCCCGATGCACCGGGCAGGTTGATATCCAAAATGACTAATTTGGGCGTCACTTCTGCGAGGCGTGCAATGGCATGTGAGCCATCAGCAAACGTTTCGATCTCGAAAGAATCCTTAAGGGCAAGCGCAAAGATCTGATTCTGTAGCGGGTCATCTTCTACAACAAGGGCAAGTGGTTTCGACATAAATCTCCTTTAGCAAATCTTTTAATTTTCACACAAATGCAGCAGCGGGCATTTTTGCCCATGCTATCCTTCAGGAACGGGAACCAATGGGAATGAGATCGTGAATGTGCTTCCATACCCCATTTCACTTTGCAGGGAGATCATCCCGCCCATTAATTCAACCAACTGCTTTACGATGGCAAGCCCCAACCCAGACCCGCGGTTCTCGCGTGTGATCGAGTTGCTCAATTGCTGGAAGGGTTCGAAAATATTTTTCCGTTCCTCTTCTGGGATGCCCACACCCGTATCACTTACTACTAAAGACCAATGATTAATATCTGGCTTGGTAAAGCGGAGATGCACTCCACCTTTGGCGGTGAACTTGATCGCGTTGCCAGCCAGGTTCACGATGATCTGCTGCAAGCGATTCTCATCCGCGTATAACTCCAGCGGGAAATCCGGAGCGATCTCGGCGTGAAACTCCAAACCTTTTTTGGCAGCCAGCACAGACATGGTGGTAGCTACCCGTTCCATCAAGGCAGAAGGTTTGAAATTAAAATTATGCAGGCTGATCGATTTCGATTCGATCCGTGCCTGATCCAACAAGTCATTGACGGTGTGGGTCAGGTAATTTGTGCTTTCAACAATATTCGAAACAGCCTGTTGTTGATTTTCATTAAGCGTTCCAAATGCTTCATGTTGCAGCAATTCAGCAAAGCCTAGAATTCCTCCAAGCGGTGTGCGTAACTCATGGCTAACCCGTGAAACCAACTGGCTCTTAAAACGACTGGCTTCCAACGCCTGGTCACGTGCGAGAAGCAGCGATTCCTGCGCCTGCCTTAATTGGGTAATGTTTCTTGCCAACGCCTGAAAGCCGACGATCTTGTCACCGTCCATGATGAGCTGAACATTCTGCCCAACCCAGATAATCTCCCCTTTCATGGTAATAGCAGGGAATTCATAGTACGTATTATTTTTTCTGCTGAGGAATTGATGATCATACGTGCGTTTCAGTCTACTGCGTGCTTCGGGTGTGGTCAGGTCTAGATAACTTTTGCCGAGTACTTCCTGCTCACTTTTGAAGCCCATCATATTAAGTGCAGCCGGGTTTGCATAAGTGAACATGCCTTTCAGATCGGTTCGATAAATAATGTCACTGGCGTTTTCAACGATCTGCCGGAAGAGGATCTCACGTTCCTGCAAGAGTGCTTCAGCTCGTTTGCGTTCATCGATCTCACGCACAGCGGACTCATACAGATTAACGTTATCCAGAACCAGTGCCACCAGGCGGGCAAACAAAATACCAGTCTGGATCTGTTCGTCCGTGAATGTGTGCCCAGCACGATCCCGTCCCAAGGCAAGGACACCGATACAACGCGAGCCAGCCATAACGGGGATATCAGCAGTGGCATGGATCGGATTCGGGTCATAGACATCTCGCCGGAATTCCCATGTCGCATAATCTTCAAGCACCACAGGTTCGTGCCCATCAAAAGCCTGCCACGAAAGGATCGCCTGCCCACGTTTGACACGGTCTCCCTTCAAATTAGGCTGGTTGGCAGTAAATGCTTTTACGACCAAATCGCCATCTTCCTCCAGCATAAGTTCACTGAACGGGGCATCTAGTAAAGCCGAAGAACGATCTACAACAACCTGAAGCAAATCATCCAAATCGCGGCGGTCCAAAAGATCCAATGTAATCTGATGCAAGATCGACAAATATTCATTTCGCCTTTGCAACTGATCCCGTAATAGCGTTTGTTCTGTGACATCCTGCTTGATCTCAATAAAACTGGTGATCTCACGATCCGCATTCAAAACCGGGGCAATGCTGGCAGACTCCCAGAAGACTGAACCGTCCTTGCGATAATTACGAAATTCGCCGCGCCAGATATTACCGGCATTGACGGTTACCCACCAATCCTCCTCGCGGAAACGATCTCGCTTTGCGAGAGGATTCATGAGACTCTCTGGTGTTTTTCCGATCGCCTCACTAGAAGAATAGCCCGTGATCGCAGAAAACGTTGGGTTTACATATTCAATGCGCCCATCACGATCCATAATGATGACCGTATTCGCACTTTGCTCCACCGCCTGCGACAATTTGCGCAACTGTTCTTCCGCGTCTCTTCGCGCAGTAATATCTTCTTTGATCGCCACATAATTTGTGACCTTGCCGGTATGGTCGATAACAGGAGCAATGGTCGCATTTTCCCAATACAACGACCCATCCTTGCGCATATTATGGAAGGCTCCATGCCAAACATTTCCAGACGAGATCGTGTCCCACAATTTTTCATAAAATTCCTGGCGCTGCCTGCCAGATTTCAAAATCCTGGGATTTTTACCCTTTATTTCCTCAAAGGAATAACCCGTCACTTGTTCAAAGGTCGGGTTCACATATTCGATATCACCGTTCGTATCGGTGATAATGATGGAATTTCCGCTTTGCTCTACAGCACGAGATAGCTTTCTAATTTGCTCTTCGGCTTTCTTGATCTGTGTAATATCCTGCAAGATGCCTTGCACGAACAGCGGCTTTCCGGCTGGGTCGCGCACTACGAGAGATTCATCACGTACCCAAACCACTCGTCCATCCACATCAAAAAGACGATATTCAGACATGGAATGCCCGGCACCAAGGGTCTCATTAATGGTTGCAACGGCATACTCCCGATCTTCAGGGTGCAGAATGCTATGCCAATGCATGCTATCCTTTTCCCAACTGGACATGGGATATCCAAGCATCTTCTCAACTTGCGGGCTGTAGTAATTATTATTTCCACCCATATCAGCATCATCGCGATACAAGACGGCAGGCAGTTGTTCAACCAGAGTACGGAACTTAGACTCCGCCTCCTGCAAATCATGCGTTCGCTCTTCTACACGCTGTTCCAACAAGTCGCGCTCTTGTTGTAATAAATTCGATACCTGCGATTCTTTTTGCCAGGCAGAATTTAAATTCTCCATCAACACGACCGTAGCATTTGCAATAGCAGAAGATGTGGCTAGGAAGACTAATAAATTCGTTAATCCCATTGCAATGGACTGCGGTCTGACAGTTGCTGCAGTCATATTTAACGGAATGAAAAAATCTTCTCCAATGAACCAGGCAAAGAAAAGCAGAGTAACAAAACTAAATATAGAGGCAATCCGAATACCCCGCCGCCCGGTCAACAAGGTCGCGATGGTCACGAAGGCTGTAAAAAACAGAAAACTCTCAACAGAAAAACCATAACTGGCTGTCTCATTCACAGCCATGAAATAGATCAGGAACAAAAAGAGATTTGCACGAGTTTCAAATTCGACCTTTCGCGCACTGCCAAGAAACCACAAAAAAGCCAGAATGACCCCAAAGAAAAAACTTGTCAAAGTGAAACGCGACTCTGGGCGCATCACTGGCAAGGTAAAGATATAAGCAACCGTTCCGATCAGGGCACCAATACGCAAGATAATGGTAAACGAACGCTCACGTGCCCGGAACCATACCGGGCTAATGGTAGGCGGTACGACCAGATCCGTTCTAATGGGAGTATAAAAATAAAGAAAAACCGCCTTGATCCACGAGTATGAATTCAGCCACTGCGGAATATTTACAGAGGCATCCACACTTTCTGAAACAGAAACAGCTGCGGTCGGGCGTGATGCGGGCTTTTGTCTGATCGCGTGTGAAGCCAATTCACGCACGATCATCACTCTGCCTACATTTCGTCCCTGCGCATCCTGGATGTGAGAAACCGCCGCCTCATACTGACGTTTGGCCTGCTCGACCCCTATGGAAAATCCCTCCACCCAATCCTGATCCTCATTAAGGCGTTCAAGCAAAATCTGCCAAGGAGTGAAAATATCCGCAGCAGGAAGCCCAATTGCATGAGAAATTTGCACCCCGAAGATGCGCGCTGCAGACAAGTTCATGTCGGCGATCCTACCGCGTGAGTCAAAGACCACCATACCTTCTTGAAGTGAATCGATGACCAGATCACGCGCAACCGGCGTAACATCTACAAGATGAAACCCAAAGATCGCCCAAGCCAATGCGACGACTGTTACTGCGAAAGAGAAAGGAGTCAGATCCAGATATGGGATGGGGCTATTACCGGTAAGATACAGGATATTCCCCACCCATGGTGTGACGACTGCGACTAACATCGCCACAACTTGTCCGCGATACAAGCCCTGTAAACGCAGCAAGGCACGCGCCAACAGCACTGTGCCGATCAGGAGCATCAGATAGGAATAAGCCGTGTGTGCGTAAAACCAAAGTCCTTTTTGTGTGCTTAAAGCAGAAAACCCCTCAACTATGCTGATATCATATTTTGTCCAGATCAACCCATGCCAACGAGTTGTCCAAGCCAGAATCACCGTTGTGATCGGAAATAAAGCTGTCCACACATAAAAACGCTTGGTAAGAACTTTTGAATAGCCCGCAAAATCGATCGCAAAAATCAGCCAAGCATACGGCGCAAAAGCGATGCCCAAATATTGGCTTACTCCCCAGATATACATCGTGCCGAGGTCTACACTGGATATCTCCATGATGTAGCCGACCATCCATTGCGCAATGGCAACTGCAAGGAGAGTCAACGCTGAGGCGCCGGTAGAAGAACGGTGCCTCCACGCATAAAACGCCACAAAAATAGAAAGCATGGCAGCCGCGATCAACGGCAGAGAATAAGGCGTATACGAAAAATTCATTGGGAGGTTTTCCTTTACAAAACCAGCCCAATTATATTCACAATCCCCCTACTCTTTACATTACAAAGCTATTAGGTTTTATTCAGGGAGTATCTCATTTGAAGTTTTAGCGTAGCCAAAAGGTTAGAGTCAAAAAGTAGGTGGTTAACCCAAAGACCGCCAACGCCGTGGACGTGAGCAACCGCCAGTTGGGTGGATTACCTTCCCCTATGGACCGTAGTTGAAAAATTTGAAAGATGGCGAAAGGCAGCGTGAGAAAAGCCGGAGCAACCAGGTTGAAAGCAAAACCAAACAGCGGCACGAGGGCGAACATCAAATAGGCGAAGACGACGAGACTATGATGGAATGGAACGGCTCGTTCCCAGGTGAGGCGACGGAGCAAGGTGCCACGTTCGTATTTTTGGTCTTCAGGGAAGGTAATGAAATTACCGATGAGAAAATAGGCGAGTGCAAGCACTGTGAGCGGTAGAAGCAAAAGAGTCAACAACCGGGACGTTTCCCCGGCTTGAAGGACAAATCCAATTGACGGAATGATGTATGCAATATGCAGGGCAAGGATAAGCTCCCCGAAACCACGGTTGACGAGATGAAAGGGTGGAATGGAGTAAACAAGGACGAGGAGGATGGAGGAAAGAAGAAAGAGGAAAGAAGGAAGGGTAAGTGTGAAGTTTAAGTGGATGATGAAGGCGGTACCACCAATTGTTCCGATCATGCCAACCGCGATATAAAGCAAGTTATTGCGGATAGTCTCTTTTTGCTGGGGAGTTTCACCATCGATCAGCACCTCATTGTGCGGACGAAAAACTTCGCGTAAAAACGACATGCTGGTTTGTGCAAGCAGGGTCATCACCAAGCCTAGAATAAACGGCGTGACTAGTAAAGGCTTGCCTAAATAAGCCGAGATACTCGCGCCGAGGAGATACGTCAGCGCGGCGAGAAGTAGGCGGAGAGGATGGGTGAGTTTTAGCAATTTAGGATTTCTGATTTACGATTTTAGATTGACGAGATAGTCTTCCAACCGCTCTACGGCTTGCGGAAGATTTTTCCTTCCCAACCCCAAGCGGAAGTGATTGCTTGCGTCATCATACATGGAAGCAGGCAACAGGAGCACGCCTGCTTTTCTGACAAGGTCATCACAAAAGGCTTCAACGTTACCTTGCAAGAGTTTTGGGAAGCCCATCGAACCGGCTTTGGGACGAGACCACGTGAAGAGTGAAGAGTGACGCATGAAAAGTTCGTCGATAATAATCAGGTTATTTTTGATAATTTGCAAATTTCGCTCGGCAAGTTTCGTGCGGTTACGAATCGCAAGCTCGGCAAGGAATTCACTCGGCGCGGAATTACAGATGGTGGTGTAGTCTTTCAGCGAAGCGATCTTGTTGTAGAGGTCATGGTTTTTTGTGGCAAGCCAGCCAATACGCAGACCCGCCAAGCCGTAGGTCTTTGAGGTCACACCCAGCGAAACGGCATGCGGACCATAGTCCACGGCTGCAGGGAGACGGTCCGTAGGGTCATATTCAGATTCGCGATAGACCTCATCAGAAAAAAGCAGGATATTCTTCTCCTGTGCCAGACGGTTAAGCGCGTCGAAGTCCGCGCGCGGCATGAGATACCCCGTGGGGTTATGCGGCAGGTTGACAATGATGGCTTTGGTATTCAATTGAATTAAAGATTTAAGTTCATCCAGATCCAACCCCCATCCATTACTTTCACGCGCCTGCCATGGACATATCTCACAACCAATCGATTTTGCCACTTCACTCAACGCCTGATAATGCGGCGTATGCACGATGACATGGTTATTCTTTTTCAATGCCGCCATCATAAAGAGATAGATCCCCTCATTCGCGCCAGTGAAAACCAAAATATCTTCAGGCTGGGTCGTGGAATACATACCCGCGATTTCTTTACGCAGGGTTGGAGAGCCCAACGACTCCGTATACCCAAGCCAGACGTTCTGGAACTTATCTGCCGCACCATCTTCAAATGCAAGTAGGTCCGCAATGGAGATGGATTCACAATCGGAGGAACAAAGTAAGTATTCAGTATTGAATTCGTATTTAGCAAAGAAACGTTCGAGTTTGAAGGGAGAGAGTTGCATAGGAAGTTCCAGTTTCCAGTAAATAGTGAGGAGTTAGCTACTTCAAAGCCCGTTTGACATCACGATAATGCAATTGATTGTGCAGGTACAACATCTTTATCATTTCGCGAATCACCGTCTCGCCGAGGAAGGGATGACGTCCCTTAATATCCAGTTCTTCATCCTTCAAGCCACTAACCCACTGCACCGACTCTGCGCGGATTTGTTTATACTGCTCCAACAATTCAGCAGGCGTCAGGTCTTTGGTCTTTTCTTGCTGGGCAGTGTTGTAACGGTCAATCGAGAAATCGTCTGCCGCGCCTTCGCCTGTGGTGCGGATACGCTCAAAGAGTCGCACCAATCCACGCTCTGAGGTAACGTAATGCGCAAGCACATTGCGAATCGTCCATGTTTCACCTTCGGTATAAACTTCACCCACCCATTGTTCATCCGTCAGTTCAGCGAAAAATGCAAGCATACGCTCGCCCTCAGTTTTAAGTTTCTCAGCAAGTTCAGCAGTCTCAGTCATGATTTTCTCCTCAAAATGATTAACCGCTATGCTCGCGAAGAACGCCAAAAAAATCTACTTTATCTTAGCGACCTTAGCGCTCTTCGCGGTTCAATAGTTACGGCTCGGGAAAACCTGCATAATTGATCGAACGCTTGCCTGTGGTGGGATAAAAATAATCGCGAAATTCAGAGATACGTTCGATCAGACGCTCGCTGTCTTCAAAATCTGTCCGCACATAAAAATAATGTGTATCATACGGGCTATCCCCAAACACAGCCGCAAGCACATAGCCGTTATTTTCTGCATAGGTCTTCAACAAGATCGTCATGCTAAACCAACGTTGCGCAAGGTTGGCTTCGGTCAACTTGGGCGGCACAAGCGGCGAATAATAATCATGGAACATGATGATCTCAGGTTTGTACTTGTCCAAGTACTCTACAGTGATCTGACCGTTGTGCGCAATAAACTGATCATTCAAGCCCCAGGTATCGATCGCATCCCAACCTGAATAATACGGCAACAAGCCCGCCTCGGTCACTGCCATCACATAACCTTTGCCGCGATAATCCGCCAGCATCTGCGCCATCTCCAGGCGACCATCGCGCTCATAGGGTCGGTCACAAGATTGTTGATACAAAGCGAGGAAGCAATTCTGAAACCAAGAATAATAGACCAGACTCGCAAACAGCGCGACTCCCGCAACGAGATACACGCCTCTTTCTTTAACTGAAAATTGATTCAGCGCTTCGAATTTTAGATTCACCACCAACGGAATCCACGACATGAGCGCAATAGGCACAATCGCATATTGGAATCTCGCGCCATAATTCATCTCGTCTGAGACCAAACCAAATGCTAATGCAAACCCAAGAATGGGAATGAGATGGGCAATTGTCCGCTTGAGAGTGTCGTTGGAGCGAAAGCCGAGGATGAACGCAAAGATCATTGGCAAACACAAACGCAAAGCATTCAACATGGATGCATTCGCCGTACCCCAACTCCAGCCGCCTTCACCTTTCTTGTAAAACGGATTTGGTAATGGGTAGCCAAAGTAATCCCAGCGCCAGAGGAAGTAAGCGCCACCAAGAGTCAGGAAGACAACGCCAAAAATAACAATGATCGAAACTGAGTTCTTGAGTCCACGCATAAGGATGATGGCAAGCAGCATCAACGAAGCGAGGATGACGCCTTCAGGACGGATGAGCCCGGTGACAAGTCCGCTGAGGGCGAAGGTGAGAGAAAGCCACCAGCGAGGATTCTCTTCCTTCATTAGGATCAAGCCCAGGCTCCAGGTTGAGGCGGCGGCGAGGGCAAAGAAAGGCGTCCCGAAATAAGCGGATACGTAGGAGAGTCCCGTTCCAACGACAAGATAAAGTCCGCTTAAAAAAGAGAAGGGAATATTGCCGTTATGAATACGTCGATTCGTCCAGTAGATAATGAGGACGGTCAGCAAGTGCGATGCAAAACCAATGCCGCGCACCGACTGCCCCACTGTGAAACCAAGTTTGATAAGCGCGGCAGATGCCGCCATGAATAGAAAATCGGTTGCGCCGTCTACGGGGGCTTCGCCGATATTCCAAACGATGCCATGCCCGCCTGCCAAATGTTGGGCATAACGCATGACCATGGCTGCATCTTCAAAGGGTGGGATGGAAAAGTCTATGAAGTTGAAAGCATAATAGAGAGTTGAAAGGAGTAAGAGGAAAGAGATGAAAATATCAGGGAGGAGTTTTTTAGAGGTCATGAGTGTGAGAAATGAGACAAAAGAAATAAGGAATGAGTTACGAGTTATGAGCCTTACTCGTAACTTTATATCAAAGAATAACCACCATCTACAACAATGGTCTGCCCCGTAATATACTCGTTTTTGATGAGAAATTCGAGAGTGGAAGTGATCTCTTCAAGTTTGGCAGCACGTTTAAGCGGAAGTCTTTCGACAAGGCGCTGCCACTGTTCTTCTGTGACCACATCCGACGGCAGGACCAGCCCCGGTGCAATCGCGTTGACTCGAATGGTCGGGGCTAAAGCACGAGCCAGCATTTTCGTCAGTGACTCCAAGCCAGCTTTGCTGACCGTGTAAGAGGGATAACGACTCCAAGCTTTTTGTGCGCCAATATCAGAGATATTGATGATCAGCCCGCCATCATGCATACGTTTGGCAGCTTGTTGAGCGATAAGAAAGGGTGCGCGCAAGTTCAGGTCGAGCGCCGAGTCCCAATCTTTTAATTCCAACTCGCGCGCTTTACCCACAGGCATGATCGCCGCCGAATTGACGACGACCTTCAACTTCGCATTGATCTCATCAACAAGCGAGAAGAGAAATTCAATTTTTTCGGGAGCAGTCAAATCTGCGCGGATGGTGAGACAATCCACGCCGAATGCGCGAATCTCGTTAGCTGTCTGCTCGGCTTCGTCCGCAGAGCCGTGATAATGCAACGCGATGGTATATCCCATACGGGCGAGTGACAAGGCAAAGGCTTTGCCAAGTCGGTGCGCGGAACCAGTCACAAGGGCAAGGATGGGTTTGGTCATGAGAATTATGCGGAGAGTATAATGGACATGTTGGATTTTAACCCATCGAAAAAACTTGACGTTAAAATGGGAGAAGAAGATGAACAACTTTCAACACCAAAAGCTCTATAACACCCTGAATAAAAAAGACTCAACTGAGTTGCTAAAAATCTGGGAGTTAAATAATCGCCTTGCATGGTCAGAGGAGGCATTTCAAGTAGTGAAGCAAATTCTACAAGAAAGGCAAATCACTCCTCCAGAGCAGTCTTCACAGGCTCATAAACCTACTGAAGTCCCCAGCAAAAAACATCCGTCAAAGACGAAAAACACTTTAGTCCTTCTCAAACATACAATAGCCGAACTCCGCCAAAGATATTCCTACTTAATTGCCTATATTTTCTATATCAGCCTAACAACAGTCTCAGCTTGGCTGCTTTCTTTCTTTACCGATTTTTCTTCACATCCTATTGGTAGTTATCATCAATTATGGTATTTTCATTATAGCCGTCCAACGACATATTCTTCCCTACGAATAACAGGAATCAGCAGATAGCCGTGCCAAGCGACTCGCCGCTTGGATAAAACCAAATCAGAATCTTGTTATCCTTTCAGCCTCTGGAAAGGATAATGTACATGAAACCGCGAAAGGATTTTATATTTCCATGAATACAAATCCCTGGCATTCCCTCTCACTCGGTGACGGTATCATGGCGGCGGAACCATCTGAGGAAATCCGTGAGGCGTTTCAGGCGTTACACAAGTCCGCGGGCGAACCTGCGGATATGGCAGTCTTCACGCGGCACGAATCGGAAGGTCGGCTGCATTGTGAAGTCATCGCATATTTCTCGCCGTCGGCTTCAGAGTTGGCGAGGCTCTTCGAGGCAGAACCCTGCCAAAGACCGTCACGAGGCGGACTGGGTCTACTTGCAGGGAATGAAGTCAGTTGGTCGGTTTTATATCCAGAATAAAAATCAGTTCGTAAGGGGAATAAATTTCATATCACGCCCATCTTAAATCGCGCAATAGCCGCACCCATCCCTTTAGGAGTCTTTCTTGTCTCGTCTGATCGCCATCGGAGTACTTGCTTCTCTTTTCTTCAGCAGCACATTCGTGCTTAATCGCGGTATGAGCCTGGCTGGCGGGCATTGGGCATGGACGTCCAGCCTGCGGTTCGGGTACATGCTCATTTTTCTCGCACTCATTCTTTTGCTAACACAAGGTAAAAAAGCGCTCGAACAAGTTTTGGAAGTCTTTCGTCAATATCTTATGTTTTGGATCCTTGCAGGCAGCATTGGCTTCGGTGTTTTTTACGCTGCCATTACCTTCAGCGCCACGTATTCAGCGGGCTGGGTCATCGCCACCACCTGGCAGGTCACCATTCTTGCCACGCCCATCATTCTAGCTATCTTCGGCAGAGCCGTCCCCACCAAAGGCGTTCTGCTTACCCTGCTGATCTTTACAGGCATCGTCCTTGTCAACATCGAACAAGCCAAGCTCGTTAGTTTACAAAACGTTATCCTCAGCGCTCTCCCCGTCCTAATCGCCGCGTTCGCGTACCCCATCGGCAATCAACTCGTATGGGAAGCACGCCTTGGTGAAATAAAACGCATCCCCCACATTCAACATCCTATTCTAGAAAACGGATTTGCGCGAGTGCTGCTTCTGACTCTCGGCTCGATTCCCTTCTGGGTCATTCTACTCTTCATGACAAATCCCCCGCCGCCCACTTCGGGACAGTTGCTCAGCACTGCATTGGTGGCTTTACTCTCTGGCGTAGTCGCAACTACTTTATTCCTCTATGCCCGCCACTTGAGTAAACAACCCTACGAGATCGCCGCCGTCGATGCGACCCAGTCTATGGAGGTAGTCTTCTCTCTCGCTGGAGAAATTCTCTTCTTGCAAGCAGCCTTTCCCGGAATATTGGGAATCACAGGCATCGCTCTAACAGTCATCGGGCTAATCGCCTATATTGTCATTCAATCAAAGTAAACAATAAATTGAAACGAATCTGCCCACCTCGGTGTTTTCCCTGTATCAGTCCAAACTGATCGTTCGGCGCCCATCGCCCGGACGAAACCAATCCTAAAAGGACATATGCATGATACCGAAATGGGCATCGATCCACATTGAACGTCCGCGTGCAAAACGGCTGGCAAATTACCTGCTGGAACTCACCGAGCCAGATCATACGATCCTCGACTGCGGTTGCGGCACCATGTATGTGGCAAACCTGATCCATCAAGAGTCAGGGGCAAAAATAATTGGGACAGATATCCTGGACTTCAACGAGACAAACCTTGAAATGTGCGTCTGCCCGGGCGAACACCTGCCCTTTGCAGACTCAAGCGTGGATGTGGTCATGTTGATCTTCGTCCTGCACCATAGCAAAGATTCAATGAAGATACTGAAAGAAGCCGTGCGTGTGGCGCGCAAACGAGTCATTATCTTTGAAGATGTCTATGAGACTTCTTTTGAGTTGGGCATTCTCAAAGTGTTTGATTGGCTCGGGAATCGTACGATCTCGGCTGCCATCCCATTACCCTTTGCCTTTAAACCCGAAGCCGAATGGAAGCGCATCTTTCATGAGTTGGGCACAAAGTTAATTTCGGTGAAGAATATCCGCCCGTTATTCTTTCTGCCGTCAAAGCACAGAGGCTTCGTATTGGAAGTTTAGCAAGACTATGCTTCGGCGTTGACAGTGTGGATAAAAACTAGAGAAACAGAATCAAGCCAAAACATATTTTGAAGCGCAGTTAAATCAAAATCCCTCGGGTTATATTTCCGAGGGATTTTGATTTAACCTTTTAAGAAGTTTGAAATAAAGAACCAGACGTTGGCAGGGCGTTCTGCAAGGCGGCGCATAAAGTAGGGATACCAATGGGTTCCAAATGGAACGTAGACGCGGACGAGATAGCCATCCCTCACTAATTTTTCCTGCAGGTCGCGGCGAATGCCATATAGCATTTGGAATTCCAAACCGGTTTTGGGTAAGCCGATCTTTTCAGCATAGCTTTTGGCAAAGGCAATGCGTTTTTCGTCATGTGTACCAATGGCAGGGATGGGTGGTGTGCGTCCATCTTCACTAAGATTGGAATTTTGCGCCAGTGCCGCGTCGAGCAAGATTTTGGTGATGAGATCGTAATTGGCATCAACATCTGCTTTTTTAGGGAAGGCTTTATCAGGCGGTTCGTTATAAGCGCCTTTTACATTGCGAATACGTGTGCCATCTTGCAACATACGGCGCACATCCGCTTCAGTGCGGAAGAGGTACGCCTGGATCACCATGCCCGCATTCTCATAGCCTTTTTCGCGCAAGGCATAATAAAGGTTGATCGTCTTATCCGTATAGGGAGTGTCTTCCATATCAATGCGAATGAAGGTCTTGGCAGTCTTGGCACGCGCCAGGACGCGTTCCAGTGTCTCAGCACAATAACTTTCATCCAACCCCATACCGATCTGTGTCAATTTGATGGACACATTACTTCGCAAATTTTGGTCTGCGCCGATGGCATCTAAAGTAGCGTAAATATTTTCAGCGGCTTGCTGGGCCTCTTCGGGGGTACTGGTGTGTTCACCGAGATGGTCAAGCGTGGCGTTGATGCCTTTTGCATTCAACTCGCGCACCACACGGATCGCGTCTTCCAATTTGGTCCCTGCAATAAACCGAGAGGCAGCCCGCCAGGCAAAACCCCAACTTGTGACCAAATTTTGTGCCCAGGCAGCTTTAGAAAGGTAGACGAAGAATGAGCGCAGCATAGCCATCCTTTGATGGGAAGAAGTATTAAAGCAAACTAATTCTAGCACAGGGTCGTTTTTTCGGTATGTTATACTTTTTACGTGATATTCGTCCTTATTTTGGAGGAAGTTTGAGAAACCGTAATACCAATACAATCCTTCGGGGTATATCCATTCTTTTCTTGCTGGGCGCATTCGTTCTAACGGTCGTATCGTTAATCTCTTACAGCCGCCAGCGCAATAACTATCCTGCCGGTATGACCATTGCAGGCATCCCCGTGGATGGGTTATCCCCTGCTGAAGCTTCGCAACGTCTGCTCGAAGTGTACACCTCTCCCATTGAAGCGGAATACAACGGCGCATTATTTCATATTGATCCCGGTGCCGTCGGCTTTACGATCGACGTAGAAACCATGCTCGCCGCCGCCGACCTGACCCGTACGGGCGGCTCTTTTTGGGCGGGGTTCTGGGATTATCTCTGGAACCGCAACCCAACCGTTAGTGAAATTCCATTAAGTGCCAGCATTTCGGAGGATCGTCTGCGAGAGTTTCTTCAGAACGAGATCTCATCTCGCTACGATCAGCCGCCCGCTCCCGCTCAACCGATTCCAGGCGGGACCTCATTCCTGCCTGGCGCACCCGGGCAGATTCTTGACCTCGACCGTGCCCTTATCATTCTGACGAATGCTTTAAGATCACCGTCGAATCGATCTGTAGCGTTGTCGTTCAACCAAACCTCTGCAGCCCGCCCGACCCTTCAAAATTTAGAGATCTTGCTTAAACAGCTCGTCATCACGTCTGATTTTGATGGTTTGATCGGCTTCTATATGATGGACCTGCAAACCGGGCAAGAGATCCACTTTGCGATCGACAATAAACAAGAAACCACCGTCGAACCAGATATTGCCTTTACAGCTTCCAGCACCATCAAAGTCCCAGTCGTTGCATCCTATTTGATCAACCGCGGCAGCGATCTCGATGCCCAAACCGCAGACATCATCTCGCGTGTGCTTGGCAAATCAGATAACTCCGCCACCGACCTAGTCCTGCAACGCATTGACGAATTCAACGGTCCCATCATTGTGACTCAAAACATGGAAGCTCTCGGTCTACGTAGCACCTTTTTGGGCGGCATGTTCTATCTTGGTGCGCCCAATCTTATACCCGGGCGAGTCACCCCCGGCAACTCCCGCTCCGATATCTTCGTAGACCCGGATCCTTATTCCCAGACCACACCCGCAGAAATGGGCTCCCTGCTTGCCGATATTTATCAGTGTTCGCAAAACTCTGGCGGCGCTTTGATCGCTGCATTCCCTGATAAAGTAACTCCAGCAACTTGTCAATTGCTGATCGATTTCATGGCACAAGACAAACTCGGCTCCCTGATCCAAGGCGGCGTGCCTGATGGAACGCTAGTGCCCCACAAGCATGGCTATGTACTCTCGCGTGATGGCGTTTTGCACGACACTAGCGACGTGGGCATTGTCTATTCCCCCGGCGGGGATTTCGTCCTCTCCATTTATACCTATCATCCCGTCCAGAATATATGGGATATCACCAATCCGCTTTTTGTGAAGCTCACCGAAGCCACCTACAATTACTTCAACGTTTCAACTCAATAACCAAATGCCCCGTTCTCAAAACAGAACGGGGCATTTTTACACTCTTCGTATATAATTCAACCTATGAGCGCATCGCTGGGACTTTTCCGCCTGCAACAAGTAGACCGCCAGATCGATCGTGCCAGAACACGTCTCGATGTCATCCAAAAGACGATTGAAAATGATAGCGAAATGCGATCGGCGCGCGCCCAACACGATGGCACAAATAACGAGAATCAACGTGCTCAGCATGGTGCAAAAAATGCCGAAGCCGAAGTAGACAGCTTAAGGATCAAGATCGAACATACCGAAGCCAGCCTCTATAGCGGCGCTGTAAAAAACCCAAAGGAACTGCAAGACCTGCAGCGAGATGTCGCTTCGCTCAAAAAACACCTCATCGTGCTTGAAGAACGTCAACTTGAAGCCATGCTGCTCGCTGAAACGACAAGCGCAGAATTCGATAAAGCCCAGTCAAACCTCGTCCTCGTTCAATCTCGCCTGGGAGTTGAAAACCAAAAATTAGTTGAAGAACAAGCAGAACTGACGAAGCAAATGGAAAGCCTGATCCATGAGCGTGAAGCAGCCTTGGCTCCCATTGAAGCAAACTTATTGGCGTCGTATGAAGACCTGCGCAAACAAAAACGTGGAGTCGCCGTCACCGAAGTTTCAGATGATGCCTGCGCCTCCTGCGGTACCACCATCAATGCCTCGTTGCAACAACATGCACGTTCGCAAAAACAACTCGCGTATTGTCCCTCATGCGGAAGAATCCTGTTCGCAAACTAAGCCATGTTCCTAAACTTAATTGACCCCTTCTCCTTCCTTATAGGTTTTGCAACCGCCAGCATCTTATGGTTCGTCGTTTCGCGCGCCCGTCCGCTCTTAAATGAATTGCGAGAAGGATTAAACGAACGCCGTGAACTTGCTCAAGTCCGCAAGTCCAGTTCGGTTGAAGAAAATCATCGCCGCCTCACGCTTCGCCGCGCTCAAGGCATGCACCTTGCTTCTCAGTTATTCGCACTGGATGAAATTTTGCAAGAGCCACTGGTGCTCTCTCCACCACCGCCCGTGGAGCCGGGCATACCCGCCCGCTATGAAGACGTCGTCACTCAAACCTTGCCATATCTACCCGCCTGGCCCGAGCTTGCAGCCGTCTACCAACCTCAGGCACTTAACCTCTCACAGGCATTGGCAGGTGATTCAAACATCGTCATCATTGGTCAGCCGGGCATCGGCAAAACCGTGGCGCTTGCCCACCTTGCCAGTTTGGCAGCCAATCGCAGTGAGCGGCTCGGCGCATTACAAGAAATGATCCCCTTCCACTTTCACGTGGCAGACCTCAACCTGCCAGTGAAAGACTCCAAGAATATCCTCAACCCCATCATCGAAGCCGCCTCAGCAAATGCGCCGATGTTCGACCTCAACAAGATTCCCCCCTTTGTTCAGTCTGCTTTCAAAAGCGGCAGCGTCCTGCTATTGGTGGATGGGTATGATGAGATCACACCCAACGAACAAAGCCTGGTCTCTGAATTCTTCAAAACGCTTTTACAAAATCATCCGGAAATTCGCATTGTCACCACAGGTGCGCCAGAATATCTGGATGGATTGATCTCACTTGGTTTTGTGCCGTTAACACTTTGCGCCTGGACCGACCGAGACAATCAACATTTTATCGAACAATGGGGACAATTATGGCAACGTACAGTTGCGATGGAAGCCTGGGCACAGACGGGTCCTGAACAAGTGGACCCGCTTCTTATCAACACCTGGCTTGGTTCTGATGGTTTGAACTTATCGCCCCTTGAGCTGACTCTTAAAGTATGGGGTGCATATGCAGGCGATAGTCTTGGCCCGCACACACTTGAAGCGATTGCCACTCATATCCGCAGGGTTGCACCACCCAACACACCATTGGCAGCCTTAGAGACTCTTGCTATGCAAGTGGTCGTCAGCGCTATGCCAGTGTTCGATCCACGCAAGGCGAGAGAATGGGTGAAGTCGTTTGAAGTGGCAGAAGAAACTCCAGAAGGCGAGCCAGTTCAAAATCCAGAAGAAGAGGCGGAAGCCGATCCCAAAGCCAAAAAAGGCAAGAAGGTCGAGAAAGTCTCCACGCCAAATACGGGTCTGCTTGGCAAAATGACAACGAGCGGCTTGCTGGTGGCATATCCTAATAACCGCATGCGCTTTGTGCATTCAGTATTTGCGGGTTATCTTGCCGGGCACGCGCTGACGAGCTACAACGCCGATGAAACGCTTATCAATCAACCAGATTGGTCGGGCAAATATCTAACCATGCGTTTCCTTGCCGCCCATGGTGACGTCAGCCGCTTGGTGCAATCGCTGTTGGAATTTTCACGCCTGCCCATGCACCGACCCCTGTTTGCGGCGGCACGCTGGTTGCGCGATGCGCCACGCAACGCTCCCTGGCGCGGAAAGATGTTCGGAACACTTGCCGCGATTTTACAAACGGAAGGTATTCCACTTAGCGTACGTGCACAAGCCATGGCTGCCTTTGTGTATAGCAATGACCCAAGTGCTGCCACGTTATTCCGTCAACTTGCGACATCGAATTCGTTTGAATTGATCCACCTTGCGATTCTGGGTGCCGGTGCTATGCGCGATACAAAAGCCATTAAGATTCTTGAAGCTGCACTGCAAGCTCCGAGCTTATCTGTAAAACGGGCCGCATGCATGGCATTGACTGCCATTAACACCAATGAATCGCTTGAGATTGTGGCGCAAGCTCTTCTGACCGGTGAAGAAGCCGTTCGCAGAGCCGCAGGTGAAGCGCTTGCCAATGACCCACAGGAAGGTCATGCTATGCTGAAAGATGGCATCACGATTAATGATATTCTCCTACGTCGTGCAGTCATCTACGGTTTGGGACGTGTGCGTGAGCCATGGGCAATTGACATGTTGAAGAAGGTTCAGATCGAAGACGAGCAATGGGTGGTCCGCAACGCTGCTACAGAAGTTCTCGATATGCGTATGCGCGATAATGCCTACTCGCCCATGAAACTCAAGCCGCCTTCAGAAACACCATGGCTGATCGAATTCGCCGCCAAAAAAGGCGTTGGTATCTCTCCAGGTGTGCCCGCCACGGATATTCTTTTGCTCGCATTGAAAGAAGATGATCCTGATGTTCGCCTGGCTGCCTTGCAGTTCTTAAAATTCACGCCTCAGGATATCGTCTTGAAGACTATTTACGAAGCTATGTATAAAGATGACCCCGAACTGCGAGAAGCCGCATACAACGTCCTTTGGGAGATCGGCGTCTCCGGAATTAAACTGCCGCACCCCAGCGAATATGGATTAAATTAACATGCTCATTACCAATGCAAACCTCATCACTTGGGAAGCTACCAATCGGGTCCTGTCAAACTATGCCATCTTTATTGAAGGCGGCGTGATCAAAGAGATCGGCACTACAAAATCGTTGACGGCGAAACACCCCAAGGTCAAGCCCGTGGATGCCAAAGGTCAATATGTGATGCCCGGCGGCATTTGCGCGCACACGCATTTTTACGGCGCTTTTGCACGCGGCATGGCGATCCCTGGCGCTGCGCCAAAAGATTTCCCTGAAATTCTCAGAAAATTATGGTGGCCTCTCGACCGCTCACTTGATGCTGAAGGTGTGCGTTATTCTGCTTTAGTCTGTCTTATCGATGCCATCAAGCACGGCACCACCACCCTCATCGACCATCATGCCTCACCTAACGCCATCGACGGTTCTTTGGATGTCATCGCCGACGCAGTGGACGTTAGCGGCTTGCGCGGTGTTTTATGCTACGAAGTAACTGACCGTGACGGCACCGAAAAAGCGAATGCAGGGATTCAGGAGAATGTCCGCTTTTTACGACGCCTCGCCTCAAACCCACACCCACGCCTGGCAGCTGCTTTCGGGCTGCATGCCAGTCTGACACTTTCTGGTGCCACCTTGCAAGCCTGTGCCGCCGCCGTTCCCGAAGGGACAGGCTTTCACGTCCACACGGCTGAGCATGAATCAGATGAATACGACAGCCTGCAAAAATCGAACATGCGCGTCGTGGACCGCCTGCAAAAGCACGGCATTCTGGGTCCCAATACCATTGCAGCGCATGGCGTTCATTTCGACGCCCGCGAAATGGAGATTCTCAAAGAGACGGGTACCCGGCTCACCCACCAACCACGCTCCAATATGAATAACGGAGTCGGCACGGCCCAGATCGAATCCATGTTACGGCTGGGAATCAAAGTCTGTCTCGGCAACGATGGCTTCAGTAACTCGATGTGGGACGATTGGAAAGCGGCATATCTTTTGCACAAAGCCGAACACCGTGATCCGCGCCGCATGGGCGGATATGATGTTCAACAAATGGCAGTTTATAACAACGCAGCGCTTGCTCAGGTTTTCTTCCCGAATGCAGCGATTGGTCAACTCACTCCCGGTGCCGTTGCAGACTTGGTCTTTGTCGATTATCAACCCTATACGCCGCTTACCGATGGCAACCTGCCCTGGCACATTATCTTTGGGTTTCAGCAAAGCATGGTCACCAGCACCATGGTAGCTGGCAAGTTTCTCATGCGCGATCGTGAATTGCTGACGCTCAATGAAGCTGAGATCACAGCTCGCGCCAGAGAGATCGCTCCGCGCATCTGGAAAAAATACGAAGAAGAAATTGCAAAGAGTTCATAATCTTTAACTCGGAGAATCAATGGAAGATCATATCCTCTTAACTATTGCAGTACTCGGCGGGACTGGCAAAGAAGGCAAAGGTCTCGCCTACCGCTGGGCGCGCGCTGGTTACCATGTGCTGATCGGTTCCCGGTCTGAAGAAAAGGCTGTGGCAGCTGCAAAAGAAGTGACGGACTTGCTTGGGGATGGAGTCTCTGTCGTTGGAATGACCAACTCCAAGGCGGCGCAAGATGCGAATATCGTCGTGTTGACCGTTCCTTATGCGGCACATCGCGATACGCTTGAATCCGTCAGAAACGAAGTGCAAGGCAAGATCCTTGTGGATGTCACCGTGCCGCTCGTGCCGCCAAAAGTTTCCACGGTGCAAATGCCTGTCGCTGGTTCTGCCGCTCAAGAAGCGCGCGAGATCCTCGGCGAAGGCGTGGAAGTTTGTGCTGCCTTCCAAAACATCTCGCATGAACATTTACTGGGTGAAGCGGGCGTGGAGTGTGATGTGCTGGTGACAGGCACGAGCAAAGATGCCCGGGCAAACGTCATCATTCTCGTCGAAGCCGCCGGTTTACGCGGCTGGGACGCAGGTCCACTGGAAAACTCGGTTGTGGTTGAAGGATTAACCAGCGTGTTGATCGGCATCAACAAAAAATACGGTTCCACCCATGCCGGCATCAAAATAACAGGAATATCAAAATAATCCATAAAGCGTAATGCGTAATCAAATGCGTATTGCGCATTATGGAATACGCATCATGTCACTTACTCTCACCTCACTTCAAAACATTCCCTTCATCCGCCAAGGCGACCCTCTGGCGGATATTCTTCTTAAGTCGCTCAAAGAGCAAAGCCTGAATCTGGAAGATAACGACATCCTTGTGCTGGCGCAAAAGATCGTCAGCAAATCTGAAGGGCGGCTGGTAAACCTTGCAAACATTCAGCCTTCTCCACGCGCCATTGATCTCGCGCCCGAGATCGAAAAAGACCCACGCCTGATCGAATTGATCCTTCAAGAAAGCAACGAAGTCTTACGCGTGCGCAAAGGGGTCATTGTCGTTGAGCACAAACTTGGTTTTGTATGTGCCAACGCAGGCATTGATCATTCCAACGTGATGGGAGAAGGCAATACAAATGAAGATTTTGTCCTATTATTGCCTGAAGACCCAGATGCTTCAGCGAAGAAACTCCGCGAAGAAATAAAACAACGAACTCAAAAAGATATTGCTGTCATGATCATCGACTCGCACGGGCGGGCATGGCGTAACGGCACGGTCGGCATTTGTATTGGTCTCAGTGGCATCCCGGCGCTTATCGATGAACGCGGCTGGAAAGATCTCTTCGGCTACACCCTCAAAGCCACCATCGTCGGCGTGGCAGATGAACTTGCAGCCGCGGCATCTTTAGTGATGGGACAGGCAGCCGAAGGCACACCCGCCGTACACGTACGCGGCTATCCTTATCCGCTGGGCGAAGGTTCACTCAAAGAACTCATCCGCCCAAAAGATATGGACATGTTCAGATGACTCAGAGAGTCGGGCAAGCGTACGAGAAAACTAACGCGAATCTTATACGGGCTTGATATAAACTGCCTGCACCAAAAAAATCTCTGGAGACAGCATGTCCTTCCCCGAAGAATTCCTCGATCTGATCAAACCCGAAACAAAGTCTTTTCTCTTTCTCGCCACCGTCAATAATAAAGGTATTCCGCAAGTCACTCCCGTTTGGTTTGATGCTGATGGTGAATACATTTACATCAACACCAACGAAGGTCGCCTAAAAGACCGCAACATGAAATCACAGCCTGATGTTGCCATGGTCATTCAAGACCCCAAAGACCCGTATCGTTATCTTGGCATCCGCGGCAAGGTTATCTCTCACACCACCGAGGGCGCAGACGAACATATCGATATGCTCTCCAGGCGCTACTACAACAAGCCTTGGACTTACCGCGAAGGGCAAAAGCGGATCATCTTCAAAATCCAGCCAACTCACTTTGACATCCATTGACCTGCACACCTTTCTGCGGACAAGGCGCTCGATCCGGCGCTTCAAGCCGGACCCGGTGCCTGATTCTGCCATTCGGGAGATTCTTCACACTGCCACCTTCGCCCCATCCGCGCACAATCGCCAACCTTGGCGCTTTGTGGTGCTGACCAACCCCGCCGCCAAAGCTCAACTGGCAGATGAAATGGAAGCCGAATTCCAACATGACCTACAAAAAGATAATCTTGCCACTGAAGAAATTCAAAAACGACTCAAGCGTTCACGCGAGCGCATCACCAATGCGCCGGTCGTTATCCTCCTCTGTGTTGATATGACCGAGATGGATGCATACCCCGATGTAGAGCGCAAACAAGCAGAATATTTAATCGCCTCGCAATCGGCTGCCAATGCCGGAATGCAGCTCCTGCTGGCAGCTCATGCCGAAGGGCTGGGCAGCGTCTGGGTATGTAGCCCGATGTTCGCCCAGAAAACCGTTCAACAGGCATTAGATCTTTCATCGCAATGGGAACCACAAGCCATGTTCCTGATTGGGTATGCGTTAGAAACCCCGGCAGTGAGAGAGCGAAAGCCTTTAGAGGAAATAACTAGATTCATATGAAAATCACTGCTCTCGCGGGCGGAGTCGGTGGCGCGAAACTTGCGCATGGACTCGCTCACGTTTTGCCGCCCGAAGACCTAACCATCATCGTCAATACAGGTGACGATTTTGAGCACCTTGGCTTGTCCATTTGTCCAGACTTGGACACGGTCTGTTATACACTGGCAGGGCTTGCCAACTCTGAAACCGGCTGGGGACGCGCAGGCGAAACATGGAATACGATTGCAAATATTGAACGACTCGGTGGTCCAGCATGGTTCCGGTTGGGCGACCAAGATATTGCGACCCATCTCGAGCGAACTCGACGACTTAAAGAAGGACAGTCTCTTTCAAGCATTACGCGTGAGTTCTGCCAAGCTTGGGGCATTCAACCTACAGTGTTGCCCATGACGGATGCGCCCGTGCGAACGATGGTTAATACCAATGAAGGCGAACTGGCGTTTCAAGAATATTTTGTTCACAGACGCTGTGAGCCAATAGTCAAAGGCTTCAGGTTCGACGGAGTCACAGAAGCGAAACCAGCTCCCGGCGTGAGAGAGGCACTTGACACCGCCGATGCAGTCATCTTCTGTCCATCCAATCCCTGGGTAAGCATCGATCCCATTTTGAGCGTCGTTAAAAAAATCACAAAGCCGGTTATCGCAGTCTCACCGATCATTGGCGGCAAAGCCGTGAAAGGACCGGCGGCAAAGATGTATACCGAGCTGGGCATTGAGCCTTCGGCGCTGGCAGTGGCAAAACATTACCGCACCACTTTGGCAGGTTTCGTGTTGGATACTACAGACCGTGAAAGTGAAGCCCAGATCATCGCCTTATCAATAAAAACCCAGGTCACGGATACACTTATGAATCACCTTACAGAACGTGTGCGGCTCGCAAACGATGTGCTACACTTTATCGGGAGTTTATAAATATGTCACTTTGGGCAATCGTCCCTGTAAAACCTTTACGACGAGGAAAGTCGCGCCTCGCCGGAACATTAACGGAAGAAGAACGAGCGGCTCTGAATCAAGAATTGCTGGAGCGAACCCTCAAAACTTTATCTTCGCTGAAAGAGTTGGATAAGGTTCTGGTCGTCAGCCGTGATACGCAAGTGCTGACCATTGCTCGCAATCACGGCGCGAAAACGGTTCAAGAAGATGGACAGCCACATCTCAACACAGCATTGGCACGTGCGACAGTAGTAGCACAGGTCCATGCGACGCAAGGCGTTTTAGTCTTGCCAGTGGACTTGCCGCTTTTGAACCCAGATGATGTGCTGGCATTGATCGACCGTGCTACCAAACCGCCGGTGGTTGTGATCGCACCAGACCGGCATCACAAAGGCACGAATGCATTGTTGATGGTGCCAGCCGGGCAGATCGAATATGAATTCGGTGAAGGTTCCTTTCAACGCCATTGTGAGCGGGCACTTCAATCGGGTGCAAGGCTTGAGATCGTAGACCTGCCAGGGCTCGGCTTAGACTTGGATGACCCGGAAGATCTCGAGCTCATTCGAAAAATGGAAGCCTCAAAAGTATAGACATGCGTTTTGCTGTAGGCAAGCAAACCCTCTCAAGTTTACGAAACCTGCGCGCCTTTAGCGAAATTATTTATTCCACAAGCGAAGGAGAATGTCATGACCCAAGACCGTGTTGCTCTGTACCTGCAAGACTCGCACGACCTGCGTGACGGATTGGATTACGCAAAGTACGCAGAGGAAAAAGGCTTTGAAGCTGTGTGGCAGGCAGAAAGCCGCCTGGTGCGCGATGCGATCGTACCGATGGCAGCCTATGCCGCTGTGACTGAGCGCATCAAGGTTGGCTCAGGCGTGATCAACAATTGGACGCGCAATATTGGTTTGCTAGCCGCTACATTTTTGACTCTTGATGATCTTGCTCCGAACCGGGTTATTTGTGGGTTGGGTGCCTGGTGGGATCCGCTAGCCAAGAATGTGGGCATTGACCGCAAGAAACCATTGACGGCAATGCGCGAGACGGTCATGGTGATGCGAAAATTGCTCAACCTCGAACGTGTGAGCTTCGATGGCGAATTCATTCATGTCAAAGATATTGAGTTGGACGTGGTGTATGGTCGCCGTGAGCCGCGCAATGTGCCGATCATGATCGGCGCTACAGGTGACCAGATGATGGAGCTGACCGGCGAAGTGGCAGACGGTGCTGTATTGAATTACTGCGTGGCACCCGAATATAACGATAAAGCCATGGAATTGCTCGATAAAGGTTTGCGAAAATCAAGTCGCAAGATGGAAACCTTCGACCGCCCACAGTTGATCGTATGTTCGGTGGATGAAGATCATGACAAAGCCATTGACTATAGCAAGATGTTGTTGTGTCAATACATTGCCCAACAGCCGCATATTGCCAAAGCGTCGAACGTGTCAGATGAAGTGGTGCAAAAGATCCAGTCTATTTTGGGGTGGCCCGCCACGAAGGAACAGGTGATGAAAGCCAAAGACCTGGTGCCCGATGAATTGGTTTTGAAGATCACTGCTTCGGGCACACCCAGTGAAGCCAAAGCCAAGGTGGAAGAGTATAAGAAACGCGGCTGCACTTGCCCAATTCTTTATCCGGTTGGCGGGAACTTCAAACTGCTGATCGATACCTTTGCTCAGAGTTAATAAAAAAAGACGACCTGTGTCTACACAGGTCGTCTTTTTTTATCTATATGCTAGAAGATGTTTATTTCAGGGAATTTATTTCGTTTGTTTTTAACTCACGCCACGAGCCGACGGGCAGATCATGCAGGGTCAACTCGCCAATGGCGATGCGAAAAATTCGCAGGGTGAACAAACCCACGACTGCGGTCATGTGGCGGATCTGACGTTTTTTGCCTTCACGCAATTTGACTTCGAGCCAGTGAGTCGGTCCATGCGGGGTGACAGGCTTGGGTCTGGCGGGCAGGTTCGGGTCCGGGATGAGCCGGAAGGAGGCGGGACGCGTGAAATGCTCTTTGAGTTGGACTCCGTTCGAGAGTTGAGTCAATTTTTCTTGAGTCGGGTCGCCCTCCACCATCACCAGATAGGTTTTTTCAATATGATGTTTTGGGTCGGTGAGACGTTTGATGAGTGCGCCATCATCCGTGAGCAGGAGCAGACCTTCGCTGTCGCGGTCGAGTCGCCCGGCGGCGTAGACGTTTGGAATGTTGATGAATTCTTTGAGGGTAGGGTGACCCGTGCCTTCGTCGGTAAATTGGGAAAGCACGCCATACGGTTTATTGAAGAGAAGGTAACGCATGGGTATAATCATACCCGATGAATGAATTCATTTTTGAGATACGCATTTGTGAAAGCTGTGGATTGCGTTACCCATTGCAGCGCGGGCATACTTTTGGAATACGTTGCCCGCATTGTTTGGGAGAAACGCGGATGGTATTGGAAAAGGTCATCGGTGAAGAAGAGCGGATGAATGCCAAGCCTGCGGTAAAGAAGGCTGGCTTTCGGGCTGTGCTGCTGGATAACATTCGCTCGGCGTGGAATGTGGGTTCGATCTTGCGCAGTGCCGATGGCTTCGGGTTCGATCATGTTTATTTATGCGGGATCACGCCCTCGCCGGAGCAAGATGCGGTGACGAAGACTTCGCTCGGCGCAGAAGATACGATTCCCTGGTCGCTTCATAAAGATGCGGTGAAGCTTGTGGCGGGGTTGAAAAAAGAAGGCTGGCGGATCATCGCTTTGGAAGAAGGCAAAGGCGCAAAAGAAATTGACAAACGCTCAAAAACACGTTTTGAAAAATCGGTGTTGATCCTCGGCAGTGAAGTGACGGGCGTGGACCCAGACCTGCTAGCGCTGTGTGATGAGATGGTTTCCATCCCCATGCGTGGACAAAAACGTTCGTTGAATGTGGCAATCGCTTTCAGTGTGGCGGCATTTGCGTTGGAAAACTCGTAACGAAAAGATACTATAATTTGTTTCAACTATTTCTATAGAAAAGGTCCTCATGAAAAAACAATGGAATGGATTTCTGTTTTTGTTTGTAGTATTTGCCGCGGTTTCGCTGGCATGCCAATCGTTGACAAGCGGAAGTGAAGAGCCGCCTCTGACTGGGGATAACGGCTCCCCCACAGAAGAAGCTTTTGCTACGCCCGGGCTGCCTAGTGGTTCATCTGGTCAAGGATGTGAAGTGTTTGATGACATTCCGGCTGCCGCACAATACACATCTGCGCCAGAGATTCGGATCAACCCTGCTGGACAATATACTGCCACGATCCGTATGGCAACAGGCGGAGACATTGTCATTGAGCTTTATGCAGACAAGGCACCGATCACAGTCAATAGTTTTGTCTTCCTCACCTGCAAGGGATTTTATGATGGCACTACCTTTCACCGAGTGCTGCCAGACTTTATGGCACAAGGCGGCGACCCCACCGGAACCGGCATGGGCGGACCCGGCTATGAGTTCGTGAACGAGTATAGTGACCTGAGCTTCAATGAAGCTGGCATCCTCGCCATGGCGAACGCGGGACCTGACACGAATGGCAGTCAGTTCTTTATTACATTTGGTGCCGCCGAATGGCTGGATGGAGGCTATACGATTTTCGGAAAAGTCATTCAAGGCATGGATGTGGTTATGGGCATCACCCTGCGCGACCCGGAAACTAATCCTTCCTTTGAGGGAGATGTGATTGAGAGTATTACGATTAGTGAGTAGTGATTGGTGAAAAGTGAAAGGCAACCATGACTAACCGCGATGATTTAATAATTCAACATTTTGCATATTTGGTTAATGAATATGGATTCCGCGTTACCAAAAAAGAGCGCGACCCTCGTCCAAACTGGAATGCATATGTAGTTTTTGAATCCTCTAATATTGGAATTCGAGTGGCTGTAGAAATGAATGAGGTCGGGATTGATATGGGTAATTACTCTGATACTGTGTACGATTGGTCTGATTTTAGAAATATTATGAAATATTATGCTCCACAAATAAAAGAAGTATATGTGCTTACTCGGAAAACACCAGAAACTACGTGGGATGACGCGGTTGAAACTCAACTTGTGAGATTATCTGGGCTTTTGCGTGAATATTGTGAGCCATTATTAAGAGGAGAAAAACTGGCAAAAGATGAAATAAAAAAGATTGGAAAAGATCAAATATCTGGTTGGTTTAAATAGTAGCGGACAAGTCATCTCTGAAACCAAGTACAAAGCCTGGGGTGAAGTTCGCTTCACTTCCAATCCGAGTCCCACCAACTACACGTACACGGGACAATACTCCTACACCGCAGATTTCGGCTTGATGTTCTATAATGCCCGCTGGTACGACCCGTCACTGGGACGCTTCGCCCAAGCGGACACGATGGTTCCCGGTGGTGTGCAGGGGTTGGATCGCTACGCGTATGTAAACAATTCGCCGATGAATTTTGTCGACCCGAGTGGGCATGAGCCGGGAAATCATTGCGATAGAGGCTATTGTGACGCAGATGGTAATGTGATAATGGCTAATCCATTAATGGGGTGTGGCACAACTTGCGCACTAGAAGTAATTGAAGAAGCTTCACTTGATGAACGTTTAGAATGGCTCAATTCAATGCAAAACGATATGAATGAAACTATTGGTCAAGGTGCTGGGGATTGGTTTATAAATATAGCAACTGTAGTTACAGGCTTTAATGTTGTTGGACAAGGGAACAATGAGTGGGCAATGAATGTTGATGCAGTAATATTGTACGAATTACAGGAAGGGTACAATGGATATTTGAACAACAATCGCGAAAACTTAACAAATGGTGGAGAGGAATGGTATGACTTTTTTGAACTTCTCTCCAATCCTGGCTCATCTACAAAGGACTTAATATCTCAATGGGGTGTTGCCGAATTCACCGCCACAAATGACGCACTGTTGAAGCATGGAATTTCATTAAGTGGTGATGATTTTAATTTTTTGATTATTGGTAGTGTTTATCGCGGTGTACAAGGTACTGCATGTTCCCTATTAGATTGTAGTTCAAGTCTTTACGGTTTTTTCGACCCGCGAGCCAGTTTTAGCGATGTATTTGGGACAACGTTTGGAGGGCCATACAATAATATGTCTCCTGTAGCCGCCGCATTAGGACCCATCTATGCTGGTAGATATATTGGCACAGAAATATCGAGGAATAGATAATGAAAAAAATATCTTTACTATTTGCGTTCTTATTCATGGTTGCTTGTCAATCAGCAAATACAAGCATTGATGCTAAAAAGCTAGACTTTCAAAACATAGAATTAGAACACCTAATATGGGTTGGAGATAATTTAGTGGCATTAAAGAATAGCCCTATTGAATATCTGGAAGAGGGTGTTAATTATGCCACCCCATTAATATTTCCTGATGACTCAACTTGTATTCACTCAACAAAATACTTTGCGACAGGGTCTCTTCCCGATGGAAGGTTAGAAGTATGGAAACAATGTTTAACTGATCCAGAAACTAAGACGACTCTGATGGCTTATGATTGGTTTACTGGAACTCTTACAGAAGTGGCAACAAATCTCCCATTGGGTTCAGGTCCATCGACTTGGAATCCTGAGCAGACTACAGGTATTGTTTTTTTAGATAATAAATATGATAAAAAAACACTTTATGTTATTGAAGACAATCAACCACGCCGTCTTGATGTAACTATATCAGTAGATAGTGTTTCATGGAATACATCAAATTTTTATCCGAGTTTTTCTGATACAAAAGTATCGAACACGGGAAATACTGGAATGGCAGATTGGTCAAACGATGGAAAATCTATTGCATTCTTTGCTTCGACAGAATCAATAGAAAAAGAGGGACTTAATAGAATGTATGCTGAATACAAACTTTACATCATGGATGCTAAAAAATATTCAACTTTGCCTTTTGTAGAAAATATTTATTTTCCATCCACCATTAAATGGTCACCAAACTCAGACAACATTGTATTCATTGGAGAATATGGGACAGAAAAACAGGAAGGGTTATGGCTTTATTCAATAAGTAAAAAAGTTGTATTAGAGATCGAAAATGGAATATTTCAAGACGTTATATGGGATAAAGAAGGTACTCATCTTATAGCAATAAAATGCAAAAATCGTGATGTTTGTTCAGATGTTTATAAATACAGTATTAGTGAATTAACCAAGTAATAGGAAATAAATTATTGAAAGGGACAGCCTCTCGGCTGTCCCTTTCAATTACTAAAACTCTACGGCAATATCGTAATCAGCGCCTTGTACCATGCTTGCGTGATCAAGTCATACCCGGCGGCGTTAGGATGATTACCGTCGTCTGCCAGGGTGGCGGGGATGATGAAGATGTCGCTGTTGTAAAAGTCTACGGTGAGAGCGCCGTATTGCGCCGCCTGTGACTGTATGATCGCATTGTAGCGTTTTACCTGTTCTGACATCATCGCGAGTTCATCGGGCGTAATGGCGGTAAACGCTTCTCCGCGTAATGCCACTGGGCGTTGTGACTGATCGTCTAACAAGGCGATGATCACTTGTGCGCCTGTGGAGCGTAAGTCGCTCAAGATCGTTTCGATATTCGGTTCACTTGTTTTCCCTGAAGGATCTATAGTTGAACCGCTTAGCGTGAGAATTTTAGTATCTTTGTTATAGTCACCTTCACCGGTAACTGCATAAGTGCCCATTTCATCAATTCCGTAGTAAGTATAC
>JAFLCE010000040.1 GCA_017303655.1 Anaerolineae bacterium
GGCAAACCATTTCTGGCGATCTGCCGCGGCGTACAAGTAATGAACGTTGCCCTCGGTGGTACGCTGTATACTCACATTCCCGACCAATTTAATACAACCCTTGAACATAGTCAGGATGAATTCACGACTCTGGCTCACCCAGTAAACATAGATGAAGAATCGCGCATGGCGGAGATATTTGGTGAAACTTTATTACAGGTCAATAGCCTGCATCATCAGGGATTAAAAGACGTCGCCTCTTCCTTGAAGGTGGTTGGTCATGCTCCAGACGGTATGATCGAAGCTGTGGAATTGCCCAACCATCCTTATGCCATGGGTGTGCAGTGGCACCCCGAATGGCTGACCGACCAACCCGTGATGCGCCGCCTCTTCAAATCCTTTGTGGATGCAACCAAGAAGTAGTATCGTTCCATGAATTTTCGTCAACGTTGGATGGAAAGGCTGATCAATTTTTATCCGCCGCTGGTTGGGGCAGGGATCCGCTCCCGCACCCTCGATGAACGGACGGTCGAAGTCGAAATGAAATTAACCGCTTTCAATGTAAATCTGGTTGGGGTACATTTCGGCGGCTCGCTGTACGCCATGTGCGACCCGTGGTTCATGTTGATCTTGATGCGCTTGCTTGGAAAAGATTATATCGTTTGGGATAAAGCCGCCAGCATTCAATTCAAGAAGCCCGGGCGCGGACGGGTTAAAGCGCGGTTTCACATCCCGCCAGAACGAGTGGAAGAGATACGAAAAGATGTAGATGCGCACGGCAAGATTGAACCGGTCTTTTTCGTGGATGTGGTTGGCGAAGAGGGTGAAGTCATTGTTAGCGTTGAAAAATTACTTTATGTGCGCAGAAAGAAACCTGCCCAACAGGTGTAATAATGATGAATATGAATCCCATTGGTGTCTTTGATTCTGGCGTGGGTGGGCTTTCGGTTCTACGTGAAATTCAGGCGTTGATGCCAAGTGAAAATATCATCTACTTCGGCGATCAGGGACACGTGCCGTATGGTCCGCGCCCGATGGAGCAGATACAGGATTTTTCAGAGGGGATCACGCGCTATTTACTGGCTCAACACGCCAAGATCATCGTTGTGGCATGTAACACGGCTTCAGCGGCGGCATTGACCTATTTACGCCAGACTTTCCCAGATGTGCAATTTGTGGGTATGGAGCCAGCCGTCAAACCGGCAGTGGAGAAGACGCAGACGGGTAAAGTGGGTGTTCTAGCAACCCCGGCAACATTTCAGGGTGCGTTGTACGTTTCTGTGGTGGAGCGCTTTGCGAATGGCGTGGAGTTGTTTCAGGATACTTGTAGTGGACTTGTCCAGCAAATTGAAACGGGAAATTTGAATGGGGATGAAACTCGCAAGATTTTGGAAGATGCTCTTTATCCAATGATGGAAAAGAATATTGATACTGTTGTGTTGGGTTGTACTCATTATCCCTTTGTGATTCCGCTGATCGAAAAAATAGTTGGGGAAAAAGTTCGGGTGATAGACCCAGCTCCCGCAGTGGCGAAACAAGTCAAACGTCTGCTTGAGGCGGGCGGGATGATGAATCAGGATAAGCAGGATGGAAAAATCCGCTTCATCACATCAGGCAAAGCGGACTCGGTCAGATCCATCATTAAGGTTTTGTTGGGAGTCACCGGGGATGTTGAAGCGTTTACGTGGAAGAATGATCGCGAGATTCAATAACCTCTGCACCCATCATCTGCATATCATTGAATAACCGAATCGGCTCGGCGATGTGCCCCATCATGTGGACGCCGCATTTGCGCGCTGTGCCATCAAGATATTGACGCAAATACGCGACAACGGGAATGGCAGTGAGTTCGTATCCATCGGGATGCGCGATTCGTACTTCGACCTGAGCTGGTTTGCCGTTCCTGTAGCCTTTTGCTTCCACTTTGAGTGCCACAAGATAAGGCGGTTTCATTTTGCCCATTGCCCACCACATCAACTTGCCAAGCGGACGGATGCCGCGCTTGGGTGCGATCTTCAAGCCGATGAAAACCAGAGGTGTAATGATGAGGTCTGACAACCAGTTCGCGCCAGCGATGTAGAAGCCAGTTTCTTTCAGGGTTGGGAAAATTTCAGGGATGCTGCGTAGCTCTTCGAAGAACATCGAGGAGCCCGTGCGTTTTCCGATTTCATTTCCGAAATCGAATTCACGCATATTCCATGCCGATGGTTTGGTCCATGCGCCGTTTTTATAAATTTGAGCCTGATAGTCGAGAAAACCTTCCATGACCTCATCTACAGCTTCGGTGTAAGGCAAATCTTGCATATTGAGGAAGCCTGCTGTGACCGCCGATTCGAGCCCGTCTACTAATTTGGTCGCGGCATAACGGATGAGTGCGGCAGGTAAGCCGGGGTGATAACCCGCTTCTGTAATGAAGCATAGCCCTGCCTTTTGAATCTCCGCCTGCGCGGCATATAATGTTTTGAGTTTATTCGCTCCGAGTTGTACATCAAGATAATCTACACCTGCGTCGATACAGGCACGAATCACTGTGTGGACTTGGTGGGTGGTCGGCGCAGCGACCAGACATAAAGTGACGCCTTGAAGTGCCTGGGTTAAGTTGTTACAACTGGATGCATCTGCCTGCCTGGCACTCGCGCGTGGATTATGCAGTTCGTTTACAAAGGCTTGGGCTTTTTCGATATTACGTCCTGCAATGACGATATCCGCTTCGGTATGAGCGAGAAGATGTTTTGCCAGAAATTTTCCAGTATAGCCATATCCGCCCAAAATTAAGATCGTAGCCATGTTTATCCTTTTCTTGGTTGAACTGCCAAGAGAGTCAGGTTTTTGCCAAGTGTACGCAGTTCTTCTTCGTCTTTAAATTTCATGCCGACCATTGCCATCACCGAACGAGTGTAGGCAGGTTTACGCCGAAAGAATTGAACGAGCATTTCCCCGGTGTCGCCTTCGTTGAGGTTTTCTGCTTGGGCAGTGAATTTCCTTCTGCCCACCTGAGCCTCGAAGCGTGGATTGGCTTGAATGTTTTTGAACCAATCCGCCTGTGAGCCGTAGGCGGCTTCGATGTAATATGTGTCTGTAGCTTTGTCATAATCCATTACGTCGACCAGGGTTTCGCGGCGTTTGCCGGTCTTTCTGCCTGTTGTGGTGAGCAGCATCCATTGCGCACCGATGAGACGTTCCCAGCCGCCAAAGCCAAGCTTGTGCATGAATAGCGGGACTTTGAAGAAAAATCTCAAGAGTCCACTTGGGCGTTTTTCGAGCATATTATTTTCCTGTAAACAAGAATTTGAAAAAATCCAAAATGTGGTTGGGGTAGGGAAAGAACGCGGGGACTTTCTTTCGGTATTCCGCATACTCTGGGATGCGTTCGAGTAGTTCTTTTTCTTCCACCAACCGCACCCAGCCGAAAAGTCCCAGTGGTAGGAATAATATAAAAGTGAGCGGATAAATACCCGCGTTGAGGAAAGCTAACCCGAAACATAGATAGATGGCAGCACCATAGATGGGATGACGCAGCGTTTTGTAAATACTTGAGTTGACCATTCTGCTTTCAGCAGGGAAATAGACATAGAGCATGGTGAGATTGTCCACACCAAAGGTTGCCACCGAGCGAAGCCATAAGACTGCGCCGATGAAGACGTTAAACCAACCCAACCAGGTGAAGATATTGAGAATGGCAGGCTGGGTGAACTTGGGTCCGTTCATATAGGCGGTATGGGCGATGGCGGCAAAGATTAGCACCAGCCCGGGGATATTGAAGCGACCAAAGGCATAACGATAAGCGTCGTCGCCATGCGTTTCTATAATTTTTTTCTTTTGGGTAAAAAAGCGACTCAGTAGGAGGAATCCGAGTGCCATCACCACGATCTGGCTGTCTAGCGTCCAGGTGGGGATTTTGTCAGTGAGGATGAAATAGATAGTAGTGAGAGTGAATATCCCAAGTGCGTATAGCGCGACCTTGAGTCTACCTCCCTGGGAATTAAGTTCAGGAACGTGCCAAGCTAAATTCTCAAAACCTTTGAGATGCATGATGAACTCCTTTTTGAGTATAGCCCCTAGAACAGAAAAATCAATTGACGATGCTCTTAATCTGCTGGGACGATACTCAAATCTTCCGCATGAATTTGAAGTGATTCAAGCGCTTTAAAACTTAACTGATCTGGAGCCAGCTTGTACTTCGTAGAAATACGGTCAAATAGGACTAAATATCCCACGTTGACGGTTGCTTCCCAGTTCAAATTGAGCAGGTCTGTCACTTCTTGCAATGCATTGATCTTCTCCCCTTCGATCTCAACAAAATTCCCGTAGGGCAGTTCATCCAACATCACGTGTGTAGCGTTCAACTCATAGATGCTGCGATATTTTTCATAGAACGCTACTTGCACATAACCGAGCGCTTCTAAAAATTCTTTGGCGGCATCGAAACTGCTTACCGAAAATTCGATCTCTCGGCGGCTAAGGACACCGTCAACGCGTTCCTCACTGGGACCTTTGAATGTGAATTTTGCTTCGGTATCATTGCGTAGGCGCAGCACTTTGAATTCACGGCGCAGATCGCTGTTTGGGTTGTCGAAACGTAAATTCACTTCGTGAACTCGTGCCTGAATCAAATGCGCCTTCAACTCGCGAAGGCGCATTTCGACTCGCTGTAAATCTTTGACAAAAAATTTAACTTCGGTTTCTTGTCCGCTCATGGCTAATGGAGGTTGAGCAGGATCTGTTTTTGTTCGACGCTTTCACCAGCCTTAACCTTGATATGGCTGATGGTGCCATCGCGCGGAGACTTCAACTCGTTCTGCATCTTCATCGATTCGAGAATGACCAACACCTGTCCTTTTTTGACTTCCTGCCCCTCACTTACTGAGATGGCAACTACCAGTCCTGGCATAGGTGCTTTGAGATGGAACTCGCCTCCTTCTACGACACCCCCGCCTGCCGCAGCTTTCAGACGCTTTTCCCGTTCATCCTCGACCTTTACCTGGAATTGCCGCCCGCGCAGCAAGACTTCCCAGTCTTCATCACCTTGATAAACAAAGGACTCATACGATTTTCCATCAACGATCAGAGAATATACCGGCTGTCCGCTGACTGATTGAAAGTCCACTGGTAGAAGACGGTCGCCCACACGTACATGGCGCTCATCTACTACTTCGATCACAAATTCCTTACCGTCAATTGTTGTCACATATTTCATGTAGTTGCCTCAGTTGCATCGCATTAGCGATGCATTCGTTCCCAACGCCCAACCCATTTCCAGTTGCTCGTATCACGTTCGTTGCCGCGGACAATTTGAGCGGCGTGTTCGGTCGCATCATGCGCCACCAGCGTGGCAAGGATGGCGGCGATCTCCGCTTGCGCGGCATCCACCTCGGAGGCGGTTTCCATCGAGAAGCGTTCTTCCACAAAACGTGTATCGAACTGCCCAGCCATGAAGCGATGTGAATCCATCAGCGTTTGGTGGAAAGGAATATTTGTACGCACGCCTACGATGCGATATTCTTCCAATGCACGGCGCATGCGCAGAATAGCTTGTGCGCGTGTTTCGCCCCATACGATCAATTTGGCGATCATTGGATCATAGTACGGCGTGATCTCGAAGCCGGGGTACACACCAGTATCCACACGCACGCCCGGACCGGTGGGCAGGATGCTATGTGTAATGCGCCCTGTCGATGGGATGAAGTTATTGAACGGGTCTTCTGCATTAACGCGGCATTCGATGGCATGCCCTTTAAACTTGACTTGATCCTGGGTGTAGCTCAACTGACGTCCACGTGCAATGCGAAGTTGTTCGGCAACAATATCGATGCCTGTGGTCATCTCGGTAATGGGATGTTCCACTTGCAAGCGGGTGTTCATTTCGAGAAAGAAGAAGTTGCTGTCTTTGTCTACCAAAAATTCGATCGTGCCCGCATTGACATAATCAACCGATTGAGCGGCTTTCACAGCAACACTGCCCATTTTTTCGCGCAGGGCTTCATCCAGGAAAGGGGAGGGTGCTTCTTCCACCAGCTTTTGGTGGCGGCGCTGAATGGAACATTCACGTTCACCCAGGTGAATGACATTGCCATGTGAATCGGCAATGATCTGGAATTCGATATGGCGCGCGCCTTCGACTAGTTTTTCGAGATAGACGTTTCCATCCCCGAAAGCGGATTCTGCCTCACGCCTCGCGGACTGGAGCAGGGTGGGCATTTCTTCTAGGCTGCGGACTTCTCTCATGCCTTTTCCGCCTCCACCCGCTGTCGCCTTGATAAGAAGCGGGAAGCCGACCGTCGGCGCAATGCGCAGCAAGTCATCATCCGTCATGTTGCCAACATCTTCTGTGCCGGGTACAACGGGTACACCAGCTTTGATGACTGTCGCGCGCGCCTTGCCTTTATCGCCCATCGCCGCAATGGAAGATGGTTTGGGACCGATGAAGGCGATATCGAGATCGGCGCATTTCGCGGCGAAATCTTCGCGTTCGGCAAGGAAGCCGTATCCGGGATGAATAGCATCGGCGCCAGATTTTTTTGCGATGTCGAGAATTTTATCTGCCCGTAAATAAGATTCGCGGGATGGGGCGGGACCTAGTAAATAAGCTTCATCGGCATAGCGCACATGCAAGGCATTGCGGTCGGCTTCCGAAAAGACAGCCACGGTTTCAAGACCTAACTCACGGCAGGCACGGATAATGCGGACGGCGATCTCACCACGATTTGCGATCAATACTTTTTTGAACATGGGTTATCTCCTCTATCCCTTACAGCGGGATATTCCCATGTTTCTTGGCGGGGTTGCCATCGCGTTTATTGCTGAGCATTGCCAACGCATTGATGAGGCGCGGACGAGTCTCTTTGGGCTCGATGACATCATCGATGTAACCACGCGAAGCTGCTACATAAGGATTGGCAAATTTTTCTTTGTACTCTGCAACCAGTTCTGCTTTTCGTTGAATCGGGTCGGCTGCGTTTTCTAATTCTTTGCGGAAGATGATACTGACGGCGCCATCAGGTCCCATCACGGCGATCTCGGCTGTGGGCCAAGCGAGGTTCAAGTCGCTGCGGATGTGTTTGGAAGACATCACGCAATACGCGCCGCCGTATGCTTTGCGGGTGATGACCGTGAGTTTTGGTACTGTTGCTTCACAGTAGGCGTACAGTAATTTTGCGCCGGAGCGAATTATGCCGTGATGTTCTTGGAACGTCCCAGGCAAGAAACCGGGCACATCTTCAAATGTAATGATGGGAATATTGAAGGCATCACAGAAGCGCACAAAACGCGCTGCTTTTTCACTGGCGTCAATATCCAACACTCCTGCGAGGACAGCAGGTTGATTGGCAACAATCCCTACGGAATGTCCGCCAAGGCGGGCAAAGCCGACCACGATGTTAGCGGCGTAATTCTCATGGATCTCATAAAAACTTCCGTCATCTACAATCAGGTTGATGACATCCTTAATGTCGTACGGCTTGTTGGGGTCGCTGGGAATCAGGTTATTCAGCGCTTCATCCATTCGCAATGGATCGTCTGAGTTGGGGAACATGGGTGAATCTTCCATGTTATTTTGCGGAAGATAGGCAAGCAGTTTTCGGATCTGATAAAGGGTATCCGCTTCGCTATCGGCGGCGACATGGCAAACCCCTGATTTTTCCGAATGAACACTTGCGCCGCCAAGTTCTTCTTGAGTCACTTCTTCATGCGTCACAGTTTTAACCACATCTGGACCGGTGACGAACATGTACGAGGTGTTGCGAGTCATAAAAATAAAATCGGTAAGAGCGGGCGAATAAACGGCTCCGCCAGCGCAGGGTCCCATAATAGCGGATATCTGCGGAATAACGCCGGATGCCATGGTGTTGCGCAAGAAAATATCAGCATAGCCGCCCAAGGCAACTACACCTTCTTGAATACGTGCACCGCCTGAGTCGTTCAACCCAATAACGGGCGCACCATTCTTCATGGCCATATCCATGATCTTGCAGATTTTTTCGGCATGTACTTCGCCAAGGCTGCCGCCAAAGACGGTGAAGTCCTGTGAATATACATAGACCAGTCTGCCGTCGATGGTGCCCCAGCCGGTAACGACCGAGTCGCTCATATATTTCTGTTCATCCAACCCGAAATCTGTGGTGCGATGGACAACGAACGGGTCCACTTCACGAAATGAGCCGCGATCCAATAGGAGGTCGAGACGTTCGCGTGCGGTCATACGCCCTTTTTTGTGCTGAGCGTCGATGCGGGCCTGCCCGCCACCAAGCCGCGACTGCGCCTTCAATTCATTCAGTTTCTGGTTTTTCGATGTTTCGTTCATAAGCCTCTCTCGACAAAGTTTTCGTTACAAAGTATGTGAAAATCAACCATATCAGATTTAACACGATTGTGAAAACCGTGTTCAGCCCTGTTTGTTGGAAGAGGAAAAGCCTCTCGCTCCAGATCCAGACGGTATAACCTGCTGCTACCCACGGAAGCATTTTTAGGCTCCAGGGTTTTCTCTGCCAGATGCCTGCGAGAAGAATCGATCCAGTCAGCGTCCAAAATAGTGCCAGGACTGCGCCTACATTGGGTTGCAGGCTGGCAGAGAATTCAGTTAAAACATCCTGCCATGCCAGAAATGTCCACGCCCGCAGGGCGTTCCAGCATGTGAAGATTAACACCATCAAGATGGTAAGGGTTACTAGTATTCGATATTTCACAGGATTATTGTTTTGGCTCTGGCAGCAAGTAGAGCAGGTCTTTCTCGCCAAAAGTCCCGTAACGCTCAAGATAAGGGTCAAATTGACCAAAGTATGGAGGCAGGTTAAGAAACCTTGGATTGGCAAAAAGCACGGTCATACCGCGCTCGCGCAAGTATACAGGCGCTTCGCCATTTCGTAAAATCTCGAAATATTCATAGCTATTGATCAACCCGTCCATGTTTACGATGGTGCGGTCTTGAATAAAATACCCTACGTTTCCACCACCCGTCATTCCGATAATTTCACCGGGCTGTGTGTTGGTCTCAATGAAGGTGATCGCCTCCATCAAAGGTTGATCTGCGGAATAGCGCCCATGCGGCATGGCATAATTGATAAAACCCCAAAACCGGGTTGTGGAATTTAATCCATATAGGAGAGCTATAAATACAAACAGGAACTGAAAATAGGGGACTCGTTGCACTGGCTTGAGAACCAAGTCTAGGAATAGGCTGAGGGCAAAGGTTAGGAAGATCATTTGGCTGACCCAATACCATTCTTTTGCGCCACCATAGGCTGTAGCCGTATACGAAAGGATATGAATTACGCTTCCCGCTGCTAATGGAATTAAACCGAGTTTTATGAATGCCTGCTTCGAGTGATCTTTATTCAGGAAGACAAGCAACAACCACAGGAATGTGAAAGTAATCAGCACGGCAAAAAAACGTTCATCCACCATATCACTGCCGCGAATAAGAGAGCGTAAGTTGCTCGATAATTCCCATACAAGGTCGGTATAAGGTCTGCCTGTTTCAAACGCACCTTCATCCAAGCCAAGATAGGATGACCACTTCGAAGCCGAACGTTCGTACGCCGAATTCTCCATGCTGCCCCACCAGCGTTTGATCTGTCCACTGACTGGGCTGGAGGTGCCGAAGATAATATGATTGAAGACCATGTATGCGATCAATAATCCGCCGAGGACGCCATAGAAGGAGAGACCTTCACGAAGCCATGTTGTCCACGTGGACTTGAGTTGTGCAATGGGTGACTCATTAGTGTGAGATTGGCTTGGGTTGGCGAACCAAGCTGTAGCGAGGCGAGAAGCGGAAATAAGAATCAGGCTGAAGATGAAATCCAAAGCGAAAGCCGAACGGGGGAAATTCCTCCCCAATCCAAATTGGACAAAAAGTATATATACAACAGCGGTTAATGCAGAACCGATCAGAAGTGCGAAGAAAATTTTTCGAAGTGTTTTCCAAATGGAATGCAAATGGGGTGTTTGATAACCGCCAAGAAAATATAAAGCCAGGATCTTCAACACAGCGGCGATGAGCGTGGCTTCCACAGCCGACGGCGCATAGGTTGTGTTATAGGCAGGAAACCCAGTGCGTAAAATTACGGAGCTGGTCATCGAGAGGAAGATGACTGCCAGATCAATGGGAAGTAGGCTTCGTATGGAGGTTCCGCGAAAGACAACCCAGACCCCGACAATCACTGCAAAGAAGATCAGGTCGAGTCTGCTAAACATGGCGATGGCAGCCAAGAATCCTAACCACGCGATCTTTTTTAGTGTGATGGCTGAGGTTTGCAAATCTTTCTCGAAGAGTGACAAGTTGTAGATGACGAATACGACTGAGAATGCGGCGATGGGAGTTTCAAGTCCCATTTCGTAAATAGTCGAATGGATATAAAAGTTGAAGGACCAAAAAACAGCTGCCAGAATGGCGACAGCATGCGATAGATATTCTTTGATGAGCCGATATAGCATGACCGCAGTGGCGGCGTGAATGACAGCGATCACCATCAGCAATACCCGCAACGGCAGGATCAAGTCATATTTTGCAAGCGCGAAGATGGGAATACAGATCAGCATCCACAATGGATGATAGCCATTCGAGAGGTTGATCCCATCGAAGGTGCTGCCTTTTCCTTCGACTATGTTTTGGGCAACTTTGAAATAGTAATATGCATCGTCACGCACAAACCAATTGTTAGGGAAGGCATAAGCATCTGCCAATGCAGCATATAGGTGTAGGCTTAATATCGCTACAACAAGAACTGTTTCGAATATAGGAATACGTTTAATTGAATTCATCAGGGAATGTCGAGAGTGATCTTTCCAAAATTTTCGCCGCTCCACAAACGTTCTTGAGCGATAGCGGCATCTTTCAAAGAATAGGTCTTATCAAGCACGGGTTTGAGCTTGCCTGCGAAGACAAGCCCCATCACCTCGCTGAAATCCTTAAGGGTACCCATGGTGGAACCAAGGATAGAAAGGTGTTTTGCAAAAATATAACGATTGTCAATTTCAAAGCGCGGTGCGGCACTATTGCCAACAGTTAACAAGCGTCCACCTTTTCTAAGTGTTCTTAAACTTGATTGAAAGGTTGTGCCAACATTATCGACCACAATATCGACTCCGCGTTTATTCGTCGCAAGAAAAACTGCTTTTGCCCAGTCGGCTTCTTTTGACCGGTCGATCAAAATATCTGCGCCAAGCGCTTGTGCCTGATTAAGTTTTTGTGCGTTCGAGCCGATCACGACGACGGTCGCCCCAAGATATTTGGCAATTTGGATACTGGCGGAATTTACGCCTCCACCCGCGCCGACAATTGCCACTGTTTCTCCGGCTTTTACCTCCCCGCGAGTGACCATTGAGTGCCATGCGGTTAGGTAGACCAAACTAGCAGCTGCAGCTTGGTGCAAGTCAAAGTCATTTGGAACCTTAAGCAATTGCCTGGTTGGTAGGCAAACATATTCGCAATACGTGCCGCGTACCGTTTCCCCAAGCAGATGCCAGGTTTCACAGCGATTGTCTTGCCCGGTTATACACGCCTGACATTCACCACAGCCAAGGTTGGCATTGATTACAACTCGGTCGCCAATTGCAAAACCTTCAGCATCTTTGCCTAATTCTGCAATCACACCGGCACCGTCCGCGCCAGGAATGTGCGGAAGTTCCAGCTTGATGCCGGGCCAGCCGTTGCGCACAAATATGTCCATGCGGTTTAAAGCTGCAGCATGCAAGCGTACGAGTGCTTCACCGGGCTTGGGCTGCGGGGCGGGGAAGTTCGTATATTCGAGGACTTCAGGTCCTCCGTGGTTGTGAAAAAGGATGGTCTTCATGCTTCTCTATAGATTTTTTTCAATGTTATGTTTTCTGATCTTTTCTTGAAGAACACTAACAATAAAATACCTGCAATGCAGCTTAAGATGAGAGAACGGGCTGGAGAATTCCACAAGTCAATTATCCCATACCCGAGCCCGATCTCCATTTCTGTATTTATGTTCAAGTCAGTGACTACAAAACCACGCAGTCGTTTACCGGGTGCATAAGCAATCTGTACGACCGAACCCGGGATCTGGCTAGAGAGTTGCTCAGCGAATTCTCTGCCATTTCGAGGGCTGATAAATGCAACAAAATTATCCCATTTCTGCGGTTGGATCGTGTTTGTGCCGAGGTCTTCAATAGTCAGCGAAATGACTTGATGTTGAGACAGTTTTTTAAGTGTCTCATCTTCGGGGTTGCGGGTTGAGGCGATGTGGTCGATCAGATATAGATTAGCAGGTTCAGGGATTTGTCGTCCGAGCCAGGAAATATAATCATCTTCATTGGCTGGTGCAAAGGCATATGGAACCAAAAAATAAAACTGAAAAAGGCTGGTCAATACCAGCACACTTGTGATTGACACAACGGCAATGTGCCTTACCAAGGCGGATTCAGGCGTTAGGGAACGCACGAGTGACGTCAGCCCAATGGCAGAGAGCAGGGCAAGTGCTGGAAGGATGGCAACCATGTGGGTAGGGCGTGGCGGTATCGAAGCGAGGATACCGAGGAAAAAGAATCCAGCTAAAAACCAAAGTAAGAGTAGAAAGTAATTGAACTTCTTGAAGTTGGAAAATGATACCCCAAGACCTATTATAAAGAATAAAGAAGAACCGATCCCAGTCAGACCAAAGAATATTTGATGGTCAGAATACCCGATCGGGTCGAAGAGCACGGCAAAAGTTCGAAGCACCCCGCGGATAAACAGGATCGCATAAAGTTGAAGGTCATAAAAGACCTCAATCCCTGCGATTTTGAAAACATGAGCCTGTGCGATCACCTCATCGCCAAATACCAGTTTTCCATAAAAGGTATTGATCGGTCCAGTTTCCCATACCTTGTAGTGCAGGGTGGACGCCGTGTCACTGCTTAACCCATATAGAACTCTCGGCAAAATGACGGCAAGCGCCCCCATAAGAACAAAAACGAGAAGTTTTGTGTTTTCCAGCTTATTTATCGAGCGGTGTAGGAAGAAACTGAGGAAAACCAGAACAAGGATCACAAGTCCCAGCCAAGCTGCGAAGTATGTATAGAATCCCAAACCTGCGGAAATTCCAGCCAGCCATAAAAAGAAGCGGTTCTTGTTCTTTAATCCGATAACCAGAAAGTAAACGGCAAGGGTGACAGGAAATAGGGATTGTGAGTTGTTATATCCCAGCCGGGCAAAAGCCAGAAAATATGGGTTTACCACCATCAGGATAGACGCGAGTACAGCTGTTTGTCGGTCGAAAAGTTCATTTGCAAGTAAATAAAGAGGAACGACGGTAAAAGCGGCAGGCAATACAGAAGCAAAACGCCAGCCCCAGAAATCAACCCCTGCCCAACTCATGACCCAAGCCTGTAAGAAGGAACTTGCCACAGGGAATGTAAATACACCAAAATCAAAGAATGGCGGGTTGAGCTTGCCGTTCACAATATCTTTTGCGGTGCCCCAAAACGGAAGTTCATCGGCGATCCACCCGGCTGGGAAGTCATTTAATAAATAGGCACCCACGGCAATGGCGAAAGCAAGCAAACTTAATACCCAGATCCAATCTGTGATGGCTAGAGAAGGGGTAGCATTGTTTTCATGTTTCCAAAATAGGAAGGTGAAAATGCCGAACGCGGCTAACCACATCCACATCCATATTGGCGAGGATTGATGGTCTGCAACCTGCCACATGGCAATTGTATAAATTACCAAACCCAGGCTGATCCATAGACGGGACTTTCGCCAGAGGGCAAGTGTTTCAGTTGAAAAGCCTGAATGCGAGACGGAGAATGATTGACTTTCCTGAGAAAGAAATCTTCCAAATAAGCCGATTGCCAGAAGAATCAGGAATATCCCTGCCAGGGCATTAAAAGGATGTTCGAAGGATAAGTAATAGGTATCATTCCATTCTTCGAAGATGGGTTGCAACCCTGTAAATGCATAATTCAATTCGTTGGTTCTTAATGTGGATAGCCCAGTCAAAGCAATAATTAATGCGAATATCAACCCCAGATGCCAGTGTTTGAAACTGGTACGTATGGATTTTAGGAAGTGGATAACGCGAGACATGGCAAACAATGGCGTGACGATGTTACGCTTTTTTCCGGGCGATGACGGTGAGGGAGCCGTTGTCTGAATATATGCTGAAGCGATTTAGGAAGTTTATGATAGCAGATACCACTTTTCCGGGTTCGTTGGTAAGGCGGAAAAGGCGACGGAAGAGGAAGCCGAGAGTGGCGTATTGCCCAGCCGGGCGGATTTCCAGCACTTCAAATGTGTCTTCAAGGATTTTACGGATGGTCTCAGGTGACCAGTAAAAAACATGTTCAGGCAATTTGAATGAGACCCAGTTTTTGCCTGAGATCTTTGCCAGCATGCTGGTTGGGTCTGGGGTGGTGATGGCAAGAACGCCATTTGGTTTAAGCACCTTGTGAATGGCAGCAAGAAAGCTTTTCGGTTCATAGATATGTTCGAAGGTATCGAATGCAACGACAAGGTCGAACGTTTCGGCGGGATATTCTGCTGTTTCGATCAACCCCAGCTGAACCCGCTCGCCCCAGGTCTTTTGCGCCATGCTCACAATGTAATCAGAGGGGTCTAGCCCATACACGTCGAAGCCCAGGTTTTGGGCGGCTGTTAGAAAATAGCCGGGACCACAACCAATATCCAGGGCTTTGCCAGATGATTTATAGGATGAGACCTGTTTCAAGCGCAAAGTGAAGGTTTTGATCCAATTGCCGCTGAGTTCCAGGTATTCATCATATCCCTGCCCTGAAATATTGGAATTGTAATATGCCTCGTCTTTATAGAGTTTAAGAATGGCTTCTTGCGTGAGGCGTGGAGAGAGGTAATTCAGCCCGCAAGAAGAACAGGCGACCACATTGTATGGGTCAAAGTTGTAGCGGAGGTCGGCTTGAGCGGTGGGACCGCAAATTGGGCAGGTGGCAGTTTCGAGTGAGGAAGAGGCGGTGTTTGTCATTTTCGTAGAATTCCTGCAAGGTCGCCGCGGTCTTTTCGGGCGAATGCGTTAAGTAGACTTTTGTTCAATTGGATCAAAGATACTATGACTAATAGAAGTCCTGAAATGGCAAGCATGGGGTCACGTATGCCGGATGGAATAAAGCGCAGAAAAATAATATATGAAACGCGGTCGAGTGCTGGCTGCAAGATGATGGGTGAAAGCACCTTTGCAAAACCGATGCCAGCGAGGAAGACTCCCAATACAAACAAGATCATCCAAATCTGCGTTCCGGCACTTGGCTCAAGCCAGCGCCAAAAACTTGCACGGAAGTAAATGCCGAGGGTGTCAGTGAAGGTAGCAAACAGACTGCCCGGTTTCATGCGTCCCATGTTGCCTTTGCGGGCGTAGTGAACTTCCACGGGGATCTCGACAATATGATAACCAAAGCGTGATGCCGCCACGAGAAGTTCAAGATCGAAGGCGAAGCGACTGACGTTCATGCGGGGTATGGCATTCTCAAGCACTTCACGTTTGAAAATTTTGATGCCTGTCTGCGTGTCAGTGATGCTAAGGTCAAAAAGGAAGCGCACCGTATTTTTATAGATGGCGCTCATTAATCTGCGTGGTGCGGGGAAGCGATTGGTAGCCGGGTCTTTTACGCCAGCGACTGCATCGGCTTTTTGTTTTTGCATGACGGTTAGTAACTTCAAAATGTACTGTGGAGCGATTTCTAGGTCTGAATCAAAGAAGACGATAATATCACCGCTTGCCTGAGAAAAGCCATGAAACAAGGAGGCGCCTTTACCGGCATTATCCGAAAGGCGGAATGCTTTGATCTGTTTCCGTGATCTGGCTGCCCGTTTGCTTTCGGCAAATGTGTTGTCTGTGCTGCCATCGTCCACGACGATCACTTCCACCTTGAGCTTTTTTAATGAATCGCAAATGACGAGAAGATTATCATGAATATGAAAACCTTCATTGTATGCAGGCACAATGACAGAAAGTTGAACGGGATTTTTTTTACTAGGTTTGGGCATTCTGGTCTTAGGGTTCAATAGTCAGCTCAATTGAGTTGGATCTGACCGGGTTATATCCGAAGGCGTCTACAAGGAGATAATTTTTATTAACGGCTTCTGCGGTGCAGCGATAGTCACCTGGCTCAAGCGGCAGGATGATACTGCCGCTTTTCAATTCGTTTTGGAAGTTAAAAGGAATACTTGGCAGTGCCGAGAAATAATTTTCTGTTGGCGAGAAGTTTGGGTCTGTAGTGACAATGATGGAGTCGATAAAGAGTGCCATGAACTCATAAGGAACACCATTATACGGGCGATTGAGTCCAACTGTATTTAGCCCGGTTGGAGCATCAAAAGGACCTACTCTTTCCCATATCCATTGATTGAGCTTTTCACCATCGACTGTATTGAACGAAAACGTTTGTCCATTTAAGAACAGCTCTGCCGGATATTCATCCACAACGCGCTGGTAGAAACGCACCCAAAGGTAAACTGGTTTATCTTCCTCGACTTCGATATCGAACAGAGTCGGAACGCTGCCGTAATTATCCATTAGAAAGCCATTTCCATTCCAACCTGTGGCAAAAGCAGTTTCTGCCTGCCAGCCGGGATAGGGATTGAAAGTTTCTGCTTCGAGTAGGTCACGGTCTCTATTAAGAATTTCACACGCCATATTCACTTGGGTGGCGGCACCATGTGTGAGTTCCCAGGAAAATTGATTGGCTGAGTCTTGAGAAAGGATCATGGAACTGCCTGTGCAGGCTGGGTTGGCAAGTGACTCTGCATCTATGTCCACCCTTTCAAAGAATAGTCCCGTTTTCCAGGTTGCATTTGGGTAGCAAGTGCGCAGGGCATTTGCCAAGTCGTCACGTTTTTTGCGCTCACTGAAAGTGGCTTTATCAAGCAGGATCGAGCGATTGGGTTTGCTGCTCAAGTTGGCAAGAGTCGGTAAGACTTCTTCGAGAGGAACATTTTTATAGGATGAATTGATCTGTTCAACGGGAAGTTTTTCCATCATGAACAGTTCGATCATTTGATATTCGTTGTTCAGCGCTTCATTCCCACGTGGAACGGATGCAAGCACTAGAAAGTTATCTTCGCTGGCAGCTTCTTTTGCCATTTCTGCCACTTCGCGCCGCATTTGCCGGTCGCCAAAATCTACGACTTCATTGAAGTAGATATAGAGATTGAACAACGGCAACCAGAAAAGGACGGCGAATGCAATCGCAGTGATCAAGGGCTTGAAATCTTTTCCCAAGGCACGGACTGTCTCTTGCGTAAATAGATATAACCCAATACCAGCCAAAATATACATGGCGGGCAGCGCCGGGTAATAGACTCTTCCGAATGGAGAGTGAGCCGCTATCGGGACAGGGAAGATAAAGAGCAGCACCCAGACCAGGGTCCAGAAAGAGAGGCGGCGGCGAATTGTCGCGACCACCGCGGCGAATCCAAAAGTCAACCACGGTAATAGAAAGGCATTGAGAAGCGGTCCTCTACGGTTGTATAGAAAATCTTCAAAGGTTCGCACGAACCAACTCATCATAACTTTTTTGAAATCTTCCCAATAGATCATTAAGCCTGGGTCGGCGATGCCCTGATTGTCGATGCCGTAATATCCAAACCTGCCGGTGAAATAGGGGATGAGAAATGGAAAGGTGAGCAGGGAAGGTGTGAGCATTGCCATGAGATTGCGCATGGCTTCGCCAAAGCTCAGCTTTTGCCGAATGGATTCAACCACCACGATCACGATCATTACCAAACCCAATGGCAAGACGGTGTCGTAGGTGAGCACACCAATGGCAAGTGCGATGCCTGCGATGCTGTAATATACCCAGTGTTTTTTATGCATCGCCCAGGCTAGCAGACAAAGGGCAAGCAAGGGCCATATTTTTACATGGCTTTCTACATTTGCCAGCCGACTGGCACTGATATCAAAGATGGAGGCACTTAACAGCCAGGCTGCTAACAGTGCAAGTGGTTTGGTCGTGATCTGGCGCAGGAAAAAATAAAAGACAAGACACCCAAGTATGCTGAACAATGCCACTTCCAGGCGCGCGGCGTAAAGCGACGGGCCTAATAGCTTGTGGAAAATGGTTTGCATGTAAAAACTAACCGGTAAAGCGTCACGGTGGTAGAGTCCGTTTGAATCGTATTCACCGCGAATGCCGATGGAGACCACTTCGGCTGTCCACTTGGCTTCGTCGCCTTCAATGCCGTAGGGGACACTTTTTAGGGCATACAAACGACCAAAAGCAGCCAGGGCAACGACCAACACCACCAGGGTGATTTCCCATTTTTTAGAGATCGTGCTGGGAGACTCAATATCATTATCGATTTTTTGATTATTTCTAAAACTCCAGATGAGAAAACCAATTCCACTTAATAGGTAAAGCACTATGCCAATGGGTCGTTGTTTGTCTTCGGCGACCATCCACTGCGCACTGCCAGCCAGCGCCATCAGTGACCATAATAAGCTGGTGCTCACTTTTTGCGGTGAGCGGCGGATGACAGCTGCAATCGTTAATGAAAGCGCAAGTAACCCTGTAATGACGATGATGACGGAGGCTGTTTGGAAATAGAAAAGCAACAGATGATTGCGTTGCCAGTGGATGAAAAAAAACGGACGACCCGGCATTTGCGGTAGCTTGGAAATTTCACCGGTCATCTGCACTGGGGCAGAGAGAAAGGCAAAAATGGTCAGCCCCAGTAACACTCCGGCAAGCAAGAGCTCGCGATGATAGGTTGAGATGAATGTACGCAGTCTGAACTTAACGTCCCCGCCGACTTCTTGGGCATCTTCAACAACTATCTCTGACTCGCGAGCGGGTTCTGGTTCTGCATCGCTCCATTTGTGGCGACGTGCCAGCCAAAGCCAGGCAAGCCCAAGCAGAAGCGACGTAAGAATAGGGATCAGAGTCCAAAAAGGAATGTAATCCATGAAAATCTATTTTATGCCCAGCTCAAGGCGTGAAATGACGAGGCGTTGAATTTCGCTGGTGCCTTCATAAATTTCGGTGATCTTTGCATCACGGAAATAGCGTTCCACGGGTAACTCTTTGCTATATCCCATGCCACCATGGATCTGCACGGCTTGATGGGCAACAAACATGGCAGTCTCAGATGCAAACAGTTTTGCCATCGAAGCTTCCAATGAATACCTGCTGCCGGTCTGTTTTGAATTTTCTTTGGCAATCGCGGCATTGTAGATCAAAAGGCGCGATGCCTCGATGCGGGTCTTCATATCCGCGAGCTTGAAACCAGTTCCTTGAAATGCACCGATCGGTTGACCAAACGCCTCGCGCTGACCCGCGTACTGTCTCGCCGCTTCGTAGGCTGCTTCGGCAATCCCGAGCGCTTGCGTCGCAATTCCAATGCGACCCGCATCCAGGACGGTCATGGCGATCTTGAAGCCTTCGCCCTCTTCCCCTAAACGATTTTCAACCGGCACGCGGCAATCTTCAAAGATCAACTCGCTAGTTGCCGAAGCGCGGATGCCCAGTTTGGGCTCTTTTTTACCGCGTACCAGCCCAGGCGTGTTCTCCGGCACGAGGAAAGCGCTGACGCCTTTTTGTTTTTTCTCTGGGTCGGTCATCATGAACACCACGAAGTAATCTGCGACGGGTCCACTTGTGACCCAGGATTTGCGCCCATTCAACACATAAAAGTCCCCGTCACGGGTGGCGCGGCTGCGCATCGTCCCAGCATCTGAGCCGCTCTGAGGTTCGGTCAACGAATAGGCGCCGACGGCTTTGCCAGATGCAATTGGCGCGATGTATTTTTTCTTTTGTTCTTCCATGCCATACTTCAAAATGCCATGACAGTACAACGAATTGTTGACTGACATGATGACTCCATGCGCAGCATCCACTTTACAGATTTCTTCCAACGCGAGCACATAGGCGAGAGAATCCATGTCAGCGCCGCCATATTGCTCGGGGACTTCAATGCCCATAAAGCCCAGTTCGCCCATCTTTTTGATGGTGGCATGTGGGAACTCTCCGCTTTCATCAAATTCGGCGGCGATGGGGGCAATTTCCTTTTGAGCGAAGTCGCGGGCGGCGTCGCGTAGCATTTTGTGTTCATCTGTTAGCGGAAAAATGGGCAGATCAGTCATTTTTCTTTCTCCAATTGTGATTTATAGGATTATACCCGTTGTATTATTCGGAAATGCGAGATTGACGATTAATCTAGCATTTAACTATAATATAATACGACACTATAACACTTGGAGGTGTTGTACTATTCTCTGGCACGTTACCCTAGGAGGTACCCGAAAAAATAGCACCCTGATCACCAACAGTACTGCGACCAGAAGTTTCTACAACTCAAAGGAGAGAGCATGAAATCGAAGTGGTTCGTAATGTTTAGTGTACTGGTCCTCATCAGCTTGGCGGCTTCTGCATGTGCAGGAGCAGGCACTGGTGCGGGAAGCGGCGGACCTTTAGGATCCGTTGGCGAAGGCGAAGGGGAAGTTTCCATCATCTCGTGGGCAGGTTACATCGAACGTGGTGAAACCGACCCGGCATACGACTGGGTCACTCAGTTTGAAGCTGAGACCGGCTGTATCGTGACGAACAAGACGGCTGCAACTTCTGATGAGATGGTTGCTTTGATGAACGAAGGCGGCTTCGACCTGGTGACTGCATCGGGTGATGCCTCTAACCGCTTGATCTCTGGCGGACGTGTCCAAGAGATCAATATTGACTTGATCCCCAGCTACTCAAAAATCGATGAACGCCTGCAGAATGCCCCCTGGCATACAGTGGACGGCAAACATTACGGCGTGCCATATTCCTCCGGTGAAAACATTTTGATGTATAACACCGAGGTCTTCGGTGATGAACCGCCCACCAGTTGGAATGTGGTCTTTGAAGAAATGACCCTGCCGGATGGCGAATCTAACAAGGGACGCATTCAGGCTTATGATGGTCCCATTTATGTAGCCGATGCCGCCCTCTATCTCAAAGCTACTCGCCCCGAACTCGGTATTACCGACCCCTATGCTTTGAGCCGCGAACAGTTCGATGCTGCTATTGAATTGCTTCGCCAGCAGCGTACCCTCATTAACCGCTACTGGCATGATGCCTTCATCCAGATGGATGACTTCACCAACGAAGGTGTCGCGGCTTCCGGCTCCTGGCCCTTCCAGGCGAACCTGTTGAAGGGCGGCGGTGCGCCGATTGAAAAGGTTGTTCCTGTAGAAGGCGCGACCGGTTGGGCAGACACCACCATGTTGCATGTCGACTCCGAACATCCCAATTGTGCTTATATGTGGCTTGAGCACTCCATTGATGTCAAAGTGCAAGGCGATTTGGCAGCCTGGTTCCAGAACGTGCCCGTCCGTTTGGAAGCCTGCGATGGCACGCATGCATTATTGGGTGCGGATGGTTGTGTCAATAACGGTTTGGATAATTTCGACAAGATCCAATGGTGGCGCACTCCAACCTCCGATTGTGGTGATGGACGCAAAGAATGCGTACCCTACCATGAATGGGTCACGAACTACGTCGCTGTGATCGGCGGACGTTAATCTGTAATCAGTATTAAGCATCAGGCGGGACGTAGTCTCGCCTGATGTCTTTATTTTTGGAGTGACAGACCTTGACCAATCAAACTACACCCGCAATCAAGTTCGACAACGTCAGCCGTCATTTTGGTGATGTAAAAGCCGTAGACGGAGCCGACCTCGAAATTCGCGACGGTGAATTCTTTTCCATGCTGGGTCCTTCGGGTTCTGGCAAAACCACCTGTTTGCGTATGATTGCCGGGTTCGACCGTCCTACATCGGGTCGTATATTTTTATATGGGCAGGATGTTTCGGATCTTCCGCCTTACGAGCGGGACGTCAATACGGTGTTTCAAGATTACGCACTTTTCCCACACATGACTGTAGCGGATAATATCGCCTATGGTTTGATGGTCAAGAATGTCGCCAAGGCAGAACGCCTTAAGCGCGCTGATGAAATGTTGGATCTTGTTCAACTAAGCGGCTTTGGTGGACGAAAACCTTCACAGCTCTCAGGCGGACAACGTCAACGCGTCGCTCTCGCTCGTGCCTTGATCAATCACCCCAAAGTTTTACTCCTCGATGAACCACTCGGCGCATTGGATTTGAAATTGCGTCAGCAAATGCAAGTAGAGCTCAAAGCCATCCAAAAGCGGGTTGGCATTACCTTCATCTTCGTCACACACGACCAGGAAGAAGCCCTGACGATGAGTGACCGGATTGCCCTGTTCCACCAAGGCAAAATCGAACAAATCGGTTCACCTTCTGAGATTTATGAGCATCCAGCTAGTGCTTTTGTCGCCGGGTTTGTAGGCACATCCAATCTGGTCAGTGGCGAAGTGGCGGAGCGCATTACCGGTTCAGATATCACATTTTCGATCCGCCCGGAAAAGATTCACCTTGGGAGCATCAACGAAACCGCACCTAGTGACAATTACACTTCCGATGGAACCGTGCGGGATGTCATCTACCTTGGCTTGTACACCCGTTATCTTGTCGAACTGGAAGGCGGCGGTGATCTGGTCGTCGTGGAGCAAAATTTGAAGACCACCTCCATGGACGTTTTGAAGATCAAGGGACAACGCACTCGTTTATATTGGAACAAGGAACATATCAGCAGGATGGGAGCCTAAACCCAAATGCTGCAACGAATTTCTACTTATCTTTATTTACGACCAAAACTTATTTTGTGGTTGACCCTGGGTCCACCATTGTTGTACATGTTCGTTGTATATCTGGGGTCGCTTTTCAATCTTTTAGTCTACAGTTTTTATTATCTTGAAGAATTTACCGGGTTGATCGTGCGTCAATTTACATTACGCACCTATGTTCAAATCTTTGAACCTGCCAATCTTGAAATTTTTACCCGCACTACGGTTATGGCAGCTTCCGTCACTATAGTGGACGCAATCATTGCCTTCCCGCTTGCTTATTACATTGCCCGTTATGCATCCCCTCGTATGAAAACCTGGCTCATCATTGCAGTGACTATACCGCTTTGGTCGAGTTATCTTGTACGTGTCTATGCCTGGAAGTTGATCCTCGCGAAAGAAGGTATTCTTTCCTGGTTCATCAACCTGCTTGGGCTGGGTGGTGCACTTGACTGGCTACTCAGCATCGAAGGAATCGGCGGTTCGTCTCTGGCGCTTTCTCCCATTGGCATGTTCATCGTATTTTCATACATCTGGCTGCCTTATATGATCCTGCCTATCCAGACTGCTCTCGAACGTGTGCCGCACTCCCTCGTTGAAGCCTCCGGTGATCTGGGCGCTCGACCTCTGCAAACATTTCGCACAGTGATTCTGCCGCTTGCCTTTCCCGGAGTAGTTGCAGGATCGATCTTCACTTTCTCGCTAACTCTTGGTGATTTTATTATTCCGCTCAGTTTGGGGAATTCGAAATTTTTCGTGGGGCAGGCGGTTTACTCCTATCAAGGCACCGCTGGAAATATTCCGCTCGCGGCTGCAATGACTATGGGTCCCGTTGTCATCATGGTCATTTACCTGCTTATCGCCCGCAAATTGGGAGCTTTCGATGCCCTCTAGATCTTATTCCGGTCAAAACTCACCCTTGGGATTAAAAGTCGCTGCCTTTGCAGCTTTGATCTTTTTGCATTTCCCCATCTTGATCATTTTCCTTTACACACTAACTCCAGATGAAACCACTTACACATTTCCGTTGCCCGGTATCACCTTCAAGTGGTTTGGCATCGCCGCCCAACGCGTAGACTTATGGCGTGCGGCGACTTTGTCATTTCAAGTGGCTACCATTGCCACCATTGTTGCTTTGATCCTCGGCACACTGGCTGCGGCTGCAGTATATCGCAGTCAATTCTTTGGGCGTGAAGCGATATCCTTCCTTCTGGTTTTACCAATTGCTTTGCCCGGTATCGTTACTGGGATTGCGCTTCGCACAGCCATCGGCGGCTTCGATATTCCCTTTTCATTTTGGACCATCGTGATCGGGCATGCCACTTTTTGTGTCGTCGTAGTCTACAACAATGTTCTAGCGCGCTTCCGCAGAATGCAAGGCTCGCTGGTCGAAGCCTCTATGGATTTAGGCGCGAACTCCTTTCAAACTTTCCGTTATGTGGTCTTTCCAAACATCGCCACCGCATTGCTGGCAGGCGGCATGTTGGCGTTTGCCTTATCGTTCGACGAAGTCATCGTCACGACATTTACAGCCGGTCAACAAACCACGCTGCCTATTTGGATCTTCAGTCAACTTTCCCGCCCGCGTGATCGCCCCGTGACCAACGTTGCCGCGATGTTCGTTATGTTGATTACCTTCCTGCCGATTTTCTTTGCCCAACGCCTGTCTGCTTCCTCATCAGATACAGAAGGCGAGACGAAATAAGGCTGCGCTTCTTTCTCCGCCCAAACCTGAATCCATCCATGGACCTTTCCTCAACCTAAAATGTCTGCTTCCTACCTCAACCCAAAATGCAAAGCCCGCGCCAAGTCTTCTGGCGGGTGCGGAGTCTTTGCCATCATGTCCATTCAAAAAGGCGAAATCGTCTCCCTGTGGGGCGGTGATATTGTCGCCAAAGACCGCTTGGATCCTTCCATGCCGCGCTTCACTCAACGAGTCTTACAGATCGACGAAGACCTCTACATCCTCACAGCAGAAGAGAAAGAACCAAACGATTGCTTCAACCACTCTTGCGAACCCAACCTGGGCTTTACCGGTCAGATTGGACTTGTGACACTGCGCGACGTGGATGCTGGTGAGGAGTTAACTTTCGATTACGCCATGTCTGATGGTGAACCCTACGATGAATTCGATTGTCACTGCGGAATGCCCACTTGCCGCCGTAAAGTCACGGGGAATGATTGGAAGCTACCCAGTCTCTGGGAAAAATATGAGGGATATTTTTCTCCATACCTCGCGAGGCGAATTCACACATTGCGGAAATAATGGGCTTCTTCCCAATTCAAATCTACCTGATCGCCCTCGTCTGGCGTTAGTCCCTTTTTTATTTTCTATCAACCTCTTTCGCTCTCGTCTACTTCATTAGTGGAGTAGAATTCTCGCGTTTCTTTACTATTTGGTTGTCTCCGAAGGCAATCGATTCCATTTCACATATTGAGAGACTTTATGAAGTATTTGATCGGCGAAAAACTAAACTTTGATTGGAAGGTCGTAACAGTGACCGTCCTCAGTACCCTGCTTTTGATGGTGGATTATTATCATAAGATTTTTCCGCAAAAATATTTAGACCGTCTTCTTCTTTATCTGGTCATTCCCCTATTTATCATTCTGGTCGTATTTCGTGAAAACCCGCGAAATTATGGCTTTTCATTCGGAGATTGGAAGTTAGGAATTACCTACACGGTATTAGGCATTCTACTCATGGCGCCTGTGATCTATTACCTGGGGCATGGAGATGCCTCCATGAAGAAATATTATGACCGTTTTCTCATTGGCTTGCCCTGGACAACCTTTTTTGATTTACTCGGCTGGGAATTCCTCTTTCGCGGGTGGATCTTATTTGCCTATGCCCGCAAATTTGGGCATGAAGCTCTATGGCTGCAAGCGGTTCCATTTGCGATTGCACACATCAGCAAGCCAGAGATAGAGACCGTATCAACCATCTTTGGCGGATTCGCCTTTGGCTGGGTGGCTTGGCGCACGAAGTCTTTTATCTATCCATTATTGATTCACTGGTTTATCGGAACCTTTATCATCCTTGTGGCGGCGGGGGTGATATAAGATGACTCAATACGATGTACGACCAGCAACGGAGTTCGAATCTGCTCAAATTAAGGACCTGATTCATCTGGTTGGGATCAACCCATCGGGGTTGGATTGGAAGCGTTTTCTCGTCGCTGTAGATGAGTCTGGGCAGGTGCTCGGCTGCGGTCAGATCAAACCGCATGGAAAAGACATCCTCGAGCTGGCTTCGATTGCGGTTGTGCCTCAATTTCAGGGGCAGGGGATTGCGCGGGCGATCATGGAAAGGCTGCTGGCGCAAAGTCCGCGACCGCTTTATTTGATGTGCATTGCACACAATGGACCGATGTACGAGAAATTTGGATTTCAAACAATTGAGTATAAGGACATGCCGAAGTATTTCCAACGTATTTCAAAATTGTTTTCGGTTGCCAAAGCAGTTCGCCGGACGGAAGAAGATTTACTGGTGATGAAGTTGGGGTAGAATCTTTGCTATGAAAAATGTAGTCTACACGTTGATCGGCGTGATGGCAGGGTTTGCGCTTGCCGGGCTCTTGCTTTTCGTTTCGCGCGCACCTTCGGGTGAATCTATTTCCCTACAGCCTGCGCCAACGAAATCACCGATTGCTGTGCATGTCATTGGCGCTGTGCCGCGCCCGGGGTTATATGAATTTGCCGAAGGCGCGCGCGTGCAGGATGCCATTGATGCGGCTGGCGGTTTGCTCACAAGTGCCAATATAGACTCGATCAACCTCGCGGCGTTTCTCGAAGATGGTGTGCAATTGACCATTCCCTTTAAAGATGGGCAGGCACCTCCGGCAGAACCAGTTGAGGCAGAACTCGAATTACCCGGCTCAACAGAAGAATCTGGCGGTTCTGAAGACAACCCAGATTTGATCAACATCAACACGGCATCGGTTGAAGAACTGGACGAATTGCCGGGGATTGGTCCCACCATTGCCCAACGTATCATTGACTATCGCGATGCGAACGGACCTTTCCAAACCATCGAAGACCTATTGAATGTCTCGGGTGTGGGTCCATCCACCTTCGAGCAAATTAAAGACCTGATAACAACCTAATGAACTTCGATCATTTTTCTGCCATTGCCCCGATCTATGCCCGCGTTACGTATTCCAAAAAAGATGTGATGCGTGAATTCGCTTCTCTCCCTGTTCAAGGGCGACTTTTGGATGTTGGTGGAGGCACTGGGCGTGTTGCCTCTGCCATTCGTGAATATGTGGATGACATTATCATCGCTGATGTTTCATTTGGGATGTTAGCTCACTCGCCACATACCGACCTGCGGCCTGTATGTGGCGCTTCGGAGTTTTTGCCCTTTGCTGATAATTTTTTCGAACGTGTCATCATGGTTGATACTTTGCATCATGTCAGTGCCCATGCCGAGTCTGCCCGCGAAATGTTTCGCGTGTTAAAACCGGGTGGCATACTCGTCATTGAAGAACCGGATATCCGTACCTTTGGCGTGAAATTGATCGCCCTGGCTGAAAAACTTCTTCTCATGCGCAGTCATTTCCTTACGCCAGATGAAATCATGAAATTATTTGATGTAAAAGAGAAACAAACCAAATCTGCAGATGGCACCGCTTGGGTGATCATAAAAAAATAAGCATATCTATTCAAAAAAACTCACCTCGAAACAATTGTTTCGAGGTGAGTTTTTAATTATCCAGCTAATACATGTCGTGAAATGACCAGCCTTTGAATTTCACTCGTCCCTTCGCCGATGGTCATCAGACGCGCGTCGCGATACATACGCTCCACGTTGTATTCACGGCTGTAGCCATACCCGCCATGGATTTGAATGGCATCGTAGATCACTCGTTCTGCCATTTCGGTGGCGTAGAGTTTGGCAATTGCTGCTTCTTTGCTGTATGGGCGTCCTTCATCCTTAAGCCAGGCAGCTTTGTAAATGTAAGTTCGCGCCAGTTCGATTTCCATTTCCATGTTTGCAAGCTTGAATTGAATCGCTTGAAAGTCAGCCAATGACTGATTAAATGCTTTTCTGTCTCTGGCGTATTGAACTGCCGCTTCCATGGCGGCGCGCGCCAAGCCGATGGAGATCGCACCAATGCTAATGCGCCCCGCATCCAACGTGGAAAGTGTCTGCTGCAAGCCTTTGCCTTCGGGTCCGATCAAGTTTTCAAGCGGCACACGCACGTTGTCATAGCTGACAGCATGAGTGGGGGAACCGCGCAGTCCCATTTTCTTTTCAGCCGGGTGAATGGTGAGACCTTTTGAATCAGTTGGCACGAGGATCATGCTCAGCGATTTTGAGCCGCCTTTCGGGTCGGTGCGGACGAGGGTGATGATATATTCTGCAATGCTGGCATTGGTATTCCACATCTTCGCGCCATTGATGATCCACTCATTGCCGCTTTTTTCGGCACGGGTGATCACGCCGCCTTGAATGTCAGAACCTGCGCCCGGTTCGGTCAATGCCAGTGCACCAAGTTTATTCTTTCCGCTGGCAACCAGAGGCAGCCATTTCTTCTTCAGCTCATCACTCCCATACAATGCGATGGGAGCGGTGCCCAGACCGTTGTGAGCCGTAAATGCCAACGCCGTAGACCCACAGCCCCAGCCTAATTCTTCAAAGGCGATGGCGTTCGAGACCATATCCACATTTGAACCGCCGAAGTCTTCAGGAATACTCATGCCAGCCAGCCCTACCGGACCCGCTTTGCGAAATGCCTCCCAGTTGAACTCTTCTTTCTCGTCCACTTCACGTGCTTTGGGGCGTAATTCTTTCTCCGCAAATTCGTGGACGATCTTCTTCCATACTTTTTGTTCTTCATTTAGATCGAAATTCATATTAGCTCCTGATTTATAGCGTGATAACTTTATCCGCTTTGATTTGCGCTTCGATAATATCGGGCATGCCGCCTACAATACCAATTTTCAACTTATTATTCAAGTTCATTGATTCGAGGCACGTCGAACAGACAATGAGACGGACACTTTTTTGTTCCAATTGTGAGAGCTGTTCAAGAACCGGCGAGCCTTCACACACCAGACGAACTCCGTCTGTATAAAAACAGATGGAGTTGGGATAATTATTTCCTTCAAGCAAAAGGCTGAAATATTTGCTGATTAATTTTATATTCAACGACTCGTCGGTTGTTTTCCCCATTCCAAAAGCCGTGCAAAGTAGAACCGTATTTTCCATTTCATTCCTCTTCAAATTTCTTTAGCAGTTCTTGCGCCTGTTCTAATTTTTCTTTCGGTACGAAGACCTGCACAAACCCAAGCCCGTCAATTGTAACTGGATAAATTGAACGCCCAATCGACTCTTGGAAAAGCTCCACGTCGATCCCATTCGCTTCGAGATAACTTTCCAGTAGATCTGCTTGCATGCGGTTGTGAAGCCCAGTCAGTAATGCATATTTCATTTCGTCCATGGGTTACCTCCAGAAGACGATGAATAACACCGTCCATAAAATGCTGATAATCAGTTGGCGCACGCCAATCTGCACGGGTTTCCAACCAACGGCGGGATGGGTGATGCCCCAGAGTGCTTCCAGCCATTGCATAAGAAATGGAATGAACGTCCAAAACGGAATTTGTAAGAAGATGCCTAATCCAAACGATAAAACTACATTGAAAGATGTATATAACAACGCGCGTTGCCCCATCTGCCACCAATCGCCGCGACTCTTAACTGTAGCCTGCTCAGGCGGAATATCCCTTTGACTCAGCCGAAGATACGCATAGATAATACTCGCCGCCGATTGCAGCCAAGTTAATAACCAAAGCCACCAGCCGAGTGGATCATAGGCTCCAATCCCAACCCAATATGCGGCGGGAGCAGCGAGTGCGAGCACTCCCGTTGCAATGACTTCAATGCCTGCTTGTTTGCGTTCTGCCCGTTTACTGACCAGCCACAAATGCCAGGCAAACACGGGTGCACCCGGCACAGCCAGATAAAGAATGGTGCCGTTATCAGAGAGAATAAGCCCGGTGAGAGCCACAGCGATGAGAATGCCATAGACCAGCAACCAGAACCGGGCGGAGGGTAGATCCGCAGTGGAGCGACGTCCACTCATGGCTTTGACGATCACGGTCAACGGCTGGCGAATTAAAAATGCTGTCATCGCCGCGACTACGAGATAAAAGCTTGAGAGTTGAAATATCCCGCCAGCGAAAATTCCGATTAGTAGTGGGCTGAGAATAAAAACCCAGGAACCGTGGTCTTGCGGAAGTGCAACTTGCTTCTTCAAATACGAGTGCATTTCAGTAAGGATACAGGAAAAGGAATTCAAGCGCAAGGTTGGTATAGGTTTCCAGGATGGGTATAATTGAAGAAAATCGCTAAGGAGTGACATTTATGTCTAAGAAGAAATTGGTAAAGAAAAAAGCAAATACGGAACAGTCCTCACGAGTCATTCAGTATGTGGCTGGCGGTGTGATTGCGTTGGTTGTGATTTTGTTTGCATGGCAATTTATACCGAAACAAAATTTACCGATCTGCGAACGTTTCGCGGATATTCCTGCCGCGGCTCAATATGATGCAGCTCCGCCACTGATGGTGGATGCCGCTACGAAGTATTTAGCAACAGTGACAATGGAAAATGGCGGCGAGTTTGTGATCGAGCTATACCCGGATAAGGCCCCAATTACAGTGAACAGTTTCGTGTTCCTTTCTTGCAAAGGCTTTTTCGATGGCGTGACTTTCCATCGTGTACTTGATGGCTTCATGGCGCAGGGCGGTGACCCCGATGGAACCGGTGGCGGTGGACCTGGCTATCAATTTGTGAATGAAGACAGCGACCTGACCTTTGACAAAGACGGTGTTGTGGCGATGGCAAATGCCGGGCGTGATACGAATGGCAGCCAGTTCTTCATCACCTATGGCGCGCAGGAATTTTTGAACGGTGGTTACACTATTTTTGGGCAGGTTATCGAAGGCATGGATGTGGTTAATGCCCTCACTCGCCGTGACCCTGAGCAAAGCCCTACTTTTGAAGGTGACAAGATCAAAAGTATCGTGATCGCTGAAGGATAAGATGTAGAAAGAGACTGTTACCTGCTGGGTGACAGTCTCTTATTTTATGGAGAGTAATAATGACCGAAAAACAATCTCGAAATGAAACTCACGGTTGTATCGTGTGCGGCAAATTGCATTCGTTATTTGTTGTGTATGAAGCAGATGGAAAACTATTTGACTTCAAAGTCATGAGCGGCGACGGAAAGAAAGTTACGCATCCACAACGTCCGCTGGTGGCATGTGACAAACACACCAAAGACGAAGTCGAAGCCGCAGTGGCGCGAGTGTACGGTCCGCAAAAAGAAGACGATGATTAACTACAGTAGCAAGATCGCGCCTAATACAAACTCACTTGCCACACTGATCCAATTGGACTGATTACCCGATTTATCCACAAAGATCGAGATCAGCCGCGTGATCCCAACCAGCAAATAAGCAAAACCCAGCATTTGAAATGTCGCATCCGTGGGGAAAAGTATGGGGAATAAACCGAGTGCTACAAAGAACATTCCAAGCACGGCGCGAATTTCTGTAATCCCGCGTCCGCCTTCGGGCGTTAATCCGGTGAATTTGCCCGCGCTTGCCGGGGAAAACAAAGACCAGGCACCGACCAGAATTGTCAATGCACAGGCGATATATTGCAAAACAGTCAACAACATGTGAGCCTCACAGTCAAATTATTTACGGTCGTAAAACACGAGCAATGTATTGCCATACTTCCTTTGCTCGCCTTCCACCAGATTATTAAATTCAAACTCTTCATATTCGCGCGGGTCGATTTGAACAATGACCGTACCATCTTCGGTAAGCCAACCCATATTGTCATCGATTAATTTCAACGCCTCAAGCCACATTTTTTTATATTGCGGCGGCGCAATATAAATATACTCAAATTTTTTATCAGCAGTGCCAGATAACAAAGTAAAAGCATCGCCGCGTTTGATCTCTGCCTTTTCGCTGAACTGACAATGATCAACATTTTCTTTGATCGTCTCAATTGGCGCGCGATTAAGATCGCTAAACTTCACGAACGCTGCTCCGCGACTCAAGGCTTCAATTCCGATCGCGCCTGTCCCAGCAAATAGATCCCACCAATTCGAGTTGAGCACGTCCGCAGCCAGAATATTGAACAACGCTTCCTTCACACGATCCATCACCGGGCGGGTGGTATCACCGGGAACCGACTTTAATTTCCTGCCGCGCGCAGAACCAGAAATCACTCTTAAACTCATCGTGTACTCTCAATGGCGGTCATAATATTTTCATGCGGTGACTGATAATAGACCACGCATCCCGTGCCGAGGATAAAGCGTTTCCCACGGGTCTGCTTGATGGCATCCAGCGCCTCTTCTTTAACTTGAGCCTGATTGCCCTTGTACAGCGTATCTTGCCGGATGCCTCCACACGCCACTCCACGGAAGAGACTCTGCGCCTCAGCCAACGATGGATAGGTCTCGCGGTCGTGCCAGTTGACGATCTGAAAATTCATCAACCGCAAAAGCGAGAAATATACGTCACTGCCGTGTAAATGCAACAGATTACACCAAAGGTCCTCAACTGGCGCCAGGCTTTGCTGGTCGTACTTCAACACAATCGACTTGTACTCATCCAACTCGAGCATGCTGGCTTGGGCGTGTTGAACGGCGTAGAAGATACCGTCAATACCAATATCACGCGCCGCTTCAATAAATTTGACCGTACTTCTGGCAATCGTCTCCAAGCCTTTCATCACCGCATTGGGATGTTTCTTAAGATGTTCAAGCAATAGGCTATTGCCAGCCAAATTCTTCGCCTGCGATATAGGATTGAAAATGGTTTGGATCACCGGCGTATCTGCCCCAATCCCTTCACGGACGAGTTTTAGGCACTTCAATTGAGCAGCCAAATGCGGTGCGGATGGGTCAAGCGGTTTGAGCGCTTCCCAATCTTGCGGCTTTTGAATGACGCGTTTGATGTATCCGCGTGAGCCTTCGGGGTTGTTCTGCCATTCATCTTCCACGCCCCAATCTTTGACGGCGAATGAAGAAGCAGGCGTCACTTTGACAATGTCAAAGTCGTATTTTTCCTGAAAATTAATTGTGGCGGCGGCGAGAGTCTCAGGGTTTTGGTCTTCTTCTGGAAAATGCCGCCATAAAGCAATTGGCGTGCGGTCGGTCGTTTCACCATTGATGCAGGCTTGAATTCGTTCTCGGTGGGTAGTCATAGACGGTTATAACTCACTTTCCAGGCGATGCCTGTGATAAAGACCTTCGCGGAAGGTCTTTATAATTTTGAACCCGTTCGCCTGCGTCGCTTTCAGGCTGGCGATATTCCACGTTTCGACGCTGGCGTAAATCTTTTTATACCCTCGTTTGCGTCCCTCGTCCATGAGCGCTTTTTGCAGCGAGCGACCGAGTCCACGTCCGCGAAACTTTGAGTCAACAGTGAAGTACACGCATTCGATGGTGTTCGGCTCATACATCTGTCCGCGAATGGTGATGCTGGAAATAACCATCTGTAAAAACGCCATCGGGCGCGTGAAAATGACTTTGAGGATATTTCTGATAAACCAACCTTTATCTGCCGTGAGTTTTGAGGTCAGAGAAGACGGCTCCGGTGAGGCAAGGCTAAAGCCCATGATTTCGTTTGTTTCATCATCCTGCGCATAAAACCCGAAGGCTCGCTCGTCTTTGATGGCGTTCTCAAAATAGCGCAACACGAATGGATAGCCAAGTTTTGATAACAACCCGGCATCGCTTAAGTGAATCTCTGAAATCCGAGGGAGAAGTTTTACAGGTATCGAATTGAGAAAATGAAGTTTGTATGGCATGAGATAAAATCCCGAAGGGATGAAATGATTATAGTATGGAGTGTAGCAGGAATGTGAACCCCGAAGGGATGAAACGACTTTTGTCGGAGTTTTGTTAAACAAACCCGCGAATGACGAAATGACCGATGGCACGCACGACAAAATGTGGCAGTATTTTCCATACCGCAATGACGAATTGAAATTTGGGGTTCTTCTGATTTAGCGAGGGCAGTTCATGCCCCGACGCGAGCCAGAACCAATAGGCAAGCGGCTTTTTCTCCGGTGCCCATTTTGATTTGAAGACATCATTGCCAGAGCCAACGAGACTGCGTCCAAGGTCGAAGGTCGTGCAGCCCTTTTGGATGGCGTGTTCGATGACTGACCAATATAAGAACTCACCTGTGTATGACGAACGGGCAAAACGCAGGACGTTAGCGTGGAGATTGAAGATGGTCTTGCCTTGGAAGATGAAGACTCCGCCGCCAGTGATGCGTCCCTTCGCATCATACGTGACTGCGAACTGGAGCGTGTCTCCCAGACTTTCTGCCATCTGACGCAGATACCGCTTCGCGTGATACGGTGAGCCGAGCTCGTGCATACTTAATGCGAGGGCTTCATAGGCATCGTCTAAAAGGTCGAGATGACCAAAACGAATGGAGAATCCTTTCTTCAACGATTTGCGGATGTGATTGCGATGGTCCGATGAGAAGCGTTTGAGAAGATCATCTGAAATGGCGGGTAAAGGAATCAGATAGGTGAAATAGACGGGGTGTTCGACCCAGCCCGCAGGTGGAGGAGAGGCGGTATCGTCAAATCGAAGCGAGACGTATTCGGCGTTGATCTCTTTCGAGAGGCGCTGGGCTTCATCTAATAAAAGATTGCGAGCTTCATGGTTTTCGTATGCAAATCCGCCGTAACTGCCGAAGGGCGCGGTGGCGAGATAGTGACCAAAGACTGGATGATTGACCTCAAGGAATGAAAGCGCGCCAACGACATTGTCACCATCAAACGCGATGAAACGATGTACGGGATGTTTGTATATTCCGTGAATGAAATCCATCCAAGAGTCGAGACCACTGTAACTTAGTTGGCTTTCGAGCGATGGCGTGTTGAGAGAATTGACGCGTTGGATATTCATAGCTCTTTGATGTAATCTTGCATGGTGGAGGTGGGGAAGTTCTTAAGCAGGTCTTTGAGGAATTTGGATTTGTTGAAGGTGAACGGGAAAAGTAACGGGTGGTGAAGCATGTCTACAATAAAGTTTTGTGGGTAGCCTTTGGGCGTGACAATTTCGTACGGATGTAAAAAGATCACTGGGCTTCTGCCTGCTTTGAATTCGCTTTCAATGATGCGATAAACCGTTTTGCGGAAAAGTCCGCTCATGAAGCTGGAGCCGTATGGGAACTCGCCGCCACTGACGAGTTTTATATTCATGTAACGAGGTGCATGAAATTCTGTGGGCATCTTGAGCAGCGGCAATGTGCTAACGGGAATCTCCCACACATCACCTTTTTTGACGGTTATGCCCGCAGGTGCATATTGAGATGAACTGTAGTTGAAGTTGTGTTTAGCTAACAGCGGATACACTTCTTCGACTGTGTTGATCATCGGTGCGCGGTAGCCACGCACGTTGAATTTTTGAATCCAACCAGCAGAAGCGATCAGGTCTTTTTCGATCTCTTTGGCGTTATCGAGTCTGCGGTGAATGTGACAGTGAAAACCGACTTCGTGACCGGCATTAGAAATTTTCTCGGGCAGTTCGGGGTACCACTCCACCATTTCGCCGACGAGATAGAATGTCACTTTTGATTCACCAAAGACTTCGAGAATGGGGTCAACGGCATGGCGCGAACGTTCCCCATCCAATTCATAGCGGGTTTCGGGCGGTAAAAAATCATAACGCCGCGAAGGCGCGAACCAGGATTCGTAGTCGATGGTGAGGAGCAGGTGTGGAGAAGGTGTCATGGCGTGGGGATTATATTACGGGACCTGCTTGATGATGCAAAACGTGGCACCCATGCGCGAGACTTCGATGACAGAAGGTTCATCGCGCAGGAATTTTAGATCTTCGTTCGAGCGCGTGTTGACAAGATAGTAATCGCCGGATTCCATCTCTTTTTGCTCGGTTCGAAAATCGCGGATGGTGATATTTGAGTCCGCGTAATAGGCGGCGATATACGGTTCACGCCGGACGAAGAGTTGTGCGCCTTCGGGAGTGATTTCATTTAATTTGAGAACGGCTTCGCGATAGCAGGTCAGCCAGTATTCGGTTTCGTAGTTGCGGAAGACCCCATCCATGCCGCCTGCGAAGTTGTTGTAGTAGGCATATTGATAAGGGTGGAGTTGGATGATGGGAAGCAATCCAAAGGCAAGTATGGCAAAAGTAAGAATAATTTTTTGCCAACTTTGTTTCAGCCAATTAAATAGAGCTTCAAATGCAAAGCCTGTAAAGATGAACAAGGGCGGTAGTATGAAAAGGAAGTGGCGATAGCCGTCGTATATGGCAGGGCGTTTGATGAGGATGTAAGCCGTAAGAATTCCAAACCAAAAAAGGAGAATAGCAAGGGTAAGGCGTTTTTTGTTGTCCGCTTTCCAGAAGCCGAAAAATATACCAAGTGCGATCAACAGATACGTTGGCTCGGTTAATGTGTAGGCAAGCAAGGTGGGGAAGTAACGACGCGGAATTTCACCGGCTTGATAATTCTCTCCGGCAAAAAGAACATTGAGCTGAGTCGGGTTATCCGACATGAAGACAAAGACTTCGGTGAACTTCTCCAGCAGATTGAGCCAGA
>JAFLCE010000041.1 GCA_017303655.1 Anaerolineae bacterium
CTGCGGTGGAGTTCTTCCGTGGGGCAGTGGTGGTGATGGAAATCGATACGGGTCGCATCCTTGCCATGGCATCTGGACCCGACTTCGACCCGAATTATTTTGACGCTGAGAACCCCAATAATTTAGGCTTGGGTGACTTGGTAAATGATTCCCGTACACCCATCCTTAACCGTGCCACGCAAGGGCAATATCCGCTGGGTTCGGTTTTCAAGCTCATTACGTCTGCGGCTGGTTTGGAAAGCGGCTTGTATCTCAAAGATACGCCGTATGATTGTCAATACGAATTCACCGAAGTACAAGGCTTTGTGCTTACAGACTGGACCTATACCAATTGCCAAGATGCGATTGCCCGTGGTGAAGCCTGTAATTCAGCAAGGACTCGTCCGGGTGGGCTGTTGACCCTGCAAGAAGGCTTGATGCGTTCCTGCAACCCCTATTTCTGGCATATTGGCAATGACCTGTATACCAACTGGCAGCGCCCGAATGACATTGCTAATATGGCGCGTGGATTTGGTCTCGGTTCACTGACGGGCATTCAACAGATCCCTGAATCGGCTGGTCAGATCTCCGACCCGGCAACCCAGATCGATGCCGTCAATCAAGCGATTGGTCAGGGTGATATGCTGGTGACGCCTTTGCAGGTCGCTCGTTTTATTGCAGCCATTGCAAATGGTGGGACTCTGTATCGTCCGCAAATTGTAGAGAAGATTCAACCCGTAGAGGGTGCGGCAGAATTAATTTTTAAACCCGAAGCCAACGGCACCTTGCCCGTTCGTAGTGAAAACCTCGACATTATCCGAGAAGCCATGTTCATGGTTACGGGTCCGAATGGAACGGCTCGCGCCGATATTCGTGGCTTGCAGTTTAATGTCGCTGGCAAGACAGGTACGGCTGAATCCAGCAATGGGTTGCCGCATGCCTGGTTTGCGGGCTTTACCGATAATGAAGAGAATACCGGTTTGCCAGATATTGCCATTGCTGTCATTGTTGAGAATATCGGGCAGGGGTCCGAGTATGGTGTACCGATCTTCCGCGCGATGGTGGAAACCTATTACTACGGTGCGCCGCAGCGCCAGTACTATGACTGGGGTCAGATCGGCTACCCGCCCTACACGCCGACGCCTCCTGGCGGCGGGATCATCCCGTAATACATCTAGGAGACAGTCACGAAAGAGTGACTGTCTCCTGAAAAGAGCATGTGACGAATACACCAACTATACAAGGTCTGATCACGAAAGCCCAATCTGGTTTCTTTTGGGTGGAAACTGGAGAGGGCGTTATTGTTTGCCAATTGCGGGGGAAGTTGAAGCGCGGCAGAGCTACGGGTGACATTGCTGCTTTGGGAGACCGCGTCCACATTACGTTGTTGGAAGATGGCAGTGGGGCATTGGAAGAGGTCGAAGAGCGCAAGCAGGCTCTCGTCCGGTTGGACCCGCGCCCGCAGGGCGTCTATCAACAGGTGTTGCTGGCGAATGCCGATCAGGCGCTATTTGTCTTCGCCTGTGCAAACCCAGACCCCAAATTGAGAATGTTAGATCGTTTTCTCGTCATCACTGAAAAGCAGAAAATTCCTGTTGTGATCGTGGCAAACAAAATTGATCTTGTGGATGACCCGAAGGAAATTTTTGGCATGTATGAAAAAATTGGCTATCGTGTCATTTATACATCCACCAAAAACGAAACGGGATTGGAAGAATTGCGCAGCCAGCTCCAGAAAAAGATCAGCGCGCTGGCAGGACCCAGCGGCGTGGGAAAATCAAGTTTGTTGAATGCGCTTCAGCCCGGGCTTGGGCTGGCGGTCAATGAGATCAGTGCAGTGATGAACAAGGGGCGCCACACCACTGTCATTCGGCAGATGTTCCCGCTCGAAGGCGGCGGCTATGTAGCGGATACACCCGGCTGGAAAAGCCTTGCCTTGTGGGACACTGAGCCCGAAGAGATCGATGCGTATTTTCCCGAATTGCGCGACCTCGTGCCGCATTGTCAATTCAGTGATTGCACGCATCAACATGAACCCGGCTGTGCTGTACTTACGGCATTGAAAGAAGGCAAAATTCATGCGCAACGATATGAGTCATTTGTAAAGTTACGATCTGGGAAAGAATAACGCAATTTGTAAATTTCTTTTACACATCACGTTTCCGCCACTTGACACCTGAAACCTGACCCCTGATACTTACAACCAATGGATAACTGGAATCTTCTCGGGCACGAATGGGCAGTGGACATGCTTCGCCGTCATGTGACGCGCGGAGACCTCCGCCATGCCTATCTTTTCTCTGGTCCTCCCGGCTTGGGTCGGCGGACATTGGCATTGCGCTTGGCTCAAGCCTTGAACTGCGAAAGACCCGTCGCACCGGGGGAGCCGTGCTTTAACTGTCGCACCTGCAAACAGATCGAAGCCATGCAACATCCTGATCTGAATGTTATCCAAGCCATGGATGATGGTGTTGCCAAAGAAGGCGGCACCTTGCGCGTGGACCAGATCCGCGAAGTGCAGCGCACGCTTAACCTCAAACCGTATCAATCTCAATATCGTGTGGCGATCTTCCTACGATTTCAAGAAGCCAATGATAGCGCTGCGAATGCTTTGCTTAAAACATTGGAAGAAGCCCCGGCTCACGCTATTCTGATTTTGACTGCTGATACCCCCGAACAATTGCTCCCGACGATCAATTCCCGCTGCGAGATATTACGTCTGCGCCCCTTGCCGATCGAAGCCGTAACCGCCGATTTGATCGAGCGCGGCTTGGATGAAGACCGCGCTCGTCTGCTTGCCCACATCTCTGGCGGACGACCCGGCTTTGCACGCAGGCTTGTGGACGATGTGACCGTCCTTGAAAAACGCGAAGAGCGCCTCAATGACTTGCAAACTCTATTGCCTGCTGCACGCGTCGAAAAATTCTCCTACGCCGAAAAACTCGCCAAAGACAAAGATGTCATGCGACAGACGATCTTGGTATGGCTTTCTTACTGGCGTGATGTACTTCTGCGCGTGGCAGGCGCTGAGTCGCCACTTATAAACATTGACCGCAACATGGAGATCGAATTCCTCGCAGGACGCTTAGATCTTTCTACTGCGCGAAAAGTGGTCAGCGCCCACGAAGAGACCCTGGAAAAATTGGAAAGAAATGTCAACGCGAGACTACTGGCAGAGATTTTATTATTAGATCTACCGAAGGTTTAAGCGCAGTATTTACTCTTCCACATACGGCACATACTCGGCGCGCGCAATGCCTTGCTTGATGGCAGTCTGTGCTACAACACGTGCCACAGCATGATGTACTTTCTTATCGAGTGGGTTGGGCACCAATTCGCCCGAGGGGGTCATATCCGCGATGGTTTCTGCGGCAGCCACCAACATTTCATTGGTGATGCGTGGAGCATTCGAGTCCACGGCACCGCGAAAAATTCCTGGAAAGCCTAAAACATTATTCACTGATTTTCCATCCGCGGCGAAGGCGGCACCATGCTCCATGGCAACATCCGGGTCGATCTCTGCATTCGGGTTGGAAAGCGCCAGAATGATCTGTCCTTTGCGCACCATCTCCGGCTTGATGAGATTCGGCGCACCCGTCGTCGCCACCACAATATCGCATTTCGCCATGATCTCTTTTAAATCTGATTTGATACCGCCAGACCTCTCAAAGCGACTCAACGCCTCGGGGCTTAAGTCGGCACCATACACCGGATTCCCTGTCAGGCGCATCACCATCTGACCGATGGCATGCCCAGCCGCCCCAAGCCCGATCTGCCCGACGACGGCTTTATTCAAGTTCATGCCTGTCTCACGCGTGGCAACCATCAATGCCGCCGTAGAGACGACAGCTGTGCCGTGTTGGTCATCATGCATAACGGGAATATCAAGCATGGCTTGCAGACGCTCTTCGATCTCGAAACAACGCGGCGCAGAAATATCTTCCAATTGGATTGCGGCAAAGGTTGGCGCGATCGCTGCCACAGCCTGGATGATCTCATCGGTATTTTTTGTGTTCAAAAGAATCGGAATGCCAGAAAGCCCAACCAGGGTTTCCATCAACATGGCTTTGCCTTCCATCACCGGCATGGCTGCCAGTGGACCAATATCGCCCAGCCCCAATACCGCCGTGCCGTCTGTGACAATGGCAACCATATGACTAATACTGGTATAGAGCCGCGCTTGCGATGGGTCTTTCGCAATCCGCAAACAGACTTCTGCCACACCGGGAGTGTAGACACGCCGCAGCGTAGTCAATGAATCAATCGGGTAGCGCGAGCGGATGGCGATCTTGCCTTTTTGATGCAGTTCCAGTACTTCATCCCGCACTTCGATGATCTTTGTGCCTTCATTGACTCGCATGGCATCCAGCACAGTTGCTAACGAAGATTCGTTTTCTACGGTGATGGTGATGTCGCGTACTACATGTAGAGACGTTTCTGTGACTAGGACAATACTGCCAATGTTCCCACCTGATTCGGCAATGGCGGTCAGCAATTTTGCCAGCACGCCTTTTTTCTGTGAATTTCGAACGCGCACAATACGGAAGATTTTTTGACTCCACGTCATGAGATCTGCTCCTTTTTGATACCCCCATTTTATCGCTTGTTGACCTGCCGGATGAAAGTTGTTATTGGAGCGAGTTGGGCAATTCATCGAACGAGCGGATGACAGCACACTCGGCATCGGGGAAGAGCTGCTTTGGGTCGAAGAGAACAGGCATCAGCCCGGCACGATGCGAGCCGACGATATCCGCAAAATAATTATCGCCAACATAGGCTGCTTCGTTGGCTGTCACTCCGGCAAGTTTCAGGGCATGTTCAAAAATAAGTGGATCTGGCTTGAAGGAATTCACTTCCCCGGCTGCCAGAGTAAAGTCAAAATAAGAATCGAGTCGCAGGTCTTTCAGTTCCTCGTCGAAGCGTTCATCACGATTTGAGACAACGCCTAGAATGTGCCCAGAGTCCTTTAGTTGAGTCAACACCATGGGCGCTTCTTCGGGGATGTACACCTCGGGTTTGTAACTCGAGCCCATATAGGCGGAAATTTCCGGTGCGAGTTCTGTGGCTTGTTTTTTATCCAAGCCGAGCGCAGTCAGGCGGCGCTGTGAGAAATTTATCCAAAAGCTTTTTGTGTCCGTTTTGAAGCGATCCCGGTCCGTTTGGATCTCAAGCGAGTAGGCGAAATAAAAATGCTCCCAGCGTTCTGCGCGCAGTTCTTCCTCGTGTGTGATGTGAATGTTACGCGCTTTGAGGTATTGCACAAAAACCTCCCCGCCAGTGGGGAGGTGGTGACGCAATGTACCGTCGAGATCGAACAAGACTGCTCTTAATCGAGTCATGGATTTTTCCTAACCGCCAATATGAGACATCTCCACTTTAGGAAGTGGAATGGTATTTTCGGAACGAATTTCAGAATAACGGTCAGCGCGTTTGCCCCAAACCGTTTCGATCTTTTGTAGGATATCTGCATCGCTTGCGCCATTGCGAAGCAGGTCGCGGAAGTCATGTCCCTTCACTGCGAACAAGCAAGTGTAAAGCTGTCCTTCTGCCGAGAGGCGCGAACGGTTGCAATCGCGGCAAAATGCCTGCGTGACCGAGGCGATCACACCGACCTCGCCACTGCCGTCTTTGTAACGCCAGCGTTCTGCCACCTCACCGCGATAATTGGGGTCGGCTGGTTCGAGCGGCATTTCAGTGTTGAGCATACTTATGATCTCTTTAGCTGAGACAACATCGTTCGTGCGCCAACCATTGGTTTGACCAACATCCATGTATTCGATGAAGCGCAGGATGAAGCCTTTCTCACGGAAGAAGCGCGCCATGGGCAAAATGCTTTGTTCGTTCACACCGCGCTTGACCACCATATTCACCTTGATTGGTTCAAGCCCGGCGGCTTTGGCAGCGTCCATACCTTCGAGTACTTTTTCCACAGGAAAGTCCACATCGTTCATGGCTTTGAAGATTTCATTATCCAGCGAGTCGAGGCTGACGGTGAGGCGCTTCAGTCCGGCTTTTTTAAGCTGGCTCGCAAAGCGCGGTAGAAGGGAACCATTGGTCGTCATGGTCAGTTCCATATCTGGGATGTGCGACAACATGGCAACCAGTTCCGGCAGGTCTTTGCGGACGAGCGGTTCGCCGCCGGTCAGGCGGATTTTTTTGACTCCCACCGAAGCAAACAAACGTGCCAAGCGTGTGATCTCTTCAAAGGTCAATACTTTGTCACGCGGCAGAAACTGATATTCAGGTCCAAATATTTCCTTGGGCATGCAGTACACGCAACGGAAGTTACAGCGATCTGTTACTGAAATGCGTAAGTCACGCAGAGGGCGATTGAGGGTATCAAGCAGAGGCATGGCTGGTATTCCTTTCATCGAACCGGTTAATTATCGGGAAATAAAGCTGATTTATTCTCAAATTTCAAAGGATTATAACAACTTTATTAAACACTCTTCCCTGCAATTGACGCGTGATACCAGCCATGCTATGATGACATTGTATTTATTCTTTATTTTCAGGAGTTTTTGATGAGTTTTGAATTTATTTTGCGTATTATTGGTATGGTAGTCCTAGGTATTGCTGGGGGATACTGGGGATTTGATGTTTCTCGCTTTACACCAGAAGACGCTGTTCGCACCATTCTTATCTTCAGCCTGGTCGGCGCACTGACGGGGTTGATCCTGACCCCATACTTTACCACACGCCCTGCCCGAGCCATTCGTGCCCTGCTTGGGCGGATGACCGCTGAAAGCCTGTTCGCCGGATTGACCGGTCTGGTGGTTGGACTGCTGATTGCGGCATTACTTGCATTTCCGCTTTCCATGCTTCCGGCTCCATTCAGCCAGATATTGCCATTCATTGGTGTGTTGGTCTTTTCGTACTTTGGCGTCTCGCTCTTCGTCATGCGTCAGGGTGACATTATGGGATTGCTTAGCGCCCTGAGCGGACGTAGTGAAGGCGGCAGTTCTTCTTCATGGAGTAACCTCAACCGCAACATCCTGCTTGACACCAGCGTCATCATTGACGGACGTGTATCTGACATCGCCAAGACCGGCTTCCTACCAGGTACACTACTCATTCCGCGCTTTGTGCTGAATGAACTGCAATACATCGCTGACTCTGCTGATGGGATGCGTCGTCAACGCGGGCGACGCGGCATGGAAGTGCTCGGCGAACTGCAAAAGTTACCCAATATCCTCGTACGCATCTCCGACATCAATGTAGATGGTGTGCGTGAAGTAGACGATAAACTGGTGGTACTTGGCAAACAACTCAAGAGTCCCATCCTCACCAACGACTATAACCTCAACCGCGTTGCCGAACTGCAAGGCGTTACCGTCCTTAACATCAACGAACTGGCGAACGCCGTCAAATCCGTGGTGTTGCCGGGTGAAGCCCTGCGCATTAACATTATGCAGGAAGGCAAGGAACACGGTCAGGGTGTGGGCTACATGGATGATGGCACGATGGTCGTCGTCGAAAACGGACGCGAATACATCGGCGAATACATGGACGTGAACATCACCAAAGTCCTGCAAACTGCCGCGGGGCGTATGATCTTCGGACGGGTGGAAGAAGAGAACGGGAAGAAAAGAAAGTAATCAGGAAACAGAATCAGGTAACAGGGCGTCGAGAGGCGTCCTGTTTTTTTTATCCCGAAAAAATATATTCGAACAAGTATCTGCGGTAAAATACATCCGCTTTAAAAATCTTTATTTATCTTATTCGCCCTTGGTGGTAAAAAATGCTAAAACTCTATAACACACTCACCCGCAAAACCGAAGAATTTCAGACCCTCGAACCTAACAAAGTTAAACTATATGTCTGTGGTGTCACAGTCTATAACGACGCGCACGTTGGGCACGCCATGTCTGCCATCGTCTTCGACATCATCCGCCGCTACCTTGAATATCGCGGATACAACGTCAAGCACGTGATGAACTACACCGACGTGGATGATAAGATCATAAACCGCGCCAAGCAGCTCAACGAAGACCCGCTTAAACTTTCGGCGCGTTACATTGCCGATTATGCTGCCGACCTTAAGAGTCTCAACGTCTTGCCCGCTACGTCCAATCCGCAGGTCAGCACGACCATGCCGCTCATCATCCAATTCATCGAAGGGCTGATCCAAAAAGGTCACGCCTACGCCGCGGAAAATGGTGATGTCTACTTCCGCGTGACCAGTGACGATGACTATGGTCGCCTCTCGGGTCGCAAGCTGGACGACATGCAAGCTGGTGCGCGCATCGAAGTCGGTGAACAAAAAGAACACCCGATGGACTTCGCGCTATGGAAAGCCGCCAAGCCTGGCGAAATTTCTTGGGATAGCCCGTGGGGCAAGGGGCGTCCTGGCTGGCATATCGAATGCTCTGCCATGAACCTCGCTGAACTCGGCGAACAGATCGACATCCACGGCGGCGGCAACGACCTGATCTTTCCGCATCATGAAAACGAAATCGCCCAAAGCGAATGCTACACCGGCAAAGAATTTTCGCGCTACTGGATCCACAATGGCATGCTGCAACTTGGCGGCGAGAAAATGTCGAAGAGCCTCGGTAACATCATCAGCATCAAGGATTTTCTCTCCAAGCGCTCTTCCGATGTCATGCGTATGTTGGTTTTGAATGGGACATATCGCGCCCCGCTCATGTTCAATGATGACACACTGGATGCCGCCGAAAAGAACGTCGAGCGCCTCAAATCTACGCTCAAGCCTGCTTCTCCCTCCGCAAAAGGACTCGTCGCTGATGCGGTTTCTGCCCTCGACGCCACCAGCGAATCTGCCAAATCTAATTTTACCGACGCCATGGACAATGACTTCAACACCGCCGGGGCTGTGGCAGCCTTGTTTGAGTTGGTCAAAGCCATCAACACCGCCCGCGATAATGGCGCGAATAGCGAACAGCTTAGCTCCGCTCAAAACATCTTCCGTGACCTAGCTACTGTGCTGGGACTGACCCTCGAAGAGAAGAAAGGCTCCAGCGAAGATGAAGCTCAAGTGGAAGCCCTCATCGCCGAACGTACGCAAGCCCGCAAAGATAAAAACTGGAAGCGCTCTGATGAGATTCGTGACCAGCTCAAAGCGATGGGCGTCACCATCGAAGATAGCAAAGACGGCACGACCTGGAAATGGGGATAACCCGCCAAAAACAAACAGTCACTTTTAAAGTGACTGTTTGTTTTTATCAAGTAAAATTCAACCGCTTATGAAAGAATACATTTACTCACGCAACGCCGTCCATGAAGCCCTGCGTGCCAAACGCAGGCAGATATTTTCGATTGACATCGCCGAGGGGGCACAGGAAAAAGGCACCCTGGCTGAGATCGTCAAACTCGCTGGTCTGCAGAAGGTCAAGGTCAACCGCGTGCCGCGTGGCAAGTTGGATAAGGTCCATCAGAACCATCAGGGTGTGGTGGCGGAAGTCAGCGGCTACCCGTATTCGGACTTGGTCGATATTCTGGATGGCATCAAGGACGAACCGCCTTTTATCCTTATTCTCGACTCACTGCAAGACCCGCAAAACTTTGGCACGCTCATCCGCACTGCGGAAGCCGTGGGTGTGCATGGCATCATCATTCCGCTGGCGCGCGCGGTGGAGGTGACTCCGTCTGCGGTGAATGCGTCTTCGGGGGCGAGCGAGCATATGCTCATTGCCAAGTCGAATCTTTCGCAGGCGATGGATGCGCTTCGAGATGCAGACGTCTGGCTGGTAGGGTTGGACCAAGCCGGGGCGGAGGTGGAGGCGGGCTCGCGTCATCTCAAAGGTGCGTTGGGACTCATCGTCGGTTCCGAGGGCGAAGGTCTGCATGACCTCACGCGCAAGAAGTGTGACATCGTTTTGAAATTGCCGATGAAGGGCAATATCGAATCATTGAATGCGGCGGTGGCGGGGTCAGTGGCGTTGTATTTGGCGTATCTTAACCGTAATGCGTAATTACGCATCACGCATTACGAATCACGGAGACTAAAATGCCTCAAGGAACATATCATTTTCCAAAAGGATTTTTATGGGGGACGGCGACGGCGTCGCATCAGGTGGAAGGCGGCAACACAAACAACAACTGGCACGCCTGGGAAGAAGCCGGGCACACGGTGCATAAATCAGGGCTGGCTGCCGATTGGTGGAATGGACGCTGGCGCGAGGACTTTGACCGCGCCGCCGAAACGGGACAGAACGCGCATCGTTTATCCATTGAATGGAGTCGTGTGCAACCGACACCTGATAAATGGGATGAAGAAGCCATCGAAAAATACCGCCTCATACTGCGCGGACTGCGGGAACGCAATATGACGGCTTTGGTGACGTTGCATCATTTCACTGAACCGCTGTGGGTGACAGAGCGTGGCGCGTGGGAAACTGAAGAGATCGTGCCGTTGTTTGAGAAGTACGTGCGCAAGATGGTGGATACGTTGAAGGAATACACCAACCTGTGGGTGACGATCAACGAGCCGAATGTGTACGCCTTGAGTGGTTATGCAGTGGGAGCCTTCCCGCCGGGTAAAAAGGATTTGAAGCTTTCGATGCATGTCCTCGCCAACATGCTGCGCGGACATGCCGCTGCTTATCGCGCCATCCATGAGCTACAGCCTGAGTCGCGTGTGGGTTATGCCTTGCACTTCCGCCCGATGGTGCCGCGTACCGGCTGGAACCCGTTGGATCGACTCATGCACAACATCCGCTATGAGGGAGTCAACATGGGCTTCCCAACTGGCATTTCAACCGGTGTGATGAAAACTCCGTTGGGCAGCTTCAATATTCCAGAAGCTAAAGGCACCCAAGATTATCTCGGCTTGAACTATTACTCTGTGGATACGGTCTGGTTTGACATCACCAAGCCCGGCGAGATGTTTTCAAATAGCGGCTACCCCAAAAATGCTGATATGAGCGACACGAATTTCCTTGCGAACATCCCTGAGGGAATTTATGACTCGGTCAAGTGGATCGTGCGTACCTACCCGAACCTGCCCATCATCATCACCGAGAACGGCGTGGAAGATTACGATGATCACATGCGTCCGCGTTATCTGGCGCAGCATTTGCATCAGGTTTGGCGCACGGTCAATTTCAACTGGCCCGTGAAGGGCTACTTCCACTGGTCGCTGGTGGATAACTTCGAATGGGAGCGCGGCTGGACTCAACGCTTCGGTCTGTGGGGCTTGGACCTGGATACCCAAAAGAGAATCAGACGCCCGTCTGTAGATTTTTATGCGGAAATATGTAAAGAGAATGGAATTTCCAGCGAGATGGTGCAGAAGTATTGCCCCGAGGTGTTTGAGAAGTTGTTTCCGTCATAAAGGCTTAAGCACAAAGGGCACGAAGGAAACTAAGGCTTTAAGTTTCGCTTCGTGCTCTTTGTGCTTATTTTTTTCACAAAAAATAGGGCGGACTGGTCAATCTGAATAGATATTGAACTGACCCTTCCCTGCTCGTTTGGCATGATACAACGCTTGGTCTGCACGATTTAGAAGCTCATCGAGTGTTCTGGGCGCTTCGTCGGTTCCATGTATGGCGCAGGCAATCCCAATACTTAGAGATAATTCAATCGCGTTTTCCTGGTCACTGCTTAGAGTATATTCCTTGACGGTTTGTAATAACCGTTCTGCCACTTGGATGCCATTCTGTGCCAGAGTTTCGGGCAAGAGAACGACGAATTCATCTCCGCCATAGCGCCCCGCGATCTCGCTGGAACGCAATGTGGCTCGCAGAGCATGCGCGATGGTGCTCAGTGCCTTGTCGCCGTAAGCGTGACCGTATTGATCGTTGATCTGTTTGAATTGATCTACATCCAACATTAACGCGCTGATCGGATGCTGGTAACGCATTGCCCGTTTCCACTCTTGCTCCGCCAGATGAAGGAAGTGTCTGCGGTTGAATAGATTGGTCAAGGGGTCGCGGGTTGCCAGCTCTTCCAAGATGGCATAAATGCGTTTTTGTTCATCCAGTTCGTTCTGTAGTTTTTCTTTTTGCAGCCGATGGAGATTGGCGTCGTGTTGGGCGGTTTCGATCTGGTGAGATACACGCAGCGCGGCAAGCTGCTTGAGGGCAGTCTCTCCGACAATGCTCTCCCGCAGATCATGGAATTTTTTGTGTTGTTCCAGCGCCTGCTCGAACCTACCCTGTCTTTCATAGATTTCGGAAAGAGCCAGGTGACAGCGCGCCTGTTCATTACGCATTTCTGTTTTCTGTGTAATTGCAAGCGCTTTGAGTAATTCCTGTTCGGAGCGTTCCAGGTCGTTCTTTTTTAAGAACATTTCGCCCAAATCTACCTGAATATACACGGAGCTGATATCGTGGGGATATTGATCGAAGAGTAGTGTGGCACCATGCAAGCCAGACTGTGACTGTTCGTAATCGCCAGTGGCGGTGTGGATCTCCCCGATCGTGGCGGCAACATTGACCACGTCCTGTTTTATGCCCGCATCCTTTGCCAATTGTTGGCTCTTTGTTGCAAGTTCAAGAGCGGCAACGTATTCCTTTGCTTCCAACAAGGTATATGCCCAATTATTAAGAATGCGTGATTGTCCTACAATGTCCGCATTTTTTTCGAATATATCGTAGGCATTCTTATACATTTGCAGAGCCTGAGCATGGTCCTTATACGTACTTGCCACCAGGTCGAGGCACCAGCCTTCCCATTCGATCAACCCGACATCACGCGCCAGTTTGAGCGCTTTCAATCCATACTCAAGTGAAACGGGATAGTCGCTGAGATAGTAATTTGCCCACCCTAATGTATACCAGGCACCGATCAGAATATCGGGCTCGGGTTTTTCTTTGAGATAGGAAAGCGCTTCAAGCGAACGGGAAAGGGAATCTTCCAATTTGCCTTTTTCGCCATCGAGAAAGGAAAGCGTCACAAGGCTTTTGGCGATGCCGTGCTCATCGGCAGGGACGTTATTTTTGGACAACTCCAACGCTTCGGTACTGAGGGTCAGCGCGCGTTCAGGATCCCAGATGCGCAACTGCCATGCCAGGTTGTTCATTGCGAGGATCTTCCCTTGAATGGAGGTTGCCTGCGCGATCTGCTCTTCGAGTTGATTAATCGGTTGAGTGGGTTGTTCGATTTCCACTAGTAGACTCTTTCAGTGTATTCGATCGAAACCGTTTTGAAACAATCGTGCTTAGAGGATGTTTTTTTTTTTATATCTGCCGCTTTTAAGAGTATAGCATATCTGAAGTGTGAGACCAAAATCAAAACGGGACTGGGTTGTTCGCAGTCCCGTTTTGATTACGCTTCATGTAATTTTCGAATCTCACGTAGTCTAGTGCGTTCTTTGGCTCTCATTCGTTCAACCGCTCTCGAAAAAGCTGGCGTGCTTAATCTGCCTGCGTGGGTCTCCAAATATTTTGTAACTTCACTTTTATATACCAGCCCCATCTCTCGTAAAACCCAACCCACAGCAGTTTGGACATAATAGCGTTCATCATCCAGACAGTTTGTCACCAACGGCAGGACTTTCTTCAACGGCATAAAGACGGCATTCTTGCCGCTGTAATGGATGAGACTGACCAAAGAGATGCGCCTCAACCACTCACCCTCGGCTTGATTCCACTCTACAAGCTGGGGATACACTTCTTTTTGATTGCTCTCTAAAATCCGCGAGTAGATCGAGCTTAATCCGTCACTGTGACACCAATTGTCAATGCGTGGAGCCCAGCCCTTCACGACAGACCATAAATTTGCAGGGACTTGCTTTTTCACAATGGGGAGATAATATTCAAGCGCGGCAAAAAGCACGTCACCGTATGGCGAGGTTTTCCAGAGCGCATCCCACACTTCTAATATTTGATCTTCTGGCAATTCGTAAAAAGAGAACCCTTGTTTCACCCTGCGCCTTAACGCAGGGAACTTAATCCCAAGATGCTTGAGCTTCGAGCCACGGTCTTGCTGCACGGCTTTTCCAAAGGCAGGGTTGCTGATGGCAGTTAATGCTTCCACAACTTCGCGGTGGTATTGTTTGAACTTTGTACGATTTATGTTCATACTTTTCAGGATTGATTCTGTATGATAGATTTTTATTCGAAACCGCACTTCATCCTTATACCTGTTTTTTTATAATTGCTCTTGTTAATTAAAGATTGTACTTTGCACGTAATACATTTAGTCGATACATTCGAATATAGACTTCAAAGGGAGCTTTTTCTGCTATTTGCTCCAAACGTTGTTGTACTGAGTAGTCAAGTTCTGGTAATGCATCAGATATAACAGCTATATACAAAACAAATTTCTGAAAGCGTTCAAATTTCAATTTAGCGCCTAGTTCAACTAGATATTCAATCTGGAAATAAGGAAGTCCCTGACCTTTGAATTCGTGAATGTCAATAGCAACAAGGTCTTCCCTCCGAACAACTGCTGCATGGAGATTTATCCAACCATTACCTGATGGGACTCTAACATCTGGTGTAACTTCGCAACCAAATTCTTCAGATAGTGCCCGAATTGTAGCTAACTCACCAATAGTAAGTTCTTGAATAAGTTCACTCGGTGCAATAGGTCGAAACTCTGTACCTGCTGCCAATAGAGAAGAAGCTGCGCGCTCGGCTTGCAACTTCCACTCACGTAACAGCGAGACTGTAAAACGTAAACGATCACGATCAATTAAAGTTCCACAACTTTGACATAGCCAAATCGCATTCTCGATAGATGAACGTTGTTCGGCAGTAAGAGAAGAATCAAATCGAGGTCCACCAGGAGCTGCTGCTGTTATATGAGCGGCAACCCCAATATTTAGTGCCCGATTTGGATCACTATCTGGACCACTTGTCAGCTTTCGGCATGACGGGTTAGAACAATGAAAACCTACTCTGGCTGCAACTTTTTGCTTTATATTTTCTTTGAAGTCATCACGCATAATGGCAATTTTAGCGTGTATTTCGATAACCGGTAGGATAATTAACGGATTTTACTTTTATGTTTAGTATATAAAAAATAGAGTAAAGACTGTAGAGAAGCCCTTTACTCTACTTCCAAATATTCCCATAGCCATATTCACCCTCGAGTAATTTCCCTTCGGCGAAGCGGCTGAATCGAAATGGTGAGATGTCCACAGTTTTTGGTTTTCCATCCAGAATTAGCTCAACCATGCTTGCTCCTGCGGCGGGGGAGGTCTTGAAGCCCGTGCCGCTTAAACCACAAGCGAGGTAAAAGCCTTTCAATTCTGTGTCGCTATAAATGGCGCGTTGATCGGGGGTGATGCCATCGCGCCCAACATGCACGGAATGCAAGCCGCTCTCTTCGATCTTTGGCATGCGCTGCACCATCGCGTCGATAAGCTTTTCGAGGAAAGTGGGCGTTGGCGTTTGGTCTTCGGCATCGGGCGCTTCGCCACGTAATGATTCATCTTCGCCCGCGGCAAGGATCAATGCACTGCCCTCAGGGCGGAAATAACAGTTGATGACATCATCGATCACGGCAGGAAATTTTCCCAACGTGGGCGGACGATGCAGAAAGGCGACATCGTGAGTCCACGTGACGAGTGGGACATCGATTCCAGCTAAACTGGCGACATGCTTCGCCCACGGTCCCGCCGCATTGATGACGACCGGAGCTGAAAATTCGCCTTTGGTCGTTGTTACGCCGGTTACCTTGCCGCCGCTGACTTGGATGGCGGTTACTTCGCAGTTTTGAATCAGTGTGGCATCGTTTCGTTTTGCAGACTCAAGGAACGAGTTGGTTGTGAGCGTTGCATCCGCATAGCCTGAGTCGGGTTCGTAGGCGGCATAATCAAAATGTTCGGTGAGGAGGTCGGGGAAGAGTTTGCGCACTTCATCCACTGAAATGACCGAGGTGTTGATGCCGATCTTTTGTTGGTTTGCCACATTGCCACGCAATTTATCTTCATGCTCGCGTTTGGCGATTTGCAAGAAGCCAGTTTGTTGAAAACCGCATTCTCCGCCCACACGGTCTTTCCATACGTTGAAGTAATTTTTATAGCTGGTAAAAGTTAAGTGTGATTCGGCGGCGAGGTCATAATGCATGCGGACAAGCCCGCTGGAGTGACCGGTGGCGCCCGCCGCGCTGACGGTGCGTTCGAGGATGGCGGTTTTGAGTCCGCGTTCGGCGAGGTGAAAGGCGATGCTTGCACCCATCACACCTGCACCGATAACAATAGCATCATAGGTTTGAGTCATGGAGAGATTCCTTTACGCGATTCGAATGGAAAGATTTTAACAGAGCGAAATGATTATTGCCGTTCCAAAATTACCAGCGGAATGCGGCGGGATGTCCATGAACGGTATTGCTCGTAATCGGGAGTCTTTTTAGCAAGCGCCTGCCAGATGCTTTCACGTTCATGCTCTTGTGCTTCGCGAGCATGAACGGAGATGTGTGAGCTTCCGATCTGCACACCTGCTTTTGGCTCTGCCTGTAGGTTGAACCACCAAGCAGGGTGATTATCTTTCCCTAAATTCGAGGCGATGACAACGAAGTTATTGTTGTAGGGCAAATACATCAATGCTTTGGTGCGAAGTTGACCAGTTTTTTTGCCTTTGGTGGTTAGCAGGAGAACGGGCAGTCCACGAATCATGTTGCCAATGCGCCCGGATGTCCATTGATAGAGTTTCAGGTGAATTGCCCAGAATAATTTAATCGCAGGGTTATGTTTTGTTGTCATAAGGTTAAGGAGTAGTTCCAAGGCAGCCACGCTGCTGTAAAGGGTCAACAGGCAAGCCGAAGGCTTCGTAGACGGGTGAACCTTCCCATTCGAGTTGCATCGGCAAGCCAAGTGCAAAGGCGATAGTGGCAGCCGTATCCATGATATAGATCGGAGTTTGCAATTCGCCGGGGACGATTTGTGGTCCGCTGATGATCCAGGGAATGGTCAGGTCTTCGGGTAGGTCTGTGCCGTGAGTGCTATCATGCCCACCATGGTCAGATGTGATGATGAACAAGGTGTCATTGAATATATTGCGGCTTTTTAATATTTCGATAAATAAGCCTAAATTATCGTCGTCACGCTTGTACGCGCTTAATTGTTGTTTCGACATCCATCCGAATTCATGACCGGCAATATCTCCATCTGGAAAGTGCATGAGCATCAAGCCAAAATCTTGACGCAGTTGTTCGATTGCCATACTCTCGAGGGGGATGGCGTCTTTGAAGCGGTCGGTAATGTCGACGAAGCCGAAGTAATCAGTGCTGCCCGGCTCGGTGAGGTGGCGTAACTTTTCTTTGCCTGCCACAATGACCGTCCGCAGCCCGGCGGCATGGGCAAGGTCGAAGATATCGGTGCCGAGGGCAAATCCGTTTTCGGGCACGTATTCATTCCAGCGGACAATATGTTTTGCTGGGCAGGTGCCGGTCACCATGGAAGCATGCGCGGGCAGAGTAAGGCTTGGGATGATGGTCTGTGCAGATAAAGTATATGCGCCAGTTTGCATCAGTGCTTTTAAATTTTTCATATCGGCAGCTTCGATGGCATCGGGGCGGAGACCGTCGAAGGTGATGAGCATGACGCGATTAATTGGCTTAGGTGGCAGCGGCGTGGAAGTTGGAAGAAAGACTTCGGCTGTGGGGGGCGGAAGTGTCGGTGTAAGTATGGCTGTGGGTGGTGAAGCAAGCGTCGGCGTGGAAGTGGCGGCGGGCACTGTCGCAGGGGCACAGGCTTGAATCAGAAATCCAAGCAGAATGAATAATAGATAGAGTCGTCGAATCATGAGTTGTTTTTATAAAAAGGCTGGCTTAATATTTGCACGGATAGCCTTCGTGAACTTTGATCTGAGGTTCGCCAAAGGCTTCGTAAACAGGAATGCCATCCCACTCTTCTTGCAGCGGAAGTTTTAGAGCGTGAGCGGCTGTGGCGGCGGTATCCATGGTGAAGATGAGGCGGGTGAGTTCTTGCGGCACAATGCCGGGTCCGTGCGCGATCCATGGAATGCGGAAGTCTTCGATGATGGTGCCGATGTGGTTTTTGTCGTGCCCGCCGTGGTCGGCAGAGACGATGATGAGCGTGGTTTCGAAGAGTCCATTGTCTTTGAGTGATTGAATGATATTGCCCAAGACTTCGTCACCTTCACGCAATACCTTCATGTATTCACCAGACATCCAACCGTATTTATGTCCGCGATTGTCACCACCGGCAAAGTGAATGAACATTAGCCCAAAGCCTTCTTCGATCTGCGGTAGGACGGCGCGTTCGATGGCAGGCTCGCCATATGCCACTTCGAACACATCAGTGGTTTCGGGTTCTGCCAGTTGACGCAGCTTATCTTTGCTGACGATCATGACAGTTCTCAACCCGGCTTCGTGGGCAAGCTGAAAGATATCGGGACCTTGTGCATAACCCATGTACATGAAGAATTTGTTGTAAATGACACCATGATCTTCCATGCACAAGCCAGTCAGCATGGAGGCATGGCTGGGTGAAGTGGCGGGATAGTCAATGGTGGTTGCGCTGGTATAGGAGTAGGCGCCGTTGGCTGACAGTTCCATTAAATTGGGCATGGGTGCCTGGTCAATTGCATCGGGGCGTAAGCCGTCATAACTAATGATGAGTACACGTTCAATGCTGGCAATTGAAGGCGTTAGTGTAAGCGTGACAGTTGCTGTCGGGCTGGGCGTTAGTGTGAGAGTGGCAGTTGCCGTGGGTAATGCAGTGAGAGTTGCCGGTGAGGTTGGTGTAGGGGCATCTGTATTGGTAGGCAGGATGATGACCGTTGGCGTGGGAACAGGCGGCAACGAGCTACCCCAGATGTTAGGCAGGCTTGCACAACCGGTGAGAATGAAAGCAAGTAAAGCAAGGGTAAAGCGTTTCAGGGAAAGACTCCAAATATGCATATAAAGATGCCCCGTATGATAACAGACGGGGCATCTTTATATAAACTTTCTAATTATTTCAACATCGGCATCTTAATGCCATGTCGTTTCGCGGCGTCGATGGCGATATCATAACCTGCATCGGCATGACGTACCACACCCATGCCTGGGTCGGTGGTGAGTACACGCTCGAGTCGTTTCGCGGCTTCGGGGGTCCCATCCGCGACGATGACTTGACCTGCATGTTGACTATACCCCATGCCCACACCGCCGCCATGATGGAACGACACCCAAGTCGCGCCGCCCACAGCGTTGATCATGGCATTGAGGATTGCCCAATCTGAAATCGCGTCTGAGCCGTCTTTCATCGCTTCGGTTTCGCGGTTGGGCGAGGCGACAGAACCTGAATCCAAATGGTCACGCCCGATCACAATCGGCGCTTTGACCTTTCCGCTCGCGACGAGTTCATTGAACATCAAACCCGCTTTGGCGCGTTCGCCATAACCAAGCCAGCAAATGCGCGAGGGTAAACCCTGAAACGGAACTTTCTCGCGCGCCATCTTGAGCCAGCGATGCAAATGTTCATCTTCAGGGAAGAGTTTCATAATAGCTTTATCAGTCGTGTAAATATCTTCCTTGTCGCCCGAGAGCGCCACCCAACGAAACGGTCCCTTGCCTTCGCAAAACAGCGGTCGGATATAAGCAGGCACAAAGCCGGGGAATTCAAAGGCATCACTCACGCCATGATTGAGTGCCTGTTGACGTAAATTATTTCCATAATCAAACACTTCCGCGCCAGCACGTTGAAAGGCGAGCATGGCGCGCACATGTTTCGCCATCGAATCCATCGCCATGGACTTATATTTTTCGGGATCTGATTCGCGCAGTTGATTGGCTGCCGTAATGCTCAAGCCCGATGGGACATAAAACAGCGCCTCATGTGCCGACGTTTGGTCTGTCACTACATCCGGAATGATTCCACGCTGTGAGAGTTCCGTGTACACATCGGCTGCGTTGCCAATTAATCCAATCGACTTTGGCGTGCCATTCTTGACGTTCTCTTCCACGAGAGTCATGGCTTCTTCGAGATTATCCACGACCATATCGACATAGCCAATCGCGCGGCGACGCTCTGCTCGCTCAGGGTCTACTTCCACAATCAGACCCACACCTTCGTTCATCGTAATGGACAAGGGTTGTGCGCCGCCCATGCCACCCAACCCAGCTGTGAGCACAAACTTACCTTTGAGCGAGCCCCAGCCTTTGAGTTTGGCAAGCGCGCCGAAAGTTTCATACGTCCCTTGCAAGATGCCTTGCGTACCGATGTAGATCCACGAACCGGCAGTCATCTGCCCGTACATCATGAGACCTTTTTTATCGAGCTCGTCAAACTTTTCCCAGGTTGCCCAATGCGGCACAATGTTGGAGTTGGCGATCAAGACCTTGGGTGCATCTTTGTGTGATTTAAAAACGACCACTGGCTTGCCCGATTGAACGAGTAAGGTTTCATCTTCTTCGAGATTCTTCAGCGATTCAAGGATGGCATCGAAGGCTTCCCAATTTCGGGCGGCTTTTCCACGTCCACCATAGACGACCAGGTCTTCGGGTTTCTCCGCCACTTCAGGGTCGAGGTTGTTTTGGATCATGCGATAAGCGGCTTCGCTCATCCAGTTCTTACAGGTCAGTTCGGTGCCACGCGGCGCACGGATCACACGAGGTTGGGGCATGAAAATCTCCTTGAAAGGATGTTAAGTTTACTTTGGCAGGTCTTCAAGCCAGTAGAGCGAGTCGAGCAGGTCTTGCAAGATCGTATCTGCCTGATCTTTGACCTTGCCGGGAATAGTCAAGGTGAAAAGAGTCATGGCAGAGTCTCTTTTGAAAATGATGGCATACTGACGCACGTTGACATTTTTCGATCCCTGATTAACATTGTTTTCCATAACGATATAGCCGTATTCGACCTTGTTCTTATTGGTCTTCACCCCAGAGTCGATTACCTCGGCATTCAAGTTGCTTTCCTTGATCTGTTCTACATTCAGTTCCACCAGAAAATCTAGCGGCAATGATTTGATAACTGCATCTTCCAATGTCACTACGATCAGGTTCGGGAAATTCGTGCCATCACGATAGCTCTTATTTGTGTTGTAAGCGAGCAGACGCAGAGTATCATCTTGAATGATCTCATTGAGGTTCTTAAGCGTTTCTCCCAACTCAGGGTTATCTTCTGAGGCGGTATCTACAGCCTTTTTAAGGTCTTCCGCATTGGCGGGGATGGGCAACCAGTCTTCGGAAAGTAGCAGGGCATATTCAAAGTCATAGTCAATGACCTTGGTGGAGCCATCCGCGAGGCTTTCGCTTTGGACGCCGGTTGGTAAAGGCGTGGGTGATGGTGTGAATGTAGGCGAAGGTGTAACAGTAGGGGTGGGCGTAGATGTATTCGTGGGCGTGGGGGTTGCTGTGGCAAATAACCCACCCAGTGGACCCGAGGACTGACAAGCCAGGCTTACAAAAATAAACGTGACGACAAGCAGAGGTACTGCGAGTTTTGTTTTCATTGAGGAGGTTATTCAAAGATATTAAAGGACTCAATGATTGTATCGAAGGACGGTTCGCTGACGGATTGCCATTTTTCAGTGGTCGAGAGCGTAACTGAGAGCGTACCGACTGGCAGATCGAAGAAGACTAGTTTTTGAAAAGCATTGATCTTGACGCCTTCCGCAGTGAAGATGGGGGTGCGGGTGGTGATGACTCCCATGGAAATGCCGCTTTGGGTGGTTTTCAGTTCGGTGCTCAAGATCTCAGAATCTTTCAACGACTCTTTCAGTGAGTCTGCCAGACCTTCCACATCCACAACGGAATTGAAGATGACTTCCAATTGTTTATCCCATACCAAATTGATGTTCGTGACAAAGCCGCCGTCGATATGTTCTTCGTTGATATCGAGCATGAAGAGACGGAAGATGTCTGGGTTTTGATTTTTGATAGTCGTGAGTGAGCGTTGAATGGCAGGGTTCTGCACTTCTGGCAGTAGACCGGCATCCAGAAATTCCTGTCCGTCAATGCGGACGGTCAACCATTCGGCGGGCACGCTGAGTTGGTATTTTCCGCTTACATCGCTGAAGAGATTACCGCCTTCGGCGGTTTTCTCCAGGGTGGTATCCACGGCTTCGGTTTCAGGGATGACAATGGGCGTGACGGTTGGAAAAGGTGTGGGAGATGGCGTCAGTGTGGGTTCGGGCGTGACTTGTTGGGTTAAGACAAGGGCGGCGGAAACCGTTTCAGCGACCATGCGTTCCAGTCGTGTATCAGGCGTCGGCGTGGTAGATGAGGCGGATTGTGTGCTTGGCAAAACGCAAGCCAGGGCAGTTATCCATAACAGGACTGCTGTCAAAATTCCAGATCTATTTTTTTTCATGGTTCCATCCTAACGATTGAAATTAAAAAAGCCTCCCGGCAATTATAGCCGAGAGGCTTGCATTTCCATGACCTTATGCCGCAGACGTTTGACCTTTGGAGATCATATCGGCAAAGTTGGTGCCTTTGAGCCGCCCCACCAATTCTTCTTGGGCTTCACACCAGACCGGGCGCAGCGGGCAATCTTTATCGAAGGAACAGGTGTTGGTGTTGCCAACGCACTCATTAAGTTGGATCGGACCATCGATGGCTTCGATAACTTCCAGCAGAGTGATCTCACCGGCTTGCCGTGCGAGCGTGACACCGCCGCGCGCTCCGCGAGACGTGTGCAACAGCCCAGCGATCGAAAGCTGGGAGATGATCTTGGCAAGGAAAGAGGGGGGAATCTTCTGCTCTTCAGCAATAACGCTGGTGGCGGTACGAGTATCGCCGCTGCGAGCTAAATGTAAAACGGCACGGACGGCATAATCGGCTTGACGGGTAATTTGCATGATGACCTCACTTCATTTGTAGGTAAAAATTACCAACAATCACGATTTTATTGTGAATACCTGAACAAGGCAAGTGATAGAGGTCACGGATGAATTATGACCTTTTACGCCGAATTAAAAAAGACCTGACAGGTTTTAAAACCCGTCAGGTCTAATGTTTTATCTCGCGAGGGTGAGATTGCCCGCTCCCATTTCGATGACAAAAGTGAGTGTGGGACCTTCGCCTTCCTGGACGTAGTCACTGCCGCTTCTTTCCCAGCCGGAGCCTGCGTTCACATTCGACAGCCCACTCTCCACTGTGACCACTGCACTCACTCCCTCTGGGACGATGATGATGAGGTTGCTGAGTCCGCTTTCGATCTTTATAGAAGCGTCACGCTGAAGCTCGCCCGAAAAATCGAGGGTGTAATCACCTGCGCCAGCAGAGAAGTCAAGCAGACTGAAATTGGCGTTTGCTAAGCCGGTAATTTTCACATTTGATGCACCGGTGTTGTAGGTGAAGGTGCTCATCTCAACCGGGTTTGGTTCAGAGAATGAAACTTCTACATTTGCTGCGCCGTCTTTGATCTCAAGGCGGGTAAGCGAGAGTCCGCCCAATTCCAAAGTGCCATCATAGGCGCCCGAGTCAATCGACAGATTCATGGGCTGGTCGCCGAGTTTCAAATCCCATTCGTTTTTGAGGTCATTGAGATTCGGCAGGATATTGAAGTCTTCATTCCCAACACGGACTTCGACATCGCCTCTGTCGGTGATGACTTCTGGCTTGAGTTCGGCGTAGTTATAAGTGGCAGTGCCATCTACGAGCACGTCTGCGCCGGGGTTGAGAGTCAACTCACCTGCGCCAAAGGACAACTTCAAGTTGACCTCGTCCGAATCGGGGTACGGTACATTGATCTCATCGGTCATGTCGGGACCAGGTTGTGGCGCTTGCGGGACGTTAAAGCCGCACGCGAGGGTCGTTAGCGCGAGAATCGCGAAAAAGATGATGATTTTACGGTACATAAGAAAAACCTCCTCAGGTTATTGTCTAAGGAGGTATACGGTGGAAAGGGGGATGAGGTTGCGAAGGAATTTCTATGTGCCAAAAAGCCACCACTTTGGGTGATTCTTTTCTCGCAGAATTTTCATGGCTTCAGGTGTGCCAATCTGAATAAGAACATCATGGGCATGCTTACTCACATTTGGGCTTTCATCAGAAAGTAAATCTCCAATCGCTTGCACTGCCTCTGCAGCTTTGAGCTTTCCAAGTGCATCCAAAGCAAAAAAACGTACAGCAGGGTGTTCATCATTAAGCGTCTCAACCAATGCTGAAACTGCCGACTGATCCCTAATTTCACCCAAGGCACGTGCTGCGCCATAACGGGCGTCTATATCTTTGCTTTTCAGCAATGCTGTTAAATATTCTATAGCCTCTACACCAAAATATACGATTCCCGGAATTGCCATGGGATGATTGGCAGGATCGTCTAATTGCAATAACAAGCGTTTTAAGTTCGCATGGACATCTTGTTTGATCTCTTGCAGCTTTGTTTGTCGTTCCTTTTCATGCTGTTCTCTTTCAGAAAGCCAGGCTTGTTGTTTTTTCCATGCTTTGCGCAGATCTACACCACATTGTTTGCAATACCGTGAGCTCAAGCTATTTTGGGTATAACAAAATGGACATCCCGCCTGCAAACGGGCATTGCATGAATCGCAATATGTATTCTTCCCCGCATTAACTGTCCGGCAACCGGAACAGATCAGTTCGCCAGAGGTTGTCCAATCGGTGGAGACAATGGTGGAGTTACAGGCTTTGCAAACGAACGGCTGATTTGGGTTAACGATACTTTCTATGGGAGCGCCACAAGATGGGCAATTTAAAGACAGAAGTTTCATATTTATTTAAGTATACGGGAGAAAATGGTCAATCGTTGCAAATCAGACTATGCTTGTGGTTTTTGAAAACTTACTGATTTCAGATTTAAAAGTATCTTCCTCGTGGACTCCGCCACTTCTTCTATCGCCTTGTTGAAAACCTCTTCATTCGCTTTGGACGGCTTGCGATATCCGCTCACTTTGCGCACATATTGCAGGGCGGCTTCATAGATCTCCTGCTCAGTGACGGGGTGATCCATATTTCTAAGGGGTTTAATGCTTCGGCACATTTCAACACTCTCTTTCCTTATTACTCGTTACTCATCACTTTTTACTTTTCTTTCTTCAACGCCTTATCCAATGCCTGATCCAACGAGCGGACTTCGATGATCTCGATACCCTTCGGATATTCTTCACCCTTGCGAATCGCCTTCGGGATGATGGCAGTTTTGAAACCGAGCTTCTGCGCTTCTTTCAAACGTGCCACCATCTGACTGGGCATACGCAATTCGCCTGCCAGACCAATTTCACCGATCAATACCGCCTCGGCGCGGACAGGCACATCCTTCCACGAAGAAGCGATGGCGGCAGCGACGGCTAAGTCTGCAGCGGGTTCGTCGATCTGAATGCCGCCCACCACGTTGACGAAGACATCCTGCTCGGCAAGTTTCAATCCGACACGACGGGTCAACACAGCCGTGATGAGCAACAGACGGTTGAAGTCCACACCGTTGGGCGTGCGGCGCGCATTCCCGAATTGAGTCGGTGACGTTAATCCTTGAATTTCCACGAGAATAGGACGCGTCCCTTCCATGGTCACAGCAATGGTGGAGCCTGCCGCGTTAATTAATCTCTCTGCTAAAAAAGCCTCAGACGGATTGGTCACTTCGATCATGCCGCCTTCGCGCATTTCGAAGACACCCACTTCCGAAGTCGCACCGAAGCGGTTCTTCACCGAGCGCAACAAACGATACGCCTGGAAGCGATCCCCTTCGAGATACAAGACTGTATCCACGATGTGTTCCAACACACGCGGACCGGCAATCGCGCCTTCTTTTGTGACATGCCCGATCATAAAGACCGACACGCCCGAAGACTTCGCCAACTCGCGCAACTGTGACGAACACTCACGCACTTGCGAAACGGAGCCCGCTGAAGAATCCAACCCGGTCAGATAGGTGGTCTGGATGGAGTCGACGATCAACAGGTCCGGTTTGGTATCGCGGACGTGGTTCATGATCACTTCCAGATTCGTCTCGGTCACCAGTAAAAGATTCTTCGGTAATTCTTTGCTCGCGTTATACAGACGCACGGCGCGCATCTTGATCTGCCGTTCCGACTCTTCGCCGGAGACATACAACACACGCTGCACCTTCGCCATCTCCATTGCCATTTGCAACATCAATGTCGATTTGCCGATGCCCGGGTCACCGCCCACGAGCACGATGGAGCCGGGGACGATGCCGCCGCCGAGCACGCGTGCGAATTCACCGATAGGTAGGTGGACACGATCTTCCGCATCACCACTGACCTCGGAGATGGGTCGCGGTTCCGAACGTCCGCTCAAGCCGCGAACGGCTCCCGACCCCTTCGAGACCGGTTCATCGTGGACGACTTCTTCGACCATGCTATTGAAGGCATTGCATTGCGGGCACTTGCCCATATATGAAGCAGCGACACGTCCGCATTGCTGACATACAAATCGGGTATGAGTTTTTGTTTTTGCCATGATTTCACCTGTGGGTGTCACCCTGAGCGGAGCGAAGGGTCTCTACGATAATTGTAGAGATTCTTCGCCGCAAGGAGCAAGAGCGCGGCTCAGAATGACAATGGTCGTCAGTATAACAGAATTTTTGTTCTGTTTTTAGAGTCTGCTATACTCGCATGAACCAAAGGAGAACCCCATGAAAATCGTATCAGACATTCTTATCGTGATCGTTGCCCTCTTGCACTTTTATTTCCTCTACCTCGAAATGTTCCAATGGGACAAGCCGCGCGGGATGAAATCCTTCCGCATGACGGAGGAGCAAGCGAAGCAGTCCAAGACTCTGGCTGCCAATCAAGGCTTATACAACGGCTTCATCGCCGCTGGTCTGCTGTGGGGATTAATCGCAGGCGACCCGGTGAAGATCTTCTTTTTGAGTTGTGTCATCATTGCGGGAATTTTCGGTGCGTTCACCGTAAGCAAACGCATCTTTTATATTCAAGCTGTCCCCGCTATTTTGGCGTTGGTGGTGTTGTTGGTGTTTTAAATTATTGTAGGGGCGCAGCAATGCTGCGCCCCTACGTTCTTATTTCACGATATTCACAAAATCCGCGAACAGACCATATGCGGTTTCGACAGGTCCGCCGGTCATGCCGGGTTTCTCGGATAAAACGATTGAGTAATCAATGATGACATCGGTGCGGAAGGTAATGCCCGTGCTGGAGTTCATCATGCCGTACAGCGACGAAGACGAATCCACCAATTGCGGGGCAACGCCAACTTTAATGTCTCCATTCACTTTTTCAGCAGAGCAAACCAATTTATAACGCTTGCCTTCTGCCTTCGCTTTGGCGATCATCTCAGAGGTGATGCCGCGAATGCCGGTGGGATTTACTTGCTGCGGCGTCATGGGCGTATCCCATAACACGGTTACCAACGCGGCAACTTTGATGGCGGCATCCCAACCGTCCACGTCGTTGGTGGGGTCGGTTTCAGCCAAACCGATCTTCTGCGCGTACTTGAGCGCTTCGTCATAGGTCTCGCCACTTTCCATGCGAGATAAGATGACATTGGTCGTGGCGTTGAAGATACCCTTGAAGGATTCCAACTCTGCCAGCGGGAACGCCTCACGCATGACCGAGAAAACGGGTGCACCTCCCAGAACCGCGGATTCATGCCGGAAGGTTCTTCCCTTCGATGCCGCTAACGCGGTCAATTCACGATAACCATGCACCACCGGACCTTTATTCGCAGTGCTGACGTGCATGCCCAAATTCAATGCGGTGCGGATGTGATCCAGCGCAGGTTGACCGGTCTCTGTATTGACGGGGGAGTTTTCGAACATGAAATTGGCTTGGGAATGATGAATCACTTCCATTGAATCTGCCAATGGCTTAACAGATAATGCCGAAATATCCTTGCCACTCTCCACAAGTTCAAGCGCTTTCTGAATATCCAGCCCATTCGGGTTGACGGCGTGTCCGTGCCTGCCGGTGGAGATGCCAGTGAACGAAAAGGTAACATCATGTTTGGATTTCAATATATCTTGTTTACGAACCAACAAGCGTGCCAATGCGCGGGCGACATTTCCAAAACCGATGAGGGCGAGGTTGTAGTGCATGGATATTTCTCCTAATTGTAGTAGGGGCGCAGCAATGCTGCGCCCCTACGGGTTATATAGGTGGATACGGATATGCTCTTCGTCCCTGCAATGGGCGCGGGAAGAGCTTTGATTCACATAACTCTTCTGCGCGGAAGAGCAGGGCTTCGATCTCGTTTGCGTTGAGATACGGCTCGAAGCGCTCCACCCAACTGGCGGCGGAGGAAAGAGGCGCGAGCAATTCATCCGCTATAGACTGACCGGCAAAGTCCCAGATCACGGTGCGGAGTTTATCTTCTTCGTGGAAGCAAATGCCGTGATCGATGGCGAAGAGGCGGTGGGTGTCGTCTTCAAAGAAAACGTGACTGCCTTTGCGGTCGGCGTTGTTGGCGAGGATGTCGAAGAGCACGACCGGGCGGAGCTTTTGTTTGTCTTCAACGCTGAAGTTGAAGTAATGATATTCAACATCATATTCGATGTATTGTTGCAGTGAACCGGGTCCATGTGGTCCATCGTCACGATAAACAGTGACGGGGACGAGGTTGAAGCCAAGCGCTTCACTCAGTTGATAGGCAGCGACTTCGCGCAACGCAAGTGTATTATCTGGGAAGTCCCACAGAGGCTGTTCGCCTTTGCTGGGTTTGTACACGGCTTTTACAGTTTCACCTTCATGGTGAACATCGACAAGGAATGTGTAATTCGAACCCAGCATGAATTGACCACGAAGCTCGTAGTCGCCGTGAGTGAGGATGTTTTGGATTTCAGAGGGAGATTGAGTTACCATGTTTCGTCGAGTTTGTCTGCGTAGAATTGAATGGCATTCCGATACGCGATCACGCCTTCATCGTTCGATGTTTCGACCAGACTGTTCAGAAGTAGTTCCATTGCTTTCGCAGGCTGACCAAGGTTGTACCAGGTTATGGCAAGAAAGACGCGGAATTCATGCCGTGCAGGGAAAAGGGCAATGGCTTGTTGAAACGTATCGTGGGCTTTTTGGTATTCCCCAATGCAACGATAGGTACTGCCCATGCCGAGCAGGGCACCTTGCAGGTCTTCACCGCTCAAACCGGTTTGAACAGCTTTCTCGTAAAAAGGGATGGCTTCGCGCTCCAGTCCGAGCAGGTCATGCACCCAGGCGCAATGATAGTTGACCTGCGCATTGCTGGGGTAGTCGGCATACAGGGCAAGCATTAGTTCACGTGCTTCTTCAACTTTTTTTTCTTTTCGCAGTTGAATGGCGCGAGATAATCGTTCTTCCATTGAGTTCATGCAGAGCTATTCATCTATAAAAGAAATTTAATGCAGATGTCCGTTTTTCTTTGGGCAGAAATGACCGCCCGGCTCCATGGGCTGACCGCACTGCGGGCACATGGGGCGACCACGCGAAGAGACTTCCTGTCCCCAGCGGGCGAGCTGACGCAGTTGTGTGCGCGTTGCCCAATAGCGAATTTGTGAACCTTCTTCGGGGTCTTGTTCTTCAGTGAGCAATTCTTTGGCGAAGACGACGACGCGGTCGCGGTCTTTATCGTAGCCGAGACCGATCTCACCAGCGCGGAAGAGCGGGTCTACGGGCGGGTTGATGCGCATGACTTCTTCGACATAATCGCCCGAGGCTTCTTCTAACTCGGGGTATTGCTGGCTAAGCTGCGCGAGAAATTGTTCCACACCAATGGCAAGCGAAATCAACTGCGCCTTTTCAATGATGATGGTGATGGTGCGATGATCAGAATAGGCATGTAAATAAAACACACGCTGACCAGGTTTGCCAATGGCGTCAGCGGTGATGTGGTCACAGGGATCAACGTCAATATCAATGCGGGACATAAGTTACCTTTTTGTGAGTATACCAGACCCCCTCCGCCCTGCGGGCACCTCCCCCAAATACAACGGACGAGCTCCCGTTGTATTTGGGGGAGGCTGGGGGTCAGTTATAATCTCTTCAACTCGCCAAAGGAGCTGCCATGTACGATAAAAAAATTCTCGATGAATTAAGTAAATCGCTTTCCAAGTGGGAAGAAACATCTCTCAAGAAAGCCTTGAGTCAATTACCCGAACGCGCCGACGAATTTATCACGACATCCTCCGACCCGATCAACCGACTTTATACGCCACTCGATATCGAGGATATGGACTACAACGCCTCACTCGGTCTTCCGGGTGAGTATCCCTACACAAGAGGAGTCCACCCGACTTTGCATCGCTCCAAGTTGTGGACGATGCGCATGTTCGCTGGCTTTGGCACCGCAGAAGAGACGAACCAGCGCTTCAAATACTTACTCGAGCAGGGTCAGACCGGTTTGAGCATTGCCTTCGACCTAGCCACTCTGATGGGCTACGACACCGACCAACCCGAAGCGCTGGGCGAATTCGGGAAATGCGGTGTGGCAGTCTCTTCGTTGAAAGATATGGAAATTTTGCTGGACGGTATTCCGCTCGATAAAGTTTCCTCCAGCATGACCATCAACTCGCCTGCTGCGATCATTTGGGCGATGTATCTCGTTGCTGCTGAAAAGCAAGGCGTACGACTCGATCAATTGCGAGGCACACTTCAGAACGACATTCTCAAAGAGTTCATCGCACAGAAGGAATTCATCTTCCCGCCGGAACCGTCCATGCGCCTCGTTGTGGATACGATGGAATACGGCTCGAAATACGTGCCGCAGTGGAATACCATTTCCATTTCGGGCTATCACATCCGTGAAGCTGGTTCGACCGCCGCACAGGAACTGGCATTCACGTTGGCAGACGGCATGGAATACGTCCGCTGGGGCATTGCGCGTGGCATGGACGTGGACGAGTTCGCACCGCGTTTATCTTTCTTCTTCAATGCACATAACGACTTCTTCGAAGAAATTGCAAAATATCGTGCTGCTCGCCGCATTTGGGCGCGTGAGATGCGTGAGACCTTCAAAGCGAAGAATCCGCGCTCGTGGCTAATGCGCTTCCACACGCAGACGGCGGGAGTCTCGCTCACAGCGCAGCAACCGGAGAACAATATTGTCCGTGTGGCGCTGCAAGCTCTCGCCGCTGTCCTCGGCGGAACGCAAAGTCTGCATACGAATTCAATGGATGAAGCCCTCGCGCTCCCCTCTGAACATGCGGTCAAAGTTGCTTTGCGGACTCAGCAAGTCATCGCCGAAGAATCTGGCGTGACGAATACGGTGGATCCGCTTGGGGGTAGTTTCTTCGTCGAAGCGCAAACAGACCGAATGGAGAAAGAGGCGTACGCCTACTTCCGCCATATCGAAGATTTGGGCGGCGTCATCCCTGCGCTCGAAAAAGGCTTCATGCAAAGTGAAATATCCGACGCGGCGTATCGTTATCAACGCGAGATCGACAGTGGGCGCAGAAAAATTGTCGGTGTAAATGCTTATATGGAGGAGAAACCTGCTGTTATTCCCATCCTGCGCATGGACCCGAATGGATACACCCGCCAGATGTCGCGCTTGAACGAAGTTAAGAAGACACGCGATAGCGGGCAAGTTGGGCAGACGCTTGATAAACTGCGCATCGCCTGCGAAGGCACAGAGAATACGATGCCTTATATCGTGGATTGTGTGCGCGCGTATTGCACGTTGGGGGAGATCATTGGTGTGATGACGAAGGTCTTCGGGAAGTATGAAGAACCGACAATGATTTAGAGCGTAAGGGCGGGGTAACCCCGCCCTTACTTTTTATTCTTACGAACAGCCAGCAACTTCTGAATGCGTTGATATTTCTCGCGTGAGAGCGGATACGACCATGCAAGGATAATCGTCCCCACTAGGATGCCCGCGCCAATGAACGAGTCCATGGCGCGGATCATGAACAGGGCAGATTCAGGTTGTTGAAATTGGGTCACGCCTTCGGGGGGAGCCTGATAGCCAGACCAGCCCAAAATTTGCAAGGTCACGAAAATCACCCCTGCCCCGGTCAACTTGCGGATAAGCGTGCGGATGCCATAATAAATTCCCTCCTGCCGCCGACCTGTGCGCAGTTCGTCCCAATCGATCACATCGGGCAGAATCGAGTCGGGCAGAATATACGCCGCTGAAACGCCAATACCTGCCAGCGCCGCAATGAGCAAGAGATAATTCGTATCACCGGGTTGAATGGTAAAGATCAACAACTGCACGATGATCCAGGATGCCATGCCCGCAATGTAAGCCTGTATCTTGTTAAATCGTTTCGAGATCCATAACCAGAACGGCACAAACAGGATACAGACGAACATCATCACGCCAAAGAACGCCGACTCAAGTGCCAGGTCCACGCCAAAGATGGTGATCTTCGCTAATAGATTCCCCTGTGCGATCCAATACAAAAGAAAAAATGGGAAGGTGATGGCAACCATGTCCACTGCGGACCAATTGAACATATAAATGCCGACCGCATAACGGAACGGAATGTTTTGCCATGCCAGCTTTAACGTTTCACGGAACGAAAGCGTTTCCTGTTCCACCGCCGTGGATGCATAGCGTTCGCGCACGAACAAGCCGACCAGAAACAATGGCACTGCGCCAATCGCGCCGAAGACCGCACCCGCTGCCATGAAACCTTGTTGCTGTGAGCCGCCGCCCAACATTACAGAGTCTACGATCATGGGTGCGGCAATCACCACGATCATGGCGCCAAGCAATTGAAAGACAGTGCGAAAACTTGAAAGCGACGTACGTTCATCATAGTTCTGCGTCAGTTCAGGCGTCAGCGAAAGATAGGGAACTGCCACCAGCGTTGTCAATGTATCTGAGATCATGAATGCAAGGGTTACGTAAATGAGCAAGCCGATCTGGCTTTCCCAATTTGGCGCAGACCACAGCATGATAAAACTTAACCCGAACGGAACAGCAAACCACAAAAGGAAAGGTCGGCGCCTGCCAAGTTTCGATTTCACACGGTCGCTCAGCATGCCTATCAACGGGTCATTGATGGCGTCCCACACGATGCCCGCCAACGCGCCCAGCGAAGCCAGTCGCGGTTCGATGCCGACCACATCCGTTAGATAAATGGCGTAAAAAATGGAACGCATCATACCGATGCTGGCAATGCCCCAATCGCCGGAACCATATAAAGTCTTTAACCAAAATGGAAGTTTTGCATTCATTAAAATATTCGCGCAAGTGTAACATGGATATAATACTGCCATGCCATCGTTAGCGGATAAACTCAAATCACTCGGCGTGAAGACGGCGAACACGCTTCCTTCCCCGCCCCAGCCTGAGAAACGTTCCATCGACTCGGTCGTCGCTGGGAGCTTTCTCTCCACACCGCGCGGCGAGGCGTTTGTCACCGAGCAGGTTTTCGAACAAGATTACTTCCACGGCGGCATCTCTCCCTACTCTGCTTTCCCACTCTCAATCATCTCGCAATGGACAAAAGACCCGCGCATCGCGGAATTGCCCATTCATAAATTCGCTTTCCTCGATACCGAAACCTCCGGCGTCTCTGGCGGGACTGGCACTTATGCCTTTCTCGTCGGTGCGGCTCGTTTCGTGGACGGGAAGTTCACCCTGCAGCAATTCTTCTTGCGTGACCCAGCCGAAGAACCTGCCATGCTCGAAGCGCTGATCAACTTCCTTGCGCCATGCGAGGGCTTGGTCACGTTTAATGGCAAATCGTTTGATGCGCCCTTGCTCGTTACCCGTTACTCATTACACAGAATCCCAGTTCCATTCAAGAGTTATGCTCACATTGACCTTTTGCCATTAGCAAGAAGATTATGGCGCGACCGTTTGCCTTCGCGCGCGTTGAAATATCTCGAAGAACATGTGATGGGCTTTACCCGCTCCTCCGAAGAAGTGCCAGGCTATGAGATTCCCTGGCTGTATTTTGATTATTTGCGCAGCGGCGATGCCCGTCCGTTGGGCGGCGTGTTCTATCACAACGCCATGGATATAGTGGCGATGGCGGCGTTGCTTGGGCACGTCAGTGAGATCCTTGCCGACCCATACAACGGGCGAGTGGAACATGGATTGGATTTCATTGCCATGGGCAAACTATTCGAAGACCTCGGTCACTGGGACGAAGCGGCTCGTCTGTTCGAGCGTGGACTCGAGCTTGGGCTTGGCGAATCAGATTTCGGCGTGGCAGTGAAGCGGATCTCCATCCTGCAAAAGAAGCGTGGAGATATGGATCGCGCTGTCGAGTTATGGAAGGCTGCGGCGAAGCAAGGTCATATTTATGCTCATATTGAGCTCGCCAAACATTATGAACATAAAATGCGTGATGTGAAGACTTCACTTAAGTGGGCGAAGTCTGCGCGGGCTGAAGCCGAAAAAGCAAACCTGCCGGGCTATGTGCGCACCCATTGGCTGCATGAAATTGATCACCGCTTGGAACGCCTTACGCGTAAAGCGGGTTTATAATTGGGCAACCAACGATTGGAGATGCATTATGGACATAAATGTTTCGCAAGAAAATGGGAAAGTTTCGGTTACTGTTATTAAAGTAGCGGGGCAACTGGACGGGCAATCGTATAAAGAGTTGATCGCTTCTGCTCAACAGGCGGTTGGCAGTGGGTCCAAGAATCTCTTGTTGGATCTCAGTGAACTCACTTTCGTTTCCAGCGCAGGCTTGGTTTCATTGCATGTGGTGGCGTTGATCATGCGCGGTGAGGCGTTGCCAGACCTCGAACATGGTTGGGCTGCCCTGAAATCGGTCAGCTCTTCGCGTGAGAGCGGTATTCAAAAGCATGTCAAACTGCTCAACCCGCGTCCTCAGATTGTCAGCACCTTGGAGATGGTCGGCTTCTCGGCATTCTTCGAGATCTTCACCGATAAGCAAAAAGCACTCGAATCATTTTCATAATTCACTCTGCAACAGCGATGTGGGTCTTGCCTGCATCGCTGTTGCTTTATATAGGTAACTTTATATGAAACGCAACCTGGGAAATATTCTCTTTATTATTTTGGCAGTCACTACCGTCCTCGTTTGGACAATCTTCCCGCCTGAAAGTGAAGGCGTGGAAAACTATCTTCGTTATCGAGTCGGAATGACCATTGGCTCTTTGGTCATTACACTGATGTCTTTTTCCTTGTTCATCTCCACGCGCCCGCGTTGGGCAGAGCCGTATTTCGGCGGCTTGGACAAGATGTACATCACCCATCGTTATACATCCACTGCGGCATTCTTGTTGATGTTCGTGCATATTTTGATCGTGCCGCTACATTTGGTGGATCTGGCAATTGGGAATTATCTGGCGATCGTTTCTTTCCTAGGCTTCATAGCCATCGTCCTGCCGACGCTTGCGCCTCGCATTCCCTACCTCAGTAAACTGACCAGTGGCACCTATGAAGGCTGGAAACGCCTGCATAGCTTCATTGGCATTTTCTTTATCCTCGGCTACCTACATTCGATCACGGTCAATGCGCCGACCACCAAGATCGCCATCAATTGGAATCAGATCTTTGTTTTCCTTGGCATTGGTTCTTATATTTACACCGAAATCCTCGGGCGTTTTCTGGGCAAGCATGTCCCATACAAGGTTGAAGCGGTTAACCATCCCAATACCTCCACTACTGAAGTGGTGATGCGTGCCAAGGGCAAACCGATCAAGCATGCTCATGCGGGACAATTCCTATTCGTGCGCTTCAAAGGTGATAAGGGATTGGATGAAACGCATCCCTTTACCATCTCCAGTGCGCCTCATGAGGATGTGCTGCGCGTCACGATCAAAGCCTGCGGCGATTTCACCCGGCATCTTTTTCAAAACCTCAAGCCCGGCA
>JAFLCE010000042.1 GCA_017303655.1 Anaerolineae bacterium
TGCCTACCTCGGCTGGCGAGACGACGTCCATTCCCTCAGTCCGCGTGTGCGCTTTGCCGTGCAAGGGCTGGTCGCACTCGCGTCCGTGCTCGGCATGGGCTATTTCAAATCCGTCACCATTCCGCTCGTCGGACAACTTCCGCTCGGCGCGGTCGGCTTCATCATCACCCTTCTGTGGATCGTCGGTCTCACCAACGCCTACAACTTCATGGACGGCATCGACGGCATAGCGGGCGGTGTCGCGCTCGCCGCTGCATTCGGTTGGATGTTCCTTGCCGCAAACACGAATCAACATTTCGTCTATTGGGTCGCGCTCGCCATCGCCGCGGGCAGTTTGGGTTTTCTCTTTCACAACTGGTCACCCGCCAAAATTTTCATGGGCGACGCAGGCAGCCCCTTCCTCGGCTACCCCTTCGCCGTCCTGCCGCTGCTCTCCGCCGATGAAGGCGGTGATGCCCTCATGCTCGGCACTCTCCTGATGTGGACCTTCATCATGGACGCGGGCATCACCTTCATCCGCCGCGCACTCAAACGCGAACCCGTCTTCTCCGCGCATCGCACGCACCTCTATCAACGTCTCGTCATCGCGGGCTACAAACACGCCCCCGTCAGCGCGCTCTACATTTTGCTCACCCTCCTCGCCGCCGCCCTCGCCTACGCCTGGTCCTGGGGACAACCCTACGCCCCGCCATTGATTATTATTGGACTTCCGCTTATCTGGCTGATCCTATCTCGATACGTTTCCCGGCTACGAAGCGCTGCAAAGCAGTGAAAAATGTTGACTAAACTCCGAACACTCGCCTCACTCTACCTCGAGCTTGGTCCACGTTGGTCAGCCTTTCGCCTCGCCTACGCCTTCCGCCTCCGCACCGGACTCATCCGCCTGCAAACCCCGCAATACAAATGGGCAGACCGTCCGCTTAAGCATTGGCTCAAACCCACCATCCCCTCCGACTCAGATTCCTACGCTCAATGGCGCAAACAAAACGCCCCAAAATTTTTCGCATCCGTAGGGGCGGGGTCCCCCCGCCCTGATTACGGGACAAACGCCATCGAAGAAGCAAACCGTCTTCTCAACGGCGAACTCAAATACTTCTCCCACGAATATCACCAAACAGGCTTTCCACCCAATTGGCATAAAGACCCAATTACCAATTACCAATTACCAATTGGCTTACACTGGTCCCAAATCTCCGACGACTCCGCCACAGACATCAAATTCATCTGGGAACCGAACCGTTTCGCCTTCGTCTACACCCTCGTCCGCGCCTACGCCGCTACGAAAAATGAAAAATACCCCCAAGCCTTCTGGCAACTAATCCAAGACTGGGCAGACCACAACCCTCCCAATACCGGCGCCAACTGGAAAGATGGACAAGAGATCGCCCTGCGTCTCATGGCATGGACATTCGGCTTCTACGCCTTCATTCATTCCCCATCCACCACACCGGAACACATCGCCCAATTCACCCAACTCATCGCCGCCCAAGCCGAACGGATTCACGCCAACATCGGCTACGCCATCTCCACCCGCAGCAACCACACCATCAGCGAAGCCTTCGGTCTATGGATGGTCGGTCTGCTTTTCCCTGAACTCAACCACGCAGAAAAATATTTCGCACTCGGCAAACGTCTGCTCGAAGAAGAAGCTAAAAAACAAATCTTCCCCGACGGCAGTTACGCCATGTACTCCCTCAACTACCATCGCTTCATTCTGCATCTCTATCTCTACGCCATCCAACTCGGCGAGCTAAATGATTCACGTTTCACTCTTCAACTCATCAACTCTGTAAAAAACTCCATCCACTACCTCTCCAACCTCATCGACCCCGCCACCGGTCACATGCCCGTCTACGGCTCCAACGACGGCGCGTTAGTTCTTCCACTCAATAACTGCGACTTTACGGATTATCGTCCGCTATTGCAATTAGGTTCCATTATCACCACCGGTCAACCCATGTTTGAACCCGGCTCTTGGGATGAAGATGTCTTTTGGTTATGTGGAGAGCTATTAACCGCGAAGAACGCAAAGAAAGATTTAAAACTTAGCGCCCTTAGCGAGCTTAGCGGTAAATCATTCCCCAATGGCGGAACCTACATCCTTCACAACACCAACTCCCACGCCATCCTGCGCTGCACAGACTTCACATCCCGCCCCTCCCACGCCGACCAACTCCACATGGATTTGTGGATGGGCAGTGACAATATCGCCATTGACGCTGGAACCTATCTTTACTCCGGCGAAGGCATCTGGCGCAACGGACTCGCCCGCACCTCAGCACACAACACCGTCACCGTAGACGGCAAAGACCAAATGACCATGGTTAGTCGCTTCACATGGACGAATTGGGCGAAGGGACGAGTCCTCAAACACACCGACGATCTCTGGCAAGGCGAACACAACGGCTACAAACTCGTCCGCCACAAGCGCACAGTCATGGCACTAGAAGGGGATAGGTGGTTGGTTATTGACGACCTCGAAGAGAATGTGCCACATCGTTATACCCTGCACTGGCTTTTGAATGATGTGCCATTCACCCAAAACAAAAACTCGCTTCTCTTAAAATACGAAGCAAGTACATACAAAATTGAAACAGGTCTATTAAGTGGTGAAGGCAAACTCTCCATCCTCCGCGCCGACCCCAACTCTACCTATGGATGGCGCTCGCGCTACTACGGTCACAAAGAACCAGCGATCTCATTGTTACTTGAAGCAAATCAATCCACTGTCCGCTTTTGGACGTTCTTTGGTTTTGAGAATGATAGTATTGTCCTAGATAAAGATGTATTTAGAATAAACTCAAGCGATATAAGCTTTTCTTCACTTTATGGATAATTTACTGGTTATTCCAACAAAGATACAAATCCCACACTTGCGCAAAGATGTAATTATCCGTGCGAGCATATTTCATAAACTCGATGAAGCGCTTGAGGGCGGCACAGCAATCACACTGATCTCTGCTCCGGCAGGCTATGGCAAGACCAGCCTAGTGGCAAGTTGGCTGAGACATACGAATAAAGATGCCGCATGGTTGTCACTAGATATTGATGACGACAACCTGCCTCGTTTAATCCTTTATATCATTTCAGCGTTACAGACAGTTCAGCCGGAAATTGGTCACAAGGCACTAGCAATCCTGAATGCTTCGGGTTGGGACGCAGTTCAACCGGATGCCATCCTTTCCAGCTTGATTCAGGATTTATCACAACTTGCAAGACCGGTTTTGTTGGTGTTGGATGATGTTCACTTTATTGCTTCCCCAGAAGCCCAGATGTTTATTGCCAATCTCATTGAATATTCACATCATTACTTGCAGTGCTTTTTTACAACACGGAATGACCCTGCATTATTACCTCTTGCAAAATGGCGCGCCCGTAGCATGCTAATGGAAATCCGAGTGGATGAATTAAGGTTTACCCTCGATGAGGCAACCCAATTTCTCAGGCATGTGATGCGACTGGATCTTTCTAGCGAGCAGATAAATTTGTTTCTTCAACGAACGGAAGGGTGGGCAGCGGGCTTACAACTAGCTGCTTTGTCTGTCAAGAATAAAGATGTCTTTTTTACAATTGATGGAGCCCAACGCGATATAACAGACTACCTAATGTCGGAAGTGTTTAACCAATTGTCAGCCTCAAAGCGGGAATTCCTATTACAAACCTCAGTGGTTAACCGGATGAGTTCATCTCTTTGCAACGCAATTACCCAGCGGGAAGATAGCCAGTCTATGCTCGAAGCAATTGAAACAGATAATCTCTTTATTGTTGCCCTGGATGAAAAAAGGGAGTGGTTTCGCTATCATCATCTTTTTAAAGATTTTCTCCGCAAGCGATTGACGAGCGACTATTCAGAAACTTCTGTGAAAAAAATGAACGGGCGCGCTAGCCATTGGCTAGCGCAAAATGGATATCTAACTGATGCTATTGATCACGCCCTTGCTGCCAAAGATTTTGAGTATGCCGCATGCCTTATTGCTCCACAATCGCAACGCTGGATGGAACATGGGGAAGTTTCTGCAATTCTCAAACATTTAAATGAACTCCCTCATGAGATTACGTGGAATCAATGGGACCTGGCGCTTTGGTATGCTTGGTCGTATGCCGTGCGGGGAGAATTAACTTCTGCCGAACTTTGGACGAATCGCCTGGAAGAGCTCATTAGCCCTCAAATTGAAAGGGCTGCTCAAAATGGGAAAGAAGCGATTCCGCAGAATCTGCAAGACGCTTATGCACAAGTGATGGCGATCCGTTCTGTGATTGCGCGTGGGAACAAAGACTTTCCATCTGCCATTGCATTCGGCGAACAGGCGTTGCAAATTGCCCCCGAGGGGAATCAGAATTTACAGGCAACGATCTCAACCCTGCTTTCTTCTGCGGTTTTGGAAGCCGGGGATTTCGATGAAGCGGAAAGCCTTCTACAGTCAACCCGTAAGCGTTTTTCTCACAGCGGAAATTCATTTGTAACATTTACATTGTTACTGAATGCCTCAGCGCTGGCTATAATGCGCGGACAACTTCATCGGGCACATGATCTAAATGAAGAAGCATTGCGCCTGACACAAACCAAATCCATGGAACGTCTGGCTTTCCTGCCAAAACTCCGCTTGGGGCGTATTCATTATTTTTGGAATCAACTTGATAAAGCCAAAGAAATTGTCACCACTGCTTTAGAGCAAGCTGACTTGGAACATTACACAGAAGCAGTGATTCGTGGACAGATAACCCTGGCGTGGATTCAATATGCCGAGGAACAATATCCACAGGTGCTGCAAACACTGGCAGTTGCCGAACATTCAGCAATCGATCATCATAAGCATGAATCAGCTCAAATGGTGAAAGCGGTTCGGGCACAGAGTCAATTTTGGGCAGGCGAAAAAGAGGCGGTCATGTCGTGGATGAAGGCTCTAGGCTGGGACATCTTTAATCCATCCCAATCAGGCACGATACCGAACGATGAAGCTTTCTTTCTTTTATGTCAGGTTTTGATCAAAGCGGAAGCATGGCAGCGGGTTCAAGGTCTGCTTGCCTGGCGCATGGCAGATTCACAGGCGCAAGGTCGTGATAGCACAATTCTAAGAATACATCTAATGCAGGCGTTGTTACATCGAACGCAGAACGATCTTGATCTTGCCATTCAGTCTTTGACCAAAGCGCTTGAACTTGCCATGCCTGAAAACTACATCCGCCCATTTTTAGATGAAGGGCGGCAGGTATTGCCATTGTTGCGGCAAATTCCAAAAACTCACATTGCAAATAGTTTCGCCCAAAAAATTCTCGCTTTTCAAGCAGCTCCAACTGATGCTATACTTTTGCTGGTAGTACTGAGTAAACAAGAACTAGCCATTTTAAGATTGATGTCGCAAGGTCGTAGCAACCCCGAAATAGCTCATCAACTTGTCCTGGCGGTCAGCACTGTACGTTGGTATGTCAAACAGATTTTTCGCAAACTAGAGGTACATAATCGTACACAAGCGGCAAGCCAGGCGCAAAAGTTAAACCTTCTTTAACCCTCCTATAGGATGGTTTATTGCATTTCCCCCCAATTGGAGGGGGAATTTTTATTTGTGCTTCGTTATAGTCCTGACTTATGCGAAGCCTTACAACCCTCTTATTGCTCTGTATTCTGACGGCTTGTGCCAGCCCGATGTCGATTCCACCTACGATTGTTGTCTCAACAAACACTGTTTTAGCACCTCTTGAACCTTTAACTGGCGATTGGATCGGTGCGATCACAAAGCCGGATGGTTCCACTGCATCTATTGTGATTCATTTAAATGAAACAGAACCCATTTTAAATATTGAACCCATGACGCGCAACTGGAAATTAGATTTGTCTCAAACAAGTGACAATCTCAAATTTTCAACCGCAGGCAGTACGCTCGACCCTTTTAAAGAGATAAATTTTATAGGTACATACTCAAGTGGAAATTTTTCTGGCGAGATAAATTGGGATGGGCAAACTAGTAAAGTCACATTTACGCAAATTAAAACAGTTGATCCTTTGGTTCTTGAAAAATATGAAGGCGTTTATCGTTTTGAATCAGGGCGAGTATTAAGTATTATTGTCAGCCCAAGTTTTACTACAGGAGGAGTTACCTTCTTTAGCAATAGTTTAATGCTGACTGATTTTGATAGTGGAGCATTTCGCGGACTTTATCCGCTCACAGAAGATACGTTTGCCATAGGTGCTTTGCGTGTGGTCGGTGCTCCCTTTGAGGGGCAGATTCAATTTGTTAAAAACGATCAAGGAAATATTGAAAGCTTGATATGGAGAGACAATTCTTCTGCACGAGAGCAACTTGCTTCGCGTGTTTCAATAAAGTATGAAGATATAACATTTACAAGTGCTGATGGAACCAAACTTGCTGGAAGACTTTCCATGCCAGATACTGCGGAGATATTTCCCGTTATTATGATGTTACATGGTTCTGAACCAGGTATACGTGATAATGTTAGTAATAAAGTTATGATGCATTATATGGTCAGTCAGGGTTTTGCCATTTTGAACTATGACAAACGCGGTGTCGGTGCATCAGAAGGTCAATATGTAGAAGCAGCTAGCCCTGTCAACTTACAAAGACATGCAGATGATGCGAATGCCGGGGTTCAATATCTGTTGACCCGCCCTGAAATTGATGCGCAAAAAATCGGCTTGATCGGATACAGCCAGGCAGGCTGGGTCATTCCTGTGGCTGTGTCACAATCTCAAAATATTTCATTTTTTGTTATCTTATCGGGTCCAGTTGCATCTACCGCACATGATAGCAAATTCAATGCTTATACCAGTGGTGGCAACTCATCTTCTGCTCAATACGACGATGCATTCATTACACAGCAGTTGCGTGATTTTAGCCCCAGCGGCTTTGATCCATTGCCTGTCATTGCAGAATTAGAACAGAATGGGCTGTGGTTGTGGGGTAGTGTGGATAAAACCGTGCCCGCTACATTTTGTGCAGAAAATTTACAAAAGATAATCGATACAGGCAAAGATAATTTTTCTTATCAAATTCTCCCCAACGGCGACCATGGATTAAATGAATCGCAAAACGGGTATTTTACTGAAATCCCATATTCACCTAAAGTATTGTTTTATTCTGTTCTGACAAAGTGGCTTGAAATACATGTCCTCTCATCGCAGGAATAATAAAATGAAAAATAATATACTAAGTTTGATGTTGATATTAATAATTACTGCTTGTACTTCACCGCAACTAGAAGTTACGCAAACTCCGCCACCAGCTACCCTGGAACCTACGGCAATAACATTCCCCAGTGCAACCTCGACACCCGAAAAAATACAGATGTTTAATTTAATAAGCGATGATCCGATCGTACCGCACGGTGAATCAAGTGATTGGGATTCGCGTTATACAGACCCTGGTGCGGTCATATATCATGATGGCATGTTTTATATGTTCCGCAATGGTTTTCGTGATTTTTCAGCTGAATCGCAAGTCGGCTTGGTTACATCTCCCGATGGCTATACATGGACAGAACAAGGCGATGAACCTATTTTCAAAACCAGTGATGTTGCTTATGCTAAGATCGCCATGTATGCATCTAGTGCGCTGGTAATGGAAGATGGTTCCTGGGTCATTTATTTTTATACATGGGATTCTTCCTCATTTCCCGGATCGAGCGTGATTGGACGCGCAACCGCTTCAAGCCCCGCCGGTCCCTGGGTTGCTGATCCTGAACCTGTTCTCAACCTTGGAGCAATGGGCGAATGGGATGCACAACAGGTGCTTGCTCCGCATGTCATTCAAACGACAACTGGATATGTAATGTATTACAGTGGAGCAAACACCTCTGGCGCTCAAAAAATCGGCATGGCAACGTCAACCAATGGAGTTCAATGGACGAAATATAACGACCCTGCTACTACTGAAGCACCTTATGCCGAAAGTGACCCAGTGTTTCAACCAGGTGAAAAAGGACAATGGGATGCAGGTTGGGTCCACCAACCGCGTGTCTTTCAAACTGCAGAGGGCTGGGTGATGATCTATCGCGGCACACAGAATGTTAAGGGCGAAAAAATGGCGTTAGGACTTGCCACCAGTCCGGATGGAATCCATTGGGCAAGGTCGGACTTGAATCCAGTGTTTACGCCGCATGATATTCCAAAGGCAGCGTACATCTGGTACGATAATGTGTTGTTGGTAAATGATACTTATTACTTGTTTGTCGAAGGGGATGTCAACCAATCCACGCAGATTTATCTCGCCACAACTGAAGGCGAAATTACACCGTAGTAGAACATGAAATGGGTAACTCATGAAACTACTTCATATTCTATGGACGGTGGGTCTCCTTGCCACATGTAACCCTTAGCCTTCCATCAAATGGTGTAAATACGAGAGGAAAGGATTCACTCATGCGGATTTCAACAACACAATTTACTCTCCTGTCATTGACGCTAGTGATGGCTGCGTGTATCCCCAGATCTGCAACGTCAGTGAGCCCGACAATGATCGACACTCCTGTCCCTTCGCCGTTCATACGCCAGACAGGCGTTAATACTCATGCATTATTACCAACAGCACTCCCTACTCCTTACGTAACGGTGCTTATAACGGACATGGTTAGCCCTACCCATACGATCGTAACCACTTCAGCACCCGTATTATTGCCCGACTTGATTATCAAATTCATGTATCTTGAAATGGAAGGAAGGCATGCTAATTGTGTTGAGGCTTATTCACCATATGGGATCCGGGTGTTGGTTGAGAACATAGGCTTGGCCAGTACTGGACCCTTTATAGTTGACATGAATGGCATGAGACAACAGGTGGATACCGATCTGGCGGCTGGTCAACACATTGAATTCCACTTTACAGGGACCACACCGAGTGGGCAGTATGAGGCATTTGCCGATGTAACTAACCGGGTAGTTGAGAGCGATGAGTACAACAATATCCTATCTTTTATCGCGCCGACCCCAACTCCACCGCTACTTTGCACTCCTACGCTAACTCAAGCTCCTTGAGACCTACGACTGATTTTTATGTTTGCACGCAGTATGACTTAGCCAGGCAAAGCGTGCACTGTATTCACTAGGAATCCTTATCGGTCAAATAATGGATGAGGACCAGCCCCAAGCCAAGAAAAAGTGGGACGAAGCCGCCCAGCATCCATGGTCCAAGATGAAGCGGGTAATTCTCCCCGGAGTCAAAGCCCAATGGATAGAGTCCGAGTGAGAGGGCGATCCCGATGGCAGCGATGGCGATTCCCCATCTTAATAAGCCTTTGCCAGATTTTTTCTCGGGGCGGGTCAAGCCTTTCTCGGCGAGCGCGATGGTTTCTTTGTAACTCATATAGCGGCTGAACGCCAGGAAGCCGAAGATGATAGCAAGGATGGCAACAACGCCGAGACAGGGAATAAGGTCATTCATGAATGGTCCTATGATAAAAAATCAGGGCTTGGAATTTCTCCAGCCCTGTAATTTTACTTGATGGCGGTGATGTCTATCGAACCGTTGTTCGTTTTGACGGTAAGTTGAGCGCCGCCTCCGTTCATGCTTCCTGTTTGATGATTTTTCTCCAGGTCACCGTCAAGCGTGACGGTGATCGGGATGTCTGAACTGATACTGCCAAAATCGGTGTTGAGGTCAACGTTCAGTTGGGAGTCGGCGGGGATGGTAAGGGTGATACCGCCGAAGTCGGATTGAATCATGTGCGGACCTTCGCCAAGCGAGCCGCTGAAATCCACACCGCCGCTATTGCTTTTGAGATCGACAGTCACGTTCTCTGCATTCTTGATGTCGATACTGCCGAAATCGGTCTGGGCTTTGAGACTTCCCTTCGCGCCGTCGATGGTGATGCCGCCGCTGTTGGAGTCGAGATCATACGAACCAGCCATGACCTGATTCAACTCGATATCGCCGAAATCGTTCGTAATGACTAACGTGCCGCGGATATTGACCTTGGTGATGCTTACTTTGCCACTGCTGGATTCTATCGTGACGCTTGCCGCAGAACCGTTCTCAAAGGTGACAATGCCGAAATCCGACTTTGAGAAGATATCTCCTGTTGCACGCACGTTGTTCAGTGTGATCGAGCCGCTGTTCGAGTTGACGTTGACATCCTTGCCATTAACTTTATCAAGCGTGATCTTTCCGAAGTCTGCGGTGATCTGCACATCTTGTGAGCCTGCATCCACGTTGCTGATCTCGATCTCACCGCTGGAGTTCTCCAACGTTAAAGCGCCTTCTATATTTTGTACGGACACATCGCCGAAATCACTGGCAATATCGACGGTCCCTTTTGTGTTGGAAACATTCACTTCTCCAAAATTAGCTTCAATGTTTGTGCTTGTTTGATTTGGCACAGTGATGAAAAAATCCACTGTATTGTATTCGCTAAAATCATTTAGATTAGGCACTTCATATTTTACATCGATAGTATTGTCGTTTTGCTCAATGCTATATTTGATAGCTTTTACTTCTTGATCCGCTTTCTCCAGAGTGGAGTCGTAGGCTGTCTTTATCACATCAATTTGTACAGTAGTTACATCGGCTCCGATGATGGTCACCTTGCCTAAATCATTTATTACATTCAAGATGACTGGGCTTTCAGTATCTACTTTGAGGGTTTTACTTTCCTCCAAAACCGATGAGACATCTTGGGAAATAAACGGGTTGTTGGTTGGAAAGCCGTTATTGAAGGCGAAGAATACGACTGCGCCAATGCCGAGGCAAACGAGCGTGAGCGCTACTGTCAATAAAACAATTACGATGGGTCTTTTCATATTGGTTCTCCTTGTGTTATGTTGTCACTACGTTTGACAGGCGATTTGCGAAAAAGTTTCAAGATCAGACTATGGACGATTGACCATGGAAGGAGTAACTTCCCATTTATCGTCTAAAAAGTGAAACTTTTCCCCATTTTCCCTGTCTAATCAAGTGGACATGACAGATTCTGAGCAGATCCTCGTTCAAAAGGCGCAAAAAGGCGACCCAAGCGCCTTTGAAGCTCTCGTGAATGAGCATCAACGTTACGTCTACAACCTTGCCTTGCGCGTCGTCAAAGATGAGAACGAAGCGCTTGACCTGGCACAGGAGACTTTCGTGCGCGCTTGGACGGCGTTGCCCAACTTTAAGGGGCAGAGTCAATTTCGTACCTGGCTGTATAGAATCGTTACGAATCTTTGCTATAACAAACTGCCCAATCTGCGCCGTTCGCTCAACGACCTCGGCGACGACATGATGGAAGATATCCCCGAACCGCACTTGGATACCCCCGCCCAAATTTTTGAGTTAAATGAAACGAGAACTCACTTGCAACATGCCATTGAAAATCTCGACTCAAATTACCAATTACTAATTACTCTTAGATACCAGAACGAACTCTCCTATGAAGAAATCGCCTCGATGCTTAACCTGCCGCTTGGTACGGTCAAAACGGGCATTTTCCGCGCCAAGGAACAGCTCCGCAAATCCCTCGCCCAATTGGAGGAATCATGGATAACCGCCTAGAACAAGACGTACTCATTGAAGACGCACTCAAATCCCAGCCGCTCGCGCCCATGCCCCGCAGTATCACCGCCAATGTCATGGCACGCATTCAAATGGACAGACGTCCTACCCTCATCACATGGAATGATTTCGTCATTGCGCTTGTCATTGCATTAACGCTTGGCGCGTTATTTATAACGGCTCAAAGCCTACCACCCATTGCGCTGGCAAAACTTCGCATTCAAGGCATTCTGCTGTATCAGGGATTTATTATCAACGCGCGCTGGCTGGTGCCCACCTTGTTGTTTGGGTTGGCGGCGTTATTTACTTCTTTTGCAATTCCCCCGTTACTCAAGATGACCGCAGACGACAGACGATAGACCATTATTGTCCATCGTCAATCGTCCGTGGTCTATCGTCTAATCAAGTCTTTGCAATATGTGACTCACTGCCGTGGATGCCGGTCCGCCCAGCGACTGGATCAGCCCGAACTTTGCATCTTTAATTTGGTTCGCCTCTGCCTGACCTCGTAACTGCAGCGTCGCTTCGACGGCTTGATACACACCGGCAGCGCCGCCGGGGAATCCGCGGGCTTTCATGCCACCCATCGTCGCGCAGGGGATTGATCCCTTTAATCCAATCGAACCATCCGCGGCGAGCTTCCAGCCGCTTCCCTTAATTGCAAATCCAACAGCTTCCAATTGCAATGCCGCATAAATACTGAACGCGTCATGATATTCGAAGAAATCAATCCCATCCAACGTTAATCCAACTTGCTTCATGGCTTTGCCCGCGGAAAGTTGCGCGGTGTCGAAGTACAGCATGTCCTTGCGGTCATGCAACGCCAATGTATCAGACGATGCCGCCGAGCCAGCAACCTTCACGAGTGGATTCTTAAAACTGGTTGGGAGCAGCTCACGGCGAGTCAGAACGAGCGCGGCAGCGCCATCCGCATTGGGAGCCATATCAAACATGTTGAGCGGGTCGCTGACCATCTCGGCTTTGGCGTACGTCTCTGCTTTGATGGCTTTGCGGAACATGGCGTGTTTGTTTGCCACACCGTTGGTGTGCGCGGTAAGTGCAAAACCTGCAAACCCATCGGCAGGGACTTCATACTCGTGCATGTAACGCTTCATTAGCAATGCGGCTTGCGCGGCGGGAGTCATGCCTTGCACTGCTTCATAGTCTGAGTCAGATGCCGTGGCGAGAGCTTCATCCACTTCGGAACCGACTTTGTCTGTAAACTTCTCCACGCCGACCACGAGCGCCACATCCACAAATCCGCTGGCGATGGCGAGATAACCCTGACGTAGTGCTGCTCCGCCGGATGCTCCCGCCGCTTCAACGGTCACGGCTTCGATGCCGTTCAACCCGGAATAATCCGCGAGTAACACACCGACATGTGCCTGGCGAGAAAGATTCGGCGCGAGCATATTGCCCACAAACAGCGATTGCGGTTTGAGCCCGCCCGCATCTTGAATGGCGTCATGGATGGCGGCATAGGCAAGGTCACGCAGACCGATCTCCCAATGTTCGCCGACTTCAGTTTGTCCGATTCCTGCAATAACGACTTCTGTCATGTTGTGAATGAATCCTTTGTGTGCTTATTTCCAGAACTGCCACCAGGCTTTATTTCCTGGCTTTGCCGAGTTTGAGGTTTTCATTGCTTTAATGAATTCGCCCATCTGAGAATTTTCATTGAACGAGCGAACATGATTCTTATAGTCCTTTAGGAAATGCCCATTGATGTTGACATAGTCTACTTCACCTGAGCCTAACTTATTCCATTCGTCGATCGTTTCCTTCGCCACGTACTTGCGGGTTCCTGCATTTTTGTCTGTCGACTTTTCGGCAACGAACATTTCCAGCAGGCTGACGTGATACTTGACCCATTCTTCGACAACTTGCGGTTGTTGCTTGCGCAGGGTATCGAGCAATTGTTTTAATTCAGCCTGCCCAGCCTTGATTTCAACATCAAGCTTCTTCATCGTTTCCTGAGCTTCCCGTAATTGCGCCGGGTTGGGCTTTCCGTAATCGATGTAATCTGACCGATCTCCAGATTGTTTATTCAGGTCTTCGACCTTCTGACGCAGTTTTTCAAGTTTTACAGTTTCTGAAAACATGGTTCTCCGATTAGTGTCGATAAATGTAAAAATTACTTCCAAAGGTTTTTCAGGAACTTCAATTTCTCAAGGTCATGAAAGCTTTGCCCGCCTTCATGACCGTTATAGGTGTAAGTCTTGATGTCTTTCTCGCCAGCCCAATGATTGTATGCTGCATAAATTGTAGAAGGCGGACAAACTTGATCCATGAGCGCGGCAGAAAATAATGTCTTTGCTTTTGCGCGGGCAGAGAAGTTGACTCCGTCGAAATACGAAAGCGTATTGAAGACCGTTTCGATCTTGTCGCGATGAACGTGGCAATACTCGCCGATCTCTTTATAAGGATACGCATCACTGATCTCGGTGGCGCGACGATAGTGACATAAGAATGGCACATCGGGCATGGCAACTTTGACATTGGGAACGAGTCCAGCCGCGGCGATGGTAATGCCTCCGCCTTGTGAGCCGCCCGTTAAAGCAACTTGCGTCTCATTCACTTCGGGGTGGCTGGTTGCTGCTTCGACGGCTCTCACTGCGTCTGTGAACACCCTTCGATAGTAATAATGTTGTGGGTCGAGAATCCCTTTGGTCATGCTGCCGGGGAAATGCGCATTGCCGCCATCGCCATACAAGTCGGGTGTATCGCCAGCGGACCAGGTGCTGCCTTGCCCGCGCGTATCCATGACGAAGTGAGCGTAGCCTGCGCTTGCCCAGAGAAGCCAGTTAAACCCGAATTGACGTCCGCCGCCGTAGCCGATGTATTCCACAACGACAGGTAGTTTTGACTTTCGTTGTGCCGGAAGGATCAACCAACCTTTGACGGGTTGCCCGCCGAAGCCATTGAAGGTCACATCAAATGTTTCCTGCGCAACGAGACCATAATCCACTTTTTCGAATTTTGCATCAAGTGGAAAGGCTTGTGCTTCAGCAAGGGTCTTTGCCCAAAACGAGTCAAAGTCCGCGGGCTCGGTGCGGGCGGGTTTGTATTTTTTTAGTTCGTCTAGAGAGAGGTCGAAGAATGCCATGATATCCTAAATGTTTTCCTGTTTATTTATTTAGAATGGGATAACAATTGGGATGATCTGGATTTTGAAAATCACTACCGATATTAATACCAAACCAGATAAGAAACATCCCAAGCCAATTGTATTGAGTGATACTAATATTTCACGTACCTCTTTCCCATTTCGATCCTTGTTCCAATACAAAGTGCGCTCGTAATCAAATACATTGCTGTACTTCTTAATAGTTTTATATACATAAATAACTAGAGGAAGCCCAATTAGCGATAATAAGACTCCAAGTAGCAATATTCCTACGGGAGAATTTCTGGCTTCGAAACTTCCTAAGACTACTAGAACAAAAAAGAAAAAACTTGCGAAGTATTTAGAAAAGTTAAGAATATCAATCACAGCTTACTCTTACTTCATCGCCAACTTACCACGGAAGCGCACATAGGTCGCGTAATCAATTTCGGTGCGACGGGCGATGTATTCACGAGTCTTCGTGGCGAGGTTTTGTCTGGCAGTCACTTTATCAGTGACGGTAATGTCGAAGGCGTCGGACCCGGCACCGGAGCCGAAAGAGACGACGAGGATTCGGTCACCGGGTTGGGCGATGTCGAGAGTCGCAGTCAAGCCGATCATCGCTGCGCCTGCGTAGGTATTCCCAATGACCGGCACGAGCAGACCGGGTTCGATCTGATCCATCGAAAAGCCGAGTTGACCTGCGATACGCTGCGGAAATTTTGTGTTGGGTTGGTGGAAGACCGCCCACTTGTAATCTTTGGCGGTGGTGCCGGAAGCTTCCATGAGGTGCGTGGCGGCTTCGGTGACGTGTTTGAAATACGCTGGTTCGCCGGTGAAGCGCATGCCATGCTCGGGGTACTTCTGATATTCGCGCCGCCAGAAATCGGGCGTATCGGTGACGTAGGAATACGACGCATTGATGGTTGCCAGTGACTCTTCAGCCGGACCAACAATGTAGGCACCGCCGCCCGCGCCTGCGGTGTATTCGAGCGCGTCGCCGGGTTTGCCCTGAGCCGTGTCCATGCCGATCGCCATGGCATAGTGACCCATGCCCGAGCCGACCAATCCCATTGCGGCGACAAGCGCCTCGGTCCCAGCCTTACAAGCGAACTCCCAATCTGCGGCTTGCGTGTTCGGGACGGCTCCAATCGCTTCAGCGACAAGAGTGGACGTTGGCTTGACCGCATACGGATGCGACTCCGACCCGACCCACACCGCACGCAGTTCATGCGGGTCGATCTGGGCGCGTGCCATTGCATTCCGCGCTGCTTCGATGGACATGGTGATTACGTCTTCGTCGAGACCCGGCACAGCTTTCTCTTTGATGGGCATGCCGCTGGTCTTGCCCGTCCACACGCGGGCAACTTCCTTGGCGGGCAAACGGTAGCGCGGCACATACGCACCATAGCCAACAATGCCAACCGGTTTGATGGGTTTGAGTAAGGTAGGGGAGGGTTGAGGTGTTGTCATTTGTTTTTCCTGAATACGTAGGAGGATTGTAGCGGGTGAGGGCTTGCAAAAACTATCTTGTTGGAATTGAATATGATGATAGTCTTATCTTTCATGAAAAAAGGTATCATTTATTTTCCGGTGGTTGATAGTCTACTGGTTGAAAAGTCTTTCCATATGCACGAATTGCACTTTTTTTGAAAAAACTGTCAGGTATTACACGCAGAATTGAAATTACCATTTCTGAAGCCGTATCACACGCCCATTTGGCAGCTGCTTGGGTACTAACCATTGAAATCCAGTTTGCTATGACTTTTGTTTCAAATTTAGCCAAAATGTTTTTTTGGGAGCCCATTGATAACTTTTGGCGGTGAGACTCTTATGAATTCGTTTTTGCTGTTAGTGACATATTCGCTTTGAGGTTTTAAGTGTAAAAAAGCATCTCGTAGTTTGAATAAATTCGAAAAATCCTGAAAAGGTTTTTTGTCAACTTCATAAGTCTTACCCGAAAAGATTAGATGTGCTTGAAGAAACTTTAGCCTAGTTGAACCTCTTGAATCTTCAATTTCGTTCATAATTGTTGCAAATGATTTTATAACCTCGGGGTGTTTTAAACCTATGTGCTCAATATCATTGTTTGCCATATCTGGCAGTTCATTAATAAAAGCTTCAAGCGAAGAAGCTGAAAATATAATAGATACAATGGCGTCGCTTTTCCCTGCCTCTTGAGGAGAGCTACCACCTTTAGTACGTTCGTATGCGGCTTTTGCTAAAGAAAATAAATGCCCTGCTGAATAAGATCTTACGGGAAAAGTTTTTTCATTTAACATTTTTGTTCTCTCACTGCCTTCAAAATCAATTGATCCAATCTGAAAGTCTCTGAAATTGCTGCATACTTTATTGATAATACTCTATTCTATCGCTCAATCACATCGTTCAACTCATATGGTGAATTAACTACATATTCTGGCTCTCCCCGAAGTAATGTCTCCAAACTCTGATGCCCCCAAGTCACAGCGATGCTGGCTACTCCGGCCTCTTTCGCGGCGCGGACGTCACTCAATGCATCGCCGATCATAAAGACTGCTTCTCCATTTTCCACAAAACGCTCCCGTGCAATGGATATTTTCTGCGCTTTCGAGCCGGGTGTGTCCACGCCGTAAACGGCATGGACAAGACTGTCCAGTCCGTGTTGGGTGAGAAAAGCATGCACGTTTTGGGAGGAATTTGTGGTCACGATGGCGATCTTGTGCTTGGTGGAAAAATGCTGAATTACTTCGCTCAGTCTATTGAAGATGGCGGGCGGAGTTTCTTTTTCTGCGAATAGTCTCAAGCTGATTTTAACGAACTCGTCTATGAGATGCTCAGGCACTTCACAGGCGCGTCCGTACGTGGCAAAGGACATGACCTCTAGGTTGCTCAGGTCGTCTTTTGTCACCACATGTTTGACGCCCAGTTGATTGCAGGCTTCTTGCCCGAACCGAATTAGGTCGTCAAGTGTGTCCGCGAGGACGCCGTCATAATCAAAGATAACCAATGCCATGAAAATTTTCCGTTTCTAAAATGCGGTTGCGATAATGCCAAGGATGGCGGTAACAACCCCGGTCAATTGAAGTTTTGAAAGCTTATCTTTCAGGAAGATGACCGCCAGGGCAATGGTCACAATAGACAGAGCCGAGGCGATGGGAGTGATCAAGATGGCGTCGCCAATGGTCAAGCCGTAGTTGACGAGCGCCACGGCACTGACTTCGATGATGCCCATCAAAGCGATCACATATTTAGTTCTCGTGGATATGCTTCCCAGTTTGATTTCTTGTTTTACAGCAAATGAAAACATCAACAAGAATATGGCGATGCCCAATTTTACAAGCAAGGTAGTGATCAGCCAACCGACCTGTTCAGAGATAATTTCACTGATGTTCCAAAAAACTCCGAAGAAGAATGCGCCTAAAATGGCTTCTTTTACACCCAGGGAGAGTTGAAATTTTTGGTTGCGGATGTTGCCCCAATCGAGCGAGGCAAGCGTCGCGCCGGTGAGGATCATGAATACACCGATGGTTTGGGTTATCGAGAGACGTTGTCCCATAAAGAGGAAGGCGAAGAGCATGGTGAAAACTGCCCACAGGTTCATCGTCGCGGCAATGATCGAGACATTGCCTTTCTCGAATCCTTTGAAGAAGAATAAATATCCCGCCGAATAGACGATGGACGCGAGTGGTGACAAAGCGAGTGCCAGAACGGGAACGTTGAACTGGGTTTTGAAGGCAAAAGTTAGCAACAGGATGGAACCAAAGCCCATTAATTGCGACCAGAACAAAGACTTGAAAGAGCCGATCTGTTTAGAGAAAACACCGCCCAGAAAATCATAAATTCCCCAGCCGAGCATGCCGCTGATACCCAATATTATGCTAATGATGGTTGTGCTCATATGCTGGGAACTTTCAATCCGATGAAGTTTCCGTGTCACAGCATTCTGCTATGCATAAGATTTGTATTGTGCCATCGCCTCGCCCGCAAAGGGTCTGTTGCTTGAGCGATAAACATCAGCCATCTTGTCAATGTCCAAAGCGACGCGGATGAATTCCAGTTGCGTGTTTGATTTTTCGATGGTCAGTAAGGCATACTCTGCCCAGGGGTCGAGTAGTTTTTGTTCACCGGTCTGATCGTGGTTGTATGCAACCCCGACACTGCCTGGGTTGAAATAAAAATTTTGACTGTCTCGCAGGCGGCGGGTATATTGCAAGTGGACATGCCCACCGGTGAGGATATGATCTGAATACGGTTTGAAAACTTCTTGGTACTCTTCCTCAGAAGTGGATGGCAGGAGGACTTGGTCGAAGGATGTAGGGGAGCCGTGAAAGGCAAGCAGGCTTTTGCCGTTCCCTAGATCAATGGTTACTGTTGGTTGAAATGATTCAATAAATGCACTGTCATCCTGGGTTAGTTTGCTCAAAGACCACTTGCGGACACTATCCAGTTTCTTGCGCCGTTCTTCTGAAATCGAATCCGCATCAGTCTCCACCCCGGTTAGCAGCCATGCATCGGAATTGCCCATCACGATGGGGCAATTCATCTCGCGCAAAAGTTGAACAGTTTCATGTGGTTGAGGTCCACCCTGGATCATATCGCCATTGCAGACGATCTGATCGAACCCTTTCTTTTTTGCGTCTGCCAAGACAGTTTCGAGCGCCAGACAATTTCCATGAACATCGGATAAGACAAGAATTCTCATTGTAGGTCCTTTATTGATACCAAAATTTCGACTTCAGCCCAGCTTGCTTGAAAACATCAGCGACTTGTTCCATGCTTCGTCCATGATATTCAAGCAAAATGCGGTTGCCATACCAAAGTTTAGAAAGCTCCCACACTTGTTGAATCGATAACATCTCTCCGCGTTCCAAATTATTTCGTTTACACCACTTGTCTACCCATTCTTCCGACCGGAAGAGCAGCATGGTCGCTCAAGTGAAGACGAGGTCATCGTACCAACGTGAGAAAGCAAGTGGAAAGTGAACAAGCAAGTCACCATTTGTAATTTTGCCGTCCTTAACTTCCAACTGAACCATTTCATTGCTTTCTGTGAATACCGCGTCAATGACCGCGTCACAATGCAGAGCAGCAGGGATGCCGAGCATGTCCCACGCGCAATTGGCGAAGTAGGTCTTGCCATTGGCATGGACTTTGAAATCCGTTGGGATACCCGAAAACGGATTTGCCATGCGGATAGCCAATGTGCCCGGTTCGAGGAAAAAAGAATGCCGGTTGTTTAATGCCTGATACAACTCGCTGGCTTCTTCTATTGAAATACTAAAGTGCGCCGCAGTCTCATCCACGCTGGGTGGGCGAGTGGTCTCTGCGATGTGAGCGTAAACGAAGTGACGGGTTTGCCAGAGAACAGAATTGTCTTTCATTTTGATACTCACCACTTACCAATTACCACTTACCAATTACCACTTACCAATTACCACTTACCAATTACTACTTACCCAACACCGCTTCAATGATCCCCGCATACCCTCGCGCTGTCTTCGCAAGTTCGTCGAGGCTGAGTTGTTCATCTACAACGTGCGCATCCCCTTCGGCACCGGGACCAAATCCAATGGTCGGGACTCCTGCCGTGCCGATGCTATATGCGGCGTTGGTGCAGAATCGGTAGGCACCCAGTTTCGGGTCAAGCCCGGAGGCGCGCAGTCCTTTTAACGCTTTCTGCAAAAATTCATCATCTTCATTTAGCTCCCAAGCAGGGAAGAATTTATTTGCAGTCAACGTTTCGCCGGTGTAGGTGACATGGTCGCTTTGCGCGATCTTCGCCGTAAAGTTGATATCCTTCAATGCAGGCAAAGAGGTAATTTCATTCAGAACACCTTCAGGTGTTTCACCCGGCAAGAGGCGACGGTCATAGGTCGCTTTGCAAAGTGCAGGGATGACCGAGTAACCAGGATACGGTTCAGAAATAATGTCGGTCAGCGCAAGGATGGCAGGACCCATCAACGGATGTTCGCTCAGTTTCAACTTTTCAATTTCAGCGATGACCTTGGTCATTAAATGCACAGCGTTTACGCCCAACTGCGGCGACGATGAATGTGCGGGACTGCCAATCGCTTCGAGATGAATCTCCGCCCGTCCACGCCCACCGCGTGCGACGTTGAGTTGGGTCGCTTCGCCGATGACAACATAATCTGGCTTGACCTCGTCCATCACAGCTTTGAGCGCGCCGCCTTCGTACACTTCTTCCATTACCGAAGCGGAGATGACAACCTTTCCGGCGAGTTTGCTTCTATCTATACTTGCCGCTGCATGTATCATGGCCGCGAGCGAACCTTTCATGTCCATCACGCCGCGCCCGTACATGTGCGTGTCGGTCACTTCAGCGCCGAAAGGGGCGCGAGTCCATACTGACCTGGGAGCGATTCCCACCGTATCGGTGTGCGCATCAAAAAGCAGAGTCTTCCCCGCCTGCGCCCCGCGGATCATTCCCACGGCGGAGCCGTATTTGTCCACCCAGACCTTATCGAAGCCGAGAGCGTTCATCTCGTCCACGACGATCTGCGTGACCGCGCCTTCTTCGCCAGACAAGCTCTGCTGGCGGACGATGCGTTGCGTGAATTCAATTAAGGCTTCGATATCCATGTTTTTATTTTCCACTCAATGACTTGAGAATTTCTTCTGCTCTGTCAATGCGCACGACCTTCTCCACCACCATCTGTGCGGCGACCTTTTCAACCATCTCGCCTGTCGCGCCAGCAGCAATGGCAACCTGACGCGCATGCAGTGACATATGTCCGCGTTGGATGCCTTCGGTGGCGAGGGCGCGCAACGCCGCCATATTTTGAGCCAAGCCAACCGATACGATGATCTCAGCAAGTTCACTCGCAGTCTTCACGCCCATGAGTTTTACTGCCGCTTGTGCCGCCGGGTGGACTTTTGTCGCACCACCCACAATGCCGACCGCCATCGGCATTTCGAGCGTGCCGACGAGGTTGCCATCCGCATCTTTGCCCCAAGTGGAGAGGGACGTGTACTCTCCGTTTTTGACGGCGTAGGAATGTGCGCCTGCTTCAATGGCGCGCCAGTCATTACCAGTGGCGATGACGACTGAGTCCACGCCGTTCATGATGCCTTTGTTATGTGTCGCTGCGCGGTACGGGTCAACAGCCGCGAATGCGTAGGCAGCGATGATGCCATCACGCACAGTTTCGCCGGAGAAGTTATCGAATGCCAATTCATTTACAGGAATGGTACAACGTGCACGCGCAATTCTTCGATCTGCTAAGTTGGAGAGAATGCGTAAGTGAACTTTTCCGCCTGTGATGGCCTCGATCTTTGGGGCAAGTCTTTCACAAGCGGTATTGACTGCATTCGCGCCCATCGCGTCGCGGACGTCATAAATAAGATGAACGACGAGGAATCCGCCAATAGGGGAGTCGTTGAAGATGCGTACTTCCAAGTCTCGTGCGCCGCCGCCGAATTTTTTGAGAATGGGGTCAATCGTGTCCGCTTCGGCGAGAAGCTCGGCTTTTTTCTCGTAAATTTTTAGTTTAGCTTCATTGAGGTTAGTGACGTTGATGACCTGCATCTGCCCGATCATGAGCGGGTCAGTGGTGGTGGCTTGGTAGCCGCCGCCTGCACGCGCGAGCTTTGCCATGAAGGATGCGCCCGCCACAACAGACGGTTCTTCAAGTGTCATGGGCACGAGCACATCTTTGCCGTTTACCTGAAAATTGAGCGCAATTCCAAGGGGCAGGCTGTGCATCCCCACCACATTTTCGATCATGTGGTCGGCGGCTTCAGCGGAGATTCCGCCTGAGGTCCACGCCCCAAGATCGGGCGGGGTCGGAAGCGCCAGCGCCTCCACTAGTTTTGCGCGTCGTTCCTCAATGGACATGTTGTAAAAACCGGAGATTCGGGAAGTTGTCATAATGTTTCCTATTCTAGATTTTGCCTGCTTGCAAATTCTATCAAACAGCAGAATTGATTATAATGTCTGCGAGGAGTTTGGATGCTGCTGACACGGGAGCAATTACAGGAACGTTTATTCGCATTACATCGCGCCAGCTTGGATTTGGTGCAAGATGTTTCGTTGGAAACTCTGTTGGAGCGCATTGCGGCTACCGCCTGCGAACAGGCAGGGGCAAGGTATGCCGCTGTGGGGGTCTTGGGTGAGGATGGCAGCCTGATCAAATTTGTAACCGTTGGTATGAGCAACGAAGACATTCGCCGTATCGCGCATCCTCCGCAGGGGCACGGGTTGATCCGCGAATTGATGAACTCTCGCCATCCCTTGCGGCTGGCCGTACTGCAAAAGCACCGGCATTCGGTTGGCTTTCCAGACCATCACCCGCACATGTCCTCATTTTTAGGCGTTCCCATTATTTCGGGTGAAAAGCAACTGGGGCAGATCTACCTCACTGAAAAGATGGATGTGCGTGAGTTCACCGCAGACGATGAAATGATCATCCAAATGCTCGCCACATATGCCGCCAAGGCAATCGTCAACGCGCGTTTGATTGATCAGATGAAGGAACGCGACGCCGTCTTGACCCGCCGCAATGTGGATATGTCACTTTTGAACGGTATCGCCTCCACCCTGACCTCGAGCCTGGAACTCGACGAGATTCTGAATAAGACCCTCGGGCTGGTGATGAATTACATGAAGGTCGAATCTGGCGAAATATTCCTATTGGAAGAGGACAAAACTACCCTGCGTATGATGCTGCATCGTGGGCAGGCTGCCGAAGCCTTTTGGACGCAGAACATTTTACATGTAGGAGAAGGCTACCCTGGCATGGTGGCAAAGACCGGTAAGCCGATCATTAGCGATAATCTTTCGGAAGAACCGGAGTTTTTACGTGAAGCCGTGGTGAAGGCAGGTTTTAAACAAATTGCATGCGTGCCCTTGATCTCAGGCGAACATTTAATGGGAGTTATGAGTTTGTTTACCCGTTCTTCGGTGCCATTTGAAGAACGTAGCACAGAAATGCTTGCCGCTGTAGGCACTTGGGCGGGACTTGCGATTGAAAATGCGCGCTTGCATGTCAATGCGCGGCGTTTGGCGGTGTTGGAAGAGCGCAATCGCATTGGTATGGACTTGCATGATGGCATCATTCAATCGATTTACGGGGTCGGCTTATCGCTTGAAGGCACAAAACACGTTATAGATGAAGATACGGTTGATGCAAAGGCGAAGATCGACCATGCTATTGATGGTTTGAATCAGGCAATTCGCGATCTGCGTGCTTATATTCTGGACTTACGCCCTCGTCAACTAGGTAATGATGGCTTAATGAGCGGTATAAAACGCTTAATTGCTGAATATCGTGCCAATACATTCTCTGAAGTCAACTTCATGCCGCCTGATACCGACATGAAAGAGCTGACTCAAACCCAATCATTGGCTTTATTTCATATCTGTCAAGAAGCATTAGCCAATGCAGCCAAGCATGCCAAGGCAAAAAAGGTTCAAATTTCATTATGGACGACGGATGAACGGGCCTTATTAGAGATCCATGATGATGGTAAAGGCTTTGATACTGAACATATGGATTCTTTTATTGGTCATGGTCTCGCAAATATGTTCACACGTGCTCGTTCAACAGGTGGTGATGTGGAAATTTCTTCAGTTCTCGATGAAGGAACGACACTATTAGCATGGGTTCCACGCGGAATCAAACAATAACGTACAACATCATGTATGAGATCAAAATGAGTCACGAGAACTCGAGTCTCATATAAGATTATTCATCGATGCAATGCTAAAGGATTTTTTAAGATAGATATGGCGCACCTCCCTAAAAATCACCCTTAATGCCCATATATGGGGGGTAGGTGTCGCCGAAAAGGCGTTCATGCCTGAAACGCTTGTTCTAGTGAATGATCATAAACTGGAGAAGTTGATAACAATTCTTTAACATTGAGTAATCTTAAAAAAACTAAATCTTTAAACCTAGCGTAGGTTGAACGACTGTTATATATCAAGATGTTCTGCTAGAATGTAACCACGCTGATATAACGGATGTTTGCCCGCACGATCAACATCCGCAATCCCTGAAAGACATTTCTTGAACAAACGATGGTTTCCATGCCGCTTTACAGGCGGGATAGTTCCATCTACGCTGTACGACAAAATTTTTGCACATTGAGGATCGCTTATGAACGCTGAGCAGGCATGGCAGACTGTCCTTGCACAACTTCAAATGGATATGCCCCGCGCTTCGTATGATACATGGGTGCGCGATACCCGGCCTGTTGGCTATGAAAATGGGATGTTGACCGTTGGGGTTCGCAATGCATATGCGCGAGACTGGCTCGATAGCCGCCTCGCCACCACCGTCAACAAGCTTTTGATCGACACATTGAACTCAAAGGTCTCTGTAAAATTTATTGTTTCCCAATCGGAAGAAACCGGCTCCTCTTCGGACCCGGAACCTGCTCCTGCTTCGATAGTGATCACCCCGCCGGAGCCAAAACCCCGCCATGTAACGCTGAATCCGCGTTATACCTTTGATACCTACGTGGTAGGTTCAGGCAATCGCCTTGCGCACGCCGCTTGTCAGGCGGTGGCAGAGAAACCTGCAAGAGCATACAACCCTCTCTTCCTGTATGGAGGCGTGGGGCTTGGCAAGACTCATCTCCTGCACGCCATCGGCAATGCCTGTCATGCCAGCGGATTGAACGTCCTCTACGTTTCCTCTGAAGAATTCACGAATGATATGATCAATGCCATTCGTTCACACACCACGCAAGCCTTTCGCGAGAAATATCGCTCTGCTGATGTATTGTTGATCGATGATATTCAATTCATTGCCGGGAAAGAATCCACGCAGGAAGAGTTCTTCCACACCTTCAACACCCTGCACGGTCAAGACAAACAGATCATCGTTTCGTCTGATCGACCTCCCAAGTCTATGGTCACGCTTGAAGAACGTCTGCGCTCCCGCTTTGAGTGGGGCTTAACTGCCGACATCCAGGCACCTGACCTCGAGACCCGCCTTGCCATCCTACGCTCCAAAGCCGAGCGGACCGGACGTTTGATTTCGGATGAGATCCTCGAAACTGTTGCCAAGCGCGTACAGTCCAACATCCGTGAGCTTGAAGGCGCATTGAACCGCATCATCGCCTATGCCGATCTGAGTGGAGCCTCCCTCACGCCTAATCTCGTGGAAGTGGCACTTGCTGACCTGATGCCTTCACGTGGCGACATCGGAGCGGATACCATCGTTACCGAAGTAGCAGATTACTACAAATTGACGGTTGAGAAGTTGTTAGGACGCGACCGCACCAAGGAAGTTGCGCATCCGCGCCAGATCGCCATGTACCTGCTGCGTGAAGAAGCGAAGATCTCCTTCCCGCAGATCGGTGAAGTGCTCGGTGGGCGTGATCACTCCACGGTGATGTCTGCCATCGAGAAGATCAAAAATCAATATGACAATGGTGAAGGTCGTGTACGAAAAGATATCGACTCCCTCCGCCACCAGCTTTATGGTCAGAACGCTTCAGCGTAAAGAAACAGGAATCAGCATTGAACAGGCGCACCTCATTGGGTGCGCCTGTTTTTTAGTTGAAGTCAACTTTTTATGCTAAAGCTGTGAACTGTAATATCGATCAAGGTTGGGGCGGGTAAGGGCTTTCCGCTCGGCGCGCGCGGTGTAACCAACCTCCGCGAGGGATACATGAAGCCTTCACTTTTTTTGTGGTCAAGGACAACATTCGCGGCGGTGGCTAGTTTGCTGATGATATCGGCGGTGTAATCATGCTGATGGAGTCGACCCGTTTCCAGGTCAAAGCGGAAGCGCTGAACTTTGTTATGAGTGGGAATGCTTTCCGGGAAGGTCGCTTCGAGCCAGCCGGGTTCGATCTCCTGCCAGTCAATATCTGCACGCATGAGCAGGGCGGGCAGGGTGAAATAATTCCAGAAGGCGTAATTGGCGAAGTAGGACATGTCCAGATCGTCCCAGTAGAAGAGACGCCTGCCACCGGGGAAGTAGCGCCGTGCATCTTTGCGTTCTTCAATAACTTTGCCATTTGAATATTCAAGGCGTACATCATGCCCATCGAGCATACCTGCAATTTGAGGGTCTCTACCAATGGGTGTCAAGCGTGAAAATGGGCGGGCGACTTCCATTTCGATCTTTGCGTGCTTGAAAAAAGGACGTCCCTTCAGTGTGAACGCCCAGCCATGCACACTGACCTCGGCTTCAATGCGTTTTGCCTTCGACCAGAATTCTTTACTACCATAGGCGGCAACAGCTTTTTCTGCGATTGGGTTCATACTTTCAATGCCTTGATAACTTCTTCCGGTGCTTCTTCGGGCGGGTAGTGACCGATCTTTTTCAAGATCGTGAGCGTGTGATTTTCCATCAGATCAGTCCACACTTTTAGTTCACCTTCTTTGAAGGCAATGTCTGAGTCGCCCCATACAATGGCAGTGGGGATGTGCTTTATGCGATCACGCTGTGCCCATAAGACTTGAAGCCAGGCTGTCGATCCGATGATCTCACGCGGGAAAACCCATGTGCCATTACGAGCAGTTTTCTCTTGATGCGGCATATAGTAATGCTTGCGTACTTCCTCTGGCATTTTCTTCTTCGGTCCGTATGCCGCTTTCGATAAAACCTTTCCGATGATGTTGAAATTCATCGTGAAGAATTTACCAATGGGTCCGCCTGCCATGCCGCTAAATCTCGTGAAATTCGGAATGTGATTGACCGGCCAGAACCAGCTATTTGTAACCACAAGCTTTTTGATCTTTTCAGGATGCTTGATCGCATACGCCATCGCAAATGGACCGCCCCAATCGTTGAACACGAATGTGATGTTGTTCATATTGAGGCTGTCGAGTAGATTCTCAACATGTTTGAAGTGATTGATAGGTAAATAATCCCAATCGGCGGGTTTGTCCGAAAGCCCGAAGCCGATGTAATCGGGTGCAATGCAGCGTTGAGTCTTGGACATTTCCTTGATGATCTCACGGTATTCAAAAGACCAACCCGGATTGCCATGCAGCAACACGATCGGGTCACCGATGCCTTCGTCCACGTAGTGCATGTCACCTTGCGGGGTCGTGAAGTAATGATCCTTGAAAGGGTATTCTTTCTCATCCAGCCATGCAGGTCTTGGTTTATTCACCATTATTTTCCTCTTCTACGATCATCGAAATTTGATGCAGCCCGCGCATCATCGAATCCCATTGCTTTGCCCCGATCTCATTCACAATGTGTGACTGCGCCTTCTGCCAAAAGGGAAGCGCCTTCTCCAGCGTGGACTTTCCCTTGGGCGTCAGCGCCAGCGGACGGGAACGACGATCGCTTCCTACGTTGACCTTGACCAGCCCTGCCCTCAAAAGCGGATTCAGGTTCCGAGTCAGAGTCGTCCTATCCATTGCCAGCACGTAAGCAACTTCCTGCATCGGCGCTTCACCCATCATCGCCAACAGACTGAGCAGCGAGTACTGCGTCGAACGGATTCCTGCTGGCGCCAACGCCTTGTCATAATACTGGGTGATCAGCCGTGTGGCACGGCGGGTGTTGAATCCCACACACGGCACGGCTTGACGCGAGAACTCATAAAGCTTTTCTTTGGGCAGGTCTTTGAGCATAATGAGTGTATATACACGTATTTGAGAGGTTTGTCAATGGTCATAGACTGCCGCCCGATGCATGCAAGGCAGCTACAACTCAAATGTATTTATGACCAAGAGGGTTTTATAATAGGGAACCTTTTCGCGAAATTAATCCTATGGGTACAGCGCATGGAGTTTCTTTTGATTTATCTTGATCATATCTGCAACGAGGCAGACGAGCATGCCGCCAATTAAAATGGACATGCCCACGATCCTGTTGTTCCTGTTCTTTGGAAACCTGATCATTGCGGGCATGTTGGCTGTTTATTCCAGTAACACGATCGTGTATTCTACAAATCGTCAATATTTGCTGGGGAAGATCATGCAAAGTGTGGCGTGGATTTTGCTCGCATTACGCGGCTATATTCCCGATCTGTTTTCGGCGTATATAGGGAATTCAGTTCTTATCGCCGGGCTTGCCTTGGAAGCTCTGGCATTGGTTTCTGTTGCGACGGGTAATAAAAAGTGCACAATTTTTTATACCCTCATTGTGGCTGCTTTTCTCCTTGTTTTTTGGGGATTTGTAAGAAGACCCAATGAATATGTGTACGTCTCCTCTTTCTTCGCGACAGCAATTTTTCTTTCAGTAACAGTTTTCTTGTCACGCAGTGGTAAAAGATCGATCCTTCGCTATTTACTCAGTGGTGTTTTTACGCTTTCAAGCGTTGTCTTATTGGTTCGTGGTATCAATGCCATTTTAGATGTCAATTATAGATTGATGTCGAATGAGTTTTCTCAAAACCTGACCTTTCTTTCGACCTACTTCCTTATGATCATCAGCGGAAGTGGTTTTTTGCTATTGCAGCGCGAACGGACCGATAACCTGCTCAAAATTGCGAATCAAGAACTGGAACAACTGGCGCACGTTGACAGCCTGACGAATCTCGCGAACCGCCGGAAGTTCAAGGAACACCTGACCTATGGGATTTCGGAAAGCCGCCGCCGCGCAGAGCCGCTGGCATTGATCATGGCGGATATTGATTTTTTCAAAAGCTATAACGATTATTATGGGCACATTGCCGGGGATACATGCCTTGTTCAAGTGGCGCAAAGTTTGGCACAGCACTGCAAACGCAGCACGGACTTGATCGCCCGCTTTGGCGGAGAAGAATTTGCCATCGTCCTCTTGAATACGAATGCGACCGAAGCCTGCAGGATCTCTGAATTACTGCGCAAAGAAATTTCAGACCTTGCCATTGCACATGCAGGTTCCTCTGTAAGCGATTCGGTTACTTTGAGTTTGGGCGTGTTTTCCGCGACCCCGACCTCAGATGAGCATGATTACGACTGGTTCATCCTGGAAGCGGACCGGCGACTCTACGCCGCAAAACATGCCGGGCGGAATCAGAGCGTTTGTGCGTAGTTTTTCTACACTAGCATTAGGGGAATTTGGTAAACTTGAAAATTCGCCCTAAGCGAATCAACTTTTCACCGAGGAAATTAAATGAAATATTTATTGATCAAAGGTTCGCTGCATGTGGTGGGATATTCGCCAGATGGAGACTCAATGATGTTCAAGGCAGCCAACCCTGCCCTGTGGGATGGATTGGAAAACGATAACAAAGATACCTTTACCGAAAAGTTGACCAAAGAGAACGGCGCGGTTCAATTGCGTCTGGAAGGCATTGACGCGTTGGAGACGCACTTCGGACCCATGCCGTTGCCTACTCCGCCTGACTTGAAATCTAAAGATAAAGATAAGGAAAAGAGACCTGCTCCGGGTCATTACAAGCAGCCAGAAGAGATTGGGCGCATCGCTGCCGAGGCATTTATGTGGCTGGTGGGCGTAAAAAAGCCGCAGTGGCGCAAATTCGGCAAGACGACTTGGGTTGCCAAAGCCTGTTTTGAAAAAGATGGACAAGAAGTTTGGCTGGACGAGAAACAGACAGACAACATTCCCGCCTACATCGTCACCAGCAACATCGAAAAGAATGGACGTCCGCTCGCCTGGGTGTTTCCCGGTGATACAAATGACCTTGACGGCTCTGAATTGACGAAAGAGATGCTCGCCAACCGCCTGGAGAAAAGCGTTAACTATCAACTCCTGCGGTATGGATTGGTGTATCCCTATTTCTTTATGACCCTGGCTGGACGGTTGCGCGATAAATTGATCGAAGCGGTTCGCCGTGCCCAAGCGGACGCAGCCGCCAAAAGACAAGCCCTTGAAAATAGCGCCGCTGAAAGAACCCGTAAAATTCCCAACCTGTGGGTTTACGATAGGAGCGTTGCCGATGGGATAAAGATCGCTGACCTCAAAAATATCACAGACGAAATGGAGATACACCCGTATCTTTTTCGCAAAATAGCCAAAACCTGGTACTCCCAGCGCATGCAGCTCTACTGGAATGCCTTGCGCGAAAATAGCCCCTATGATTTCGATGAAAATGATAAAAGCCTGAGGTTGGCTGGACTCTTTGAAGACGGCGACCCCACTGTATTTATTATTAGCGACCAGGATTTTGTGAAGCTGAGTGAAATCGTTCAACTAAAAGATGGTACTTTGCAACTCCTGCGTCATCCGATGGATATTGTCTTTTTGTCGTAGCGAGCGGACTTCTACGAACTGTGCAGGTTGCTTGGTGCGCCATTCCTTTACGTTGAATTTTTGTTCAGAGATTTTTTATGACCTTTTTAAATATAGATGTTGTCAATTGTATATTAAGAGATATTTCTGGTAAGTAACTAAGGATATTTGATTATGAAATTAGATAGTAAAAGGCAACTTGAAGATTTTATCGAACGCGCAGAGAAGATCAGAAAGTTTTCCTATCTTAATGAGGGGGAAAATATTGTAGGTTTTCAAATAATTGGTGAGAAGATTGATTTCTATCAGCCAACTGATGAACAGTTAGAAGCTGTTGTTCTGAACTTAAGGCTTTTTCTGCAAAATGGAGATGGGATATCTTTTAGAGAATTGGCTAAGCTATGTGAGGATCCCGATATTTCTAAATATTGGAAAGATGAGTTTATTGTTATTAGACAGAACTTAAATATAAGTTTGGATATAGAAGTGGTAGAAGACAGCAATAAAGGGAAACTGACAAATAGGGATATATTAAATATGTTCGTATTTGGAAAATTAGCACACAAAGACCCTAAAGATAAACACAATGAACTTTATCGTAGATGGGTTACCAGTGATGTAGAGTATAAAATTTTGATTAATACATTCCATACAGTTGTATTGTCGGTTTTGAGTGCAGTATTCAACATTTCTTTAATAAGTCGAAAAGAACTTCAGAAAGTTGAAGGCTGGAATTTTCCTCCTTGACTCTTTTCCCTCTCCGTCATAAAATCTCGCCCAACAATAAACCAAAAACGCTGACGAGGACGAGTACACTTCAAAGCGATTTCCAGAGAGCCGAGCGGTAAGTTCTGCAAGCGAGGCAAAAGCGCAGAAGTCGAATGGACCTCCGAGTTGTGAAGAGAAAGTGCTGAGCATTGTCGAAGCACGAGTACCAGAGACGGGAACTGCACCCGTTACCCCGCAGAGTTTCTTAGAAGGATAGCCACTACAGAACCACCAAACTATCCAACTAGCAAACTAAAAGAGTGACGCTGGCTTTCTTTCCTGTGTGCATCACGCAGGAATTTTTTGTTAATAGCGTTTAACTTGGGTGGCACCACGAGATTCCCCTCTCGTCCCAATGGACAGGAGGGGATTTTAATTTAATTCTTCGTGCCAAACTATTAACCGCTAAGAGCGCGAAGAACGCAAAGAAGACCAAAAGGTTTTTCTTCGTGACCTTTGCGAGCTTAGCGGTTCAAAAAAAGGAGTGCCTATGTTGCTCGAATCAACTCAAGTACAAACTATCATCCGCGAGATATCCGCTGATCTTGAGACGCCTGTCAGCCTGTATCTCAAACTGCGTGGAGATGGCGCGTCATTCTTGCTGGAGTCTGTCGAAGGCGGTGAGCGGATCGCGCGCTACTCGTTCATCGGTGTTCAGCCCAAGGCGTTGTACATCTTGCGTGATGAAGAAATTGAAATTCAAGACGAAAACGGAACACGCACTACATATGTCGATGGCGACCCGACTCGCTTTTTGCAAAATGAAATGGATCGCTTCCCCGCTGTCCGCGTGCCGAACGCGCCGCGCTTCACGGGTGGTTTGGTGGGCTACCTCGGGTTCGAGTCGGTTCGGTTTTTTGAACCAACTCTAAAGTCCAGAATGAAGCGCGCCAGCATCCCCGATGGCATCTACATGCTGGCAGATACCATCGTCGCGTTTGACCATGCGCGTCGCAGCATCTTCCTCATCGCCAATGTCTTGGATGGAAACACCGAAGCCGCGAATCAAAAACTGGACGCGATCGCCGCGCGCATCGAACAGCCGCTTCCGCCTGCGCCGAAGGTCGAGGTCAAGCCGTCGAAGGTCAAGTCGAATCACATGCAGGGCACGTACGAAGACATGGTGCGTGCTGCAAAAGAACACATTGCTGCCGGTGATATTTTTCAGGTGGTGCCTTCGCAGCGTTTCACCCGCGAGACCCATGTCGAGCCGTTCGATGTCTATCGTGCCGTGCGCCGTTTGAACCCGTCGCCCTATATGTTTTTCTTTGACTTTGGAATCGTGGATGATGAGCCGCTCTTTTTAGTTGGATCATCTCCTGAAATGTTTGTGCGCTTGGAAGGAAGAACCGCCTCGCTCCGCCCGATTGCTGGCACTCGACCCCGAGGCAAAGACAACGCCGCTGACGACGCTCTCGCGCAAGAACTTCTCGCTGACCCGAAGGAACGCGCCGAGCATGTCATGCTCGTTGACCTCGGACGCAATGACCTCGGGCGCGTCTGTGAATACGGTACGGTGCGCGTTTCGGATTTCTTTACAGTCGAAAAATATTCACACGTCATGCACATCGTCTCGCACGTCGAAGGGAAGTTGAAGCCTGAACTGACCGCGTTTGATCTAGTGCGCGCTGCATTTCCTGCTGGCACAGTCAGCGGTGCGCCGAAAGTCCGCGCGATGGAGATCATCGCCAGCCTCGAACCTGATGCGCGCGGCGCGTACGCAGGCATGGTCGGCTACTTCGGCTTCGACGGCGCGATGGATACCTGTCTTACCATCCGCACGATGGTCGGGCGCGGCAACACCGTCAGCGTGCAAGCAGGCGGCGGCGTGGTTGCAGACTCGGATCCGACAACGGAATATCAAGAGACGGTGAATAAAGCGAGTGCAATGTTGCGTGCGATTGATGTAGCAGAGAGCCAATGATGAATGATGAACGATGAGTGATGAATATTCATCATTCTGACTTCTGCATTTTATAAAAGGAACCTAAACCATGCCAAATACCAAACCCCGTTTATTAACCGGCGACCGCCCTACAGGACGACTGCATCTCGGACATTACGTCGGCTCGCTCTCGAACCGCGTGCGGTTGCAGCACCAATACGACTCCTTCTTCATCATCGCGGACTTGCACACGCTGACCACCAAACCTGAGCGTGAATACATCAAAGAGATTCCAACCTTCATCCGCGAAATTGTTTTGGACTATCTCGCCGTCGGTATTGACCCAAACGTCAGCACCATCTTTGTGCAATCGGCTGTGCCTGAAACCTATCAGTTGAATTTGCTCTTTGAAATGCTTGTCACCGTTCCGCGTTTGGAGCGTATGCCCACTCTCAAAGACATGGCACGTGATGCCAACATGGATTCCATGCCATTCGGTCTACTCGGTTATCCCGTTCTGCAAGCCGTGGACATTCTCCTTCCGCGCGCGCAAGCCGTCCCTGTGGGGCGCGACAACCAATCGCATGTCGAACTCGCCCGCGAGATGGCACGCCGCTTCAACAAGCTCTACGGCGAAGTTTTCCCCGAACCCGAATCCATCATTGGTGATGTTCCGCTTTTGGTTGGCACGGACGGACAAAGCAAAATGTCCAAGTCGCTCAACAATGCCATCTATCTCTCTGATGACGCAGAGACGGTCAAGCAAAAGGTGATGAACATGTACACCGACCCGAAGCGACTCCGCGCCACTGACCCTGGGACGGTCGAAGGCAATCCCGTCTTCATCTATCATGATGCATTCAATCCCTCCTACGCCGAAGTGGACGACCTCAAGGAACGTTATCGTCAGGGCAAAGTCGGCGACGTGGAAGTCAAAGAAAAACTTGCCCGCGCCATCAACAACTTCCTCGAACCCATTCGCGAAAAACGTGCCTATTTCCTCGCCCATCCCATGATTCCGCGCGACGTCCTCGCCAACGGTATCCGCCGCATGCAAGCCGAAGCCAAACAGACCATGGAACTCGTCCGCGAGAAAACAGGCTTGTCCTACTCGCTCGATTTGTTTACCGACGAGATTGACATCTTCGGAGAGTTTGACGGATAAATAAAGTTTGCAGGTTTTCAAGTTGAAACGTTAGAAAGTTTTTAACTTAACTTTCTAACCTGCTAACCTTCAAACTTTCAAACCGAAAGGCATTCAACATGTTAGTACTCATAGATAACTACGACTCATTCACCTACAATCTCGTTCAATACTTCGGCGAACTCGGCGCGGACATTCGCGTCTACCGTAACGACCAGATTTCGCTGAACGAACTGATTGCCCTCAAGCCCGACCACCTTGTCATCTCGCCTGGTCCAGGCGAACCGCTCAAAGACGGCGGCGTCTCACCCGAAGCCGTCAAATACTTCACGGGTAAAGTCCCCGTGCTCGGTGTCTGCCTCGGGCATCAATGTCTTGGCGCCATCTACGGCGGCAAAGTGGACCGTGCTCCGCGCCTCATGCACGGCAAGACCTCGCCCGTCAAACACAATCAACAGGGCATCTTCAAAGACATCCCCACCCCCTTTGAAGCCATGCGCTATCACTCGCTCGTTGTCTACGAGCCGATTCCCGCCGAACTCGAAGTCATCGCCCAGACCGACGAAGGCGAAGTGATGGGACTCAAGCACAAGCAGCATCCGACTTACGGCGTGCAATTCCATCCCGAGTTGATCCTGACCGAGCACGGCAAGCAATTGCTCAAGAATTTTCTTGATATCAAGATCGCGCCTCC
>JAFLCE010000043.1 GCA_017303655.1 Anaerolineae bacterium
TATACCACCAAGACCTTAGGCATTGCTTTGCGATATACTACACGCCATGCCCACTCGTATCGGATTATTTGGCGGCACCTTTGACCCGCCGCATATCGGACATCTCATCCTTGCCGGAGAAGCCGCAGCACAATGTCAACTCGACCGCCTCTATTGGGTGCTTACCCCAGACCCACCGCATAAACAGGATAACCCCATCACACCCTTGCCGCACCGTCTTGCCATGCTGCAGTCCATGATCTCGCATAACCCGGTCTTTGAACTTTCACGCCTCGAACTGGATCGTCCGGGTCCGCATTACACGGTGGATACGGTGCGCCTGCTTAAAGAACAACAACCGGATGCGGAAATTTATCTCTTGATCGGTGGTGATTCCCTGGCAGATTTACCCACCTGGCGCTTCAGCGCGGACCTCGTAGCTGCGGTTTCCAAAATTGGCGTGATGCATCGCCCAAACGACTCTACCGACCTTGCCTTGCTTGAATCCAAACTGCCGGGGCTAACGCAAAAGCTCCATTTTATTGAAGCGTTGCTTCAACCAGTTTCATCGCGTGAACTGCGTCGCCGCATCGCTGTCGGTGAAATGTATCGCTATTACTTCACTCCCGATGTGTATGAGTACATCGAAGCCCAGAACCTTTATCGCTAGATTACTCCCCAGCTTTTCAATATTCTTATCATGCCAATCTTCTCAGACCCTCTTTTTATTTCCATTGCCATCAGCCATTTTATGGTGGATACCTTCAACGCTAGCCGCCCCGTCTTGTTGACGTATTTCGGCTTGAGCGAATCACAGATCGCCTTATTCTCCACAATCTACATTTGGGCATCTGCATTAACCCAACCCATCTTTGGCTGGATCTCAGACCGTACCGGTCCACGCTGGTTGGCAGCTGGTGGCGTCTTGTGGATGACGGTTTTCTACACACTCGCACTGGCATTGCCCGGTTCACTTGGGCTGGGATGTCTCATCATCGCTGCTTTGGGGTCTTCTTCGTTTCATCCGGTAGGGGCTGTCCATGCCGCCCTGCGCGGACGTGACCTAATGAAGGGACGCGAAACCACCTCTACTTCTTTGTTCTTTATGACCGGGCAGTTGGGGCATTTTGTAGGACCCATCATCACTGGCTTGATTTTGACGGCTTTCAAAATACCCGGCATGTATATTCTGCCGCTTGTGTCCATTCCTGTTGGCATCTCGGTCATGCTGCAACTGCGCGATAATCGTCCGCACCCGAAACCTGCACAAACTACCAATGTTAACCGCGCCAAAGTCGGGCTGACCTTCATCCTCGTATTGGCAGTGGTGGCAACGTTGCAATCATGGGCGCAAGCGAATATGGTAAACCTCATCCCAAAATACATTAAAGATTTGGGTCAGGGTGCCACGATCTACGGCAGCATGGCAGGGTTATTCATGGGCGGGTCTGCATTAGGAAATTTGCTTGGTGGCTATTTGGGAGATCGATACCCGAAGCGCTTTGTCGCGGCTGGCGTGTTATTGCTGGCAGCGATTCCGATCTATGTGACAAGTCTGGTGGGATGGTCAGGGTGGTTGTACCTGCTGGTTCCACTAGCGGGTGCATTCACCGGAGCCGTTCACAGCATCATGGTCGTGCTGGCCCAGCGCATCATTCCCGGTGGGATGGCGCTAGCTTCCGGTTTGATCCTTGGTTTTATTTTTTCTTCAGGGGCATTGGGGCTGTTATATACGGGGCATCTGGCAGAGCTATATGGCTTCCCCTTTGTCTTGACCCTGACCACTGGCATGGTGTTAGTGGCATCTCCACTGGCGTTGCTATTAAAGGAATAAAAAAAGACCCTAAAGATTTTAATGTCTTTAGGGTCTTTTTTATGCATTCAATTTGAACGTGTGATACGAATTCTGACAGGGGTTGCCCCAAGCGATGTGCATTTCGCGAGCGGTCAGATCGATGATCAGAGCGCCAATGGTTTTCTCCCGGTCAAGCGGGTATTCACTGGTGATGTTATGATTGCAGATCGAGTTGGGGGCATTGACATGGTCTTTTTGAATGGCTTGCAAACTTTCAAGAGTATGCTTCTCATTCTGGTGGATCAGCCGTGAAGCGCGGAAGTAACGCACACGCGAAGAAAGCAATTCTTCGGGGTCTTTTTCAACCAGTTTCATTTGCGGGTCGAGATAATGATTGGTATGGACCATGTAACCGTCATGGGCATACAAGATCTCGAACTTACGTGCCGAAACCTCCACCGAATACATTTCACCGCTTTCATGCACAAGCAAGTGGTTATAACCTGCCGCGCGATGGGGTACGAGCGTCCGCCCGATGGCGCCAGAGATCCGGCGTGAAGAAAGCACGGCGCGGGCAACCACGAGTCGGGGGATTCCGATGCGCGAATCAGCAGGATAAACGCTGTCAATCAGTTGGGCAATGCCATACGCATTGAAGCCTACATTCGGCAGGAGTCCGCCGTAGGTCATGGCGAGATAGGGCGGTTCTTTATCCGGCTTAGCAGAGATGATGAGGACATCCTCTTCATCTTCGGGGATCCAGTCTTCGTTGTGCGCTACGAGCACGTGACCTTTGGTAGTGCGCTCATCATTGAGCGACATGCTGGTGCAGCGCGTGAGGTGTAAAGCGTCGCCAGTGACGGCTTCCATCGCGTTCAAGACCATGATGTCATCCAAAGATAAATTCGCGCCTTCAGCAATGCCGCGCAGCTCATCAACATATTGTGGGTAACGTTCTTCGGCAAAGGGCAGGTATTTGCGTGCCTGAATCTTTGCGCCATCCCAAGTAAGTTCGAGTGTGCTATAAGCGGCATTGATCAGAACGCGGGCATTTTCCACGCTGTGTTGAATTTTTAGGCGGGCAGCTTCACCGATCTGTCTACCCATTTCATGGTGTGAACCGGAGACTTCGATCAGTTGAGGAATGTTTGAATGGATGGGGGTGTTGGGAATTTCGTGCTTGAACATGAGTCCTCCAAAAGAAAACCGCCTCGGGATTTCCCCGAGGCGGGCGGATTATATCATGGGCATTTTCGAGGCTGATTTTTTTTATTCGGTCTCGGTCGAAACAACAGCAGGTATATAACCGGGCGGGTTACGAGTGCCGAACCAGGTCATGAACACTGCCCCGGTGGCGATAAGGGATACTAGGAAAGATGGTAGCCAGCCCACACATGGGACGAAGTTCATCAGGTTGAGAATCAACATTAAGAAGAAAGTCCCAAAGCCATCCGCGAGGACGGGCGCCCAGGTCTGGTTAATGGAGCGGGTAAAGCGAACTCCAACTTCATGACCCAGTGAGATCACACCGAACAGCCATGCCAGCCCGGCGAGCAGGAAGGTAATCGCTGCAACCGGGATCAAGATAATGGTAATCGACATAACAACAATGGCGATGGGAATCACGATAGCAGCCAGCAAGCCAAAGGAACCGGCAGTGAATGCCTGACGTGTCATTACATCTCCCACTCGTTCCATTTGAGGTTGAAGGAAGAGCGCTGCCACCATGCTGATGCCAGCAACAATGAACGCACGGAAGATCGCCCAGGTTAGCTCAGCAATGGGGTTGAAATCCACCTGAATATCTCGCGTGGTGGGAATTTCGGGAGTCTCTGGAGTGACCGGTTCATTATTTGTGATCTCGCCAGAAACTTCAGCGCCGGGAGTTTGATTCACTTGTCCGCCGAAGGTGGCGATGCCGCCATCGACAAAGGCGGTTTCAGTTAGATTTGCCTGACCACCGAAGATGACCACATCCCCTGAGATCGTTCCGGCGATTTGTAAGTTTCCGCCAAAGACTGCAATGTCACCGTTCAGATCAGCCGTGTCTTCGATTAAGAAATTGCCGCCAAATATGACGACCGAACCGTTAACCTCTGCCTCTTCTTCGATGGTGATGTTTCCGCCAAAGACGGCGATATTCCCATTGAGGGTGTCTCCGGCTTTGAGTGTGTAACTCTGCCCAAACAGCACAACATCCCCGCCCGAGCTTTGAGCGTGGACCATGCCTGTGGGTAACAGGAGCAGGACGAGTACGAGAATGAGGCGGGTAAATTTTGAATTCAATTTCATGCAGTGACTCTCATCGGTTTACGCACGAAGCGCCAAATGGAAACCATCCATAACAAACCCACACCAGCAACAAAGGATAGGAAAACCATCCATGCATAAGGGGGGACAAAATTCGGTAAAACGCGCGCAAGGATTAAGAGCATTTCGCTAAAGGCGTGTAAAGACGTGACGGTGTAAAGCACGTAACTTCCGGCAGTAAAGAGCCATTGTAGGGGTGCGGCGGCAAATGCCATAAAGTAAGGTGCTGCCAGCCAACCAAACAACCCCAATCCAATGGTCACGAATAGGGTCATGCCCCAAAACAGGCGCCGCCGTTCAGCTGTTTTTTGTGCGGCAAGCCTGTTTTGAAAACGCAGGGCAAAGCCGGGTGCTGGCGCTGCTGTGCGTGTGCTGCGCAGTGCTAACCCTGTTTCTGCTAGGGCAGAACAGTTCCTGCATTCCCGTAGATGTGAATTGAGGTCACGCTTCTCGGCGGCTGTCAGGTGTTTATCATCCAACAGCCAGGTTTCAAAAGGCTGGTGATTCATGATGTCTCCTTTCCATTTCGGCGTGCAGGTCGTCTTCTTGTTCGACCCACAAGCCAGCCAGTTCCTTGCGTGCACGGTGCAGGCGGCTTTTCACCGCGCTGACCGTCAGGTTTAAGGACTCGGCAATTTCCTTTTCTGAATAATCGTACCAATATCTCATAATGACCGCCGCACGGTCGGTGCTATCGAGGTCTTTCAGCATCGCTTGCACGCGTTCATTCGTCTGCCCGGTGATGGCTTCGTTCTCAGGGTTGGGAGAATCGACATCGGGTAGTTCCACCGAATTCCCTTCATCGTCTTCTGCATCCATCGAGAACATCGAGAATTTCCTGCGGCGCAGGCGGTCGATGCAGTAGTGCGCTGCAATGGAGAGCAGCCAAGTCGCGAAGGGACGTTTTTGGTCGTAGCGGGGCAGGTGTTGATAGACGCGCATAAAAGTCTCCTGCGCGGCATCTTCTGCCAACTCGGGCTCGCCCAACATGCGATAACACAGGTTGAAAACGGGGGTTTGATAGGTTTCTACGAGTTTTGTAAACGCCTCGTCATCGCCTTGTTGCGCCTGGGCGACCCAGACTTTTTCTTCGTTCACGTTTCTCCTCGATAAGGCTTTCTACCTTCTCTACGCATTCAAATGAGGAAAAGTTTCATAAATTTGTCTGAACAAATTCAGATGCCGAATGCAAAGCACCTAACTCTTTGGCTTCAAACCAGCCTAGTATCAGGATACATCAAGCATCTATACAATACACTATCCAGCTGACTAGTTTCAAGCCTACCTAATGACTATGACTGTGCCCGCTTCCTTCGGGACCGAGAACCTGTTCCCACGCCCCGAGCCTTTCTGCCCTTTGAGCGAAAAAGATGGCGATCAGGGTCGTGATCGGCACTGCCGCGATCAGCCCAAGTGAGCCGACCAAGGTTCGCACGATCTCTTCAGCGATAAACGAAAAGTTGACAATATAGCCATAATCCCCCTGTCCGAGTGAGAACATTAACATCATGGGCAGCGAGGCTCCAGCGTAGGCTAAGACCAACGTGTTGACAGTCGCAGCTACATGGTCCTGACCGATGCGCATGGCAGCCCGATAGAGACCACCAACCCCAAGGCTTGGATTCGCATGATGAAGTTCAAAAACTGCCGAGGCTTGAGTCGTCACGAGATCATCCAACACGCCGAGCGCGCCGATGATCAAACCACCTAGAAACAAGCCGCGCAGGTTGATGGGCGTTTCGCTGAGCTGCATCAGGAACATCACGTTCTCATCGCCAGAGCCGTTCAGTTTGGCAAAGACCACGAACAGCCCTGCCAACGCGCCCGTGATGAGCAATACGAACACCATACTGATGACTGCTGCATGGGTTTTAAGAGTCCAGCCGTAAGTGAGATACAAACTGACGCCGAGTAGCATGATCGAGCCAACAATGCTGACCGAGAGCGGATCATCCCCTGCCAAAATGTGCGGAATAATATAGCCGATGATGATATACAAACTGAATGCCATGCTCAGCATCGCACGGATGCCCTTCCACTGGCTGATCAATATAATGGCAATTGCAAAGATCAACGTCAACCATAGAATGGGCGTGGTACGCACATAATCTACAAAATAGGCGTTGATGACATTATCAGGCGTCTTTGAGATCGTAACGATAATCTTGTCTCCTGGCTTAAGCAGGTAATCATCCGAGCGGACCTGACGTTTGCCGTAATCGATCTCCATGGGGATGCCCGCATATTCCCCTTCTAACAGAGTCACACGCGCGATCTGATACTGTTGAGTGAAACCGCCCAGATCCACTTCACCTGCTTCAATGATTTGTATCACCTCGGCTTTGACGGTATCCGCGCCGAAGGTGGCAAAGCCATCACCGGGGAGTTGAGCCGGGTCGAGTAAGGTGTAAATTGTCACCCCAATCAATAGCAGAATAGGAAAGAGCCATGACGTTTTTTTCATGGCTCTGATTATAAACGGATGGTGATTAGGAAATTAGCTGGTGTTAGTTGTAATTCATATTCTATTCACTCGCTCGGTCGCGGTGAGACGATTGCCCATAGTGCCAACTCCACATAGGCTTCTGCAAACTCCGGCTGGAAGGTTCCCTGCGCGCGTGGAGGGTAATATTGGAAACCCGCTGGGTTCGAAGCAATCTGCCCTCTACAGTCTATTATAGGTGTGCCAATGTGCGCGGCTTTGTCAATGTTATCGATGACGGTCCACTCGCGCACGCCATCCACTGCAAAGCCGTACTGCATATTATCTCCGCGCAGAATGTTGCCAGAGACTGTACCTCCATAGAGCGTGTCCTTGGTCGTACTTTCTGGCAAACAACCCCATACACGGGTTCCCATGCCCAGTCCGATGCGGATCACCGCACCGTTGGATTCGATGATATTGTTTCGCACGATGGTGTCGGTATAGTTACCATCGTAAGGGGCATAATCGACCATATTGATGCCTCCCAGCAAGGTACGCGTTTCAGCGCGGATGGTATTCCCTTCAATGACGGAGCCCGGCGCACCAAAAATGACGATTCCGCCATCAGTGGCATCCACGATCAGATTATTCCGAATGGTGGTATTGGTACATGCCAGTGAGATTCCATCTGCCCAAGTCTCGTTGCTACTTCCAACCGAACTGATTTCGTTGTTCTCCACGAGTGCGTCACTGCATGACGGCGCGGGGGAGGGATGTCCTTGAATGAGATGAATTGCAGACCAGCTGCGCGGTTCTATGATCTTATTAAAGCGAATCACTTGTCCGCTGGAAGAGCCGCCTGCGTAGATTAGCGCATCGCCACTGCGGTGACCGAGTTCTGGTCGGTTTCCATCCACGGTGACATGGCTGAGTGTGGCATTGTTGAAATCCCGCATGATGACGGCTGTGGAAACATCTTGGGCGACGATCCGCAACGTGGCGCGGCTATCATCCGTTGGTAAGCCTAGTGTATAAACCTGCTGTCCTTCTGCATTGAATATAACTGGACCAGTCAATTCGAATACTGCACCTGGGCAAAGAATGGCAACGGCTCCAACGCCTTTCAATTTGGCATTGATGGTGTTTTGGTCTCCTGATTCGATACAGTCAGTGCGGGGAGTCGGAATGGCTGTTTTGGTTGGCGGGGCAGGTGGGGTAGGCGGGGTCGCTTGTGGCGCGCAAGCCGTGAGAAGAAACACGAACAGTAATAAAAAATGAACAGATTTCATTTTTAAACTCCATGTCTGAACAGGTATAAAATGCGTGACACATAATTTGTAAATTACATGTCACGCATTTTATACCGTCTATCACTTTCCGTCATCCGGCTTTGGTATTTGCGACTCTTCGATCAGTTCTTTTGGTGTCGCTGCGCCGCAGCTGGGGCAAACATAATTAAAGTCCACTGGCACATATGACCTGGCGCAGAAGGGACATGTTACAGGCATGGGTTCTTTCGGGACTTCCTTAATGACTTCTTTCGTTACCTCGCGGGTTTCCACACGCGTTCTGCCACCCAGCCCGCCAATGATGACAGGACCGGAGTTGTAATGTCCACCGCCAGAGGATGAGTCATTCTTGGATAATCCGCCTGCCAACGCGCCGCCAAATAAACTCTCGGCTGTGTTGCTTTTGGATGAGCCGGATTTTGAACGCGAAGAAGATTTGTTGGATGAACTCGACCCGCCGCCTTTTGAATTGGTAAGGACGACAAACAGAACCGCAACGATCACCACTGCCGCCAAGGTGACGAACACAATGATGGCGGTTAAGCGCAGTGCGCGTGGAATGTTATACAGTTCATAGCCATAGCTAAAGAGGAAAACCCCGCCTACATAAAAAGGCGAGAGGATGCCCATCAACACCAGACCCAGGTTTTGGCTGAGAGATTCTTCGATAAAGGTCTGGTAGCCGATGAAGATGATCAACGCCAGCACCGCCAGCGCGATCAAACCGCCAGGGACGAGGATATGTAAAGGCTTGCCCGGCTTTTCATCATCGTGGTCATAATCCACCACTTCATGGGTCTTTGCACGGACTTGTCTTACTTTATATTCGGATGTTGCCATGGGTACTCCTTCTATCTTCGGTGAGGGTCTTTTATTGACTCAGATCCTTCGCCAGCGACTCCATTTGCGCGAGGATCGCTGCCACTTGTCCGCTGGGGACGTTGACACGATACATGTGCGCGAAACCGTCACCCAACATTACTTTAACTGTACGCCATGAGCTGAGTTGAGGTTGCAATTCGCCCAGCGGAATCAGCTCTACGGCTTGTTTCCAGTGTGGGTTCGTTTGTTCGTAGTCGCCGAGCAGGCTCACGGTCGAAGTGCGAAGCGGGAAGTTATGAGTCGCCTCCACCCAACGGGCATCTTGTTCCGCTTCCAACAGCCAGCGCACAAACAACCAGGCAGCCAGTTGTTTTTCTTCGGTTGAGCGCATTACGATATACGATGAGCCATACATGGCGATCACGCCGCTATCCCCTTTGGGGAAGGGCATCACTGCCCATTCGTCGCGGTTTTCAACGCTTGCGAATGTCCGTGTGACGGTGGGCAGGTCGCTTAAATTGGCGCTGATGAACAAGGCTTCGCGATTTGCAAAAGAGGTGATCGGGTCTGCTGCGCCGAGCCACGAACAATTTTCTTCGGCGAGCTCGCGTAAAAATTTAAATGTATCAATATTGCCCGGCGTAAGGAAACGATAATTGTCTCCCTCCAACACGCCGCCCTCGAAGCTGAGCATCCACGAATAAGCGGTCATCGGTTCAAAGTCCACGATCCAGCCGCCGAGTCCATCGTTTTCGGCGAGTTCATCGAGCCGCATCGAGTCATGTGCGCGGCATGCCTGGCGGCGGAAATTATCAGTTGATGCGGGCAGGGCATCAAAACCCAATTCTTCTGCCCAAGTCTGATTCCACAACAAGACTTGTGCCGTGCGTTGAGCAGGCAATGCCACGCGTGCCGTGCCTGCTAGGTCTTGATTCCAAAATGCAAACGGAAAATCATTCGCATCCATTCCATAAAGCGGGTCTTCTACATACTCGGTCAGGTCGGTGGCAACGCCTTCGCTAAACCATTCCTGGGCGTGTTCGGGCAGGGCAATGACAAGGTTGGGTCGGGACTCGGTCGGTAACGAAGCATTGGTGGCTTCATATAAATTCGTAAAGTTGATCTGACTCTCTGCCGAAACTTTTATGCCCCACTCATTACTCGTATTGAATTCATTGACGAAGGTCTCGAACAGACTCTGCTCCACGCCATACCACGGCGTCCAAACGCTGATCTCCAATCCACGCAGCGCCTCTACATCGATCTCAAGCCGGGTCTGTGCTTCGACGCCTGCTTCTTCCGTTGGAGCGGATTCGGTTGCTTGCCCGGCTTCTGAAGTTTCAGTTGCATCTGGGTTTGCATTTGTTTCTGTCACACCGCAGGCGGAGATGAGTATGGATACAATTAAAAAGAAGAAGAAAAGTTTTTTCATTGAATTAGGGTGCCAATAACATAAAGGGAACAGGAGTTAATACAAAAATAAAAACAATCATCATTGTATAGGCGATCAATTTACGAGTGGGGTCAAGTTCAGTGATCTGATCTATCGGTTGTGCGTTGACACGTCCCAGCCAGAAGAGCATGGCTGCCCACAGCCACCAGCCAGTCCATACGAAACCAAGAATGGCGAGCAGACCAACGATATAAGGAAAGGCTTTCTTTGCCTTTTCACCGAACAGCGAGTAGACCACATGTCCACCATCGAGCGTCCCGGCAGGGATGAGGTTCAATGCGGTGACGAGTATGCCTGCCCAGCCCGCAAATGCGACCGGATGAATGAAGACGTCCAGTCCGCCAAATGGAATGGGTTTACCAGTAAAGAAGTATTGCAGCCAATATAAGATGCCCTGCGGTTCGACCGGGGCGGGTAATAATTGACCGAAGACAACGAACTTGGCAAACAGATAGATGAGCGAGTTGCCTTCGAGAAAGCCATTGGGGTTTGGGTCGATGGTTCCAGTCGTCGAAAGAGTTAATCCATAAAGCAGCACAGGGATGGCTACAACGAGTCCTGCAATCGGACCTGCTACACCGATATCGAATAGTACCCGTTTGTTTTTCGGCGTGCCACGCATTAAGATCGCCGCGCCCATCGTCCCCAATGGACTGAATGGGAATGGAATGAAGTAAGGCAGGGTGGCGGGAGTCTTGTGATAGAGACTCATGAAGTAATGACCGAGTTCATGTGCCAGCAAAATTCCCAGCAGGCTGAGTGCAAAGGGCCAGCCGGTGAAAATACTTTTGGCAAGCATCAGCATTTGTCCAAGCGTGTCAGTGGGCACAGGACCTTCCGGTTGCGCGCCTGCCAGCATCACACTGAACACCGTCAACACGAAGAGAATGATGTTAGTAGAAACTTTATCGGGTTTTGGGTCGGGTTGTTTGGGGGCGAGGTAAATGACTTGCCTGCCGTCTTCGATGCGGAAGTGCGGGGTGATTTGGTATGGGTCCAGTAACCCAGCCAAAAGGTCGTAGGCAGAGGCGGAGTCTTCATCCAAAAGTTGACCGCGATAGCGCATCAAAAATCCCGGCTGTTGGTGTGGGTCTAAGCTGGTGACGTCTTCTACACGGAAGACGCGTTTAACAAGTTGGTTTAATAGTTCTGGTTCAGGGAAGGACATATCTCTCTCCAAAATAAATGTAGGGACGACTTGTCTCAAACGGATGAGTCGCCCCTACATGACATAGGCGGGAGTGGATGGGAGTCGAACCCACCGCGACCCGCAACGCGACCCGCCACAGGTTTTGAAGACCAGGAAGCCCACCGGGACCTAACCACTCCCATCGGTAAGGATACCCGAGAGGGAGGTGATTGGCAAGTTGCACGTTACCTAGTATCGCATAATTTATTAAGTAAAATTTTAAATTCCCCTCACAGTTTTTGCTAAAAGTTTAATTATTTATGAGACAAGCGATAAGAGGGGCTTAAAGTGTATAGCCTTCGATGATGGGTTGAACGCTATCGGGCGCAAAGATGAAAAGTGAAACGATAGCAATTAGCATGCACAACATACATAGGAAGATAAGTCCGCCGCTGAGGATGCCCGCCCATGCATGGACTTTTCCTGCTTCATTGCTTTTGCGAATGGTGTTCAGTGAGATTGCCCCATAGATCAGTGCCAGCAGCCCCAATATAAAAGTAGTCGGAAAACAAATAAAGCCTGTAAAAGGAATCGGCACCATTCCGCCGCATAGGGCAAGCATAGTAAGGATGCCAAGGACGAGGCTGATGATTGAATGTCGGTTGGTGGTTGGAAAATTGGGAGTTGGGGAAGAGTAGGTGGGTTCGTTTGAGTTCATATTTTTCGAGGACGCGAACGATGCTTTTTCTTTTTAGGACGATCTTTCAAGGTTATTAGTACTTCATAGGCAATTTGTCTAATGCTTGCAAGGTGTGGACCGCCAAAAGGTTGAAAAGTGTTATTGTTTTCACTAATAAAAAACCAATTAAGAGAGTTTTGCCTTGAAAGATTGGCATAAATCTCATTTAAGTTTGGATCAACATGTGCTCCTCCATCTTGATTTGCAATAGCTAAAATAATATCTTTTCGACTCATTTTATTATTCTTGTTATCTTTGAATATTATTGCATTCCACCATTTTTCAAAATCAATCTTTTTTATCTTTTTGCCAAAAGTTTCCTCAAGGAGAGGAACATATTTAGCTTCTGACAGACTAATCTGTTGGATGGTTAACCCGCTAAAAGTAAGGAGGTTCCTAGGGTCATACTCGAAAGCGGTATCTAAAAATTGAAGGCTTTTTAAGTTAAGTTGTCCTAAAAGAGACTTAGATGAATTGGTGTCATGAAGTAAGACTCTTAATGAAGTTGCTAATCTTTTTGCTTCGCCTTCATAACCGGCGTCAAATGACTTCGCTGACGATTCTAGGAAGTATATTTGCTCCGAAAGATGATTTTCAAGATCAGTAATATTCTGTGAAATTTTACCTACCATTTAGTTACCTGATTTTAAGCGATGAATATGCTGTAAAAAGCATTAGGAATATTCCCCAATTTTATCCAAAAATGGCGTTAAAAACAAAACCGTCCCCGGCAAGGACGGTTTTTCGTACTCTCTGTCGGGGCGAGAGGATTTGAACCTCCGACCCCTTGCACCCCATGCAAGTGCGCTAGCCGGGCTGCGCCACGCCCCGAGATGAGCGAGCGAGATTATAGTCGCGTTTTGGGATAAATGCAAACCCAATTTTGAGTTTAGACGGTGGACGATAGACCGCGGACCGTGCGTTGTTCTTCCATCGTCTATCGTCCACCGTCCATGGTCTGTTACAAACATATATCTTCTTCTTATGCAAATCCAGAGGCATGCTCAAAGCCTTTATGCTAAAATAGACCTATTGGAGTTTTCCTATGTCCTCTGAAATGGTTGAAGTAGTAATAGACAGCATCCGCGTACATTTAATGGCACCTCAGCGCGTGGTTGTGTTGAAACAAGTTAATGAAGAAAGATATCTCACCATTTGGGTGGGTCCGTATGAAGCCGAAGCCATCACCGTCGCTTTGCAAGAAGTGGAAATGGTTCGCCCGCTGACGCATGATCTGCTTAAGAACGTCTTCAAAGCGTTCAACGCCCGCATCATCCGCGTTGAGATCGTAAAGCTCGAAGGTGATATCTATTACGGCAACATCGTCGCCGAAGCCGACGGGCGCGAGATCCAAATCGACTCACGTTCCTCCGATGCCATCGCCCTCGCTGCCCGTGCACATGCCCCCATCCTTGTCCATTCTAGCGTGATGGAAACTGCCGGGGTGTACCCAGAACAAGATATGCCCGAAACAAATGCTCCCGCCAGAAGAGAAGCGCCACCGCCTTTGTCTGATGATGCGAGCGACAGGTTATCCGTCTTCAAAGATTTTATCGACAAATTGGAGATCGACGACCCCGACAAGGATAAACCCGACTCACCCCCAACCTAAGCCTGACTCAGCCAAATGACAGATTTCTACCCTGAAGAATCAACCGCCCCCTCAAGCCCAGGTGTACCGCATAGCCGGGAAGCCGAAGAAGCCGTCGTAGGGGCGGTGTTGATTAACCCCGAAGTGTATTACGACATCGCCCAATTCCTCGCGGCGGATGATTTTTACATTCATCGTAACCGCTGGATATGGGATGCGTTCATTCGCCTGCATGAAGCCCGCATCCCCGTAGACATGCTAACCCTCTCCGAAGATTTGGAGCGTGCTGGTCAACTCGCGGAGATTGGCGGCTCTGCCTACCTAACCTCATTAATTAACCAAGTCCCAACGTCCATCAACGCCGAAGCCTACGGCCACATCGTTGAAGAGAATTCCCTGCGCCGACGAATGATCCAGGCGGCGAATCAGATTGCATCCCTGGCATACAAAGGCGATGGGATTGATACCGTGATGGGTGAGGCGGAGAAAGCCGTCTTTGGCGTTAGTGAGCGCAGAACACGGCATGACGTTGAGCCGATCCGCGCGGTTCTTTCGGAATACTACGATCAAGTTGCCGAACTCGCAAAACTCGGCGCGGACTTTCACGGCGTGCCGACTGGTTTCATTGATCTCGATAAACTTTTACGCGGCTTGCATCCTTCTGACCTGCTCATTGTGGCAGGTCGTCCGGGTCAGGGTAAGACGGGCTTCCTGCTTTCGATTGCCAAGAATGCCGGGCTAATGTACAAAAAACATGTTGCCATCTTCTCGCTTGAAATGTCCAATGAGCAAGTGGTGCAACGTCTCATTGCTCAAGAGACAGGCATCTCGTCTCAGAACCTGAGCACTGGTAAGCTGGCAGAAGATGAATGGAAGTTGTTCAATCACGCCATTGAAGTGTTTGGCAGCACCAAGATGTTCCTGGACGATACGCCCGCATTGACTCCTTTACAGCTACGCACCAAGTGTCGCCGTTTGCATGCCGAACATAAACTCGACCTGGTCATCATCGACTACCTTCAGCTCATGGTTGGGGATAGTCGCAATGATAACCGCGTACAGGAAGTTTCAAATATTTCCCGTAACCTCAAAGTACTGGCGCGTGAATTGAATGTGCCGGTTCTCACCGCCGCGCAGTTGAGTCGTGCGGTTGAGCAACGCACCGACAAACGCCCGATCCTTTCGGATTTGCGCGAATCCGGTTCATTGGAACAGGATGCCGACATCGTCATGTTCATCTATCGCCCTGATGATTACGAGAAAGATGGCGATAAGAGTAACATCACCAAGATCTCGGTGGCGAAGCATCGTAACGGTCCCACCGGTGAAATTGATTTGATCTTCCGCGGCGACCTGACTCGCTTCGATAATGCGGCGACGAAAGTTTTCAGACCGAACGAATAATGAATTCACGTTTCACTCTTCACGAATTACGTGATGCGTGAAACGTAAAACGTGATATGACCCCATTCCCCGGATTCACCTCCTCTGAAACATTTACGCAAGTTCCTGATTCGTTCATTCAAATGATGAATGAGGTTGAGGATGTGGCGGAGTTGAAGGTGACTCTGTATGCCATTTGGCGCATTGAACATATGGAAGGAAACTTCCGCGGGTTGGGGGAAGGTGACTTTGATGCAGCGGCGCTGGGTTTGGATGTAAAGGAGATTCGGCGTGGGCTGAGTAAAGCTGTTGAGAGGCAGACCCTGCTCAAGTCTGAGAAAGAGGCGAATGTTTTTTATTTCCTCAACTCCCCGCGCGGACGATTATCCGCTGATGCGTTTGCGAAGGGACAGGTCAAGCCTTCGTCTAGTTCGTATGTGCCGAATAAATCAAATCTGTTTAAGTTGTATGAAGAAAATATCGGGGCGTTGACCCCTTTACTGGCTGATATGTTGAAGGAAGCGGAACAGAACTATCCGAGCGCGTGGTTTGAAGAAGCCATCGAGATCGCAGTGAGCCGCAACATCCGTAATTGGAAGTATGTCGAGGCGATTCTGGCGCGCTGGAAGGAGAACGGAAAAGATGAAAGAAGAGATTCACAAGACTCTGTCCAAGATGCAAAACGATACACCGACGGCGAGTTCTCCGAGTTCTTCAAGCGGGATTAAGAGCGTGGAGAAACCGCTTGGCGACCCTAACTGCCCGCATTGTGGGGGCGTTGGGTATATCCGCTATGACGTGCCGGTAGAGCACCCGAAGTTCGGCAAGCTGGAGACTTGTGTTTGCCGCGCCAAAGATGTAGCGGATGCGGCTCGTTCACGCTTGTTCGCGATGAGCAATTTGAATCGGCTTAGCCATCTGACCTTCGATAACTTTAGTCCGGCTGGGAATAATAGAGCCAAGTTCATGTCTGGGCAGGAGCGCGAGAATTTGCGCGTGGCATTTGAGAAGAGCGAAGACTTTGCCCGCAAACATGAAGGCTGGCTCTTGCTTGAAGGCGGATATGGTTGTGGCAAGACGCATCTTGCGGCGGCGATTGCAAACTTCTCTGTCAACAACGGCATGCCGACTTTGTTTATCACCGTGCCAGACCTGTTGGATTCTTTACGCTTTTCTTACGACGACCCCGAAATCACTTTTGAACAACGTTTTGATGACATTCGCAACTCGGGCTTGTTAATTCTCGATGACTTCGGTACGCAGAATGCGACTCCGTGGGCACAAGAGAAATTATTCCAAATTATCAACTATCGCTATATCAATAAAATTCCGACCGTCATCACGACCAATTTGATGTTGGATGAGATTGAGGCACGCATCCGCTCGCGTTTGCAGGATGAAAGTTTTGTGAACCATCTCAAGATCAGCGCGCCGGATTATCGCCGCCCCGAAGAGACGAGCAACCCTGGCATCTCCATGCTGGCATTGCCCGAGATGAAGGTGATGACCTTCAAGACCTTCCAGCCGCGTGATGATGAGGTTGGCACGGAAGCAGTGACAACCACCACGGTCGAGAAGAACGATAGATTTGGCAACAAGGTCAAAGATAAAGTAATCTCGCGCATCACAATATCGAAGGATGATGTGAAGACTCTGCACGACGCTCACAATGCGGCAGTGGAATTTGCCGAAAAGCCCGAAGGCTGGCTGGTGTTGCTGGGACAGTCCTTTAGCGGCAAGACTCATCTTGCGGCGGCGATCGGAAATTATCGCATTGGTTTGGGCGGGCAGGCATTGTTGGTAGAGGTGACCGCTCTGCTCGATTATCTGCGCCAAACTTTTGGCAGGAATTCAGATGTCTCGTTTGATCGGCGCTTTCATGAGATCCGCACCACGCCTTTGCTAATTCTGGATGACTTAAAGGAAAGCGGGGCAGGTTCCGTGTGGGCAGAGGATAAACTCTACAGTGTGCTGAACTATCGTTACAACGCGCATTTGCCAACGGTCATCACATCCACTTTGCGACCTGAGGCGTTTGCATTGAGCTACCCGAATCTTTGGAATAAATTGCTCGACCCGACGAAATGTCAGGTCGTGGCAATCAACATGCCGCCGTATCGCAGGGTTGTGAAGGGCAGCAAGGCAGCGAGTAAGAAAAAGTAAAAATACCACAGGCTCCAGAGCAACTCTGGAGCCTGATCTTTTCTCTTGACAAACTTCGAAAAATCAATATACTAAGTGTACAATGAACACTAAGTATAAAGGATTTGAATCTCCTGGTGTGACTGTAGACCTGTCCATCTTCACGGTCAATGAAGAACAACTCAAGGTTATGTTGGTGCGGCGTGCAGAAAATCCATATCTCGGTTTTTGGTCTCTGCCGGGCGGTTTTCTGAAAATCGGCGAGTCGTTGGATCGTGCCGCTCAGCGTGTGCTTAGCGAAAAATCCGGTGTGGACGATGTCTACATGGAACAGCTCTATACTTTTGGCGAGCCGAAACGCGATCCGCGTTCACGCGTCATCACGGTTGCCTATATTGCACTCATCCCCTGGCAAAGTTTGCCCGAACCTGAATCAGAAAAGATCACCGACCTCACTTGGACATCAGTGGATGCGCTCCCAAAACTTGCTTTCGATCACAAACAAATTTTAGAGTATGCCGTTACCCGTTTGCGAGCCAAAGTCAGTTATAGCAACATCGTGCATGGGCTCATGCCAAAACAATTTCGGCTTTCTGAATTACAAAGCATGTACGAAACCATCATCAACGACAAGCTTGATAAACGCAACTTTCGCAAACGCATGCTGGCGACCGGTCTGCTCAAAGAGACTGGTAAAAAAGATATCGCAGGTGCGCATCGTCCTGCCATGTTGTATCAATTCAAATCCAAAGAGATCATTTTCATTTAGGAGAATCTCATGAGTCAACTTCCCATCCCTGACTTTTATAACTCGACCCGCATAGGTGAAATTTGGAAAGTGGATTATGCCACCCGCGCCGAAGACGCCCGCACGTTCGCGCTTCAACACGACCTCAAGCCTGCCGCAACTTCCAGTGAGCGCATCTCCCTTTTACTGATCGACGTGCAAAATACATTCTGCATCCCTGGCTTTGAGCTATTCGTCGGTGGGCGCAGTGGAAATGGTGCGGTCGAAGATAACTTACGTCTGTGTGAATTTATCTATCGCAACCTTGGCAAGTTGACTCACATCATCGCCACCATGGATACACACAAGTCGCAGCAGATATTCCATCCCATCTTTTTTGTCGATGCGGAAGGAAATCACCCCGCTCCATACACTGACATTCATGTTGCAGACCTTGAGTCCGGCAAGTGGCTCTTCAACCCTGCTCTCGCGCCACAGTTCGGCATCGCGCCGGAGTACGGTCAACAGATGATGATGCATTATGCTGAAGCATTGGCGAAAAAAGGCAAATACGCGTTGACGGTCTGGCCCTATCACGCCATGCTGGGGGGAATCGGTCACGCCCTTGTCCCTGCCGTGGAAGAAGCTATCTTCTTCCATTCACACGCAAGAATAGACCAGCCGCACTTTGCTATCAAAGGCGATAAACCCTTTACAGAAAATTACTCAGCGGTCGGTCCTGAAGTGGTGACGGGTCCGATGGGCGAAGTGTTGGGCGCGCATGACCCGCAGTTCATTCAACATCTGCAAGAAGTAGATAAGCTCTATATCGCCGGGCAGGCAAAGAGTCACTGTGTGGCATGGACGGTGCAAGACCTACTTGACGATATCCTTGCGGTTGACCCGCAGCTTGCAAAGAAGGTCTATTTGCTCGACGACTGTTCGTCAGCGGTGGTAGTGCCTGGGGTGGTGGACCATACCGAGGCGGCGAATGATGCGTATGCCTGGTTCGCGAATGCAGGCATGCATATTGTCAAGTCGACGGATGAGGTTTCTTAACACTAGTTCATGTTACCTAAGTTTAAGATTCTTAAGCATGGTCTTACTTTGGGAAAGTTCGCTCCTCTTCACAAAGGGCATCAATTAGTTATTGATACTGCACTTTCGGAAATGGATTATTTAACGTTAATTGTCTATGATGCGCCTGAGACTACATCGATTCCATTGAATATCCGGTCTTCGTGGATAAGAAAACTATATCCACAGGTTAATGTGATTGAAGCTTGGGATGGCCCCGCTGAAGTTGGTGATAGCCCAGAAATAAAAAAGAAACATGAAGATTACATTATTAATCAATTGAAAATAGCTAATATCACTCATTTTTATTCTAGCGAATTTTATGGAGACCATATGAGTCGGGCTCTCGGTGCTGTAAATAGACAAGTTGACACCGACCGCTGTATTGCTCCTATATCAGGCTCTATGATTAGAAAAACTCCTTTTTTATATCGCGAGTATATTTCACCAATTGTCTATCAAGATTTAATAATAAATGTGGCTTTTCTTGGGGCACCCTCCACGGGTAAGACAACCATTGCTAAAAGGATGGCAGAAGAATTCAAAACAGTTTGGATGCCGGAATATGGGAGAGAATATTGGGAGAAATTTCAAGTAGGCAGAAGATTGACCTTAGAGCAGTTGGTGGAGATTGCTGAAGGACATTTGGAAAGAGAGAATAATCTTTTATATCAAGCGGATACATATCTATTTGCTGATACGAATGCACTAACAACATATATGTTCTCGCAGTATTACCATCAACTTGCTCACCCCAAATTAATGGATTATGCGATTCAGGCTCAATCTCGATATGACTTAGTGTTTTATGTGACGTGGATGTTCCATATGATGATACTTGGGATCGTTCAGGAGATGTAAAAAGAAGAGTTTTTCAAAAACAAATTACCGGCGATTTACTTACTAGAAAGATTCCCTTTTTTCGATTAAGTGGCAATGTGAACGCACGGATTCAGGCTGTAAAGAAAATATTAAAGAATTTTCAAAAATACCAGTCATTAGTAAAGAACATTGAAAGATGAGGTGTATCGATGTCTAATTTATTAAGCGTAAACAATATTGCATTTACTATATTGGGATACCCGATGAGCTATGTTGAATTTATAGGTACGGTTTTTTATTTAGGGTCAGTTTGGTTGATTGCGAAAAGAAATATACTGACCTGGCCAGTTGGTATTATTAGTGTTTTGTTATATATGGCATTGTTTTATCAAATCAGGCTTTACTCTGATACTCTTGAGCAAGTTTATTATCTTGGGGCAAGTATATATGGATGGTGGATTTGGTATCGATCTCCAAGAGAGAATGGGCTGATATCTGATGTGGTTTATAGCAACATTAATAAATTAATTGTTTGGGCGTTAGTTACTTTTATTGTTTCTTTACCAGTTGGATGGTTAATGGCGAGAGTTCATGTTTTTTTGCCCTCAATTTTTCCTGATGAAGCTTCTTTTCCTTTTCTTGACGCATTGACCACGGTCATGAGTTTTTCAGCTATGTGGTTGATGGCACGAAAAAAAGTGGAGAGTTGGGTGTATTGGATCGTTGTTGATGTCGTAGGAATATGGTTATACTTTGCCAAGGATGTTAAATTTATTTCCCTCCTGTATGTTGTTTTGTTTGTGATGGCGATAAACGGATTGCGGATGTGGCATAAATCAATGCAAGATGCTTTGTCTGAAGATCGTATTTTAAAAGCCAATATTTTGAATTAAAAATTATTAGAGGAAACATGTCCATTTTTGATGGTAAGCGATTGACGAACGAGACTTTTAAATTAGATATTGAGCGCATGCGCCGCGGCTGGTATTCGGATAAATATTTTGAGAACATCAACCGCATGTTGACTTCTTTGTCGAAAGAAGGATACAGCTATTCGGGCGAGTATCACAACCTGCCGGATGGGATTTCACCGGAAAATATCGCAGTTGGCGATATTGAAGTGGAGATGCAGTGGTTCACACGCCGCATGGGCAAGACCACGGTGGTCGGTGTGGATAAGTCATTGGAGATGTTGCGGCTTTGTTCGGGGCATTTTGAAGGCGATAAATTTATCGATGCTTCAAGTCAAATGGAAGTATGGGCTGTGCAGGATGGTTCAACCGTTAAGTATGATGGTGACCCGAGCAAGATCCAGCCGGTCATCAAAGTGCGCGGACGCTATCGTGACTTTGCCTTGTTGGAAACACCTACGCTTGGCATCCTCACTCGCTCGAGTCGTGTAGCCACAAATGTATATGAAACGTTAGTCGCAGCCAAGGGGAAACCAGTGTTGTTCTTCCCCGCACGTTTCGATGTGCATGAAGTGCAGGCTGCCGATGGCTATGCTTATAACATTGCCTTGCAAAGATTTAATAAAGATCACGCACAGGAGTTGGGTGCGTTTGTCTCCACTGATGCACAGGGTGACTGGTGGGGCGGCGCAGGCGGGGGGACGGTGGCGCATGCCGCAATTGCCTCTTTCCTCGGCGATACAGCTGAGGTGATGATGCAGTTTTCACACATTTTGCCTGCACGCATTCCACGCATTGCGCTGGTGGATTTCAATAATGACTCTGTCCGCGATACGTTGCGGACTTTGGACGCGATGTTCGCGAGGTATCGCGAGTTGATGGATGCGGGGAATAAGGAAGAAGCTGAAAAATATAAGCTATACGGCGTGCGTTTGGACACTGGCGGAAATCTGCGCGATGTGTCTGTGCTGCCGCTAGGTGACCCGGCATTAGATTTGGGAGTCAATCCGCGCTTGACGTTCAACGTCCGCTCGGGGATTGATTCTGCCTGGGAACGTTGGGACCTGCCTGCGTCTTGGAAAGAGGCGGCGAAGGAATTTTGTCACAGTGTGAAGATCGTGGTGTCCGGTGGTTTCGCCCCGGAAAAGATCCGTAAGTTTGAAAAACTAGGCGTGCCTGTGGATATTTACGCGGTCGGTTCGTATCTGTTCAGCAATGGCAATGGGACGAGTACCGATTACACCGCCGATGTGGTGCGTGTAAAAATCCATGGCGAGTGGATCGATATGGCGAAGGTGGGGCGCAAAGTTGGGGAGAACGAGAATTTGGAACGGGTATGGTGATTCGTAGGGGCGACCCGTCAGAATCATTGAAAACCTTTTTATGCAAAGAGAGGGTCGCCCGGACATTGGGCAACCCTCTCTTTTTGTTTGAGAAATTGCAAAGCGTGGACGGGTTGCCCCTACTTGATTATCCAAATCTTCCCATGATGTAATCTTCGGTTTTCTTTTCTTTTGGGGTGGTGAACATTTTTTTGCCGTCGTCGTATTCGATGAGTTCGCCTTGCAGGAAGAAGGCGGCGTGATCGGCGGTACGGGCGGCTTGTTGCACCGAGTGGGGCACGAGGATGACAGTGTAATTCTTTTTCAACTCTTGCAACGCCATTTCCACTTTACCGGTTGAGATTGGGTCAAGACCGGAGGTGGGTTCATCAAGAAGAATAATTTCAGGTTGAAGTGCCAACACGCGCGCAAGGCAGACGCGTTGCTGCTGCCCACCGGAGAGTGCAACGGCGGGTTCGTTCAAGCGGTCTTCGACTTCGTCCCAGATGGCGGCGAGTTTTAAACTACGTTCGACCGCTTCATCCAGTTTGGAGCGGCGCTTTTCGCCTGCCAGTTCCAGCCCGTAGGTGATGTTTTCGCGGATGCTCATGGGCAATGGAACAGGACGGGCAAATACCATGCCTACTTTGCGGCGCAAGGCGATCACGTCCGTTTTGGGGTCGAGGATGTTTTCGCCGTCGATGAGGATGCGACCGGAACTGGTGCGGATGTCTGTCAGGTCGTTGAGGCGATTGAGACAGCGTAACAGTGTGGATTTCCCGCCTCCAGCCGGACCGAAGAGAACGGTCACTGCATTCTGACGGATTCCCATGCTGATGCCGCGTAGCGATTCCGCGCCATCGGCGTATTGGAGGGAGAGGTTTTCGATTTCGATTTTGTTCATTAGATAATTGACTACCACTGTCGCTTGGCGCGTGCCCGTGAGCGAATAATAGTTGCGATCACATTCATGGTGAGAACGAACACAAGTAAGACCAACGCCGTTCCATATTGGATTTGGATCGGCATTTCAGGCACTTGTGTGGATATAACGAAGAGATGATACGGCAGCGCCATGGTCGCATCAAAAGGGGAGCCAGGCAGGCGTGGCAGGAAGAACGCTGCACCTGTGAAGAGGATGGGAGCCGTTTCACCTGCGGCACGTTCCAAGCCGAGGATGACTCCCGTGAGGATACCGGGCAACGCTTCCTTTATAACGATCTTACGGATGGTCTGCCAGCGAGTCGCACCGAGAGAGATGCTCACCGTGCGGAAGGATTGCGGTACGGAACGCAACGCCTCTTCCGCGGTGCTGATGATGACGGGCAGAGTCATGATAGAGAGAGTCAACGAAGCGGCGAGGATGGAAGTACCGAATTGCAGGAACAAGACGAACAATCCTAAACCGAACAGACCATACACCACCGAAGGGATGCCTGCCAGATTGATGATCGCCAGGCGGATGAGGCGTGTCAGCGGCGTGTCTTTAGCGTATTCGGAGAGATAGATGGCAGCCGCAATTCCCAATGGCACGGAGAAGATCGCTGTGCCAACGGTTAAATAAAGCGTGCCGATGATGGCAGGCAGGATGCCGCCTGCGCGCATGCCGTCATGCGGGAAGCCAGTGATGAATTCCCATGAGATGGCAGAGCCGCCTTTAAATAGAATGAAGAGGACCGTGCCAACGATGGGCAGAACGGTCACAATTGCCATGAGCGTAATGAGACTGTATCCAACACGTTGGACAGTGTGACGGTTGCGAGCGAAGAGTTTCATCATGAGAGGATTCTCTCTGCGCGTTTCTTGGCTCGGAAGACGACGGATGATGCAATGACATTGACGGTCAATGAGATTAAAAAGAGAATGATGCCAATCAAGAAGAGCGTATGATAATGTACGCTTCCATTTGCGACCTCGCCCATTTCAGCAGCGATGGTGGCAGTCATGGTGCGGACAGGGGAGAAGAGGCTGCCCAGGCTAGTTGCCAATACAGGCGCATTGCCGGTGACCATCATCACCGTCATCGTTTCGCCGATGGCACGACCCACTCCAAGCATGATAGCGGTGAGTACGCCAGACTTTGCGGCGGGTAGGGTCACACGCCAGATGGTCTGCCATTTGGTGGCGCCCAATGCCCAGGCACCTTCACGATAGGCACGCGGTACAGAGTCAAGTGCATCTTCGGCAACGGAGACGACGGTGGGAACGGCGATTCCGCCCAAAAGTAGCGACCCTGTAAACGCGGTCAGACCCGTTGGCAGGTCAAGAAAGATGCGAAGATTGGGAGAGACGACAAGGATACCGAGAAATCCCAACACCACCGAAGGGAGTCCACCGAGCAATTCCACTAAAGGCTTGAGAATTTCGCGCATCCAACGCGGAGCGATCTCGGAGATGTAAACCGCGGTGCCGATCCCAAATGGGACAGCGATAAGTGCCGCGCCGAGGGTGACGATCAGTGAACCCGTAATGAGCGGCAGGATGCCGAACATCGCTTCAATGGGATACCAACGCAGGCTGATGAAATTGCTTCCTTCCACTTCGCCAAGCGCAGGTAGACCTTCGCGCATAAGGAAGAAGAAGATGAGCAGCACAAAGACGATGGCGGAATATCCGCTCGCTTTGATGGCTCTTGTAATGATGAATTCACGCCAGTTTAAAGATTTTTCCATAGAGCTCCAACGTCATTGCGAGGCGCGATCTTGTTCTTTGCGCCGAAGCAATCTCATGATTAAGTCTGAGATTGCTTCGGGCTGTCGCCCTCGCAATGACGAAATGATTTACTTCACAGGCACAAAGCCAAGTTCCGCTACGATCTCTTGCGCTTCAACAGAGAGCATGATCCAATCGAGGTATTCTTTCACGATCCCTGTTGGTTCACCGTTAGTGTACATGTAAAGATCGCGCGCGATGGGATAGGTCTTATCGTTCACAGTTTCAATGGCGGGCAGCACATATGCGCCGCCTGTTTCTTCGGCAATGGCGATCGTCTTCACATCTTCGGGTACATAACCGAGACCGTCATACCCTATCGCATTTGGATTGCTGCGCACTTCCGAAATGATTCCTTCAGAAGATGGCAGCAATAACGTGTCGGTTGAAAAGAGAGTTTTATTTTCGCTGTTTCCAAGGCGCAGCACGGTTTCAAGAAAATACACATGCGTGCCCGAGTTAGTCTCACGCGATAGCTTTACGATCGGTCTATCATCGCCGCCGACTTCACTCCAGTTGGTGATCTCGCCGCTGTAAATATCGGAGATCTGTTGCAAAGTTAATTCACTGACAGGATTTTCTTGATTGACGATCACTGCAATGGCATCGCGGGCAATGATGTGTTCTACCGGGTTCACACCTTTCGATTGCGCTTCAGCAATTTCTTCATCTTTAATCTTGCGCGAAGCATTTGCGAGATCCACCGTATTATTGATCAGCGCCGCAATGCCTGTGCCCGAGCCGCCGCCCGTTACCGAGATACGCACATCAGTGTGCTCAGCCTGGTACGTCTCCGCCCACGCCAGTGCAAGGTTGACAATGGTATCGGAGCCTTTATTCTCAATGTATTGAGCAGGGGAGTCAGATGTGGTATTGGTGGAGGAAGAACTGCAGGAGGTGAGCAGGAAAGAGGTAAGAAGAAAGAAAGCCAGTACGCGTTTCATCGGCTGGGATTATACCGCCTCTGACTCAGCCGGGCTTGATTCTTGCCCTGACGCTTTTTGCCAGTTTGTGAGTTTTTTTATCGCTTTGAGTTTTCTTTTTGATACAATCACCTCCATGACCGCAACACAACCCGCCTTCACCGTCCAGAACATGGACTTTTACTACAACCTCACCAAAAAGACGCTATCCAATATCAACTTGGAGATTCAGCCGCAAAAAGTGACCGCGCTCATTGGTCCTTCTGGCTGCGGAAAGTCCACTTTTTTGCGCTGTCTCAACCGCATGAATGACACCATCCCCGGCACAAAAGTGGATGGGCAGATCTTGCTCAATGGGCAGGATATTTACGACCTGTCCATGGATGTGGTCACACTCCGTCAGCGAGTGGGCATGGTCTTTCAGAAGCCGAACCCGTTTCCTCAATCCATTTTCGATAATGTGGCGTTCGGTCCGCGAGTGATGGGCATGGATGTAAACTTAAATGAAGTGGTGGAGAAATCTCTGCGAGCGGCGGCATTGTGGGACGAAGTAAAAGATGACTTGAAATCCGATGCGATGGGATTGTCGTTGGGGCAACAGCAAAGGCTTTGCATTGCCCGCGTCATCGCCGTGCAGCCGGAAGTAATTTTGATGGACGAGTCTACCTCTGCTCTTGACCCCATCGCTACTTTGCGTGTAGAAGAACTAATTGCAGACTTAAAGAAACAATACACCATTGTGATCGTGACGCATAACATGCAGCAGGCTGCGCGCGTCTCTGATTACACCGGTTTCTTCTGGCTAGGTGAGATGGTCGAATTCGCACCGACGACTCAGATGTTCACCGTGCCGAAACAGGAATTGACTGAGGCATATATTACCGGCAGAATGGGGTAGGGAGTAATGGACTGCAAAAGCTCTGCTTTTGTAGTATTTATTTTTTTCCTGAAGTAGAACTTCAGGAATCCTGACGTAATTAAACAAAACGAGTGGATGAGATTTCTCATCCACTCGTTTTGTTATTTACTCACTACTTACTTCTGCTGGTCTTTCCAGAATTCATCGTCGCTTTGTTTGATCTCGTCGAAGGTGCCTCTGGCGATGTACACGGTGCGTTCGCAGATGTTGGTGACGCGGTCAGCGAAGCGCTCGAGGTTATGTGCCACCCAAAGAAGCCAGTTGGCGCGCTCGATGTTCTTCGGGTCTTCGATGACGAAGACCATCAACTCACGATAGATCTGGTTGTAGAGCGCGTCGACTTCGTCATCTTCGACGGGGATGGTCATAGCGGTCTCGGCATCGTTATTGATATAAGCGGTCAGTGCGCGGTGAAGCATGTCCACGCCTTTTTGTGCCATGCGCGGGAGGTCAATGAGCGGTTTGAGTAGTTTTTCATCGCCCATGCGGACGTTGATGTTGCCAATGCCTTTGGCATAATCGCCCATGCGTTCCAGTTCCGAGACGATCTCGAGCGTGGAGGCAAGAAAACGAAGATCCTGTGCCATCGGCTGCTGGGTGGCGATCAGGGTTACCAACTGATCTTCGAGATCGAAGCGTTTCTTATTGATGGCTTTGTCTTCGACGATGATGGCTTGGGCGGCTTTGATGTCGCGTTTTTTTAACGCTTCTACGGAGCCGATCAAGGCATGTTCCACCATGCTGCCAAGCAAAAGCACTTCGTCCCTTACATTTTGCATTTCGTTGTCAAAAGCTTTTCTGCTCATAGGTCCTCTTTGATTTATATTCTACTACCATCAACTTGTTTGATGGTGGAAATTTGAAACAATGCTCTGCTCGGTCAGCCACAGACGTAGGCGCTGCTCGATCTGGTCACGCACGCGTCGGCTGGTTTCGAGGCGCTGCTCTTCATCCGCTTTGGCTGGGTCTTCAAAGGGCCAGTGTTCATGAGTTCCCATGTTGAGAAAAATAGCGGGACATTTCTCCTCGGCGTCGGCGCAGACAGTGATGACATGCGCGAAAACAGATTTGCCAAGATACTCGGAAACGGATTTGGGCGACTGCCCGGTAAGGTCGATACCGATCTCACGCATCACTTCCTGGACCTCAGGCAGGATGCTGCCCTTTGGCTCCGTGCCTGCGCTGTGAGCTTCGAAGTGCTCGCCTGCCAGCGCGCGTAGCAGACCTTCCGCCATTTGACTGCGGGCGGAATTACCCGTGCAAAGAATTAAGACCTTGGGTTTCATGATTAACCGAACCTTCCGGTGACGTAATCTTCAGTGCGCTTGTCGCTGGGGCGGGTGAAGATGGTCTTGGTGTCTTCGAACTCGATTACGCCGCCCGCACGTTGGTCGTCGATCATCATCATGGCAGTATAGTCGCTGGCGCGCGCGGCTTGTTGCATGTTGTGGGTGACGATGATGATGGTGTAGTTCTTTTTCAGTTCCTGCATCAACTCTTCGATGCGTAGGGTCGAGATCGGGTCGAGCGCCGAGGCGGGTTCGTCCATCAAAATAATTTCAGGCTGAATGGCGATGGTGCGCGCAATGCACAGACGCTGTTGTTGCCCGCCGGAGAGGGCATAGGCGCTTTCTTGAAGTTTGTCTTTTACTTCATCCCAGAGGGCGGCACTGCGCAGGGACTGCTCAACGAGGTCGTCCATTTTTCCCTTGAAGCCGTTGATGCGCGCGCCCCAGGCGATGTTCTCGTAAATAGACTTGGGGAAGGGGTTAGGCTTTTGGAAGACCATGCCGATCTTGCGGCGAACTTCCACAGGGTCTACATTGTTGCTGTAGAGGTTTTCTCCCTGTAGAAGCAGTTCGCCGGTGGCATGACAGCCCGGCACAAAGTCGTTCATGCGGTTGAAGGCTCGTAACAGGGTGGATTTGCCACAGCCGGAAGGACCGATGATGGCGGTGATCTTCTGGCGTTCCACTTTCATATTCACGCCTCTTACAGCGGTGAAATTACCATAGTGGATGGAGAGGTTGTTCGTTTCGATTGCGTAGTTAATATTATTTTCCATGATTCACTTCCCAGTGTGGGTTTACCATCTGCGTTGAAAACGGTTGCGCAAAAAGATGGCTGTAGCGTTCAATGATAGTAATAGGACAAGCAGGACGATGATCGCGCCTGCGGCGATGGCATGAAATTCCGCCTGTGGGCGAGTTGTCCATTGATAGATCTGAATGGGCAGCGCGGTAAATTTTGAAAACGGACTATCAGGGTCGAGGCTGATAAATGTGGAAGCGCCTACCACGATCAGGGGAGCCGTCTCTCCAAGGGTGCGCGAAATTGCAAGAATGCTGCCTGTCAGAATGCCGGGCAGGGCGTTTGGAAGGACGTGATACCACACGGTCTGCCAGCGTGTTGCACCAACACCGAAAGCGGCTTGCCGTAAAGAGTCGGGTACGGCTTTGATGGCTTCCTGTGCGTTGATGATCATGAGCGGCAGAACGAGGATGCCCATCGTCAGCCCGGCGGAGAGAACCGTGCGCCCGTTTGAGTCGGTCACTCCAAATGCCGCTCCACTGGTCAATGCCTCCATCAACCGGACAAAGACCGCCAGACCCAACATGCCATACACGATGCTGGGCACGCCAGCCAGATTGTTGATATTGGTCTGAATGATATTAGTAAACCAATTATGCGGAGCATATTCCTGTAGGTAAATTGCTGCACCTACGCCAACTGGAAGTGCGAAGAGAATTGCAATACCTACCAGCCAAAGCGAACCCAAAACAGCAGTTCGAACACCGGCAAATTCAGCTTTGGATGACATGGGGGTAGTAAGGAATTGAGGCGTCAACCAGGAACGAAACTCCAGTTCGGCTTCCGGGTATTTTTCGGCAACCTCAGCGCGAATTTCATCACCACGGAGCAAAGAGTCGGTCATGCTCCATGTACCTTTCGTATCGATTTGAAGGAGGCGTTCGAGGAGAAGGATGTAAAGGTCAGCCTGAGAACGCTCCTCCATCTTTTGTTCATTATCCAATTTCGTGTATGCGCCTGAGGATAGACCCTCTTTCAAGATGATCAACAACTCTTCTTGGGTCAGTTCATTGATGGGGGTGGAGGTGAATTCAGCAGGATCGTTCTTATATTCGTAAGCCACATAGCCGAAGGCGCCATCCAATACGTTATAGATCAAAGCGGTTAGGCTGAGGACGGCAATGACCAATGCAGACAGGAAGAGTGTTTGCCAGATGGACGCGGTAAGGTAGCGTTTTCGTAATTCAGAATAGAAGGCGGAGCCTTCCGGGTAGTTTCTATTTTGTTCGCTCATTCGTATTGCTCCCGGAATTTATTAACCACCCACTGGCTGATGAGATTCAAAACAAGTGTCACCAGGAACAACATCAGCGCAATGGCGAATAAGCTGGTGTAGTCAATGGTGTTATAGGAAAGGTCACCACCACTGATGCGCGCGATGTGCCCGGTCATGGTTTCGGCAGCATCCAGCGGGTTGAAGGAGAAATTTGATCCGGCCCCCGCCGCGACAGCCACGATCATGGTTTCACCGACAGCGCGTGAAATGCCTATGATTACCGCAGCCCCAATGCCGGAAAGCGCAGCTGGGAGTACCACTTGTAGGCTGGTCTCCAGTTTAGTAGCGCCCATGGCATAGGCACCTTCACGCAGAGCCCGCGGCACAGCGCTTAGCGCATCTTCACTCATGGAAGCGATAAGCGGCAGGATCATAATGCCCATTACCAAACCCGCAGACAGCATATTGTAGACTTGTATGCCGTCTTTGAAAATAAGTTTCAGGATAGGTGTGACGAATAAGAGGGCAAAGTAACCATACACCACGGTTGGGATGCCTGCCAGAACTTCGAGGATGGGTTTCAAAATGGAACGCATTCGATTGGAGGCATATTCACTTAGGTAAATGGCAGATGCCAAACCCAGCGGTAATGCGATAAAAATGGCAATGGCGCTTGTCGTCAGGGTGGCGGATACTAACGCCCAAATCCCATATTGCCCAATGCCCGGCTGCCATTTGGTCGTTCCAAAAAATTTGAGCAACGTCACATCAGGGTCATTAAAAAAGAGCAGGGCTTCCTTGCCAAGTTCATAGACGATCGCCACGGTTACGAATATCGAAAGGATTCCGGCAAAGAAAAGTAATCCTTGGATTATGGTCTCGCTAATTCGCAGTTTCTTTTTCAAATCGAACTGACGGAAATTCTGCGTTTCCATTGGCTTGATGTTGAGGGCTTCTTCCTTCATACGCTTCTCTCTTGATAGGATTTGAATAGGTATTGTATTGAACCAAATCTTACTTTAAAAATAATAATAATTCCACAGGTTCAATTGTAAGAAGAAATGGGCTGGTCTCTTTTTAGAGACCAGCCCAATATTACAGGATCTTTATTTTACTTACCAACAGCGGTTTCCCAGGCGCTCATAGCAGCATCGAGATCAGCGGCGGGAGCGGGGAAGTAACCTACATCGATGATGTTATCTTCGAGGTTGGTGAGGTAGAAGTAGATGAACGCGGCAACCTGCGGTTTTTCCTGCATGATGGCAGCGGTGGAGTAGATGAAGAGCGGGCGGGCGAGCGGGTAAGTGCCGTTATCAACATCTTCCTGATTGGGCTCAACACCTTCGATATTGAGCGCCTTGAGGGTGTCAGCGTTCTCAACATAGTAAGCATAGCCGAAGTAACCGATGGCATACTCGCTACCAACAACACCCTGAACGAGGACGTTGTCATCTTCGGAGAACTGAGCGCCTTCGAGACCGAGGACGGCTTCTTCACCGAGACCGGTGTCAGCCTTGCCGTCAGCATTGAGGGTCAGAGGAGCGACCACGGCTTCGACGAAGTAGTCGAAAGTGCCGGAGTCAGCGCCGGGGGAGTAGATCTGAATGGCTTCGGCGGGGAAGGAGGCATCAACCTGATCCCAAGTGGTGAATTCGCCGGTGTAGATCTTGCCGAGTTGTTCCTTGGTGAGGTCGGTGACGAACTCATTGCTGGAGCTCACGACCACGGCGAGGGCATCGGTGCCCACGCGGAATTCAACGGGTTCGCGACCAATGGCAGCACAAGCTTCGGCTTCGCTGTCCTTGATGGCGCGGGAGGCATTGGCGATATCAGACTCACCAGCGACACAGAAGCGTTCGAAACCGCCACCGGTACCGATGGAGTCAACGGTGACGTTGCCGGTGAAGCCTTCCTGTTGGAAGAGTTCAGCCATGCGTTCGGAAACGGGGAACACGGTGGAGGAACCAGCGGTTACCACATCACCAGTCACGGCATCCGGGGCATACATCGCCATCGGGTCTTCCACAACAGCTTCAGTGGGAGCCTCGGTAGCGGCTTCGGTTGCGGCTTCGGTCGCAGCTTCAGTAGCGGGGGCTTCAGTTGCCGGGGCGCCACAGGCGGCGAGCACGAGGCTTAACGCAACCAAGACGAAAATTGACGTACGAAAAATCTTAGACATTTCTCTATTTCTCCTATTGTATTTTGACTACAGGCTGGATGTTATCAACCAGCCCTTAAGGTCAATGGAAGGACAAGTTAACATCTTGTTAAATTTGTTAATAAAGTCCCTCCCTCAATTTTGTTACAATCAATACATGAACAAAACTCCCTTCTCACTGGCTCCCGAATATCGTGACTATGTTTGGGGTGGATCAAGACTCCGCCCGGAGATCGTTCCCACCGCTGAGGCGTGGATCATCTTTGCAGGCAACCGCATCACGTCTGGACCGTATGCCGGGCGCAGCCTCTCAGACCTTTCCTCTGAATTCGGCGTTGACCTGCTCGGTACAAAAGCCGTCGCGCAGACGGGCAATCGTTTCCCTGTGTTGGTAAAGATTCTGGATTGTGCGCAATGGCTTTCGTTACAAGTCCACCCGAATGATGAGCAGGCGCAAAAGTTGGAGGGCGAAGGCATGTTCGGCAAAACCGAAGCCTGGCATGTGCTCGAAGCCGAGCCAAATGCCGAGTTGATTGCTGGCATTAAACCCAATGTCTCTGCCGAGCAGTTGACTACCGCCATTCAAAGCAAAAGTGAGAAAACACTGGAGTTGGTGGAGAAGGTGAACGTAGTCGCAGGCGATACCCTGTTCATGCATCCGGGAACCGTCCACGCGCTGGGACCGGGTATGCTCATCTACGAAATTCAGCAGACGTCTGATATCACCTACCGCGTCTACGATTGGGGCAGACCCGAAACCGAAACGCGTAAATTGCATATTGAGAAATCTGTTGCGGTTTCAAACCCCAAATTGGCATCCCTGCCAATCAAGCCGCCACAGATCGAAGATGGCGAAGTAACCACGCTCACGCAATGCCAGTATTTTCAGTTGGATGAAATTCGAGTGGAGAAGAAAACTGTCAGCCTAGAAACGAGGGGCGAATCATTTCACGGGTTGACCGTGATCGAAGGGCAGATCCAAGTGACAGCAGAGGGTGAGGCGTTCGTCCTTAATAAGTTCGATACGTTGTTAATCCCCGCTTGTTGTGGTGCGTATCAAATCATGCCGTTACAGAAAAGTCGAGTTCTAAAAGCCAGCGTATAACCCCGAAGGGGTGCAATGATTATAGAACGACAGTTGATATAAAAAATCTCGAAGGGATGACACAGGTTTTCAAAGCCATGTCACCCCTTCGGGGTTTATTTTTATAATTTGTAAAGGCTAGAATCATTTGACCCCTTCGGGGTCATTTTATTTCCATTCCCAGGTACTGACATCGGATAGGGCACGATAGGCTGTGAGATCCAACTGCAGCGGGCTGACGGAGATATAGCCTTCAGACAGTGCGCCGACATCGGTGCCGGATTCAGGCACGCCGGTGGGGGCGTCGCCGCCGATCCAATAATAGGGGCGGTTGCGCGGGTCGATGCGTTCGTCGAGGCGGCTGTGATACACGCGCAGTCCCTGACGGGTGACGCGGAAACCTTTGAGTTCTTCCTTTTTCAAGAACGGAATATTGACATTGAGTAAAGTTTCTTCGGGCAAACCGTGTGCGAGGACATTTTCCACGGCGATGCGTGCCGCATACGCGGATGCGGTGTAATCAACAGGTTGGATCGTCCCTTCGGGGATTTCAAGCGAAAGGGCAACACCGGGAACCCCGGCAATGACCGCCTCCATTGCGGCGGTGACGGTGCCAGAATAGGTCACATCGTGACCGAGATTCGCGCCTACGTTAATGCCGGAAACGACCAGGTCAAATTTTTCTTTGAAATAACCAAGCAATGCCAGTGAGACGCAGTCACTGGGAGCGCCGTCGCTGGCGAAGGCTTGTGAGCCGTCTTCGAGGCGGAATTCGCGCACGCGCAAGGCACGGTCTAATGTTTTGACGTGACCGCCGCCGGACCAGTTTCGATCTGGGGCGAGGATGGTCACTTCACCGAGGTTTCGCATTTCTATGGCGAGTGCCAGCAAGCCGGGGGCGAGTACGCCGTCGTCGTTGGTAACTAGGATTCGTTTAGTCATTGTAGTTTCCTTGATGGATCAATGTTGGAAGAATTTATAGATCAAATAAGTGGGGATGAAACATCCCACAGCCTCCCCGATCTGAGGAATTCTGTGGGATGCAGTGTACCGTTACTTCATTAAAAATGACAAACAGTACAGAGGATTTAGGCTTGCGCCTGAGTTTGTGCCTGCTGTTGGGCTTGAGTGAGGAGGGAAAGCCGGGCGAAGGTACTTTCGAGATAGCGAATGCCCCAACTGCCCAATACCCGAAAGGCGCTCCATTCATTTATTTTACGTACTTGTGTGGTTCGCTCACGGATGGATATCAGCAGGTCGGCAGCCGTTGTGCCAGGAAATTCTGTTGCGCCGAAACCAATTGTGTCGATGGTATGCGCATCACTATTCCCAATATGAGCGATCGGCAGGGTGTTGGTAAATATCTCTGCATAATGATTGCTCAAGCGGTCGATGGCGGAGCCGTTATAGGTTTCAATGCCTATTAAGATAGAACCGGCAATCGGGTGCTTCAATGCCTTGAGGATCGAGTAAGGGGTCAAGCTTTTCATGCCCATTCCGCCTGCCATGGGGTGAGCGGCAATTGCCACCCCGCCCTGGTCTTTCACGCGCAACAGGGTTTCAATGAGTGATAACCCTGGTTGAATTTTTTCGTGAATGAAGAGTGCCAGCAAGTCGCCTTCAGCGGTGGTGATCTCACTTCCGGGGATCACTTCCACGCCGTAGTGTGAGGCGAGTTTCACGGCTTCGAGCGCGCCTGCGATCTCGTCATGATCTGTAATGGCGATGACGTTCAGCCCGATATTTTTAGCGCGGCGCAAAACAGCAGGGATGGTGGCGGTGCCATCGTAGCTGTAGATCGTGTGAATGTGTAAATCTGCAAGTCCCATTGTGTTCTCCAATTTCTTATCAGGTTAGACCGCGCAGAACGCGGAAAGTTTCATAAGTGGAATGATGGAGACAATCACGCTGGGATGGGCTTGCCCAGATGCCAGTTTTTTCGTGACTGCCCGCCTCATTC